>NZ_JBKBQM010000047.1:0-22549 GCF_046292685.1 Gemmobacter sp.
CCTGCGGAAGGCGGCCGAGCGAACCGTTGCGGCCCTCTGGGACGCCATCGGACGGCTCGTCGATCTCATCACCCCCGGGGAGAGCGCCAACTTCTTCACCGCAGCAGCCTATGAACCACAAAAATCGGGAAACGCTCTAGCGCCCATCGCCGAAGCGGCGCATGGCGGGCGCCAGCACCAGCACCGCCAGCAGCGCCACCGCCGCCACCGCAAAGGCGCCGCGCAGGCCCACCGCGCTGGCCACGAAGCCAAGCGCGGGCGGGCCGAAGAAATAGCCCACGTAGCCCAGCATCGTGGCCCGGGCCACCGCCCGCGCCCGTGCCTGCGGTTCGGCCAGCCGGCCGACCAGCGAAAAGGCCGTGGGCGCGATGACGCTGGCGCCGAGGCCCATGACGATGAAGCCGGCATGCGCCATCGTCGGGCTGGTGGCCGCCGCCGCCCCCAGCGCCCCCAGCGCTGCCAGCACCGCGCCGGCGCCCAGCAGCCGGAACGGATCGACCCGCGCCACCAGCCCCTGGCCTGCCAGCCGCGCCAGGCCCATCGTCAGCGCCAGCACCGCCGGCCCCGCCGCCCCTTCGGACGGGCTGCCGCCCAGGGTGCGTTCGATGTGCAGGGCCGACCAGGCCTCGGCCGCGTTTTCCGACAGGAACGCGATCAGCACCACCGCCCCGCCCAGCAAGGGCAGCACCCCCAGCGCGGCACCGGGGGCGCCCCGGGCCGGGCGCGCCAACCCCTCGATCCGGCCGTCGCGTTCCCAGGCGGCAAGTGCCACCAGCACCGCCACCGCCCCCATCGCCCCGAGCACCGCGTCCGGGCCCTGGCCGGCGCTGCGCAGGGCGCCCGCGGCCAGCGCCGCCGCCGCATAGCCGAAGGAATAGGCGGCATGGCACAGGTTCATCAGGTGCAGGTTGCGCGCATTCTCGATCGCGGCGACGCGGGCGTTCATCAGCACGTCGAGCAGCCCCGTGCTGGCCCCCGCCGCCAGCATCGCCAGCGCGAACATCACCGGCGTGCCCGCCTGGCCGGGCAGCACGAAGGCAAGGCCCATCGCCGCCGTCGTCAGCGGCAAGGCCACCCGCCCCAGCACCCGCGCCGCGGCCGGGGCGGCCAGCATGGCCGAAACCGCCGCCAGCGGCGTGAACAGCAACAGCACGCCCATCCCCGCCTCCGACAGGCCGAGGCGCGCGATCTGGTCGGGCACGCAGGCGGCAAAGGCGCCCCAGAGCACCCCCATTGCCGCAAAGTGCGGCAAGACCGGGCGGGCAGCGCTGAAGGGCAAGGCGGGGCGGCGGGGGGCGGGCATAGGTGCGGGGCTTGGCGGCTTCTGGCGTGGCGCCCGGCCTAGCCTGTCGGTGCCGGCCGCGCAAGCGCCGGGGGCGCCGCTTTGCAGACGCGGGCGACGTTTCCCCCCTTTCCTTCCCGGGGCAGGCCCGCTATAGCCCCCCGGTCGCGTCGCACACCCTTGGAGGGCGGCGGACTGTCAAAGGAGAGAAATCATGGCAAAAGAGATCCCGGATCTGATTGCCGAGGCACGCGCGGGGACAGGCAAGGGGGCCGCCCGCCAGACCCGTCGCGAGACGAAGGTGCCCGGCGTTGTCTATGGCGGCGGGCAGGACCCGCTGCCGATCAGCTTCAACTACCACTACCTGCTGAAGAAGCTGAAGGCAGGGCGCTTCCTTTCGACGCTGTTCAACCTCAAGGTCGAAGGCCACGAGGATGTGCGCGTGATCTGCCGCTCCGTGCAGCGCGACGTGGTCAAGGACCTGCCGATCCATGTGGACCTGATGCGCCTGCGCCGCACCAGCCGCATCAACCTTTTCATCCACGTGGAATTCGTCAACCACGAAGCCAGCCCCGGCCTGAAGCGCGGCGGCACGCTGACCGTGGTGCGCCCGGAAGTCGAACTGGAAGTCACCGCCGGTGACATCCCCGACCACATCACTGTGGACCTGACCGGCAAGAACATCGGCGATGTCATCCACATCAACGATATCCCGCTGCCCGAAGGCGTCGTGCCCACGATCAAGCGCAACTTCGTGGTCGCCAACGTGACGGCGCCGGCCGGCTTCATCGCCGAAGCCTGAGCCGGGCCCAGGGTCGGACGATTGCAGGGGGGGCGGTGCCGCAGGGCGCCGCCCCCTTTGCCTGTGCCGACCTGCCGGCTCAGGCCGCGCCGGCTGCGATGTGCTGCACCGATTCGAAGCATTCCAGCTCGGGCGGGCCAAGGTAGATGTCGCGGCTGCTGCCGGCCTGACCGTGCGCGGCGCGGAAGGCGGCCGATTTCGTCCAGGCGGTGAAGGCCGCCTCCGAGGCCCAGAGCGTGTGGCTGGCGTAAAGCGTGTGGTCGGCTTGCGCCGCACCGCGGAACAGGTGAAAGGCCAGAAAGCCCGGCACCTGCGGCAGGTGGCTGTCGCGCCCGGTCCAGATCGCCTCGAAGGCGGCTTCCTGCCCGGGTTTCACCTTGAAGCGGTTCATCGTCAGATACATGGCGCGGTCCTGATTGCGGGGGAACAGCGGTGTTGTCCTGCGCGGGACGGGGGCGGTCAAGGGCCGGGCCGGCACGATCGCGTCAGCCGCGCCGGGCGCCCGGCGGCTTGACGCCTGCGGCCGGCTGACGCAAACCGGGGCAGGCGGCAACGGGAGCGCGCGATGAAGCTGTGGGTGGGCCTGGGCAACCCGGGCGCGAAATACGCCGGCAACCGGCACAACATCGGCTTCATGGCGCTGGAGCGGATCGCGGCCGATCACGGCTTTGGCCCGTGGCGGCGCGCCTTTCAGGGCCTGGTCAGCGAAGGGCGGTTCGGGTCGGAAAAGGTGCTGCTGCTCAAGCCCGAGACCTTCATGAACCTGTCGGGCCAGGCGGTGGGCGAGGCGGCGCGCTTTCACAAGCTGACGCCGGCCGACATCACCGTCTTTCACGACGAACTGGACCTGGCACCCGGGCGGCTGCGCCTCAAGCAGGGCGGCGGTCACGCCGGGCACAACGGGTTGCGGTCGATCCATGCCCATCTGGGCGAGGCTTATGGCCGCGTGCGGCTGGGCATCGGCCATCCGGGGCACAAGGATGCGGTGGCCGCCTATGTGCTGCACGACTTCGCCAAGGCGGATGCCGACTGGCTGGACGACCTGATGCGCGGCATCTCGGACGGGGCACCGGCGCTGGCGGCAGGCGACGGGCCGGGGTTCCTGAACGCGGTGAACGCCCGGGTGGCCCCGGCGCGCAACAGCGGCGCGCGCGCGCCCGAGGCGCCGGTTGCCCGGCCTGCCGCGGCGAACCCGCCGGCAGGTGCCGCGCCGGGCGGCACGGAGGATACGCGCACCCCCTTGCAGCGGCTGGCCGGCAGGTTCCGCTGAGCGCGGGCGCCGCCGCCCGCCGGATGGCGCCGATTTCCTGCGCCGCAAGGTGGTTTGGCCGGTTCCGGCACGAGGAACCCGCATATTTGGTAAAAAAACCTTACCGCCTCTTGCAATCGTCGGCCGCACCGTTAGTATTGCCGCGATCATAAGGCCGCAGAGCGGCTGCAACCGTCTGGGAGGACAACTGATGACTGCAACCCGCGACACCGGGGCGATGAACCGTCGTTCGTTCCTGCGCAAGGGCGCCTTGGGCGGCGCTGCTGCCGCCGCCACCACGCTTGCCGCCCCCGCCGTGCTGGCGCAGGCGCCGGTGGTGGTGAAGATGCAGACCTCGTGGCCGGCCTCCGACATCTGGATGGATTTTGCCCGCGAGTATGTGACCCGCGTCGAGGAAATGTCGGGCGGCCGGCTGAAGATCGACCTGCTGCCGGCGGGGGCCGTGGTGGGCGCGTTCCAGGTGATGGATGCCGTGCATGACGGCGTGCTGGACGCCGCGCACACCGTGCCGGTCTACTGGTACGGCAAGTCGAAGGCCGCGTCGTTCTTCGGCACCGGCCCGGTGTTCGGCGGTTCGGCCACCACCATGCTGGCCTGGTTCTATCAGGGTGGCGGCAAGGAGCTGTATCAGGAACTGACCCAGCAGATCCTGGGCCTGAACGTCTATGGCTTCATGGGCATGCCGATGCCGGCGCAGCCCTTCGGCTGGTTCAAGGGCGAGGTGAACACCGTCGCCGACCTGCAGGGCTTCAAGTATCGCACCGTGGGCCTGGCGGCCGACCTGCTGCAGGGCATGGGCATGTCGGTGGCGCAGCTGCCGGGCGGCGAGATCGTGCCGGCGATGGAGCGCGGCGTGATCGACGCGTTCGAGTTCAACAACCCCTCGTCGGACAAGCGGTTCGGCGCGCAGGACGTGGCCAAGAATTATTACCTGTCGTCCTATCATCAGGCGTCGGAATCGTTCGAATTCCTGTTCAACAAGGACTTCATGGACGATCTGGCCCCCGACCTGCAGGCGATCCTGAAATACGGCGTCGAAGCCTCGGCCACGTCGAACCTGGCGCTGGCGATGCGCGAATACTCGACCGACCTGCAGAAGCTGCAGGACGAAAACGGCGTCAAGGTGCATCGCACCTCGAAGGAAATCCTGGCCGGCCAGCTGGAAGCCTGGGACAAGCTGATCGTCGAGCTGGAGAAGGACGCCTTCAACAAGAAGGTCATGGACAGCCAGCGCGCCTGGGTGGAGAAGGTCGCCTACTACGAGCTGATGAACGCCCCGGACCTGGGCCTGGCCTACGACCACTATTTCCCGGGCAAGCTCAAGCTCTGATCCCGACACCATCGGGGGCGGGGGTTTCGGTCCCCGCCGCTTTTTGTTTCGGCCCCGCCGGGGCCGCCCCGGCCCCGCCACGGAGTCCTTCCCGATGCAGTCCTACATCCGCTTTGCCGACCGGCTGTCTGCGTGGTTCGGCAAGACCTTCGGTTGGCTTATCATCCTGATGACCGCCGGGATGAGCTTCGAGGTGTTCGCGCGCTACTTCTTCAACGCGCCGACGCCCTGGGCGCTGGACCTGAGCTTCATCATGTATGGCACGCTGTTCATGATGGGCGGCGCCTACACGCTGTCGCGCGGCGGGCATGTGCGGGGCGATTTCATTTACCGCACCTGGGCGCCGCGGCGGCAGGCGATGGTGGACCTGGCGCTGTATGTGCTGTTCTTCTTTCCGGGCATCCTCGCGCTGATCTTCTCGGGCTGGAAATACGCCAGCCGCAGCTGGAGCTATGCCGAGGTGTCGATCAACAGCCCGGCCGGCATCCCGATCTATCAGTTCAAGACGGTGATCGTGGCGGCGGGCATCCTGCTGCTGATCCAGGGCGTGGCGCAGGTGTTCCGCTGCATCCTGTGCATCCGCGACAACCGCTGGCTCGAGGTCGAACAGGACGTCGAGGAAACCGAGCAAGTCCTGCTCAAGCAGGCTGCGCAGTCGCAGCAGTCCTGACACCCGCCGCTTTCACCTGCCCTTACACCCGCGTGCGCGAACCGGAGTAACCCCCCGTGACCGATCCGCAGATCGCCTTGATGATGCTGGCCATTTTCATCGGCTGCGTCTTCCTCGGCTTCCCCATTGCCTTTACGCTGATGGCGCTGGGCATCTTCTTCGGCTATTACGCCTATTACGATCCGGGCCGCATGTGGCGCGCCTTCAACCGGCTGGGCGAGGATGCGGGCTGGTGGGAAAGCACGCGATTGTGGATCGAGGGGTTCTACAACAACCGCATCTTCGACCTGTTCGTGAACCAGACCTATACGGTGATCTCGAACGAGGTGCTGACCGCGATTCCGCTGTTCCTGTTCATGGGCTACATCGTGGAACGCGCGAACATCGTGGACAAGCTGTTCGGCACGCTGGCGGTGGCCACGCGCAATGTGCCGGGGTCGTTGGGCTTTGCCGCGCTGATCACCTGCGCGCTGTTCGCCACCGCCACCGGCATCGTCGGCGCCGTCGTGACGCTGATGGGCATGCTGGCGCTGCCGCAGATGCTGAAGATGCGCTACAACCACAGCTTTGCCTCCGGGATCATCTGCGCGGGCGGCACGCTGGGTATCCTCATCCCGCCGTCGATCATGCTGATCGTCTATGCCGCGGCCTCGGGCACCTCGATCGTGCGGCTTTATGCCGGGGCGCTGCTGCCGGGCTTCACGCTGGTGGCGCTGTATCTGACCTATATCATGACCCGGGCGATCCTGCAGCCACAGCTGGCGCCGAAGCCGACCAAGGAAGAACTGCCCGAGATTCCCTTCGGCCAGATGATGTGGATGCTGGGCACCAGCTTTCTGCCGCTGGCGCTGCTGATCCTGGCGGTTCTGGGCTCGATCCTGTTCGGGCTGGCGACGCCGACCGAGGCGGCGTCGATCGGGGCGCTGGGCGGGGTGGTGCTGGCCATCGCCTACCGGGCCATGACCTTCGAGCGGTTGCGCGAAAGCGTGTATCTGACGGTGCGCACCACCGCGATGGTGTGCTGGCTGTTCGTCGGCTCCTACACCTTCTCGGCGGTGTTCAGCTATCTGGGGGGCGAGCATGTCATCAAGGAATTCGTCGAAGGGCTGTCGCTGACGCCGTTCCAGTTCCTGATCCTGGCGCAGCTCATCATCTTCCTGCTGGGCTGGCCGCTGGAATGGTCGGAGATCATCATCATCTTCGTGCCGATCTTCCTGCCGCTGTTGCCGCTGTTCGGCATCGACCCGCTGTTCTTCGGGGTGCTGGTGGCGCTGAACCTGCAGACGAGCTTCCTGACACCACCGATGGCGATGAGCGCCTATTACCTCAAGGGCATCGCGCCGCCGCAGATCAAGCTGACCGAGATTTTCGCCGGCTCGCTGCCTTATGTCGGCATGGTGTTCATGTGCATGGCGCTGATGTACATCTACCCGGACATCGTCTTCCTGCTGCCGGATGCGATCTATGGCCCATCGGCACGCTGAGATCCTGGCCCTGTCGGCCGTCGCCTTGCGCGACCGTCTGGCGGCCGGGGCGCTGAGCGCCGAGGCGGTGGTGGAGGCTTGCCTGCACCGCATCGCCGAGGCCGAGCCCCAGGTGCAGGCCTGGGCCTGGCTGGATGGCGAAGCGGCGCTGGACCAGGCCCGGGCGCTGGACCGCTGGCGCAAGGCGGGGCGTCCAGTGGGGCCGCTGCACGGGCTGCCGGTGGGGTTGAAGGACATCATCGACACCCGCGGCATCCCGACCGAATGCGGCCTTGCCTCGGAAGTCGGGCGGGTGCCGGCGCAGGATGCCTGGATCGTGGCGCGGCTCAAGGCGGCGGGCGCCGTGATCCTGGGCAAGACGGTGACGACCGAGGGCGCCTTTCTTGCGCCGCCGAAAACCCGCAACCCGCACAACCCCAACCATACCCCCGGCGGGTCGTCCTCGGGGTCGGCGGCGGCGGTGGCGGCGGGCATGGTGCCCCTGGCGGTGGGCACGCAAACCGGCGGATCGGTGATCCGGCCGGCGGCCTATTGCGGCGTGGTGGGGCTGAAACCCAGCTTCGGGCTGATTCCGCGCACCGGGATTCTGACGCAATCGCCGTTTCTGGATACGGTCGGGGTCTTTGCCCGGTCGGTCGAGGATGCGGCGCTGCTGGCCGGCGTGCTGGCCGGGCACGATGCGGCCGACAGCGCCACCGAACCGCGCCCCGACCCGCGGCTGCTGGAAACCGCCCAGGCCAAGGCGCCGGTGGTGCCGATGTTCGCCATCGTCCGCCCGCCGGGATACGACGATGCCGACCCCGACATGCGCGCCGCGATGGAGGAACTGGCCGAGGTTCTGGGCGAGCAATGTTTCGAGGTGCCCTTCGGCGGTTTCGACGAGGTGGCCGATGCCCGCGCCCGCATCAACTTTGCCGAGATGGCCAAGTGCTACTACGGGCTGGAGCGGCGCGGCCGCGACACGATGTCGGACCATCTGAAGGGGGCCATCGACCAGGGCAAGGCGGTGCTGGCGCGCGACTATCTGGCGGCGCTGGACTGGCGCGTGCTGCTGAACGGTGCGCTGGACCCGATTTTCGACCGTTGCGATGCCATCCTGTGCCCTTCGGCGCCGGGGGCGGCGCCGACGGCGGAAACCACCGGGTCGGCCATCTTCAACGGCATCTGGACGCTGGCCGGGGTGCCCACCCTCACGCTGCCGGCCTTCAGCGCCGCCAACGGGTTGCCGATGGGCTTGCAACTTGTCGGCCGGCGCGGCGATGACGCGCGGCTGTTGCGCACGGCCCGCTGGCTGGCCGCGCATCTGGAAACGCTGGAAAGGGACTGACTCATGGACAAGCTGGTTGCGGTTGTCGCCTATCTGATCCTGCTGGCGTTTCTGGGCATCCTGCTGTGGCACGTGCCGCGGCTGGACCTGACGCTGGTGATCGGCCTGACGGTGGTGCTGGCAGGGTGGGATCTGGTGCGCAGCCTGCGCGAAGGCGCCTGAGGCGGCGCCGGCTCAGCCCTTGCCCAGTTCGCGGGCGTGCAGCCAGGCAGCGTGCTGCGGCGCGCGCCGGGTGCGGCTCCATTCTTCGAGCATGTCCCATTTCACCGCATCCAGCCGGGCGAGAAGTTCGTCCTCGGCCGGGTCGGGGCAGGCAAGTTCGATCCGGTGCCCGTTCGGATCGAAGAAATAGATCGAGTGAAAGATCGAGTGGTCGGTGACGCCCAGCACCTCAACCCCGTTCGCCTCCAGATGCGCCTTGAAGGCCAGCAGTTCGGCGCGATCCTTCACCTTGAAGGCGATGTGCTGCACCCATTTCGGGGTGTTCGGGTCGCGCCCCATTTCGGGTTTGGTGGGCAGTTCGAAGAACGCCAGCACGTTGCCGGCACCGGCATCCAGAAACACGTGCATGTAGGGGTCGGGTTCGTGGGTCGAGGGCACATGATCCTCGGCGATGGCCAACACGAAATCCATGTTCAGCATGCGGGTGTAGAAGTCGACCGTCTGTTTCGCGTCCTTGCAGCGATAGGCGACGTGGTGGATGCGGTCGATCTTCATGGCGGGCTCCGGGCTGATTTGGTTGCATATGCAACTAAAATGCGACGCGGTCAAGCCGGCCCGGCGGCGGCGCAAACGAAAACCCCCGGGGTGCGGAACCCCGGGGGTGTTGGTGGACCGATGTCGGCAAGGTCAGGCGCGCTGATGCCGGGCCCTTGCGCCTTGTTCGATGGCGGCGGCGTGCAGGCGGCTGACGTTCAGCTCGTGCCGCACCTCCTCGAGCATGCGCAGTTCGGTGTCGCGCAGGGTGCCGTCCGCAGCGGCCACGTCGCAGGCCAGCGCATAGGCGGTTTCATAAAGCCGTTCAGGCAAGGCATCGCGCACCAGACCGAATAACGCATCAAGGCCGTCTTCCTCCTCCAGCAGGTCGAACACGGTTTGCGACACGCGGCGGATGCGGTCGGGATCGTATTCGGCGAACACCGGCATGTGGTTGACCATGCGCTGAATCGCCACCAGTTCGGCGGTGCGCATCTGTTCGTCCGAAGCCGAGACCGCGACCATCACCATGATGAGGGCATCCTGTGGGGTAAGCGAGGCGGTTTCGGTGGTCATGGCGGCTCCTGCACGGGTATTCTGGGTGCAGATTATTGACCTATCGCGGCCCCGGCAATAGACGGCGAAGGCCGGGCAGGCACGGGGCCTGCACGGTTTGTTGAGGATGCGCCGATGTCCACCCTGCGTGACGCCGCGATGAAGTCGAAAGCCTGGCCGTTCGAGGAAGCGCGCCGCATCCTGAAACGCTATGAGAAGAAGCCGCCGGAAAAGGGCCATGTGCTGTTCGAAACCGGCTATGGCCCCAGCGGGTTGCCGCATATCGGCACCTTCGGCGAGGTCGCGCGCACGACGATGATCCGCCGCGCCTTCGAGGTGATCAGCGACATTCCGACGCGGCTGGTCTGCTTTTCCGACGACCTCGACGGCATGCGCAAGGTGCCCGACAACGTGCCCAACCGCGAGCTGCTGCTGGCCAATGTGCAAAAGCCGCTGACCTCGGTGCCCGACCCGTTCGGCGAATACGAAAGCTTCGGCCACCACAACAACGCGATGCTGCGCCGGTTCCTCGATACCTTCGGGTTCGAATACGAATTCATCAGCGCGACCGAGTTCTACCGCTCGGGCCGGTTCGATGCGGTGCTGCGCCGCGCGGCCGAACGCTATGACGACATCATGGCGGTGATGATGGCGTCCTTGCGCGAGGAGCGCCAGCAGACCTATTCGTGCTTTCTGCCCATTCACCCCGAAACCGGGCGCGTCCTCTATGTGCCGATGAAAGAGGTCAACGCCAAGGACGGCACCATCACCTTCGACGACGAGACGGGCCGCGAATGGACGCTGCCGGTGACCGGCGGCCACGTCAAGCTGCAATGGAAGCCCGATTTCGGTGCCCGCTGGGCGGCGCTGGACGTGGATTTCGAGATGTATGGCAAGGACCATTCCACCAACACGCCCATCTACGACCGCATCTGCGAGATCCTCGGCGGGCGGAAGCCGGAACACTTCACCTACGAGCTGTTCCTGGACGATCAGGGCCAGAAGATTTCCAAGTCAAAGGGCAACGGGCTGACCATCGACGAATGGCTGACCTATGCCGCGACGGAATCCCTGTCGTATTTCATGTATCAGAAGCCCAAGACGGCCAAGCGGCTGTGGTGGGACGTGATCCCCAAGGCGGTGGACGAATATCACCAGCAACTGCGCGCCTATCCTGCGCAGGATATCGACGCGCAGGTGAACAACCCGGTGTGGCACATTCACGGCGGCCAGCCGCCGGCGTCCGACATGGTGGTGCCGTTTGCGATGCTGCTCAACCTCGCTTCGGTGGCGGGGGCGACGGATGCGAAGGGGCTTTGGGGCTTCATCCGCCGCTATGCGCCCGAGGCCAGCCCGGAAACCAACCCGCAACTGGATCAGGCCGCGGGCTTTGCCGTGCGCTATTTCGCCGATTTCGTGGCGCCCAAGCGCGTGTTCCGCCTGCCGACCGAAGCCGAGCGTGCCGCGATGGCCGACCTCCTGGCGGGTCTGAACGCCTGGGGCGACCGCCCGGTCGAGGACGAGGCGCTGATGAGCCTTGTGCGCGACACCGGCAAGGCGCACGGCTATGAAAACCTGCGCGACTGGTTCAAGGCGATCTACGAGGTGATGCTCGGGTCGTCCGAAGGGCCGCGGCTGGGCAGCTTCATCGCGCTTTATGGCGTGGCGGAAACGGCGGCGCTGCTGGACCGGGCGTTGGCAGGCAAGCTGGTCGCGGCATAGCCTGCGCGCCCCGCGGATCGCGGCGATTTGCCGGGGCAAACCGCCGGGGGTTCTTTTCGTTGCCGGCCGGCTGGCCTAGGTTCGGCAACGAAGGAGACCTGCCATGACCAATCCGCTGCTGGCCGACTGGACCACGCCGTTCGCGCTGCCCCCGTTCGATGCGATTTCCGATGCCGACTTCGCCCCGGCCTTCGATGCCGCGCTGGCGGCGGCGCGCGCCCGCGTCGCCGCGATTTCCGCCGACCCGGCGGCGCCGAGCTATGCCAACACCATCGAAGCGCTGGAGCTGGCCGAAGACGAGCTGGACCGCGTGTCGGGGGTGTTCTTCAACCTTTCGGGCGCCGATTCCAACGACGCGCGCGAGGCGTTGCAACGCGACCTGGCGCCGAAGCTGTCGGCCTTTGCATCCGAAGTCACCAACGACCGCCGCCTGTTCGCGCGGATCGAGGCGCTTTGGGCGCAGCGCGACTGCCTGGGGCTGGATGCCGAACAGGCGCGGGTGCTGATGCTGTATCGCCGGATGTTCCTGCGGGCCGGCGCCGCGCTGGAAGGGGCGGCGCAGGCCCGCATGACCGAGGTGAAGGCGCGGCTGGCCGTGCTGGGTACCACCTTTTCGCAAAACCTGCTGGCGGATGAACGGGCCTGGTTCATGGACCTGGCCGAGGCCGATCTGGACGGGCTGCCGGGCTTTGTGGTGGATGCCGCGCGGGCCGCGGGGGCCGAACGCGGGCGGCCCGGGCCGGTCGTCACGCTGAACCGCAGCCTGATCGTGCCGTTCCTGCAATTCTCGCCCCGCCGCGACCTGCGCGAACGCGCCTTCCGCGCCTGGGTCGCGCGCGGCGCCAACGGGGGCGAGACGGACAACCGCGCGATCGCGGCCGAGATCCTGGCCTTGCGCCACGAACGCGCGCAGCTGCTGGGCCATGCCGATTTCGCCGCCTGGAAGCTGGAAACCGAAATGGCCGGCACGCCTGACCGGGTGCGCGAGCTGTTGATGCGGGTCTGGGCCCCCGCACGCGCGCGGGCCGAGGCGGATGCCGCCGCGCTGGAGGCGATGCTGCATGCCGACGGCATCAACGGCGCGCTGGAACCCTGGGACTGGCGGTATTATTCCGAAAAGCGGCGCAAGGCCTTGCACGATTTCGACGAGGCGGCGCTGAAGCCCTATCTCTCGCTCGATGCGATGATCGCCGCGGCCTTCGATTGCGCGCACCGGCTGTTCGGGCTGGAGTTCCGCCCGCTGGAGGTGCCGCTCTATCACCCCGACGCTCGCGCGTGGGAGGTAACGCGGAACGGCGCGCATGTGGCGGTGTTCATCGGCGACTATTTCGCGCGCGCCTCCAAACGCTCGGGCGCCTGGATGAGCGCATTCCGCGGGCAAAGGAAGCTTGGGGGCGAACGGCGGCCGATCATCGTGAACGTGTGCAACTTTGCCAAGGGCGACCCGGCGCTGCTGTCCTGGGACGATGCGCGCACGCTCTTTCACGAATTCGGCCATGCGCTGCACGGGATGCTGTCGGATGTGACGCATGGGTTCGTCTCGGGCACCTCGGTGGCGCGGGATTTCGTGGAACTGCCCAGCCAGCTTTACGAACACTGGCTGTCGGTGCCGCAGGTGCTGGAAACCCACGCCCGCCACTGGCAGACGGGCGAACCGATGCCCGCCGCCTTGCGGGAAAAGCTGCTGGCGGCGCAGACCTATGACCAGGGCTTTGCCACGGTGGAATATGTCGCCTCGGCGCTGGTCGATCTGGCGTTCCACACCGGCGCGCCGCCGGCCGACCCGATGGCGAAGCAGGCCGAGGTGCTGGACGCGCTGGGGATGCCGCGCGCCATTGTCATGCGCCATGCCACCCCGCATTTCGCGCATGTGTTCTCGGGCGACGGGTATTCGGCGGGGTATTACAGCTACATGTGGTCCGAGGTGATGGACGCCGACGCCTTTGCCGCCTTCGAGGAGGCCGGCGACCCCTTCGACCCCGCCACGGCGCGGCGCTTGGAGCGGATTCTGTCCTCGGGCGGGGCGGAGGAGGCGGAGGCGCTTTACACCGGGTTCCGCGGCCGGATGCCGGGGCCCGAGGCGCTGCTGAAGGGCCGCGGCCTGCTGGACGACGCGGCATGAAGTATTCGGTTCTGGACCTGGCGCCGGTGCCCGAGGGCAGCGATGCCGCGGCGGCGCTGGCCAATGCGGCGGCGCTGGCGCAGGTGGCCGAAGGCGCCGGCTACACCCGTTATTGGCTGGCCGAACATCACAACATGCCCGGCATCGCCAGCGCCGCCACGGCGGTGGTCATCGGGCATGTGGCGGCGGCTACCCGCACGATCCGGGTGGGGGCCGGGGGCATCATGCTGCCCAACCATGCGCCGCTGGTGGTGGCCGAACAGTTCGGCACGCTGGCCACGCTGTTTCCCGGCCGCATCGACCTTGGGCTGGGCCGCGCGCCGGGCACCGATCAGGCCACGGCACGGGCGCTGCGGCGCTATATGGCGGGGGCAGACACCTTTCCCGACGATGTGGTGGAATTGCTGGGATACCTGGGCGACGCGACCGACAGCCCGGTGCGCGCCTATCCCGGCACGGGCACGCATGTGCCGCTCTATATCCTCGGGTCGTCCACCTTCGGGGCGCAGCTGGCGGCATATCTGGGCTTGCCCTTTGCCTTTGCCAGCCATTTCGCCCCCGATTTCCTGCATCAGGCGGTGCAGATCTATCGCGCGCAGTTCCGCCCCTCGGGCTGGCTGGACCGGCCCTATGTCATCATGGGGATGGGCTGCTTTGCCGCCGAAACCGACGAACGCGCGGCCTATCTGCGGTCGTCCATGCAGCTGGCCTTTGCCAACCTGCGCACGGGGCGGCCGGGCAAGCTGCCCCGCCCGGTCGAGGGGGTCGAGGCGCTGATCCCGCCGTCGGTGCGGGCGGGGGTGGACCATGCGCTGTCCTGTTCGGTCACCGGCGGAAGGGCCACGCTGCGCGACGGGTTCGCCCGCCTGACCGCGCCGGTGCAGCCCGACGAGGTGATCCTGGCCAGCCAGATCCACGACCCGCAGGCGCGGGCCGAAAGCTATCGCATTGCGGCCGAGGTGCTGGCGGCGTTGTGAATGGCGGGGCGCCGGTGCAAACCGGCGCCCCGTCCCCTGTCAGCGGATGCCGGCGCGTGCCAGGCGCGGCAGAACCTCGTCGGCGAAGTAGGGGAATTCCTTGACGTAATCCACGAAGGACAGCGTGGTGCCGGCAAACCCGGCCTCATGCAGGCTGATGATGCCGGCCGCGACCTGATCGGGCGTGCCGATCAGCGGGAAGCCGCCATGCCCCAGCGCAAAGCCATAGCGGATCTGCGTCAGCAGATCGTGCGGGAAGGACAGCGCATGCGCCAGTTGCAGCCGGATCAGGTTGTCGGTCGCTTCCCAGTCGGCGTTTTCGTCCACGATATAGTGCACGTAATCGCGCGCCTCCTTCTCGGTCGGGCGGCAGACGACGTGGCTGAAGGTCAGCACGCCCACGTTGCGGTTCTTGGCCGCGGCCTGGGCCTTGAGGGCGGCGATTTCCTCTTTTGACCGGGCAAGGTCGATGGCCGGGGTGAACAGGAAGTTCGCGTTGTCGGTGGCGAATTCGCGGCCCTGGGGGCTGCCCGCGGCGTTGATGATCGGCACCGAGCCGCGCACCGGCGCGGGGTCGCCCTTGAGCCCGCGGATGTTGCGGAAGTGCTTGCCGTCCCAGTCGAAATGCTTGTCGCTGGACCAGATCTTGCGGATCAGGTCATACCATTCCTGGGCATAGCTGTAGCGGCTTTCGTGGTCGTCGGGCAGTTCCATGCCCAGGGCTTCGTATTCGGGCTTGTTCCAGCCGGCCACGATGTTCAGGCCGGCGCGGCCGTGGCCGATCTGGTCGATGGTGGCGATCTGCTTGGCCACCACGACGGGGTGGTTGGCGGTGGTGTGGATGGTGGCGAAGACGGTGATGTTTTCGGTGCTGGCCAGCAGGCCCGCCGCCCAGGTCATGGTTTCCAGCACGCCGCCGTGAAAGTCGGTCGGGCCGCCATAGCCGATCCAGCGCGCGATGGGCAGCATGAAGTCGATGCCCGCTGCATCCAGCATCTTGCCCAGCTTCAGGTTGTTGTCCCAGCTGTTCACCCAGCGATCGGGCGCCTGGGTCGGCGTCATGCCCGACGAACAGTTGGTGGAAAACGTGCCCAGCTTGAAGCCGCCGGTCAGCATCCGGTTTTGGGTCATGGTCGGTCCCTGTTGAAGGTTAGATGGTATTTTATGTTTGAAAGTCTATCGTAAATTCGCGTTGCGTCAAGTGTCTTGAACAGGCATCCTGCGTGCAGGAGGCAGGCAGCACATGGCACGAAAACCTTTGCAGGATCAGGGTGATGCCAGCGAAAAGGGTCTGGATTACCGCTGGCATCTGGCGCAAAGCCCGCTGGAGATCGACACCACCGAACTGGAATTCGCCCTGATGCGCACGTTCGAGGGATTCGGGCGCTGGCAATCGGAATGCCTGGCTTCGGTGTGCGACCTGTCGGCGACGGGGCCGGAAAACGCCATGCTGCATGTGATCCGCATGAACGAACGGCCCAAGACCATCAAGGATCTGGCGCGGTTGACCAACCGCGACGACATTCCGAACATCCAGTATTCCTTGCGCAAGCTGATCGCGGCCGGGCTGGTGGTGCGCAAGGGCGCGGGGCGCAGCGGCGTGACCTATGAGGTGACCGAGGAAGGCCGCCGCGTGACCGAGGATTACGGCGCGGTCCGCCGCCGGTTGCTGCTGGCGGCCATCCAGAACCTGCCGGGGTTTTCCGAACGCCTGGCCGAGGCGACGCGCACGCTGAACCTGTTGTCGGGCCTGTACGAGGAGGTGGCGCGCGTCGCGGCCACGCACCGGCGCGGATAGCCGCAGCCGCACGGCAAACCCTTGACCTTTCGCGGCACTCGGACAACCTGCGGCCAAACGTCAGGAGGTGCGCCATGCTTTACGCCTATGTGCCCGACGGCCCGCGCCTTGCGCGGCTGGCCCCCGATGCCGGGTTGGCGTCCGCGCGCTGGATCGACCTTTACCGCCCCTTGCCGGCCCAGGTCGAAGCAGTTGCAGCCCTGGGCATCGAGGTGCCGACCCTGGCCGACATGGAGGAGATCGAGCTTTCCAACCGGCTTTACCGCGACAACGGGATGGATTTCCTGACGGTGGTCCTGCCCGGCAAGGACGTGGAAGGCGAACAGGTGACCGGGCCGGTCACCTTCATCCTGACGCCCGACCGGCTGGTGACGGTGCGTCACCACGACCCGCAGCCGTTTTCCACCTATCCCGAACGCGCGCAGAAGGTGGGGCCGGGCATTACCCAGCCCGAACACCTGTTCCTGTCGCTGGTCGAGGAAATCATCGGCCGGCAGGCCGACCTGCTGGAAAGCGTCGGGCGCAGTCTGGATGGCATCGGGCGCCGGGTCTACCGCGACGGGCAGGCCGCCAACGCCGAGACCTTGCAGGCCTTGCTTATGCAGATCGGGCGGGAAAGCGAACTGGTGGGCCGGGTGCGACTGGGCTTGCTGACGATGGAGCGGGCGATCAGCTATTTCGGCCAGGCCTTGCCCGAACGGCCGCGGGGCAAGGCGCTGACCGGCACCATCAAGGGCCTGATGCGCGATATCAAGGCCCTGGAGGTGCACGCCGATTTCCTTTCGTCGCGCGTGGCGATGGTCACCGAGGTAACGCTGGGCATGATCAACCTCAGCCAGAACCAGACGATCAAGATCGTGTCGGTGGTGGCGGTGGTGTTCCTGCCGCCGACGGTGATCGCCTCGGCCTATGGGATGAACTTTGCCAACATGCCGGAACTGGAATGGACCTGGGGTTACCCGATGGCGCTGGGGCTGATGCTGGCCTCGGCGGTGGGGACGTTCGTCTTTTTCAAATGGCGCAAGTGGCTGTGACCGGCAGCGCCGGCCACAGCGCAGCGATAACGGTTCAGACCGTGTCGAGGTAAAGTTCGACCTGTTCTTCGGGCGTCAGCTCGGCCATGTAGTGCAGTTCCTGCCGTTTGGTCAGGATGTAGTTGCGCACCAGTTCTGGCGCGAACAGCCGCGCGATGATCGGCGAGGATTCGAAGGTGTCGATCGCCGCTGCCCAGCTTTCGGGCAGTTGTTTCAGGTCGGGCATGGCATAGGCGTTGCCGGTGACCGGGGCGGGCGGTTCCTTGCCGGCCTCGATCCCTTGCAGTGCGGCCCCCAAAATGGCGGCCAGCATCAGATAGGGGTTGACGTCGCCCCCGGCCACGCGGTGCTCGATCCGCCGCGCGGCATTGCTGCCCGAAGGCACCCGCACGGCCACGGTGCGGTTTTCATAGCCCCAGCAGATCGCGGTCGGCGCGTGGCTGCCCGGGACAAGCCGTTCGTAGCTGTTGGCATGCGGTGCAAAGACCAGTGCGGAATCGTGCATCGCCTCCAGGCAGCCGGCGATGGCATGGCGCAAGAGCCGGGTGCCTTCGGGCCCGCCGTTGTCGAACACGTTGCGCCCGCTGTCGTCGATCAGGCTGAAATGGGTGTGCAGCCCGCTGCCCGAATATTCCGGGTAAGGCTTGGCCATGAAGCTGGCGGCAAATCCGTGCCGCCGCGCCAGCCCCTTGACCAGCATCTTGAACAGCCAGGCGTCATCGGCGGCGCGCAAGGCGTCGTCGGTGTGCATCATGTTGATTTCGAACTGCCCCAGCCCCGTTTCCGAAATCGCGGTATCGGCGGGAATGTCCATCGCCTCGCATGCATCGTAAAGGTCGGTGAAGAAGGTGTCGAAGGCATCGAGCGCGCGGATGCTGAGCGTTTCGGCCGCCTTGCGCCGTTTGCCCGACCGCGGGCTGGGCGGCACCTGAAGCGTCTTGCCGCTGTCGTCGATCAGGAAGAATTCCAGCTCCATCGCCACCACGGGCGTCAGGCCGCGGGCCTTGAACCCTTCGACGACCGAGCGCAAGGCATGGCGCGGGTCGCCTTCGTAGGGTTGCCCGTTTTCGCGGAACATCCAGATCGGCAGCAGCGCGGTGGGCGCCTCCAGCCAGGGCATGGGCATGAAGCCGCGTTCGGTCGGGCGCAGGATGCCGTCGGCATCGCCCATTTCGAACACCAGGGGGCTGTCCTCGATATCCTCGCCCCAGATGTCGAGGTTGAGCACCGACATGGGAAAGCGGGTGCCGTTGCGGATGACATTCTCGGCAAAGCGCGCGGGAATGCGTTTGCCGCGGGCCTGACCGTTCAGGTCGGCAGCCGCAACGCGGATGGTGCGCACATTGGGGTGTTTGCGCAGCCAGGTTTGCAGGTCTTTCATCGGATGAACTGCGGCCGGTAGCGAAGCTTGGGCCGCGCCTCTCTTGGCAGGTGCCGGTTGAGCCGCCGGTTGATTGCGCCGTAAAGCGCGATGATCCCCAGGGTCGCCAGAATGAAATAGGCGGCGATGATCGGATAGGCGACAAAGGGGTTGAAGGTCTGCTGGGCGAAATAGCTGGCGTAATACAGCGCGTCGCCCGATTGCTGCCAGGCCGGAAAGCCCGAAAAGAACACCAGCGTGGTGGCGTGGAACAGGAAGATCGCCTCGTTGGTATAGCTGGGCCAGGCCAGCCGCAGCATGGTGGGCCAGACGATGCGGCGAAACCGCGCCCAGCCCGACAGGCCATAGGCATCGGCCGCCTCCAGATCGCCGCGCGGCACCGAGCGCAGCGCGCCGTAGAAGATTTCCGCAGTATAGGCCGAGGTGTTGAGGAACAGCACGATCAGCGCCCCGAGCCAGGCGCGCGTGAGCCAGCTGGTGGACACCGAAAGCTCGACCAGCCCCAGATCCAGCGTGCCGGTGACCCGTGGCAGTTGCTGGAACGCCTCGTAGGCAAAGAAGAACTGGATGAACAGCGGGCTGCCGCGAAAGACGAAGATGAAGGCATTGGCCGGCGCACGCAGCGCCCGGATGGGGCTGGCCTTGGCCAGGGCCACGGCGGTGGCCAGCCCGAACCCCAGCGCCACCGCCAGCACGGCGAAATAGAGGTTCCAGATCATGCCCGACCCGATCAGCACGATCTGGTCGCACAAGGAAATATCGGCGCCCTTGGGCAGCAGCGTGGCGCCGAACTCGCGCCCCAGCGCGCGCAGGCCGTATTCCGACAGGGATTCGGCGCAGGTTCTCATGCCGCACCCGCCTTGCGCAGCGCCTCGCCGGCGGCGGTGGCCTGCCCGACCGACAGCCGGTTCTGCACGCGGGCGAACACCCGTTCGCTGGCCCAGGTCAGCCCGAGGTAGAACACCAGCAGTGCGAGGAAATACCACACCCGCCAGTCCGGGTGCGGGTAAGCATAGACCTGGGTCTTGGACCCGCCCAGCTCGCGCGCCCAGTAGACGATGTCCTGGATGCCCAACAGGAACAGCAGGGGCGTCGCCTTGACGAGGATCATCCACAGGTTCGTCAGGCCCGGCAGCGCATAGACCCACATCTGCGGCAGGATGATGCGGCGGAATGCCTGGGCGCGGTTCATGCCATAGGCCTCGGCGGTTTCCACCTGCGCGCGCGGCACGGCCTCCATCGCGCCTTTCAGCGTGTTGGCGGCAAAGGCGCCGAACACCAGCGCAAAGGCCAGGAGCGCCAGCGCAAAGGCATAGGCATCGTGCACATAGGCCGGCGCGGTGGATTGCGGGATCTTGGCCTGCGGGCAGACCACGAAGTCGGCGCCGCGGCGCACGGGTTCGGTCCAGTCGGCGCAGCGCGTCACGTGCATCAGGTATTCCAGCCCCTGGTCCACCGCGATCGGCACGAACAGGAAGAACACGATGTCGGGCACCCCGCGCACCATCGAGATGTAGCCCTTGCCGACCCAGGCCAGCGGCGGGATGTGCGAGCGCGCCATCAGCGCACCGCCGAACCCGAACATCAAGGCCGAAGGCGCCGCCAGCGCCAGCAGCAGCATGACCGTCAGCACCGACCAGTACATCGCCAGATGCGTGGCCGAGGTCAGGTAGCACGCGAACCACGCGGCACCTTCGAGGGTCTTGGGATCGGCGCAGAAGGCGAACATGGGCAACCGCAGTTGCGGCGGGGGGATGCCCCCGCCGCGGTGTCGGGGATCAGAACTTGGTGGCCTCGGGGCCGAACCACTTTTCGATCAGGGCGTTCAGGCTGCCGTCGGCCTTCATCGTGGTGATGGCGGCGTCGAACTTTTCGCGCAGCTCGGTATCCGACTGGCGCAGGCCCATGCCCACGCCGCCGCCCAGCTGCACTTCCTCGCCGGCCCAGACCAGCTTGCCGCCCGATTCCTCGACGATGGGCTTCAGGAAATCGCGGTCGGCGAACACGGCATCGGCCTCGCCGTTGCGCACGGCGGCAACGGTTTCGTCCGGCGTGGCGAATTCCACCAGCGTGGCGCCCGATTCCGCAACATAGCCGGCCTGGATGGTGCCGGTCTGTGCGGCCACCACGCCCTTGAGGTTGGCATCCGCCGACAGCGCGACATAGGCCGAGGACGCCGGCGGGAAGTAGTTCTGGGTGAACGAGATCACCTTGGCGCGTTCCTCGGTGATCGACATGCCGGCGATGATGGTGTCGTAGTTGCCGGCCGTCAGGTTCGGGATGATCGAATCCCAGTCGGTCGTGACCCATTCGCAGGTCAGCTGGGCGCGCTTGCACAGCTCGTCGCCTACCTCACGCTCGAAGCCGTCGACCTGCTTGGTCTGGTCGTTGATGAAGTTGAAGGGCGGGTAGGCGCCTTCGGTGCCCATGCGCACCACCTGTTGCGCCATCGCGGCGGTGGCGGTCAGCGCCAGCACGCCCAGGGTCAAGGCCAGTTTTCTCATCTTGCGTCCTCTTTGCGGGGGTTGAAGGGTCAGTCTGCCATAGTGGCCGACAGGAACTGCCGCAGCCGTTCCGATTTCGGCGCGCCGAACAGGGCTTCGGGGGGGCCTTCTTCCTCGATCAGGCCCTTGTGCAGAAAGATGGTGTGGTCGCTGACATCGGCGGCCAGCTTCATGTCGTGGGTGACGATCAGCATGGTGCGCCCTTCGTCGGCCAGCGCCTTGATGACGCGCACGACCTCCTGTTCCAGCTCGGGGTCGAGCGCGCTGGTCGGCTCGTCGAACAGGATGGCGCGCGGCTCCATGCACAGCGCGCGGGCAATGGCGGCGCGTTGCTGCTGGCCGCCCGACAGTTGCGCGGGCCAGGCATCGGCCTTGTCGGCGATGCCCACCTTGGCGAGGTACTCGCGCGCCTTGGCCTCGACCTCGGCACGGTCGCGGCCCAGCACGGTGACGGGGGCCTCCATCACGTTTTGCAGGATCGTCAGGTGCGACCACAGGTTGAACTGCTGGAACACCATCGACAGGTTGGTGCGGATGCGCCGCACCTGCGCCTTGTCGGCGGGGTGGCGGTGCAACCCGGTGCCGCGCCAGCGCACGGGCTCGCCTTCGAAGATCACTTCGCCTTGCTGGCTGTCCTCCAGCAGGTTGCAGCAGCGCAGCAGCGTGGACTTGCCCGAGCCCGAAGACCCGATCAGCGCCACGACATGCCCCCTTGGTGCCACAAGGTCCACGCCCTTGAGCACTTCCAGATTGCCATAGGCCTTGTGCAGGCCGCGAATCTCGATCACCGGCGCGTCGGACGCGGTCACGGCATTTCCCTGTCGGTTTCTTGTCGTTGACTGGCAGTAGGGCCGAAACTCTGCGCCATTGCAACGGCGATTCTGCCGATTCTGCCGGGTTGCGGCAATATTTTGATCAATTTATGCGGCAGAACGCCGGGGCTCCGGCGGAATCGGCACCGCAAGGTAGCTTTCCGCCGGGATTACCGCGATGCCGCGCAACCCCAGCATGGCACGGTCGTCTGCGGGCATGGCCGCGATGGCGGCGGCCAGGGCATCGCGCAGCGGTGCCGGATCGCGCCCTGCGGCGGTGATGAAAGGCAAGGCCGGGGTCGGGCGGGTGTGGCCGATGACCTTCAGCGCGGCCGACCAGTCGTCCCAGCGCCGGATCATGGCCCAGGTCTGGGCGTCGAGCGCGGCCCAGTCCGCCCGGCCTTCGGCCACCGCCAGCGCCGAGGCACGGTGGCTGCCGGTTTCCAGCGCCGGCACCAGCGCGATGCCGTGGTCGCGGGCGTGTTCCCAGATGGCGCCCCAGCCCGATTGCGACAGGGCGTCGTTGTAGGCCAGCGGTGCCCCGGCAAAGGCGCCCGGTTCGCCGCGGGCATCGTCGGCGCGGGCCACCAGAACCGAGCGGTAGAACCCCGGCGCACAGCCCGTCAGGCCGTAATCCGGGCTTGCCACCAGGGTGACACGCCCGTGCAACCGGCTGCGATAGGGCAGGCCGCAGGTTTGCGACAGCACGAGGTCGGGCGCGGTCCAGTGGTCCCACAAAGGCCAGCGCCCACGCACGAGTGTCTCGGGCGCGGCGAGTCCGGC
>NZ_JBKBQM010000048.1:0-22119 GCF_046292685.1 Gemmobacter sp.
CCGACTGCCCCGGCTGCTGGCCCCATGACGACGAGGGGTGGCATCGGGCACCCATACCTCGCCTCGACCAGCACGACGCTCACCGCTGCCGCCCAAACAGAGGGAAAACTGTTCCGCCTCGCGGACTTCTTCAGCAGCCTGTTAAATGCGGGGGGATTACCCCCCCGCACACCTTGCCCTGCACCGCCTTTCGCACGCGCGGCCCGGCGCCGCTTTCACCTTGACCGAAATATCCCGGGGTGAATGGGCCCGGCACGGGCCCAGAGGGGCAGAGCCCCTGTTCTGCCGGCGCGGTTGCGGCGGGGCGCGGCCACGGGGGCCGGTCGCGCAGCCGCCCCGCCATGTGCCATCCGCGGCGGGTGTTACAGGAAATCCTGTTCCGCCTGCGACACATCCACCCCCAGCGCCTCGAGCCCGGCTTCGAGGTTTTCGGCCAGATGCGGCATGCCCGACAGATAGGTCGAGGTCGGGATCGTCGCCTCGGCCAGGGCGGTTTCGACGGCGGCGGCGTAATCCTCGGGGTCGAAGGCGCCGCGGCCGACCCAGGCAATGGCGGTGAGATGGGCCTTTTCGTCGTCGTTCAGCGCGTCGACAAAGGCGGTCAGCTCGCCCGCCCCGGCATCGCCTTCGCGGGCAAGAAACAGCACGTGCACGACCTTGTCGGTGGCGATCTCGATCATGGGCTCGATCATGGGGGCCTCCGTTGCCGATGGGCAAGTGTCGGCGCGAACGCCGCGCGATGCAAGCCCTTGGCGCGGCGGCGGGGCGCGTGGCAGGTTGCGGGCCGAAGGGGCGACGGGCTGAGGGGGGCAGGCGATGACGGCGCAAGGGTGGCAGCGGCTCGAGGGGCCGGGACTGGCGGCCTGGGCGGCGGCGGCGGCGCCGGTGGCGCAGGCGGTGCTGGCCGCGGCGGGCCCGGAGGGCTGGCGCCACGGCGGCACCTGGTTTGCCGGGGTGGATGCCTTGCCGACCGATGCCGCGGGCGCGATGCCGGGTGGGCCGGGCCTGCCCTGGGCCGAGCTGGGGCTGGCGCCGGTGCCGCTGCATCCGGCGCAGCTGTCGGCGGTGCGCGCCGGCTACCCGCAACCCGACCCGGCCGAAACCGAGGCCGCCGCGCGGTTTCGCCGGCGGCGCGATGCCGCGCATCTGGATGGGCTTTTGCCGGTGGGGCCAGAGCGGGCGCGCATGATCCGCGAGCCGCATGCCTGGGTGCTGGGCATCGGGCTGGCCGGCGGGGGGGCGGGTGCCGCGCCCACGGTGGTGTGGTCGGGCAGCCATGTGCTCTTGCGCGCGGCGCTGGCCGAGGCGCTGGCCGGCCACCCCCCGGCGCGCTGGCACGAGGTGGATGTGACGGCGGCCTATACGGCGGCGCGGGCGCGGGTGTTTGCCGAATGCCCGCGGGTGACGGTGCCGCTGGCGCCGGGGCAGGCGGTGCTGCTGCATCGCCACCTGCTGCACGGCATGGCCCCCTGGAGCGGCGGCGCCGGGGTGCGGTCGGTGGCGTGGTTTCGCCCGCTGTTGCCGGATGTGGCGACCTGGATTGCCGCTTAGGCGCATCGGCCCGACCCGACCGCCCGCGGGGAAAACGCTCGGGCAGGTCGGACCGATGCGGGGTGCGGTTCGCCGCTGGGGGTAGGCGCCTGCACCGCGGCCGGGCTGGGCCGGCATGCGCGCAGTTACGGGGCACCCGGGGGCCGAGTTTCAGCGCGCGCGAGAGATCACGCTTTCGTGATCGCGGCCTCGGGGGCCGGCAGTGCGGGGGCGAAGGCAGCGCGGAGGCGCCGGCAGATCGAAGGGCCGACCGCTCGGGGCGCCGGCCGCGCGGGGGCGAAGGCAGCCTCGGGGGCGCCGGCAGCCTTGGGGGGCGCCGGCAGATCGGAGGGCCGACCGCTCGGGGCGCCGGCAGCTCAGGGGGCCGACAGCGGCGCGGCCAGGATCACCGGCCCGGTCGGCGCCGGGCCCGGTGCGCCGCCGGCCGGTTCCAGCGACACCGCCAGCACCGTGCCGGCCGCCAGGTCGGCCAGCGGCAGCACCAGATCGGCGCCCGCGATCAGCCCGAGGCTTTCGGGGACGCCCGAGGCGCCGATCTGCCACAGCTGGTAATCGCGGCCCGGGGGGGCCGCGCCGCCGGCCGTGCGGGTCAGCCGCAAGGCGCGCCCGTCCCAGGCGGCGGCAAAGGCCACCGGCGCCTCGGCGGCCTGCAACTGCGCCTGCAGCCGCGGCTCGGCGGCGGGCGGGGCCCACAGCAGCACCGCCGCCAGGAGCGTGGCCGACAGCGCCAGCCCGCCCAGCCCGCCCCACAGCGCCCGGCGCCGCCAGCCGGCCGGCGACGGGAACAGCCGCGCCTCGATGGCGGCGCGCAGCCGGGCGGGGGGCGGCAGCTCGGGGTAGGCGGCGTCGAGCGGTGCGAAATGCGCCTGCCAGCGCGCCACCGCCGCGGCAAAGGCGGGGTCGCGGGCGATGCGCGCCTCGGCCGCGGCGCGGTCGGCGGCATCGAGCACGCCCAGGGCGTATTCGGCGGCCAGCAGGTCTTCGACGTCGGGCAGGGTCATGGGTCCATGCACTCCCGCAATTGCTGCAGGCCACGGCGCAGCCAGGTGCGCATGGTGTTGAGCGGCACCTTGTGGCGCTCGGCCAGCGTGGCATAGCTTTCGCCCGAGACATAGGCCCCGCGCAGCGCGGCGGCGCGTTCGGGCAGCTGCCGGTCGAGGCAGTCGGCCAGACGCCCGAGCTCGGCGCGGGCCAACAGCCGGTCTTCGGCGCCGCCGCGCGGATCGGCGAGCGTGTCGGGGTCGGTCGCGGCATCGCCGCCGCCGCCGCTGCCGCTGTTGCCGGGCCGGGCGGCGCGGGCGCGCAGCCGGTCGATGGCCCGGTTGCGGGCGATGGCGATCATCCAGGTCATTGCGCGCCCCTTTGCCGCGTCATGGCGCCCGGCATGGGTCCAGATGCGCGCGTAAACCTCTTGCAGCGCGTCCTCGGCCTCGGCCCGGTCGCGCAGGATACGCAGCACAACCCCGAAAAGTTTCGCCGAGGTGGCATCGTAGAGCGGGCGGAAGGCGCGCCGGTCGCCGGTGGCGGCCGCGGCCAGCAGCGGTGCCAGGGGGTCGTCCTCGGCCGTCATGGGCGCAGCCCCGGGGCGCCGTCACCCTGGCCGGAGGCGCGGCGGGGGGCGCGACGCGCCCCGGACCTGCAGCAAAAGGGCCACCGGGTGCGGCGCGCCATGCCGGCCTAGCCCCGCCGCCGCCGGCGGCCGCCTTCGCCTGCGCCGCCGGTGTTGAAGCCGACGTCGGGCAGGGTCACCACCCTGGCCAGTTCGGGGAAGGGGTCCACCGCGTGCGGAATGGCGTTGGCGGCGACGAAATGTTCCTGGAACCGCGGCTCGATGGCGGTTTCGACCTTGTGGATGGCGTGCACGGTGGCCTCGATCGCCGACCGCGCGGCGATGTTGCACAGCGCGATGCGCGCGCCGGTGCCGGCGGCGTTGCCGGCGGAAAACACGCGGTTCAGCGGCACATCGGGGATCATGCCCAGCACCATCGCGTGTTTGGGGCTGATATGCGCGCCGAAGGCGCCGGCCAGCACCACGCGGTCCACCCGGTCGATGCCCAGTTCGTCCATCAGGAGCCGCGCCCCGGCATAAAGCGCCGATTTCGCCAGCTGGATCGCGCGCACGTCGCCTTGGGTCACGGTGATGCGCGGGCCGCCTTGCAGGGTGCCGTCGTGCAAGAGATAGGCGTGGGTGCGGCCTTCGGGCTCGCACCGCCAGGTGCCGACCTGTTCGGCGCTGCCGATCAGGCCCGAGGCATCGAGGATGCCGGCCATGCGCATTTCGGCCAGCACCTCGATGATGCCCGAGCCGCAGATGCCGGTGACGCCCGTCTGCTGGGTGGCAGTGGCAAAGCCGGGATCGTCCGACCACAGGTCGCAGCCGATCACCTTGAAGCGCGGTTCCTTGGTGGCGGGGTCGATCTCGACCCGTTCGATGGCGCCGGGGGCGGCGCGTTGGCCGGAGGAGATTTGCGCGCCTTCGAAGGCGGGGCCGGTGGGGCTGGAACAGGCCAGCACCCGCGCCTTGTTGCCGCAGAGCAGTTCGGCGTTGGTGCCCACATCGACGATCAGCACCATGTCGTCGGACTTGTCGGGTTCTTCCGACAGCGCCACGGCGGCGGCATCGGCCCCTACATGCCCGGCGATGCAAGGCAGCAGATAGGCGCGGGCATTGGGGTTGAGCACGGTGAAATCCAGCTCGCGCGCGGCCAGCGACAGGCTGTCGGAGGTAGCCAGCGCAAAGGGCGCCTGGCCCAGCTCCACCGGGTCGATGCCCAGCAGCAGGTGGTGCATCACCGGGTTGCAGACGATCACGGTTTCATAGATGCGCGCCGGGTCCGCCCCCGCCTCGGCCGCGATGGACTGGGCAAGGCTGTTCAGCGCCAGCCGCACCGCCCCGGTCATTTCGGCATCGCCGCCGGGGTTCATCATCGCGTAGCTCACGCGGCTCATCAGATCCTCGCCGAAGCGGATCTGGGGGTTCATCAGGCCCGAGGAGGCCAGCACCGCGCCGTCGCGCAGGTCGGTCAGATGCGCGGCGATGGTGGTGGAGCCCAGGTCGATGGCCAGCCCCAGCAGCGGGCCTTCGTCGAAGCCGGGCAGGATGTCGAGCACCTGTGCGGGCCCGCCGCGGTGGTCGCGGAAAAGGATGACGGTGACCTTCCATTCGCCCTTGCGCAGCACGGGTTGCAGCTTTTTCATCACCGTCAGCGGCGCCTCGACCGCCGCCACCTGCCACTGGTCGCGCAAGGCGGCTGCAAGGCGCTGGAAATCGCCCGAGGGGTCGTGCATGTCGGGTTCGGCCACCTCGACGTAAAGCGCGCGGGTGGCCGGGTCCATCGTGATCGCGCGCGCGGTGGCGGATTTGCGGATCACCTGCTTGTGGACCTGCGATTCGGGCGGCACGTCGATGACGACATCGCCCTGGATGCGGGCCTGGCAGCCAAGGCGGCGGCCGTCGATCATGCCGCGCCTGGACTTGTAGCGGTCTTCGACCGCGTTCCATTCGGTCAGGGCATCGGCGGCAACGGTGACGCCGTGCTTGGGAAACTCGCCGTAGCCCGGGGTGATCTGGCATTTGGAACAGATGCCGCGTCCGCCGCAGACCGAATCGAGGTCCACCCCCAGCTGGCGCGCCGCGGTCAGCACGGACGTGCCGCGGGGAAAGCGCCCGCGCTTGCCCGAAGGGGTGAAGATCACAAGGGCATCATCGGTCATGCTGGGTCTCGTGCGGGAAATGATAGGCGATGTCGGCAAAGCTGTCGGCTGCAAAGGTGTAGAACCACCGCAGCGGCGCGGTTGCCTGGGGCACGCCATGCACCGCGCCCCCGGGGATGTAAAGTGCCAAACCGGGCGCGAGGCGGTGGGGCTGGCCGTCGATCAGCACATCGCCGGTGCCGTCGAGGCCGAAATAGACCTCGGCCTGCGGGTGGGAATGCAAGGCAAAGGTTTCGCCGGCCGCCAGCATCGCCACGCCGCAGACGAGGTCGCGCGTGTCGGTCGCCGGCGCGGAAACCAGCGTGCGAAACCGGATGGTGCCGCGCGCGGGGTCGTCCCAGCGTTCGTCGGGCAAGGTGGCCTGGTCCACGCGGACGGGCGTTCTCATCGCTGCCCCCTGTTCGGACGCGGCCCGGTGCCGCGCCTTGACGTTCTAGGCGATTGCCGGCGCGCGGCAAGCGCGGTTCGCGGCATAAGCCGGTCCGCTTGCGGCATCGGCGCGCTTGCGCCAAGGTGGCGCCGACCGCCAGGGAGGCCAGGATGACCGCAACCGTCATACCCGAGATGACCGCAAGCTATGCCCGCGATGGCGTGGTCCTGGTGAAGGGGCTGTTTTCCGCGCCTTGGGTCGAGGTGTTGCGCCGCGGGGTGGCGGCGAACATGGCCGACCCTTCGCCCCAGCAGATGGCCACGCTGAAGCCGGGCGAAAAGGGCGTCTTCTTCGACGATTACTGCAACTGGCAGCGCATCCCGGAATTGCGCGCGGCGATCTTCGAGTCGGGCGTGGCCGATGCGGCGGCGGCGCTGATGGGGTGCGCGCGGGTGCAGCTGTTCCACGATCATGTGCTGGTCAAGGAACCGGGCACCAACAAGCCGACGCCCTGGCACAGCGACGGGCCCTATTACTTTGTCGAGGGGCGGCATACGGTCAGCTTCCGGGTGCCGCTGGACCCGGTGACGGATGCCGCCTTGCGCTGTGTGCCGGGCAGCCACCTGTGGCCGCGCGACGTGCTGCCGACGCGCTGGATGGCCGAGACGAACTTCTACCCCGGCGACCACGATTACATGCCGGTGCCCGACCCCGAGGCCGAAGGGATGCCGATTGTCGAATGGCCGATGGAGCCGGGCGATGCGGTGGCCTTTCATTACCGCACGCTGCACGGCACGCGCGGCAACACCACCGCCAACCGGCGGCGGGCGTTTTCGCTGCGGCTGGTGGGCGAGGATGCGCGCTATGTGGAGCGGCCGGGCCCGACCTCGCCCCCCTTTCCGGGGCACGGGATGCAGCCGGGGCAACGCTTGCGCGAGGACTGGTTTCCGGTGCTGCGCGGCTGAGCGTCGCAGCGACTTTGCCCGCGCCGCAGCGTAGCGACGGGGGACCGAACGAGGGATGTTCCGATGGCCAGCCAGCCGCCCGCCTTTCAGAAATTCGCCGAGCGCCGCAAGGGCTGGCGCACGCCGCCGGCGATCTTTCCGCCGGTGATGGGGCTGTTCGGGCTGGGCCTGGCCTGGCGGCGCGCGATGGCGGCGACGGGCCTGCCCGGCGGGCTGGCCGAGGCGCTCTTGGGGGCGGTGAGCCTGCTGTATCTGTTCTGTCTTGCGGCCTATCTGGGCAAGGTGGTGCAGCGCCCCGGCGTGCTGGCCGAGGATTTCCGCACCTTGCCGGGGCGGGCAGGCTTTGCCGCGGCCAACCTGTCGGGCGTGCTGCTGGCGGCCACGCTGGTGCCTTATGCGCCGGGGCTGGCGCTGGGGGTGCTGGGGCTGGCGCTGGTGGCCCATGCCGCGCTGGGCGTCTGGGTGCTGAACGCCTATGTCCGCGGGCCCGAGGAAACGCGCGTCATCACGCCGGTCTGGCATCTGACCTTTGTCGGCTACATTCTGGCGCCGCTGTCTCTGGTGCCGCTGGGGCAGGTGCAAGCGGCGACTATGATCCTTTTTGCGACGATGGCGGTGGCCGGGCTGATCTATGCCGTCAGCGCGGTGCAGCTGGTGCGCCGCATTCCGCCGGCGCCCTTGCGCCCGCTGCTGGCGATTCACCTGGCGCCGGTCAGCCTGTTCGCCACCGTGGCGACGCTGGTCGATCTGACGGGGCTGGCGGCGGTGTTCGGCGTGGCGCTGCTGGGGGTGCTGGCGGCCTTGCTGGCGGCGGGGCGCTGGATCGCGGAAGCGGGGTTTTCGGCGCTGTGGGGGGCGTTCACCTTTCCCTCGGCGGCCGCCGCCGGGGCGCTGCTGGCGCTGGGCTGGGATGTGGCGGGGCTGCTGGCGGTGGCCGCGGCCAGTGCCATCGTGTTTCCCATAGCCGTCAAGGTGATGCAGGCCTGGGCCAAGGGCGGGCTGGCCGTAAGGACCAACGCCGCGCAGGCCTGAGCCGGGCAGCGCACGCTGCCGCAAGCCCGCGTTAACCGCCTGTTTGCCATTCTGGCCGCCGAAAGGCAGCCATGGGGGCAGGCATGAAGACGGTGCGACAGATCGCCGAGGAAATCGTGGCACGGGAAGGCGGGTTCGTGAACGACCCCGACGACCCTGGCGGGGCGACCAACCACGGGGTGACGATTCACACGCTGCGGCGGCTGGGGCTGGATCTTACCGGCGACGGCCGGGTGGACGTGGCGGATGTGCGCGCGCTGACGCGGGCGCAGGCGGTGGATATCTACATCCGCCATTACTTCGAGGCGCCGGGGCTGGGGCGGTTGCCCGAATGCCTGCAGGCCAGCGTGTTCGACATGTTCGTGAACGCCGGATCGAACGCCATTCGCATCCTGCAACAGATGCTGGCGCGGATGGGCTACGAGACGGTGGCCGATGGCGTGCTGGGGCCGCAGACGCTGCGCCACGCGCATCTGGCGGCGGCGCGCGGGCCGGAACTGCTGGCCGATGCCTATGGCATCGAGCGGCGCAACTACTACTATCGCCTGGCCGACGGGCGCCCGGCCAGCCGCAAGTATGCGCGGCGCAAGGACGGCGGCAAGGGCGGCTGGATCCTGCGGGCGGAGGAGTTCATCTCGCCTCGGTTCCACCTGACCGAGGCCGAGCACCGCCGGAGGGTCGCGGCATGGGGATGATCGCAAGGGTGCTGGGCGGCCCCGGGGCGGTGGCGACGCTGGGGCGCGCGGCGCGCGAGGTGGCCGAGGTTTTCACCCCCAACGCCACCCGCGCGCTGGAGCTGGCGCATGACAGCGGCGCGGCCGCGCTGGCGCAGCACGGGGCCGAGTTCGTGCAGGCGCCGCAAGGCTGGTTCGATCATGCGGTGAACGGGCTCAACCGGCTGCCGCGGCCGATGCTTGCGCTGGGCACGCTGGGGCTGTTCGTCTATGCCATGGCGGACCCGGAAGGGTTCGGGTTGCGCATGGCGGGGCTGGCGCTGGTGCCCGAGCCGCTGTGGTGGCTGCTGGGGGCCATCGTCGCGTTCTATTTCGGGGCGCGCGAAACCCATTACTTGCGGCACCGGACCGGGGCCGGGGGGGGTGCGGGGAGGGCCGTGCCCCCCCCGCACCCCCCCCGCACGGCGCCGTCCGACGGCGCCCCCGGCCCCGAGGGCGGCGAGGGGGCGCCCGACAACCCCGCGCTGGCGCAGTGGATGCATGCGGCGGGCGACCGATAGGCCGGCGCGGGCGCCTTGCTGTGCCCTGCGGCGGGCGCGGCGCTGGCGCGCATGGACTTTTGCGGCCGGTGCGGCATATCTGCGGGCATGGAACAGGAACACGATGTCATCATTGCCGGCGGCGGGCTGAACGGCCCGGCGCTGGCGCTGGCGCTGGCGCAGGCGGGGCTGCGGGTGGCGGTGGTCGACCCGCGCCCGGGGCGGGTGCGCACGGCCGAAGGCTTTGACGGGCGGGCCTATGCGCTGGCGCTGGCGTCGCAGCGGTTGCTGGCGGCGCTGGGGGTGTGGGGCGCGGTGGCGCCGCAGGCCCAGCCGATCCGCGGCATCCGCACCAGCGACGGGGTGCCGCCGCCGGGGGCGGTGCCGTTCTTTCTGGGCTTCGACCAGGGCGAGCTGGACGAGGGGCCGATGGGCTTTCTGCTGGAGGACCGGCATCTGCATGCCGGGTTCCTGCAGGCGATGGCCGAGGAACCGCGCATCGACTTTCGCCCCGGGGCCGCGGTGGTGGCGCAGGCGACGGCCGGTGCGGCGGCCGTGGCGACGCTGGACGACGGATCGGTGTTGCGCGGCCGGGTACTGGTGGGCTGCGACGGGCGCGGCAGCGGGGTGGCGGCGCGCGCCGGCATTCGCCGCACCGGCTGGGGCTATGACCAGACCGCGCTGGTCGGTGCCATCCGGCCCGAGCGCCCGCACGAGGGGTTCGCGCATCAGATCTTTCTGCCCGAGGGGCCCTTGGCGATTCTGCCGCTGACCGAAGGGCGCGCGTCGATCGTGTGGTCCGAGCGGGCGCGGGCGGCAGAGGTGATCGCGGCCTTGCCCGACGAGGATTACCGCGCGCTGCTCGAATCGCGTATCGGCCATGTCACCGGCGCCATCGCGCTGGAGGGGCCGCGGTTCCGCTATCCGCTGACGCTGACGCTGGCCGAACGCTATGTCGCGCCGCGGCTGGCGCTGGTGGGGGATGCGGCGCATGGCGTGCATCCGATCGCCGGGCAGGGGCTGAACCTGGGCCTGCGCGATGTGGCGGCGCTGGCGCAGGTGCTGGCCGAGGCGCGCCGGCGCGGCGAGGATATCGGCGCGGCCGACGTGCTGGCGCGCTACGAGCGGTGGCGCCGGTTCGACAGCACGGTTCTGGCGCTGGGGATGGATGCGGTCAACCGGCTGTTTTCCAACGACAACCCGGTTCTGAAGGCGGTGCGTGCGCTGGGGATGCGGGCGGTGGCGGCCGCCCCCGGGCCGCGGCGGGCGTTCATCCGCGAGGCGGCGGGGCTGGCGGGCGAGGTGCCGCGGCTGCTGACCGGGCAGCGCCTGTAGGGGCATGGTCCCGGGCGGGGGCCCGCGCCGGCGGCCCCGTCGAGGGGCCCCCGGCGCGGCGCGGGGCCGGCCCCGCGGACCCCGGCCGGAGGGCTGTCTGCCCTCCAGCGCCACCCGAGGATATTTCGGTCAAGGTGAAGGGGGGGCGAGGAGGGCCGGCAAGGCCGACCAGTCGTCGAAGGCCAGCCGGTGCGGCAGGGCGGCGGCGGGCGTGCGGCGGTAGCCTTGGGTGAACAGCGCGAAGTCCACCCCGGCGCGGGCGGCGGTTTCGGCATCGGTTTCGCTGTCGCCGACGAACAGCACCCGGTCGGGCGGCAGGCCGAGCCGTTCGGCCGAGGCGATGAGCGGCGCGGGGTCGGGTTTGGCGGTGGGCAGGGTATCGCCGCCGATCAGCACCGGGAAGAAATCCGACCAGCCGAAGTGCTGCGGCAGCGCCCGGGCCGGGCCGGCGGGCTTGTTGGTGCAAAGCCCGAGCGGCAGGCCGGCGGCGTGCAGCGCGGCGAGGGCTGCATCAGCGCCGGGAAAGGGGCGGGTGCGGCTGGCGCCGTGTTCGTAGCGGTTGACGAAGGCCTGGACCATGCGCGCGGTGCGGTCGGGGCGGTTTTCGCCGGCGGAGAAGGCTTCCATCCGGGCGACAAAGATCGGGGCGCCATTGCCGATGAAGCCGCGGGCGCGGTCGAAGGGCACGGGGGGCAGGCCCTCGGCGGCCAGCACGGCGTTGCCGGCGGCGTGGATGTCGGGGGCGCTGTCGACCAGCGTGCCGTCGAGGTCGAAGATCAGGGCCTGCCACATGGTGCGAGGCTCCGCCGGGGCTGCGGCGGCCGGGGGGCGGAAGGCGCCCCGGCCGCCAGCGGGTGCGGTATCAGAGCCGGGCGGCCACGGCTTCCCAGTTGACCAGCTTTTCGAGGAAGTTGGTCAGGTAGGCCGGGCGCTTGTTGCGGAAGTCGATGTAGTAGCTGTGTTCCCACACGTCGCAGCCCAGAAGCGCGGTCTGGCCGAAGCACAGCGGGTTGACGCCGTTTTCGGTTTTCGTGACCTTGAGCGACCCGTCCTTGTCCTTGACCAGCCAGCACCAGCCCGAACCGAACTGCGCGGCACCGGCGGCGGCGAAATCGTCCTTGAATTTCTGGACCGAGCCGAAGGCCTCGGTCAAGGCCTTTTCCAGCGCGCCGGGCATCTTCTTGGCCTCGCCCGGGCCCATGATTTCCCAGAACAGGTTGTGGTTCCAGTGCTGGGAGGCATTGTTGAAGATGCCGTTCTGCGCCACGGCGCCGGCCTGGTAGGTGCCGCGGACGATATCCTCGAGGCTCTTGCCTTCCCATTCGGTGCCGGCGATCAGCTTGTTGCCGTTGTCGACATAGGCCTTGTGGTGCAGGTCGTGGTGGTATTCCAGCGTTTCGCGCGACATGCCGAGGGTGCTGAGCGCATCATGGGCGTAGGGAAGATCGGGCAGGGTGAAGGCCATGGCGTTTCCTTTCGGGTTGATCGGCTGGAGTGAATAAGGGCCTTCGGCCCGGCAAGGTCAAGGCCGCGCGCTGCGGCGGGGTTGCGGCGCGCCGCAAGCGTTCGCGGGCAGGGGGGGCCGCTCCGGGGCGCCCGGCGCGCCCGGTTGCCGGCGCTGCGCCGGGGCCCGAGCGAGCGGCAGCGGCCGCGTTTTCGCCACCCGTGATGCGGAAGTCGCGGCGGATGTCGGCGGTTTCCTGCGCCAAGCGGCTGGCCCGGGTGCGGGTCCGACGCGCCGCGAAGGCCGCGCGGTCGGCGAAGGTTTCGTCCACCTGCCAGATCAGCGGATCGGCGGTTTCCGGTGTTTGTCAAAGCAGTTGTCGCATGATTTGATTTCAAGCTGCGCGTTTGGCTGGCCCGGCCAAGGGTCCGCCGCCACCAGCTTCTTGGGTGAGCGCGTCGGCGGACCCATGGCCTCCGCGTTCGGCGTCGGGCCGTTGCGGGTTCAGCCAGACCGGGCCGACAGGCTGCCAGTTGCGCGTCGGTCCTGACCAGCGTTCCGGCCGGGCGGCTCGGGCCATCTTGTAGACCTGATGCCGGCTGTCGAGCAGCACCCGGTCCTCGCCGCGGTGGCGCTGGTCGGGGGTGACGAAGCGCAATGCGCTATGGCGATGGTCGATGTTGTACCAGGTCGCGAAGCCCTGAACCCAGGTCCGCGCTGCGTCTATCGTTGCGAAGCCGCGGGTCGGCCAGTTGGGCGTGTCCTTGCAGGTGCGGAACAGTGCCTCGGAGAAGGGGTTATCATTCGACACCCGCGGTCGGCTGAACGACGCGGTCACGCCGAGCCGTTCCATCGTGGCGCCCTTCATGGGACTGCCGTTGTCGGCATGGAGCACCAACGGGCCGGTGAGGCACCTTTCAGCCCGGACCGCGCGCTCCAGAACCTGCGCGGCGAAGTCGGCCGTCTCGCGGTCATGGACTTTCCAGCCGACGATCTTGCGGCTGAAGATGTCGACGATGAGATAGAGGTAGAAAAAGGCCCCGGCGATCGGCCCCGGCAGCCACGTTATGTCCCAGCTCCAGACCTGGCACGGGGCCTTGGCCTCGAAGCTGGTGGGTGGCTTGCGGCGTGTGGCCGGTCGGGCTCGACTGCGGCGATGGGTCTGGCCGCGTTCGCGCAAAACCCTGTAGAAGCTGGAGTCCGAGGCGATCCGGATGCCCCGGTCGGCCAGCTGCGGCACGATCTGGCTGGGCGGAAGGCTGGCGAATTCCGGGACGTTGCAGGTTGCCACGATGCGACAGCGCTCCTCATCGCTCAGCTTGCTGGCAGGCTCGGGGCGTTCGGCAAAGGGGCGGCGATCGTCGCAGATTGCACCCTCCGGCCCCGTCCAGCGCTGCAGGGTGCGTGCGGTCAGGCCCGGTTCGGCACAGGCGGCGGCCCGGCGCGCGCCGGCCGCCGTGGCCTTGTCGATCAGGGCAACAATCTCTTGGCGATCCGGGGTGGCGGTCATTCGTCCTCGCCCTCCTTGCGGCCCCAGATCGCCTCGGCCTTTTTTCTGAGGATCATCAGCGCCGCGGCTTCCGCCAGAGCCTTCTCCTGGCGGGCCAGATCCCGTTCCAGATCCTTGATCCGCTTCTTGTCGTCCTTGGTCTCGCGCGAGATCCGGCTGGTGGCCGCACGCTCCCAGTCGTTCGCCCGCTCGCAGGCCTCGCGCCACACGCCGAGCTGCTCAGGGTAAACGCCCCGGCGGCGGCAGTATTCGCCAAGCTCCGCCGCGTTCATCGATGCGTTCGCCAGGGGTCTCGAACCAGTGGCGACGCCATGGCTCACCGATCACCGCCCCAAGCTTGTCGCGCGAGGTCCAGCCCTCCGGCCCGGCATTGGCATCGGGCAGGAACTGCCCCTTCGCCCGCGCCTCCGCCCGCCACTTCGCAAGCGTCGCCTGGCTGATCCCTTCCTCCTGGACCAACTGGACCAAGGGCATGTTGTTCGGCGGCAGCATCTTCGTCAGAACCGCTGCCTTCCTCTCCGGTGAATACGCCAAATCATCACCCTGTCCCGCCCACCTCTGGGTATAATCTCAAAAGTAGTGCAGGCGACAACTGTTCTGACTGAGGGGGGAGGCGAGTTCTTCGAACAAATGGCTCATGGGAACGGGCCGTGAAGGGCCTTGCCGCTTTTCTCCAGATCCTGACGGGATGCAGCCTGATCCATGGTTCGAGCGGAAGATTCAACTATGGGGCACCTCGATTTTTCACCGTTTTCGGCTGGTCAGGGCCAGTTTGGCGACCTGAAGCCTGCAGGAAGCGGCTTGGCGGGGTGCTTCGGAGTGTGATCTGGGACCGTCCCGCCTGGTCGCGGCGGGTTTCGGCCCCTGCGGCCTGAGTTTCGTGCCCCGCGTCAGGCAGGGCACGGGTTCAGACGGCGCAGCTGGACGAGGCGGCGCATGTTGTAGGCGAGGTTCTTCATCCCGATCTTGGCTTTGGCCCGCACCATGCCGATTGTGCGCACGAGGGTGCCGCCCATGTCGTTGGCCTGCGCGCCGAAGATGTGCTCGACCCGTGCGCGGACGGCTGATTTCGTCCGGTTGCTGCCCTTGCCCTGTTCGGTCAGCGGCTTGCCGCGCTTGCCCTTGCGGTGGATGTGGCTCTTCAGGTTCAGGTCGCGCAGCCTGGCTTCCATTTCCTCGGACCGATAGGCCGGGTCGGCCCATACGCCGGCACCGGTGTTGCCCCGCATCAGCAGATGATCCACGGCCTGGCTGTCATGCAGCGCCGCGTCGCTGACATGAAAACGGCGGATCAGCTTGTGCTGTCGGTCCACGTTCACATGGTTCTTGTAGCCGTAATGGCTCTTGCCATGCTTCTTGGTCCAGCGCGCATCGATATCCTTCTGGCTGCGCTTGGCGGGCTTGTCGGCCCAGCCCTCGGGCACATCGCCGTTCTTGATCGCCTTGTTCTCGTCCCGCGTATTGTGGTTGCGCGGCACCGGCACGATGGAAGCGTCAAGGATTTGCCCGCCCCGCGCAATATAGCCCTGCCGGGCCAGATAGCCGTCGAACTGCGTGAACAGCACCTCCACCATGCCCGCCCGCGCCAGCGCTTCGCGATAGAGCCAGACGGTCTTTGCATCGGGAACCCGATCCGCCAGGCCGAGGCCCAGAAACCGCATGAACGACAGCCGGTCGCGCACCTGATACTCGATCTGGTCGTCCGAGAGGTTGTAGAGCGCGCCCAGCACCAGCGCCTTGAACATCACCACCGCGTCCATCGGCTTGCGCCCGGCCCGCGACTTGCGCTCCCCCCCGGGCCTGCGCCAGACCCGCTCCAGCGTCGGGAGAAACTCCTCCCAAGGCACAATGGCGTCGATCTCGACCAAGGGATCCTTCTTGGCATCCAGGCTCGCGTAGCGGTCTGAAAGATCGAAAAAACCCATCTGCGCCATCGTCACGCTCAAGTCGCTGAATGCCCTCTCCTTCCTACAGCTGCAGGCCCGTCAGGGCAATTTTTCGAGGTGCCCTATGGTCTCCCGCCGCGCATCTTCGACCGGGCCCGTCTGAGGAGGGCATCTGGAATGGCGGCTGATCGACACACGCCCGGATGGAGCCCGAGGAGTGTCCAAGGCCCGACGCCCGAGCGCACAAGCCGCAGCGTCGGATGTGCCGCTGCACCGGCATGGCGCCGATCCCGGTCTGGATGGTCCGCTCGGGGCCGGTGCCGTGGTGGACGACGCGCTGCCGGCCATCGGGCAGACGCGCGTCCGCGACACTGGCGACAAAGCTCGCCGCTTCCGCCCCGGCGCCGCGGCCAGCATCTGGCGCGCGCTCTCGCGGGCAATCTCGGTCGGCGGGCCGAGGATCGTTCCGGGCTGGTGGAGCGCGGTGATCGTGGTATCGTCCGTCACGGCGTATCGCTCCTCCGGGAGGTTCTGGCAGGCTTCGACACCCGCCACGATACGCCGCCATCTCTGGCCCCATCACCCATGTTCAGTCATGGCTCCAAGCAACCGCAACAGGCCCCGATAGTAGGAATATGGATACGAATACCAAACGCCCGCGCCTGCGCATCCGCATCGTCTTCGGCGACGAGGAAATGTTTGGGCCGGGTAAGGCCGAACTGCTTGAACGGATTGATCGAACGGGGTCGATCGCCGCGGCGGGGCGCGAGATGGGCATGAGCTACAAGCGGGCGTGGGAGTTGATCGGCACGCTGAACGCGATGTTTCAGGCCCCGCTTGTCACCAGCACGCGCGGCGGGCCGGGCGGTGGCGGGGCGGTGCTGACCGACATGGGGCGCGAGGTGCTGCGGCTCTATCGCGGCTTCGAGGCAGAGGCCGCGCAGGCGGGGGTGCGGCAGCTTGACGCGCTTTGCGCAGCCCTGAAGGATATTCCCGAAGGAAAATAGCGCTTGTGTTGAAGCTGGCCCTTCTGCGATATGTTCTTTGGAACATAACTCAGGGAGCTGCTGATGACCTTTGCCTTTCCGCGCCGTTCGATCCTCGCTGCCGTTGCTGCCGTTGCGGCCTTCGCCTTGGCCGGGCCCGCCCTGGCCGAGGATCCGCCGGTGATCGCGGCCGCCGCCGACCTGAAATTCGCCGTGACCGAGATTGCGGCGGCCTTCGAGGCGGATACCGGCAAGAAGGTGGAGGTCTCGCTGGGATCGACCGGCAACTTTGCCACGCAAATCCGCCAGGGCGCGCCGTTCCAGATGTTCATGGCGGCGGACGAGAAGTTCATCCGGCAACTGGCGGCCGAGGGGCTGGCGCGCGACGAGGGCACGCTTTACGCCGAGGGCCGCATCGTCATCATGGTGCCGCACGGCTCCAAGCTGACGGCGGATGCGGCAATGGACAATCTCGCCGCGATGATCGAGGCCGGCACGCTGACGAAATTCGCCATCGCCAACCCCGAACATGCGCCCTACGGCCTGCGCGCCGAAGAGGCGCTGCGCCATCGCGGGCTTTGGGACAGCATCCAACCCTACCTGATTCTGGGCGAGAATGTCAGCCAGACCGCACAATTCGCGCTGTCGGGCAATGCCGACGGCGGGATCATCGCGCTGTCGCTGGCCTCGGCGCCCACGGTTTCGGCGCAGGGCACCTATGCCCTGATCGACCATGACTGGCACGACCCCTTGCTGCAGCGCATGGCGCTGATGAAGAATGCCGGGCCCGTGGCCGAGGAATTCTACGCCTATATCCAGACGCCCAAGGCGCGCGAGATCATGGTGAAATACGGCTTCGTGCTTCCCGAAGGGAACTGAGCCTTGGACTGGACGGCGCTGTATCTGTCGTTGCGTCTGGCGGGCTGGACGGTGGTGATCCTGTTGCCGCTGTCGATCCTCGCGGGGCGGTTCCTGGCCTATCGCCAGTTCCGCGCCAAGGGGCTGGTCGAGGCGGTGGTGATGCTGCCGCTTGTCCTGCCACCCACGGTGTTCGGGTTCTACATGCTGCTGGCCTTCGGGCGCAACTCGCCCATCGGCGATCTGTGGCAGCGGGTGTTCGGGCACCAGCTGGTGTTCACCTTCGAGGGGCTGCTGGTGGCGAGCGTGATCTTCAACCTCTCCTTCGCCATCCAGCCCGCGCAGCGCGGCTTCGAGGCGGTGCCCGTGGAGGTGCGCGAGGCGGCATCGTGCTGCGGCCTGTCGCCGTGGCGCAGCCTCTGGAGGGTCGAACTGCCGCTGGCCTGGCCCGGTGTGCTGACCGCGATGGTGCTGGTCTTTGCCCATACGCTGGGCGAATTCGGCGTGATCCTGATGATGGGCGGATCCATCCCCGGTGTCACGAAAACCATTGCCATCTCGATCTATGACCGCGTGCAGGGGTTCGACATGGAGGGCGCGGCGATCATGTCGGCGACACTGGTGGCGATCAGCCTGGCGACGATCACGCTGACCTACATGCTGTCGGCGCGCATCGGACGGAGGCTGGGCTGATGGCGCTGGAGGTGATGGCGCGGGCCACGGCCCCCATTCCGTTGAACGTCGCATTCCGGGTGGAGCCGGGGGAACTCCTGGCACTGGTCGGCCATTCCGGGTCTGGCAAGACCACGCTCCTGCGCACCATCGCGGGGCTGTGGCGGCCCTCTTCGGCGCGCATCAGCGTGGGGGATGCGGTCTGGCTGGACACAGGCACGGGCGTGAACCTGCCGCCGCATCGGCGCCATGTCGGCGTGGTGTTCCAGAACTACGCGCTGTTTCCGCACATGACGGCGGCGCAGAACGTGATGACGGCGATGGACGCCCCCCATCCGGCCGAGGCCGTGCGCCTTCTCGATCTGGTGAACCTGCACGGGCTGGGCGACCGCAAGCCCGTGCAATTGTCGGGCGGGCAGCAGCAGCGCGTCGCGGTGGCGCGCGCGCTGGCGCGCAAGCCCGATGCGCTCTTGCTGGACGAACCGTTCTCGGCGGTGGACCGCGCCACGCGGGAAAGGCTGTATGGCGAGATCATCGAGTTGCGCCGGTATCTGGCCATGCCGGTGGTGCTGGTCACTCATGACATGAACGAGGCGCAGCTTCTGGCCGACCGCATGGTGGTGATCGAAAAGGGCAACATCGTCCGCGCCGGGACCACGGCCGAGGTGATGGCCGACCCCGAGGCCTTGCGCGCCATGGGCATCCGCGAGGTGGCGGCGATGCTGCCCGCGACGGTGGCCGAACATCTGCCCGATGGGCTGACCCGGTTGCAGGCGGCCAGCGGCCCGCTGTTCCTGCCCATGGTCGAGGCCGCGCCGGGCACGGCGGTGCGGGTGCGGATCATGGCGCATGAGGTGATCCTGGCGCGCGCCCGGCCCGAGGGGCTTTCGGCGCAGAACATCCTCGCGGGCCGGATCACCCGGATCGTGCAGGGACAGGGCCCGGCGGTGATGGTGCATGTCGATGTCGGCGGACATGAGATCCTCGCCCGCATCACCCGCCGCGCGGCCGAGACCTTGGCGCTCCGGACGGGCGATCCGGTGCACGCGATCCTCAAGTCGATGTCGGTGGCACGCGATCATGTGGGCCGCGCGCCCAGGGCCGTCGAGGGCGTGCAATGAACCGACCGGTGCGCCCCGCGCTGGCTTTTGGCGTGGGGTCCGTGATCGGCACGGTCGGCGGATTGATCGGCCTCGGCGGGGCCGAGTTCCGCCTCCCCGCGCTGGTGGGTGTGTTGCAGTTTTCGGCTCGTGAGGCCGTAGCGATTAATCTCGTCGCCAGCTTCGTCGTCCTGGCCGCCGCCTTTCCGTTCCGCGCCGCCTCGGTGCCCCTCGCGACGATCCTGCCGCATCTGCCCGCGGTGCTGGGAATGCTGGCAGGATCGATGTCAGCCGCCTGGGTCGGCGCGGGCTGGTTGCGCCGGGCGCCGGACAGGCTGCTGGGACGGTCGATCCTTGTCCTGCTCGTGGCGCTCGGCTGCGTGCTGATCGCCGAAGGGCTGTTCGTGGCCGAACCGACGCGACTGGTCGGCGCGGGCCTGATCCCCACCGTTCTCGTCGCCGCCCTCTGCGGCATCGGGATCGGCCTTGTCTCCTCGCTCCTGGGCGTGGCGGGGGGCGAGTTGATCATTCCGGTGTTCATCCTGCTGTTCGGCGTGGATGTGAAACTGGCGGGATCCATGTCGATGCTGGTGGGGATGCCCACCATCGCCGTGGGCCTCTTGCGCCATTTCGGGGCGGGATCGGTGCTGCGCGAAGGGCCGGTCTGGCGCAGGACGATTCTTCCTCTCGGCGCAGGCTCGATCTTCGGCGCCATCCTCGGCGCGCTGGCGCTCGGCCTCGTGCCGTCGCAGGCGCTCAAGATCGGGCTCGGGCTTATCCTGATCTGGTCGGCCTGGGGCGTGTTCCGCCACCTGCCGCAAGAGGCCCGGGCATGAAGGGGCCGGTCTTGATCTTCGGCCTGTCCGAGGCGGCATCGGCCGTGGTCCACCGTCTGCACCGCGACGGCTGGGCGGTGGTGCTGGCGGCGGATGCCCCGCCCAAGGTGCACCGCCGCAAGATGGCCCTTGCCGATGTCTGGTGGGACGGAACGGCGGTGTTGGCGGGTGCGGTGTGCGTGCGGATCACGACCGAGCAGTTCCAGGGAAAGTATTATCCAACGGGCGTGATCCCGTTCGTGGCCATCGGCTCGGAGAAGGCTCTTGACCTTGTGTCCTGGGCCGTGGCGGTCGATGCAAGGCTGGCCAAGCGGGGGGCACCCTTGCGCCTGCGCGGGCGGGTGCCGCTGTCCATCGGCTGCGGTCCGGGGCATGTGGCGGGACAGACCTGCGATATCGCCATCGAAACGCAATGGGGCCCGGACCTCGGCGCGGTGATCGCCCGTGGCCCGACCGCCGCCCTGGCCGGCGAGCCGCGCGCCATCGATGGAGTGGGGCGCGTGCGGATCGTCTATGCGCGCGTCGCCGGGCCCCTGACCGTGCTGCGCGACATCGGCGATCAGGTAACGGCGGGCGAGATCGTGGCGCGGATCGCGGATCATCCCGTCGCCGCCCCCATCACCGGCACCCTGCGCGGGATGCTGCGCGACGGGATCGCCGTCGAAGCCAGCGACAAGGTCTGCGAGGTCGATCCGCGGCCCGCAAGTCTGGCTGTTTTCAGCGGCATCGGCCAGCGCCCGGCCACCATCGCCGAGGGAGTCGCCCGCGCCATCGAGACGACGCCCCTGCACGGGTCCGATATCGCATCGTCCCCTCCCAGAGGCCCCCACCAATCGACGCCATTCACAACCGGAAAGGAGACCAGACCATGAAACTGAGCGCCCGCAATGTCCTGAAAGGCAAGGTAGCCGCAATCGAACCCGGCGCCGTGACCACAATCGTCAAGATCGACCTCGGCGGCGGGGTGATCGTGACCAGTTCGATCACCAAGGCGGCGGCGGACGATCTGGGCCTTTCGGTCGGCGACGAGGCCTTCGCCGTCATCAAGGCCTCGGACGTGCTGGTGGGCAAGCCATGAGCCTCGATCACGCAACGATCCGTGCGGGCGAGGAGACGGCCGAGGTGCCCGATACGCACGACGCCGGGCTCATCTTCATCGGCCACATCGAGACGCCCTGGGCCACCCGGTCGGACTGCCCCAGACGGGGCGACCCCGAGGGCGGGCCGGACTGCACGCTGGTGCTCGATCCGCGCTGGCTGCCCGCACTGAAGGGGGTGGCACCCGGCGACAGCATTCAGGTTCTCTACTGGATGGACCGCGCGCGGCGGGACCTGCTGACCCAGTCGCCGCGCGACGATGGCGCGACCATGGGCACCTTCGCCCTGCGCTCGCCCAACCGGCCCAACCCGATCGCCAGTTCCATGGCGCGCCTCGTGGCCATCGACGGCGCGCGCCTGACCGTGCGCGGGCTCGACTGTGTGTCGGGCACGCCGCTTCTCGATCTCAAGCCCGACGCCTGCAAGGGACATGTGTGATGAGACACGGCAAACCGAATTCAGAACCAATGACTTGGCGCGGCCTGATCGCCCCGGCAGTGCTCGCGATCCTGATGGCGCTGGCCTTCGTCCACGAGGCCCGCGCGCGGGATGTCGTTGATGCGACGGGCCGCACCGTCACCATCCCCGATGCGCCCGCGCGCGTCTTTGCCGCCGGCCCCCCGGCCTCGGTCCTGCTCTATGCGCTGGCGCCCGAGGCGATGGTTGGCTGGGTGCGTGCCCCGCGCGACGGCGACAAGCCGTTCCTTCTGCCCGCCACCCATCACCTGCCCGAACTGGGGCGTCTGACAGGGCAGGGGGGCACGGTGAACCTGGAGGTGTTGCTGGCGACCAAACCCGACCTGATCGTCGATTTCGGCACGGTCAGCCCCACCTACATCGACCTTGCCAACCGCGTGACCGAACAGACCGGCATCCCCTAACAGGCTGCTGAAGAAGTCAGCCCTCGACCCGGAGTTAGGCTCCAGACTCATTGATGGTCAAAGCCAGAACAGGACGGTTGCGGCGAGGGCGATGGCGGAGAGGAAGACCTTTGGGCACCTGTCGTAGCGGGTTGCGATGCGGCGCCAGTCCTTGAGCCTGCCGAACATGATCTCGATCCGGTTGCGTCGTTTGGAGCGGCGCCGATCGTATCGGATGGCCTTGCCACGGGACTTCCGGCCGGGGATGCAGGGCTTTATCCCCTTGTCTTTCAACGCATCCCGGAACCAGTCCGCGTCATGGCCGCGGTCGGCGATGAGCCACTCGGCACCCGGCAGGCTTCCCAGCAGGGCCGCCGCGCCCATGTAGTCGCTGACCTGGCCCGCGGTCATGAAAAAGCGGATCGGCCGCCCCTTCGCATCGGTGACGGCGTGCAACTTGGTGTTCAGCCCGCCCTTCGTGCGCCCGATCAGGCGCCCACGCGTGTCGTCGGGCCCCCCTTTTTGACCCGCAGGCTCGAGGCCGTGCAATGCGCCTTCAGATAGCGCATTTCCCGATCATTGTGGTTCATAGCCTGCTGCGGTGAAGAAGTTGGCGCTCTCCCCGGGGGTGATGAGATCGACGAGCCGTCCGATGGCGTCCCAGAGGGCCGCAACGGTTCGCTCGGCCG
>NZ_JBKBQM010000049.1:0-21897 GCF_046292685.1 Gemmobacter sp.
GCGCGGCGAGCGCGGTGCGGATGGCCTGGCCGGCGGTCACCAGCGGCAGGCCGCGGGCGGCGAAGCGGGTGGAAAGGGCGGTTTCCGCCGCCGGGCCGACGAGGTAGCAGGCGCCGGTGCAGGCAAAGCCCAGTGCCTGCACCAGGGCGTTGGCGAACTGGTCGGCCGTCGTCTCGATGGCGCGGAAACAGTCGGTCCGCCGGTCGTTCATCGCGGCGCAGCCGCTGGTCAGCCGGGCGGTGATCGTGCCGGCGCCGGGGGGCATCAGCAGCGCCATTTCCGGCTCGACCTTGGTGTTGGCCTGCGGCGTCAGGATCCCGCACAGCGCGCGGGCGGCGTAAAGGGTGGGCATAGGGCGATCCTGCGGCCTGCACAGGACCGCGCCGCCCCGCCAGGGTCAAGCCCGTTGCGCCGCCGTCACTGCCCGGCCAGCCAGCGTTCGGCGTCCAGCGCCGCCATGCAGCCCATGCCGGCGCTGGTAACGGCCTGGCGATACACGTGGTCGGTCAGGTCGCCGGCGGCAAAGACGCCCGGAATGCTGGTGCGGGTGCTGCCCGGTTCCACCTTCACATAGCCGCCCGAATGCAGCTCCAGCTGGTCCTTGACCAGATCGGAGGCCGGCGCATGGCCGATGGCGACGAAGAACCCGTCGCAGGGCACCACGGTTTCGGCGCCGGTCTGCACGTTCTTCGTGCGCACGCCGGTCACGCCCAGAGGCGCCTCGGTGCCGAGGATTTCCTCGACCGTGTGGTTCCACATCACCTCGATCTTCGGGTGCTTGAACAGCCGGTCCTGCATGATCTTCTCGGCACGGAAGCTGTCGCGCCGGTGAATGACGGTGACCTTGCTGGCAAAGTTGGTCAGGAACAGCGCCTCCTCGACCGCGGTGTTGCCGCCGCCGATGACGACCACCTGCTTGCCGCGGTAGAAGAACCCGTCGCAGGTGGCGCAGGCCGACACGCCGAAGCCCTTGAATTTCTCCTCGGAGGGGAGCCCGAGCCATTTCGCCTGCGCGCCGGTGGCCAGGATCACCGCATCGGCGGTGTAGGTCGTGCCGCTGTCGCCGCGGGCGGTGAAGGGGCGGCGCGACAGATCCAGCGACAGGATGATGTCGCTGACGATCTCGGCCCCCATCTCGCGGGCGTGATGCTCCATCCGCACCATCAGGTCGGGGCCTTGCACCGTGGCATCGCCCGGCCAGTTTTCCACCTCGGTGGTGATGGTCAGCTGCCCGCCCGGCTGCATCCCCTGCACCAGGATCGGCGCCAGCATGGCCCGGCTGGCATAGACCGCCGCCGTGTAGCCCGCCGGACCCGACCCGATGATGAGAACCCTGGTGTGCCGTGCTTCGGTCATCGCATCTGCCCTCGTGCTGTTCGCCCGAGGATATAACCCCTTGCCCGCCACAGCGCCAGACTCGCGCCGCCGCCGGCGGCTCATGCCAATTTTCCGCGCGGCAGCGAAAGATTATTGCGCCAGGCGGGCCGAGCGCCTAAGTAACGCACAACGCGAAGGGGGCAGGATCATGGCAGGCGCGAAACTCGATCCGATCGACCGGCATATCCTGGCCGAGTTGCAGGCGGACGGGCGCATGACCAACGTGGAACTGGCCAAGCGTGTGGGCATTTCGGCACCGCCTTGTCTGCGCCGGGTGCGCACGCTGGAAGAACAGGGTTTCATCCGCGGCTATCACGCCGACATCGACGCCCGCGAACTGGGATTCGAGGTGCAGGTCTTTGCCATGGTGCGCCTGTCGAGCCAGGCCGAGGCCGACCTTTCCGCCTTCGAGGCGCAATGCCGCGCCTGGCCGCTGGTCCGCGAATGCCACATGCTGAACGGCGAGATCGACTTCATCCTGAAATGCGTGGCCCCCGATCTTTCGACGTTCCAGAACTTCCTGACCGGGGCGCTGCTGAAGGCGGCGCATGTGGCCAACGTCAAGACCAGCCTGGTGATCCGCTGCGCCAAGGACGAACCGGGCGTGCCCTTCGACGTGCTGGAAGACCGCATCGCGCGCCAGGCCTGAGGCGGGCGCACCCGGCCCGGGCGGCGGATGCCTCCGGCGGGGATATTTGGGGCAAGGTGAAACGGCAGCGGCCCTGCCTGCGGGTCAGAGGACGCAAGGCAAGGCCGCCGTTTCCGAGCAGACCGTCGGGGCGGGCGAGCCAGCGGGCCCGGGCGCGCACCCCATCGGGAACACGGTAAATGTGGCCGGAACGGGGCGGTCTGTCAAAAGGTTTCGCCGGTTGTCGACGCGGGCGCGACGATGGCGCCGGGCAGGGCCGATTGTCCTGCGCGCGGCGCCGGTGCGGCCGCAGAAAAGCCGCAGTCGGGCGAATCGCGCCTTTGGCCTCAGCGTGCGGCCAGCGCGCCCGGGCGCGGCGGGGCCGGCGGGGCGGCGGGCGCCTTGGGGCCGCGTTGCCCCTTCGGGCCGCGTTCCCAGGGCAAGGCGGGTTGCGGCAAGGCGGCGGCGGCGATCACCGATGTCAGCCAGCGGGGGTGGGGTTTCATCTCGGGCCTCCTGAACAGGGGCGGGGCTGGCCCCGCGCAAGGGTCAGTATGCAGGAGAATGCGGCAGGTCTTGGGCGAAACCGCGGGATTGTTGCGCCCGTGGCGACGATCCGGACGGCTAGAGCCGGATGGCCGACAGCAGCCGGCCATAGTCGGCCTCGCCCCGGTGGGTGGTGCGGCGATAGGAATAGAACCGCTCCTCGTCGCCATAGGTGCAGTGCCGCGTCCATTCGGCATGGCCCACGCCGGCCGCGCGCAGCCGGTGCAGGCCATAGCCCGGCAGGTCGAAGCGATAGCGGTCGCCGCTGCCGTTGATGAAGAACCGCGACAGGCCTGGGTCTTCGGCCAGGAAACGGTCGAGGAACTCGGGCCCGACCTCGTAGGCGGCCTGGCTGATGCAGGGGCCGATCACCGCGGCAATCCGCCCGCGGCGCGCGCCGAGGCGTTCCATTGCCTCAAGCGTGGCGTCCAGCACCCCGTCCAGCGTGCCGCGCCAGCCGGCATGGGCGGCGCCGATCACCCCGGCTTCGGCATCGGCGAACAGCACCGGCTGGCAATCGGCGGTCAGCACCGCCAGCGCCAGCCCCGGCGTGGCGGTGACCAGCGCATCGGCCCGGATCCGCGCCGGCGGGGCGGCCTCCAGCACCGCAACATCGGCCGAATGCACCTGGTTCAGCGTGACCAGCGCCGCCGGGGCCAGGCCCAGCGCCTCGGCCGCGCGGGCGCGGTTGATCTCGACCATCTCGGCCATGTCGCTGGAGCCGGGGCCGCAGTTCAGCCCGGCGAAGATGCCCGAGGACGCCCCGCCCTTGCGGGTAAAGAACCCGTGCCGCAGCGGGGCCAGCGCATCGGCGGTCAGGATTTCCAGGGCGGCGGTCGGGGTCACGAGGCGAATCCGGCAGCGGGTGGGGCCTGGGCAGGCAGAACGGCAAGCGCCTTGAACAGCGTTCCCATTTCGTCGGGGTGGGTCAAGCGGCGCATCGCCGCGATATGACCGGCCGCTTGCGCCGTGGTCAAGCCCTCGGTCAGCCGCGCGGTGCGCAAGCCGATGCCCAGCCGTTCCAGCAGCGCGCCTTGCGCCACCGGGCCGTGGGCGCGCGCGCCGGCCGCGGTTGCCGCCTGTGCCAGGGGCTCGAAATCGACATGGGCGGTCAGGTCGGCCTCTCCGGGGGTGTCGAGCAGCCCGGCCGGTGCGTGGCGGCGCATCGCCTGCACGGTGTCGCCCAGGCTGTGCCAGCCGCCGTAGTCCACCACCAGCGCCGCCCCTCCGGCCGCGGCGATGCGGCCGGCGATCTCGGCCATGATCGGGGGGGCGGCGGGGCACAGCTCCACCACGTCGCCTTCGCGGGTGTCGGCGAGCCGGTGCGCCAGCGCCGGCTCGCCGCGCGGTGCCCCGCGCGCCAGCGCCAGCGCGCCGCCTTGCACCGTGACCAGCGTTTCGGCCCAGCCGCGCCCCGCCCGGGTGAACTGGCGCACCGGCAGCGCGTCGAAGAATTCGTTGGCCAGCAGGAACAGCGGCCCTTCCGGCAGCGCCTGCACCGTGTCGGCCCATTCCACCGGCCAGGGCGCCAGCCGCGCCGCCTGCACCGCGCGCAACCGCGGCGAGGCTTCGACCAGCACCACCCGTGCTGCGGCGTGAAACCCCGGCACCCGGCGCGTGGCGCGCAGCACATCGGCCATCAGCGTGCCGCGCCCCGGCCCCGGCTCGGCCAGGACGAACCGGCCGGGGGCGCCCTGATCCAGCCAGCATTGCGCCAGCCACAGGCCCAGCAGCTCGCCGAACATCTGGCTGATCTCGGGCGCGGTGATGAAATCGCCACCTGCGCCAAAGGGCTCGGCCCGGGTGTAATAGCCGTGCGCGGGGTGCAGCAGGCACTCGGCCATGTAATCCGACAGCCGGATCGGCCCCTGCGCCGCGATCCGCCGCACCAGATGCGCGGCCAGCGGCGTCATCGCCGCCTCAGCGCAAACCACAGCCCCAGCGCGATCATCGGCAGCGACAGCACCTGCCCCATCTGCATGCCCAGCAGCACCGCGCCGCCCGGGTTGTCGGGGGTGACGAACTGGGCATCCGCCTCGCGGAAGAACTCCACGAAAAACCGTGCCGCGCCATAGCCGGCCAGAAACACCCCCAGCACGCGCCCGGGCCGCTGCAACCAGCCGCGCCGCCACACGCCCCACAGCAGCACCGCCCCCAGCAACAGCCCTTCCAGCGCCGCCTCGTAAAGCTGGCTCGGGTGGCGCGCGCAAACCCCGATCACCCCGGCGCAGTCCTGCCCGGCGCCCGGAAAGGCCACGCCCCAGGGCATGTCCGTGGGCCGGCCCCACAGCTCGGCGTTGATGAAATTGGCGATCCGCCCGAACATCAGCCCCGCCGGGGCCGCCACCGCCAGCGCATCGGCCAGCGCCAGCCGCGGCACGCCGTTGCGCCCGGCCCAGACCCAGGCCGCCAGCACCACGCCCAGGAACCCGCCGTGAAACGACATGCCGCCTTGCCACACCGCGGGGATTTCCAGCGGATGGGCCAGGTAATACCCCGGCTGATAGAACAGCACAAAGCCCAGCCGCCCGCCCAGCACCACGCCCAGGATCACCCAGGTCAGCAAGTCCTCGACCCGCGCGGGCGCCATCGGCGCCACCCCGCCCCACAGGGCCGGGCGCTTCATCAAGGCCACCACCAGCCGCCAGCCCAGGATCAGCCCGGCGATATAGGCCAACGCATACCAGCGCAGCGCCAGTTCGAACCCGCCGATGGAAATGCTGAAGATCTCCGGCGCGATATCCGGAAACGGAATGTAACCCATGATGCCCCCGTTGCTGGCCCGGACTTGTCGGGGCCGCCGCCGCGCTTGTCAACTGCGGCGCCGGTCAACCTTGCGCAACCGCCTCCGGCGCGCCATATGCTGACCCAGCGAAAGGAACCCGCCATGCAGACCTCGAACAAGTTTCTCGACGATCTCTCGCGCCTTGCCACCAACGCGATGGGCGTGGCCCAGGGCGCCCGGACCGAGGCCGAGAATGCCATGAAATCCCTGCTCGACCGCTGGCTGGCCGACCGCGACTTCGTCACGCGCGAGGAGTTCGACGCCGTCCGCGCCATGGCGCAGAAGGCCCGCGAGGAAAACGAGGCGCTCAAGGCCCGCATCGCCGCGCTGGAAGCCCGCCTTGGCTGACGGCTGCGATTACCCCGCGCTGGCCTCGGCCATCCGCGCGCTGACCCACGGCGAAACCGATGCCGTGGCGCTGATGGCCACCGTGGCGTGCGAAATCCACCACGCGCACCCGCTGTCGGACTGGACCGGCTTCTACCGCGTCGTCGGGCCGGAACTGCTCAAGATCGGGCCCTATCAGGGCGGGCACGGCTGCCTTGTCATCCCGTTCTCGCGCGGGGTCTGCGGCGCGGCCGCCCGCAGCGGTCAGGCGCAGATCGTGCCCGATGTCGATGCCTTCCCCGACCATATCGCCTGTTCCTCCTCCACCCGGTCGGAACTGGTGCTGCCGGTCTGGAACGGGCAAGGCGCGCTCCTGGGCGTGCTCGACCTCGACAGCAACACCCCCGCCGCCTTCGACGAAACCGACGCGCGCGAACTGGCCGCGATCCTGGCCGAGACCTTCCGCGGCTGCCCGGCGCCCTAGACGCCTTTCGACCGCGCCAACCTGGGCACCGCCTCGGCTTGCGAATGGTTGGCGTAGGTGTCCCACGTCGGCACGTAGTCCTCGGCCTGGTTGCCCCAGACCGTCCATCCCAGACGGGGGCCGCGGGCGAACATTTCCAGGCGTGGCCCTTCGCTGCACCCTTCGATCAGGGCGTATTGTTCTTCCGGTTTGCGGCTGTGTTCGCGTTTCTGGGCCGAGATGATGTTTTCCTGCGTCCTGCCCGGTTGCAGCGTGCGGGCGTTCTTGCCACGAACCCCGAACAGCAAGACCTCCGTCACATTGCGAAAATAGAACCCGACGCCGCGCCGGTCGGGGCCGCCATCCTTGCGGATCTTGTACCAGATGATGTTGCTCTTGTAGCTGAAACCCCAGCAGTCCATCACCTTCAACCCTTCGGGCAACAAGGCGTTGGGCACCCACAGATACAGGTGCGCCGGCTCCGCCACGATGGAGGCCACCGGCAGATCGCAGATTTCCTGCAAGGTCATCGTCGGATAACGGGACAACCGCTTGTGTTCCGGTGCCATCTTGCCCGTCCGGTTCTGGAACTGCCACGGCGGATCGGCAAGTATGGTCCTGAACCTGGTCCGCCCGGCTTTTTCCAGCAGGTCGTCGGCGGCAGAGATCATGCGTCATCCTCCACGAACAGCGCCTTGGTGATCCCGAATACCAGAAGCGGGCACCCCGCACCACCTCCGCCCCGGATCCTGGGCAACAACTTCGACATGTGGGTCGTCGAGTTGCCATAAGACGAACCGCGTCCCAGTTCGTTGAAGATGTCCTGCAATTCGTCCGACCGGGTGATCATCACCCCGACGCTGACCGCGCGCAGGTCGAATAGCAGGCGAAAGTTGTTCAAGTCCCTGTCAAAAAAGGGATCCTTGTTGTTCCACTCGATCTCCAGCGCAATGCCGTTCTTGTAGCAGTCGATCTTGTGGGTCGGAGAGTCCTGGCGCTCGCCATCGACCTCGATCGCGGTCTGGAACTGCTTTTCCCGCCAGCCGCGTTGCGACAGGAAACCATCGATGAAGCTCGAAAGTTGCGACTTGTTTCAACCGCCCTTCGTGATCCACGACTTGCGCAGGCGAAAGGTCGTCAACAGGTCGATCAGGTCGTTCCATTCGGCCGGAAAGTCCTGGGTAAGAATGGCGCTTGCGTGCTTCCACTCGTGACATTCGTAATGGTCGCGAACGAAAGGCGGCAAACGTGCATGCAACATCGGGCGGCTCCCTGTCGGACCGTCAGCATAGGGAGTGTGCCTTGCCGGTTCAACCGGCACGCGGCTGTCCGCCATCCGATCGCCCCGGTCGGCAGATCGCCTTGCGAAGCGCCGCTGCCGGCGCAGCGCCTCGCCCCGTGCCGGCCCCTGCGGCGTCAGCGCCGGCGCATGCCCACGATGTCGCGCTGCAAGGCGGCTTCGGCCACGCCGTTGCGCTTCAGCCGTTCCGGGTGGCGGCAATAGGCCTCGCCCAGCACATAGGCTTCGCCGCGGGTGGCGCGCGGCCCGATGGCGGCGCGGATCTGCTCGACAAAGCTTTCGCTCGGCCGGTCCAGCGAATTGACGCTGGCAAAGACCTCGACCGAACATTCGGCCCGGATCACGCCGCCGCCCTTGCCCGTGGGATAGCCCGAGGCTTGGCCCTTGTGCCCGCCTTCGGCCAGCGCCGGCCCCGCCGCCAGCGCCGCCAGCACCACCGCACCCCATACCCTGTTCATTCGCACCTCCCCGTGGTTGCGGTTCCCGCAGACTCTGGCCGCAGTCTCGCCTGTCGCGGCCTGTCTGGCAACGCCGCGCTGTTGCGGAGCTGGAAACACAGCGTTTCCATTTTGCACGCGGCCCGGGTGGCAAAGGTGAAGGCTTCGTTAAAACGGCTTGCCAAGCCCTTGATATCGTTGCCCTTGCATCCTGTCCCTCGCAGGGACAGGGGGGGGGTAAAGCAAACGCCCGCCGGTTTCCTGGCGGGCGCGTCACCTGGGGCGTTCCGCCCGAACTCAGGCCGCGGCCTTGGCCTGGCCCACCAGGGCGGCAAAGGCTTCGGGCTCGTGCACGGCCAGGTCGGCCAGCACCTTGCGGTCCACCGTGATGCCGGCGCGGGCCAGCAGGTTGATGAAGCGCGAATAGGTCAGGTCGGCGTCCACCAGGCGGACGGCCGCGTTGATCCGCTGGATCCACAGCGACCGGAACTGCCGCTTGCGGGCCTTGCGGTCGCGGGTGGCATATTGGTTGGCCTTGTCGACGGCCTGGGTGGCGGTGCGGAAGTTGCGCGACCGGGCGGCGTAATAGCCCTTCGCCTTCTTCAGGACTTTCTTGTGCGCGGCGCGGGTAACGACACCGGATTTGACGCGGGACATCGGCTGTTCTCCTTACCGGTCGTAGGGCATGTATTTCTTGACGATCTTCGCATCCGAGTCGGACAGGATCATCGTTCCCGTCACGTCGCGGACGAATTTCGTCGTGCGCTTGATCATGCCATGCCGCTTGCCGGCCGGACCCGCCTTGACCTTGCCGGTCGCGGTAAAGGAAAACCGCTTTTTCGCAGCGGATTTCGTCTTCATCTTGGGCATTTCCATCTCCTTGGTCGAGTGGTTCACGCGCGACTCGGCATGCCACACCGGCCGGCCGCGCAGAATGAGCCGTGGCCTTACACAGGAACCCGGCAGGGTGCAAGGCGGATTCGGCGGCGCCTCTCAGCCCAGCAGGCGGCCCAGCACGCGAAAGAACACCTCGGGCACCTCGTCCACGCTGTAGCCGCCCGGCTTGGTCCGGGCGGCGGCAAAGATCAGCCCGATGGCGATCATCACCAGGATCGCCCCGGCCCTGGGCGCGCGCCCCTCGGTCCAGGCGTTCAGCAAGGCAGGCAGCGCCAGCACCCCGACCACCAGCCCCACCACCAGCATCAGATCACTGTTCATCGGCGCCGCCCCGGGCTGAAACCGGGCAGGCCGCCCGGCCCCCCGATTATTCAGGATCGGCGCGGAAGATCAACCTTTCGTCGCAAGGCGCCACCCGCAGGATGTTGGTCGTGCCCTGCACGTTGAACGGCACCCCGGCGGTCACCACGATGAAGTCGCTGGTCCCGGCAAAGCCGTCGGCCCGCGCCGCCCGCGCCGCCGACAGGACCGCGCCCTTGAACCGTTCCTGCGGCTCGACCAGCACGCAATGCGCGCCCCAGGTCAGGCACAGCTTGCGCGCCGTGCCCACCAGCGGGGTCAACGCGATGATCGGCACCCGCGGCCGTTCGCGCGCCACGAGGCTCGCGGTGGTGCCCGACTGGCTGAAACAGCAGATCGCCTTGATGTCGGTCGTCTCGGCGATCTCGCGCGCGGCCGAGACGATGCCGTCGGCCACGGTGCGGCGGTTCACCTTGCGGCTCGCCTCGATTACCTCGCGGTAGACGGGGTCGCTTTCCACCTCGATCGCCACGGCGTTCATCGTGGCCACCGCCTGCACCGGGTATTGCCCCGCCGCCGATTCCGCCGACAGCATCACCGCATCCGCCCCTTCGTAGATCGCGGTCGCCACGTCGGAAACCTCGGCCCGCGTGGGCATCGGGCTTTCGATCATCGATTCCAGCATCTGCGTCGCCACGATCACCGGCTTGGCCGCCGACCGCGCCGCACGCACCAGCCGCTTCTGGATGGGCGGCACCGCCTGCACCGGGCATTCCACCCCCAGGTCGCCGCGCGCCACCATGATGCCATCGGACACCGCGAGGATGGAATCGAACGCCTTCACCGCCGCCGGCTTTTCGATCTTGGACAGGATCGAGGCCCGCCCCCGCGCCAGCGCCCGCGCTTCGGCCACGTCCTCGGGCCGCTGGACAAAGGAAAGGGCCAGCCAGTCCACCCCCAGGTCGCAGGCAAATTCCAGGTCGCGCCGGTCCTTTTCCGACAACGCGGCCAGCGGCAGCACCACATCAGGCACGTTCACGCCCTTGCGGTTGGAAATGGTGCCCCCCACCGTGACGGTGCAGTCGGCAAAGTCGGCGCCGCAGCTTTCCACCCGCAGGCGGATCTTGCCGTCGTTCACCAACAGCGTGCTGCCCGGTTCCAGGGCCGCGAAAATCTCGGGGTGCGGCAGCTGCACGCGGCTGGCATCCCCCGGCGCCTCGGACAGATCCAGCCGGAACCGCTGGCCTTCGGCCAGATCGGCGGCATCGCCCGCAAACACGCCTACCCGCAGCTTCGGCCCCTGCAGGTCGGCCAGAATGGCAATCGGGCGGCCCACCTCGGCCTCGATCTGGCGGATGATGGCATGGCGCGCGGCAATGTCGGCATGGGTGCCGTGGCTCATGTTCAGGCGGAACACGTCGGCCCCGGCTTCCCACAAGGCGCGGATCGTCGCCTTGTCCGACGAGGCAGGGCCCAGCGTTGCCACGATCTTGATCTTGCGGTGCCGTCTCATGCCCCATCCTCTCCTGCTAGCGCAAACAACGAGCTTATGCCCTGCAATGGCCCGCGCGGCAACTGGAACCCGCCGCCGCCGCGCTGTAAAGGGGGTATGCCCCGCGACCGGCAACAGGACCATGACCGAAACGCCCTACCGCATTCTTGGCGAAACCCGGCCCGGCCGCTGGCTGGTGACCTGCGACCACGCCACCAACCGTGTGCCCGGCTGGGTGGCGGGGGGCGACCTGGGCATCGCGCCCGAGGACATGCAGCGCCACATCGCCTATGACCCTGGCGCCGCCGGGCTGGCCGAAGCCCTGGCCGAGGCGCTGGACAGCCCCTGCATCCTGTCGGAGTTCTCGCGCCTCGTCATCGACCCGAACCGGGGCGAAGACGACCCGACCCTGGTGATGAAGCTCTACGACGGCACCATCATCCCCGCCAACCGCCACGCCGACGAAGCCGAGACGGAACGGCGGCTTGAGGCGCTCTATCGCCCCTATCACGCGGCCTATGCCGCGCTGGCGGCGCGGCGGGCGGATACCGCGATCGTGGCGGTGCATTCCTTCACCCCCTGCCTGCGCGGCCGCAGCCCCCGCCCCTGGGCGGTGGGGGTGCTCTATTCGCATCTGGACGACCGGCTGTCGCGGGCGCTGCTGGCCGAACTGGCCGGCGAACCCGACCTGTGCGTCGGCGACAACGAGCCCTATTCGGGCCACCTGCCCGGCGATGCCATCGACCGCCACGCCTTGCGCCACGGGCGCCACAACACCCTGATCGAGGTGCGCAACGACCTGATCGCCACGCCCGCGGCCCAGGCGGCCTGGGCGGCGCGGCTGGCCCCCTTGCTCGTCCGCGCCCTTGCCGCGGCGACCTGACGCTTCCCCCTTCACCTTGATCCAAGTATCCTCGGGGGTCCGGGGGCAGACAGCCCCCGGCGCCTGCCACAGGAGACCGCTCATGGACGACGCGACCCGAACCGAACTGGAGGCCGCCGCCTTCCGCCGCCTCGTGCACCATCTGATGCACCGGCGCCCCGACGTGCAGAACATCGACCTGATGAACCTCGGCGGGTTCTGCCGCAACTGCCTCAGCCGCTGGTATCAGGAAGAAGCGAACGCCCGCGGCATCGCGATGGACAAGGACACCGCCCGCGAAATCGTCTATGGCATGCCCTATGCCGACTGGGTCGCCCGGCACCAGACCGAGGCCGACGCCGGCAAGAAAGCCGCCTTCGAGGTCGCCTTCCGCGAAAACGTGACCGAGGCCAAGGGCTGACCGGCGGTTGCCCGCGCGGCGCGCGCCGCGCTATGCTGGCGCCCAGCCGCAGGAGAAGACGATGGGCACCGCCGACCCCCTGGCACAGTTCGTGGCCGAAGCCTTGCGGGCCGGGCGGTCGCGCAGCGAGATTGCCGAGGCCCTGACCCGCGCCGGCTGGAGCGGCCCCGAGATCGCGGCGGCCCTTGCCGCCTGGTCCGAGGTGCCCTTTGCCGTGCCGGTGCCGCGGCCCCGGCCCTATGTCTCGGCCCGCGAGGCGTTGCTCTATGGCCTGATGTTCCTGTCGCTGGGCATGACCACCTGGCACATCAACGCCCTGGGCTTTGCGCTGATCGACATCTGGGTGCCCTCGATCGAGGCGCCGGATGCCGGCTATTCCGCCTATGCGGTGCGCTGGTCGATCTCGACGCTGGCGGTGTTCCTGCCGCTGTTCCTGCTGCTCGGGGCCAGGGCCGCGCGCGCTGCGCGGGCCGACGCAGGCCGCCGGCGTTCGGTCGTGCGCAAGTGGTTCGCCCTTGTCACGCTTTTCCTGGCGGCGCTGACCCTGGCGGGGGACCTGATCTTTGCGATCAATGCCTTGCTGAACGGCGAGCTGACCTTGCGTTTCAGCGCCAAGGCGGGGCTGGTCGCGGCAACCGCGGTGCTGGTGGCCCTGTATTTCCGCAACGAACTGGACGAGACCGGCGATGCGCGCTGAACGCCTTGGCCAGGTCGGGCTGGTGGTGCTGGCGGTCGGGCTGGTCGCGGCGGGTCTTGCCACGGTGGGCGGGCCGGGCAAGGGTCGGACCGAGGCGCAGGACCGCACCCGCCTGTCCGACCTGCAGAACCTGTCGCATTACGTCGAATGCGTCGCCGATGCGCAGGGCAAGCGTTTGCCGGACACGCTGGCAACGGTGGACGCGTGCAAGCGCGCCTTGCGCCTGGCCGACCCGTTCACCGGCGAGGCCTATCGCTATGAGCGCCTGTCGGACACGGCCTTTCGCGTCTGCGCCCGGTTCTCTGGCCCCGAGGGCCTGTCGGGCAGCTGGTCGGACCCGTTTCTCGATGCCGAAACGGGATGCCTGACGCACCCCTACCGGCCCTGAGCAGTCAGACGGCTGCCTTGCGCATCTCCTCGATGTAGATTTCGCGCAGGCGTTGCGCCACCGGGCCGGGCTTGCCGGTGCCCAGGGCGGTGCCGTCGATTTCCACCACCGGCATCACGAAGGCGCTGGCCGAGGTGATGAAGGCTTCGTCGGCGGCCTTGGCCTCGTCCAGGGTGAAGGCGCGCTCGACCACCTCCATCTGCGCCTCGCGCGCCAGGCGCAGCACGGCGGCGCGGGTGATGCCGTGCAGGATGTCGTGGCCCAGCTGGCGGGTCACGATCTTGCCGCCTGCGACGATATAGGCGTTGTTCGAGGTGCCTTCGGTGACGGTGCCATCCTCGACGAACCAGGCGTCATCGACGCCGGCGGCCTTGGCGGCCATCTTGGCCATCGAGGGATACAGCAGTTGCACGGTCTTGATGTCGCGCCGCGCCCAGCGTTGATCGGGAATCGAGATCACGCGCCACCCGGTTTTCGCCGCCGGGCTGTCGGCCAGGCCGGGCTTGGACTGGGTGAACAGCACCACCGTTTGCGGCGTGCCTTCGGGCGGATAGGCAAAGTCGCGGTCGCCGGGATTGCCGCGGGTGACCTGCAGGTAGACCATCCCGTCCTCGACCCCGTTGCGGGCGACGATTTCGCGGTGCAGCGCCAGCCATTCGGCATCGCTGTGCGGGTTGCCCATGCCCAGTTCGCGCAAGGACCGATCCAGCCGGCGGCAATGGCCCTCGAAGTCGATCAGCTTGCCGCCCAGCACGCTCGTCACCTCGTAAACACCGTCGGCCATCAGGAACCCGCGGTCGAAGACCGAGACCTTCGCCTCGGCCTCGGGCAGCCAGTCGCCGTTGAGGTGAACGATGCGGGACATGGGCGGTCTCCTTGGCAGGGCGCGCGGCGGGTGAGGCGCGGGTTCTGCGCGGTCTTCGGCCGAAAGCCGCGGCGCGTCAAGATGCCTGTGTGTCGGCCGGGTGTCGTGATACCGTTACAGAACCCCGCGATGCTGTCTGGCAAACGATGCGGAAACCGGAATTGGCCGAAGACCCGCCCCGCCCCGACGATACCGCCTGCGAAGCCTTGCTGCGCGGCTACATGCTGGAGTGCGCCGCAACCTTTTCCAGCGAGCTGGACCGGCTGATGGCCAGCGGCGACCCGCGCGGGCCGCACCGGGCGCGGGTGGCCTTGCGCAAGTTGACCACGGCGCTGGATCTGTTCGCCCCGCTGATGCGCCGCAAGCGGCGGGCGCGGCTGCGCGGGCAGGCCAAGGCGCTGTTTCGCCTGCTGGGCCCCTTGCGCGACAGCGATGTGCACACCGCCGCCCGCCAGCGCGCGCCCGGCCACAAGGAGCGGCTGCGCCGCAATGCCGCCGTGCGCAAGCAGGTGCGCAAGGATCTGGAGGCCGCCGATGCCAAAGGCTTTGCCGCGCGGCTGGCCGATGTGGCCGCGCCCGACGGCGCGCTGTGGCGCCGCGGCGCCGAGGCGCGGGCCTTGCGCGCCGCCCCGCTGGCTCAGGTCGGGGCCGGCATGCTGGAAACCGCCTGGGCCGCGTGCCGGGCGCATGGCAGCTCGGTTTCGGCGATGGACCCGGTCGCGCGGCACGAGTTCCGCAAGGATCTGAAGTCGATGCGCTATCTGGCCGAGTTTCTGGCGCCCTGGTTTCCCGGGCTGGCGCAAGACCCGTTCGGGTCCGATTTCCGCGACATTCAGGATGCCCTGGGGGTGCTGAACGACTATCAGGTCGCCCTTGCGCTGGAAGGGCGCAAGCCCCCGGCGGTGCTGCCGGCGGCGCAGACCCGCGCGCTGGTGGCGGCCGAAACCATCTGGTTGCGCCTGCAATCGGCGCCGGTGCCCTGGGGGCCTGCGGTTCCGGCCTGATCGGCGCCTGACGCAGCGCGGTTCGGGGCGCGACGGCGGCTAACCCTGCGGCGGCACCGACCAGGGCGCCGCGGCGGCCCCGGCGGCACCAGATCGCCGTTCATGCCCACGCACATCGAGCAACCCGAACCCACCCAGTCGAGCCCGGCCTCTGTGAACACGCGGTCCAGCCCTTCGGCCACCGCCTGTGCGGCCACCTGCGCCGAGCCGGGCGAGACGCGCCCGGGCACCTTCACCTTGCGCCCCGCCAGCACGGCGGCGGCGGCGCGCAAATCCTTGATCCGCGTGTTGGTGCAAGAGCCGATGAACACCTGGTCCACCGGCGTTCCGGCCAGGGGGCGCCCCGGTTGCAGGCCCATGTAATCCAGCGCCACGCGGATGCGGTCGGCGGCGGGGCCGGCGCGGTCGGGGTCGGGGATGGTGGCGGTGATCGGCAGGGCGTCCTCGGGGCTGGTGCCCCCGGTGACGATGGGCGCGATTTCGGCGGCATCCATTGCCACCTCGCGGTCGAACGCGGCATCCTCGCCGCTGATCGGGCCGGCCCAGGCCTCGGCGTCGCGGTCCCAGTCGGCGCCGGCAGGGGCAAAGGGGCGACCCTTCAGCCAGTCCAGCGTGGTGGCATCGGGGGCCACCAGCCCGAGGCGGGCGCCGCCTTCGATCGACAGGTTGCACAAGGTCAGCCGCCCTTCGACCGACAGCGCGCGTAGGGCCGAGCCCGCGTATTCGATGGCATGCCCGCGCCCGCCATCGGCGCCGAGCCGGGCGATCCAGTTCAGCGCCAGACCCTTGGCGCCCACGCCGGGGCCCAGCGTGCCGTCGAACCGCAGCCGCATGCGGCGGGGCTTTTTCTGCCAGATGGTCTGGGTCGCCAGCACGTGCGAAACCTCGGTGGCGCCGATGCCGAAGGCCATCGCCCCCAGCGCCCCGTGGGTGGAGGTGTGGCTGTCGCCGCACACCACCAGCAGGCCGGGCAGCGTCAGCCCCAGTTCGGGCCCGATCACGTGAACGATGCCTTGCCGCGCGTCGCCGAGGCCGAAATGGCGCAAGCCGTGGCGGCGGGCGTTTTCGGCCAGTTGCGCGATCATGCGCGCGATGTCCGACCCGGCGGCCGGCACCCCGCGGGTGGGCACGTAGTGATCGGCCACGGCAAAGGTCAGGTCGGGGCGGGCCACCGGCAACCCGCGCGCGGCCAGCCTGGCAAAGCCGTGGTGCGACCCTTCGTGCACCAGGTGCCGGTCCACCCAGAGCAGCGAGGCGCCATCTTCGCGCAACAGCACCTCGTGCGCGGACCAGAGCTTGTCGAACAGGGTTTGCGGCGCGGTCATGGGCCCGCCTTGTCGCCGGTGCCGCCGACGATGACCGGCGCCCAGTGCCGCGCATCGGCCGTGCCCACGCGGTTCAGCGTCATTTCCAGCCGGAAGCGGTCGGGGCGATAAAGCGCGGCCAGGTGTTCCACCCCCTGACCATCGGCGTCGTAGACCACCCGGGTCAGCGAGATCAGCGCGGCCCCCACCGAAACCTCCAGCGCCTCGGCCACCTCGGGTGTCGCCAGCACGGCCGAAACCGTCTGGCGGGCGTGGTCCACCACCACCCCGCGGCGTTCGAGCAGACGGAACAGCGGCGTGGTGGCCAGATCGGCCTCGGAATAGCCTTGCGCGATGGCGTCGGGCACATGGGTGGTCAGGTGCGAAAACGGCAACCCCGCCGACAGGCGCAAGCGCACGGCGCGCTGCACCCGCGTGCCTTCGGGCAGGCCCAGCGCCTCGGCAATATGGGGCGGCGGTGCGCCGTAGGAAAACGACAAAAGCCGCGCGGTGGTTTCTTCGGCCATGCGGCGCAGCTGCGGCATCAGGGTGGCAAAGTCGGCGACGATCTGGCCCGGCTGCGCGCCGGGCGCCCGCACCACCGTGCCCGAGCCCGCGCGCCGTTCGATCAGGCCGTCGGCCATCAGCCCGTCCAGCGCGCGGCGGATGGTGACGCGGCTGACCCCGTGCAGTTCCGCCAGCCGCAACTCGCCCGGCAGCGAATCCCCCGGCACCAGAAGGCCCCCCAGAATCTCATCGCGCAAGAGCAGATAGACGCGCCGCGCCTTGCTGCCGTCGGGAACCTGACTGGCGACCATCTGCGTCATGAAACCTGCACCCTGACGATACATGCCGAACCGATATCCGCACCATAATCCTGTATGGACTTTTGCCGCAACATCAAGCTGCCTGAATACCGAAAGCGGTATGATAAATCATACAGGAAACAGGCAGGATCGTGGGGCAACCCGCGCAGGCCGGTCAGAAGGGGGGCGCCGCGCATGACCATCGACCCGATCACGCTGGCGGTGCTGGCCGGCCGGATGGAGCAGATCGCCGACGAGATGGACCCGACGCTGTTCCGGTCGGCCTTCAACCCGATCATTGCCGAGGCGCACGATGCCAGCCACGGCATCTATCACGCCGCCACCGGCGACACGCTGGTGCCAGGCAAGTCGGGCCTGCCGATCTTTGTCGGCGTGATGGCCTTTGTCATGCGCGCGGTGATCGACAAGGCGCAAGGCGACAGGGCCGATGGCGATGTCTGGGTGGCGATCAGGCACATCTTTCCCGCCTTGCCGGCGAATGCCGGCGTGATGCGGCCCATCCGGGTCGTCATCCCCGACCGCTCGTTGCTGGCGGCCGAGTTTCCATCGCCCACGGGCGGTAATACGGAAACCATCCTGCGGATGATCGACGTGATGTTTTCCGCCTTTGCGCAAGTGGCGCCGGGCCGGGTGGTGGCCAACGCCTATGGCACCATCAACGCGCTGTCGATTGCCGGCCACCGCGCCGACGGGCGGCGCTGGATGATGTTTTCGTTCTGTTGCGGCGGGCACGGCGGCACGCCGGATGGCGACGGGCAGAACCACGGCAACGCGCCGATTTCCACCGCAGCCATCCCGCCGGTGGAGATATTGGAAAGCGCCTATCCGGTGATCTTCCGCCAGTGGGCCTTGCGCCCCGACAGCGGCGGGGCCGGGCAGCACCGCGGCGGGCTGGGCGCGATCTATGAAATCGAGGTGATGGAACAGCGCGCCGAAGCCTTTCTGTTCGGCAAACGCGGGCTTTATCCGCCGCAAGGCGTGGATGGCGGCGGCACCTTTACCGATGTGTTCGTGCTGGACGAGGCCACCGGCAAGACCCGGGTCGCCAAGGTGCCCACCAGCCGCCCCGACCAGTCGGCCGGGTTCCTGGCCGGCATCGCCACCGGCGGCACGGATTTTGCGCGCATCGCGTCGGTCGTGCACGGCACCACCGCCGGCACCAATGCGTTGCTGGAGCGCAAGGGCGCCCGCGTGGGGCTGATTACCACGCAAGGCTTCCGCGACGTGCTGGAAATGCGCCGCCGCGACCGCCCCCGCACCTGGGGCCTGCGCGGCGATTTCGAGCCGGTGATCCCGCGTGACCTGCGGCTGGAGGTGGCCGAACGCACGCTGGCCGACGGCACGCTGTTGCAGGCCGTGGACCCGGCCGAGGTCGAAGCCGCCGCCCGTGTTCTGCTGGCGGCCGGTTGCATGGCCGTGGCCGTGTGCTTCGTCAACGCCTATGCCAACCCGGCCAACGAACTGGCCGCGCTGGAGGCCGTGCGCCGCGTCTGGCCCAACCCGCATGTGTCGGCCAGCGCCCAGATCCTGCCCGAGATCCGCGAGTTCGAACGGTTTTCGACAACCGCACTCAATGCCTATCTGCAACCCGAGGTTTCGGGCTATCTGCACCGGCTGGACGGGGCCTTGCGCGGGCAGGGCTTCGGCGGCGAATTCCTGATCGTGCAGTCGAACGGCGGGGTGATGACGGTGGACACCGCCTGCGCGCGCCCCGTGCGCACCGCGCTGTCGGGGCCGGCGGCCGGCGTGATCGCCGCGGCCTATATCGCGCAGACCGCAGGCTTTCCCGACATCATCACCGGCGATATCGGCGGCACCTCGTTCGATGTGTCGCTGGTGGAAAAGGGCCGGCCCGCGTTGGCGGCGCAGACCAGTATCGACTTCGGCATGGTCGTGCGCACGCCGATGATCGAGATCACCACCATCGGCGCCGGTGGTGGCTCGATCGCCTGGGTGAACAAGGGGGGCCTCTTGAACATCGGGCCGGAATCGGCCGGCTCCACCCCCGGGCCGGTGGCCTATGGCCGCGGCAACACCCGCCCCACGGTCACGGATGCCGACATCGCCCTGGGCCGGATCGACCCCGACCGCCCCATCGGCGGCATTGCGAAGCTGGATGTGGCCGCCGCCCGTGCCGCCGTTGCCGAACATGTGGGCAAGCCGCTGGGCCTCGAGACCGACGCCGCGGCCGAAGCCATCCTGCGGGTGGCCAACAGCCGGATGGCCGGGGCCATGCGGCTGGTCAGCATCGAACGCGGGCACGACCCCAAGCGGTTCGCCTTCATGCCCTTCGGTGGCATCGTCACCAACGGCGGCGTCGCCTCCAGCCTGCGCGACATCCGCACCATCCTGTTGACCGACGGCTGTGCGGCCTTCGACCCCAAGGTGCACGAGGCGACGCTGGTTTCGCCCGGCTCCATCGCCAGGCGGATGCGCTGCGCGGAATGCACCGCGATGCTGGTGGGCTGGCATGAGCCTGCGCGACCGCCTGCACCGCGCACACATCCTGGCGGCCCCCGGCGTGGTCTTTACCAAGCTTGGCCGGCCGGATATCGGCCTGTCCACGATGTCGGAAATGGCCGACACGATGGCGCTGATCCGCGACCGGGTGGCCTTGCCGGTGATCATCGACGCCGACACCGGCTTTGGCAACGCGCTGAACGCGCGCCGCACGATGACGGTTTACGAACGCGCCGGTGCCAATGCCTTGCAGGTCGAGGATCAGACCTGTCCGAAACGCTGCGGGCAACTGGCCGACAAGTCGCTGATTTCGACGGCCGAGATGGTGGGCAAGATCGCGGCGATGGCCGATGCGCGCGTCAGCCGCGAAGCCCTGATCTTCGCGCACGCCGATGCCATTGCGGTCGAGGGGTTCGAGGCGGCGGTGGATCGCGCCAGGCGCTATCTGGAGGTCGGCGCCGATGCGCTGTTCATCGAGGCGCCGCGCAGCACCGAGGAGCTGCGTGCGATCTGCACCACCTTCAAGGGGCGCGCGCCGCTGATGGCGAACATGGTCGAAGGCGGCGCCACCCCCATCACCGGGGCGGCCGATCTGGAGGCGCTGGGCTTTGCGCTGGTGATCTTTCCGGGCGGCATCGTGCGGGCGCTGGCAAAGACGGCGCAAGAGTATTACGCCAGCCTGCGCGCGACGGGGTCGAACACTGCGTTCAAGGACCGGATGTTCGATTTCAACGGTCTCAACGCCCGCATCGGCACGGCCGACATGCTGGCGATGGGCGCGCGGTTCGAAGCCAAGGGCTGAGGCCCACGCGCCGCCGGGCCGCGGCTCAGCGCGGGCGGACTTCGCCCATGTCGTTCCGGACGTCCTGCCGGGCCAGCTTGCCGCCGGCGATTTCGAAACGGTCGATCTAGCGGATGCCTTCGAACGGTGTGCCGTCGGGCCATTCGCCATAGAGCGTGCCGAGGATGTAGACGACATCCCCCGCCGCATCGAAACGGTCGTGCCGCTTTTTCACTCAGCGATAGCGGGGGCAGTCCATTCCAGCACCTGCGCCAGGCTGGTCATGCGCACGTCGCCTGGAAACACCATGGCAAAGCCCGGGGCCAGCATGGCCCGCGCGGCCGGCAGGTCGCGCGCCTCCATTGCGGCCAGATAGGCGCGCACCAGTCTTTCGCATCGGTCATGGGGTTTTCCTTTCGGGTTCGAAGCCGCCGACGCCGGATTTGGTCGGGCCGCGCGCATGTCCATGATCGAACAGACCAGCAGCATCACAGCCGCCGCCAGCTTCTTGAGGTTCATCCCGATGGCGGTCATCCGCGCCTGGATCTTCATGTTTTCGAGCCCTTTGCGGATGGCTCTGGCAAGTCCGTGGAGCGTCTTGGCCGTGCCGTGCGCGCCTTCGACCTGCCATCGGTGGCGGGTGTAGATCGCGTGGTCGTCTTCACCCCATGCCGCGCGTTTGCGCCGGGCACGCAGGATGGCTGCGTGGTTGGTGACGATTTGCACCCGGCGGGATGGCGCCCTCTTTGGCAGGCATCGCGCCTTGAGGGGACAGCGCGCGCAGTCGCGCCGGTCAGCGCGATACCATCGGCCTGATTTCGTGCTGTTGCGGGGGGGTGAGCCGCTTCTTCGCCGGACATCGGACCACATCGTGGCGGGGATCGACCTTGAACCGTTCGGTCGGAAAGCCTTGCGCCCCTTTGCGGCGGGGGGCGCGAAGGGGCGGGATGACGGCTTCGATCTGGCGATCTTCAAGCGTGGCGTAAACCCGGCCCACACCGTGGATCGTGTCCGCCGTGATCCGGCCCGGGGTAGCCCCGGGGGTATCTTCGATGACGCCCGGGCGCTCGGTGGACCGGCCCGTGTCATGTTCCTCGCCCGTGACGATCGCGAGGTCCGCCACGACGCCCGCGTCCGGCATCGGCTTCGGACCGGTGGCGGCCAGATGCCGAACCGTCCACGGCTGTGTGCTGCGTGTAGGCCGGGCGCAGCGGTGCCTTGGACGACATCGCCATGGTCGCGTCCGGGTCGGTGCGGCAGAGCTTCTTGAACTTCCGGCCGGTGCGCGCGTCCTGCTCAGCGTCGTTGGCATCCTCGACCGCAGTGAGATGGCGCGCAACCAGCGCGTCCATGCTGACATTCGCCCGGATCAGACTGGCGTCGATCTGCATGGTCTCGGCCGAAACCAGCCCGGCGGCCTGGCATTGCCGCACGACACGCGTGAAGGGGCGCCGGAACATGTCTTCACCCCAACGCTTTCGGATACGAGTCAGCGAAGAATGATCCAGCAGGGCCTCGTGCAGCGCGTAGCCGATGAACCAACGGATCGCGAGATTGACCTGCGCTTCCCGCAGAAGCGCCGGTCACGGACGATGCCGAGCAGGATGCACAACTTTAGCAGGCTGCTGAAGAAGTCCACGAGGCGGAACAGTTTTCCCTCTGTTTGGGCGGCAGCGGTGAGCGTCGTGCTGGTCGAGGCGAGGTATGGGTGCCCGATGCCACCCCTCGTCGTCATG
>NZ_JBKBQM010000050.1:0-21260 GCF_046292685.1 Gemmobacter sp.
GCGCATCGACAGGCGCATGCTGGCGGCCACCGTTGCCTCGTCGGCCGGCAAGGCCGGGCATTCGTCGAAGCACATCACGATGTCCGACCCCAGCAGCCGCTGGATTTCCATGCTGCGCTCGGGCGTCAGCTCGTGGCGGCTGCCGTCGATATGGCTGCGGAAGGTCACGCCCTTTTCCGTCAGCTTGCGCAAGTCCGACAGGCTCATCACCTGGAACCCGCCCGAATCGGTCAGGATCGGCCGGTTCCAGTGCATGAAGCGGTGCAGCCCCCCCAGCCGCGCCACCCGTTCCGCCCCCGGGCGCAGCATCAGGTGATAGGTGTTGCCCAGCAGGATGTCGGCCCCGGTGGCGCGCACGCTGTCGGGCAGCATCGCCTTGACGGTGCCGGCGGTGCCCACCGGCATGAAGGCCGGGGTGCGGATATCGCCTCGCGGGGTCGAGATCACGCCCGCGCGCGCCGCCCCGTCGGTTGCGTGAACGTGAAATGACACTCCTGCGCTCATTCCTTGCGGCCTTTCCAGCTTCTGCGCCTTACCTCTGCCCCAGCCGGCGCGGCGTGCCAAGCGGCTTTGCCCCCGGCACTGGACGCTGCGGCGATTTTCCCTATATCTTCGGTCGGGAAATGAAACGGAACCGCCATGACCACCCAACCTGCCGACCCGATGGAAGGCGCCCCGCTGATCCGCCCCTCCACCACCGACCATCCGCTGTATGAGTCGGTGGTCGAGGCGTGCCGCACCGTGTTCGACCCGGAAATCCCGGTGAACATCTTTGACCTCGGGCTGGTCTACACCATCGACATCAGCCCGCAGAACGAAGTCGGCATCGTGATGACGCTGACGGCCCCGGGCTGCCCGGTGGCCGGCGAAATGCCCGGCTGGGTGCAGGATGCGGTGAACTCGGTCGCCGGGGTGCAGAATGTCGAGGTGCAGATGACCTTCGACCCGCCCTGGGGCATGGACATGATGTCCGACGAGGCGCGGCTCGAACTCGGGTTCATGTAAGGAGACGGCGATGTTCGGCATTCCCGGCAAGCAGGCGGTGACCCTGACCCCCGCGGCGGCGCGGCAGATCGCGCGGCTCATGGCGCGCGACGGCAAGCAGGGCCTGCGCATCGGCGTGAAGAAGGGCGGCTGCGCCGGCATGGAATACACGATGGACTATGTGTCCGAGGTCAACCCGCTGGACGAGGTGGTCGAACAGGACGGCGCCCGCGTGCTGATCGCGCCGATGGCGCAGATGTTCCTGATCGGCACGGAAATCGACTATGAAACCTCCCTGCTCGAAAGCGGCTTCCGCTTTCGCAACCCCAATGTCGCCGAAAGCTGCGGCTGCGGCGAATCGATCAAGTTCAAGGATGCGCCCGCGGCCTGACCGCCCGGGCCGCAGCCGGGGGGGCCGGGCATGAGCATCGTGATTCTGGGCATCTTCGTGGCCGATACGGTGTTCCGCGCCGACCGCCTGCCGAAGATGGGCGAAACCCTGCTGGGGCAGGGGTTCTTTCTGGGGCCGGGGGGCAAGGGCTCGAACCAGGCGGTGGCCGCGGCCCGCGCCGGCGGGCAGGTGCAGTTCCTGACCCGTCTGGGCACCGATGCCTTTGCCGGCATCGCGCGCGACATCTGGGGCCGCGCCGGCGTGCAGGCCGTGGTGCGCGAAGACCCCGACAGCTACACCGGCGCCGCCTTCATCTTCCTGCAACAGGGCAGCGGGCAGAACGCCATCATCGTCAGCCCCGGCGCCGCCGGCCGCATCGACACCGCCGATGTCGAGGCCGAGGCCGCGCGCATCGCTGGCGCCCGCGTGTTCGTCACGCAACTCGAACAGCCCTTGCCGCCGGCCGCCCGCGCGCTGGAAATCGCCCGCGCCGGCGGGGCGCTCACCATCCTCAACCCCGCCCCGGCGGCCGACCTGCCCGATGCCGTGCTTGCGCTGTGCGATCTGGTCACCCCGAACGAGACCGAGGCCGAGGCGCTGACCGGCCTTGCCGTCACCGGCCCCGACAGCGCCGCGGCGGCGGCGGCGGCGCTGATCGCGCGCGGCGCCCGGGCGGCGGTGGTGACGCTGGGGGCGCAAGGCGCGCTGTATCGTGACGGCACGGGCCGGGTGCTGCATGTGCCGGCGCTTTCGGCCGGCCCGCTGGTCGATACCACCGGGGCCGGCGATGCCTTCAACGGCGGTCTGGCCGTGGCCCTGGCCGAAGGCCGCCCGATCGAGGCCGCCTTGCGCTTTGCCACCGCCACCGCGGCGCTCAAGGTCACGCGCCTCGGCACCGCCGGCGCCATGCCCGCGCGCGACGAAATCGACGCCTTGCTGACCCGGGGGTGACGCGCATGCCGAAACCGCACCTGCCCGCCCTGGCCCTGGCCTTCTGCGCGGGCCTCGCCGCCCCCGCCGCCTCGGCGCAAACCCTGACGGGCGCCGACTGGCGCGTTACCACGCTGGTGGGGGTGGACCTGCCGCCCGGCGTGCAGCCGGTGCTGAGCTTTGCCGCCCCCGACCGGGTGACGGGGCAGGCGGGGTGCAACCGGTTCTTCGGCAGCTATACGCAGGATGGCCTGAGCCTCGGCTTCGGCGCGCTCGGCGCCACGCGCATGGCCTGCGATGACGCGCGCATGGCGGTGGAACAGCGCCTGTTCGATGCGCTGTCGGCCACGCAGGGCATGGTGCTGACCCCCGGCGGCGTGCTGGAGCTTTGGGGCGAATCGGGCCTTCTCGTGCGCGCCGAACGGCCCTGAGCCGCGCCGGCCGCACCGAACCGCGCCCCCGCGTCGCGCCCGCACGCCCCGCGTCCCGCCTCCGCGCGGCGCCCGCACGCCCCGCACCCCGCCCCGACCCGCTTGCCCTTTGCACCCCGCCCGGCCTAGATGGGCGCCGGGGCCGCCTGCTGGAACGGTAGACAGACCGGACTTAAAATCCGTTGCCCGTCAGGGCGTGAGGGTTCGAGTCCCTCGGCGGCTACCACCTGCTCTTGCCGATGATGCCAGCGCTTGTGGCGCGGCCGGCCTGCGCGCTATGCTGCCCCCAAGATGTGGTGGCAGCGGTGCAAAGGTTGGTCATGGCGTCCGATTCCCCCGGCCCCGGCTGGCAGGCCGAACTCGACCAGGCGCGGCGCCTGCGCGCCGAAGGCCGCTTTGCCGAAGCCGCCGCCGCCTATGGCCGCGCGGCGGCGCTGAATCCTTCGGGCAGCGCGCTGCTGTTCCAGGGGCTCAGCCTGCGCGACCTGGGCGATGTGCCGGGCGCGCTGGCGGTGCTGGAACGCTTTGTCGCCCAGCAGCCCGACAGCTTCGATGGCTGGACCACGCTGGGCATGACCCACCGCAACGCCGGGCAGCTGGAACAGGCGCTGGGGCCCTTGCGGCGGGCGCTTGGCTTGCGCGACGATGCCCCGGTGCGCAACGTGCTGGTCACCAGCCTGTGGCGTCTGGGCCGCCTGGGCGAGGCCCGGGTCGAAGGCTGGCGCAACCTCGACCTCAAGGACCGCCAGGCCCGCGCGGCCTTCGCCGCCTCGCCCTTTGCCCGCGCGCAGCTGGCCCCCGGCGCGCGCCGCTTCGACCCGACGCAGCCGCGGCGCAACGTGATCGCGTTTTCGCTGTGGGGCGACCGGCCGGAATACATCACCGGCGCCATCGTCAACGCCCAGATCGCGCCGCATCTCTATGTCGGCTGGACCGCACGGTTCTACTGCGACACCTCGGTGCCCGCCGATGCCCGTGCGGCGCTGGCGCAATACGGCGCCCAGGTCGTGCTGATGGACCGCCCCGAACACCAGCGCATCCGCCCGATGTGGCGCTTTCTGGCCGCCGACGACCCCGAGGTCAACGTCTTCGTCTGCCGCGATGCCGACAGCCGGCTGAACGCGCGCGAACTGCTGGCGGTGACCGACTGGCTGCGCTCGGGCAAGCGCTTTCACGTCATGCGCGACCACATCTATCACATGGAGCTGATCCTGGCCGGCATGTGGGGCGGCACCGCCGGTGTGCTGCCCGGCATGGCCGACTGGCTGGCGCAAGGGGCGGCCTATTTCGACAACCGCTTCGGCGACCAGGCCTTTCTGGCCGACATGGTCTGGCCGCTGATCCGCGACGATGTCTGCATCCACGATGCGCCTTACCGCTTTCCCGACGGCATCGCCCGCGATTTCCCCCCGGGGTACGAGCTTCCGGGCCTGATCCATGTGGGCGGCGGGGTCAAGAAGATGCCGCACTGGTCGCGCTATTTCCGCCTGCCCGACGCCGAGCCCTGACCGCGAAAGGACGCCGCCGATGACCGCCCCGCTCTGGTCCCTGACCGCCGCCGAGATCGCCCGCGGCATCGCCGAGCGCCGCTTCGGCGCGCGCGAGGTGGTGGCCGCCGCCCTCGCCCGGCTCGACGCGGTGAACCCTTCGCTCAACGCCGTCGTGCAACGGATGGATGCCGAGGCGCTGGCCGCCGCCGACGCGCTGGATGCGGCGCTGGCCCGCGGCACGCCGCCCGGGGCCCTGGCCGGGGTGCCGGTGACGGTCAAGGTCAACATCGACCTGGCCGGCCAGGCCACCACCAACGGCCTGCGCCTGCAAGCCGGCCTGATCGCGGCCGAAGACAGCCCCCCGGTGGCCAACCTGCGCCGCGCCGGCGCCATTATCATCGGGCGCACCAACACCCCGGCGTTTTCGCTGCGCTGGTTCACCCGCAACAGCCTGCACGGTGCCACGCGCAACCCGCGCGATCCGGGCCTGACCCCGGGCGGGTCGTCGGGCGGGGCAGGGGCCTCGGTCGCGGCCGGCATCGGCGCGCTGGCGCATGGCACCGACATCGCGGGCTCGATCCGCTATCCGGCCTATGCCTGCGGCGTGCATGGCCTGCGCCCCACGCTGGGCCGGGTGCCCGCCTTCAACGCCACGCAAGGCGACCGGCTGATCGGCGGGCAGCTCATGGCCGTCAGCGGCCCGCTGGCCCGCTCGGTCGAGGACCTGGCGCTTGGCCTTGCCGCGCTGTCGGCCCCCGACCTGCGCGACCCCTGGTGGCAGCCCATGCCTCTGCAAGGCGCCCCGGCCCCGGCCCGCGTGGCGCTGTGCCCGGCGCCCGACGGCATGGCGGTCGCCCCGCCCGTGCGCGCCGCCTTGCAGGCCGCCGCCGACCGGCTGACGGATGCCGGCTACGAGGTGGCCGAGCTGCCCACCCCGCCCTGGGCCGAAGCGATGGAGGCGCAGCTGCGCCTGTGGATGGCCGAGTTCCACCACGCAGGCTTCGGCATCGTCGCGCGCGAAGCCGACCCCGACGCCGCCTTCGTCGCCGCCCGCATGCGCGCGCGCCTGCCCGAACCGACGCTTGCCGCCCTGATGGACGATCTGAAGACCCGCGCCCGCCTCGTGCGGCTGTGGCGCGGGTTTCTGGCCGAATGGCCGCTGGTGCTGTGCCCGGTGTCGGGCGAACCGCCCTTTGCCGACCACCGCGATGTCGCCTCCGACGCCGATTTCGCCGCCGTGCTGGCCGCGCAGATGCCGATGATCGCGCCGCCGCTGATGGGCCTGCCGGGCATCGCCGTGGCCGGGGCGCCGGTCGGCGTGCAGCTTCTGGCCGGCCCCTGGCGCGAGGATCTGTTGCTGGCGGCCGCCCGGGTGCTGGCACCCGAACCCGTCGCCCCGGTCACCCCGGCCTTCTAGCGCTCAGGCCGCCACCATCGGAAAGCTCACCCCCAGCGCCCAGGCCAGAATCAGCCCCAACCCCAGCCCCCCGGCCAAGGGCGCCCCCGTGCGCCGCCCGACCCAGCCCGCGCCCGTGCCGAACAGCGCCAGAAACAGCACGATCACCGGCAGCACGATCAGCAGGAACATCAGCCGCTCGAAATCCAGCGCCACCGCCAGCATCAGCGACCCGACCAGCGCGGCCCGCGCCAGCAGCACCCGTGCCCAGGGCGCGCGGCCGGCCTCGGTCGCCACGGCATCGGCCAGCAGCATCGGCACCGTGCCCAGCGCCAGCCCCGCAATCACCGCGACCCGGCCGGGGTGCGGCACGAAACTGGCCACGTAACGGTCCATCAACCCGCCGAACACCCCGATGCCGAACAGCGCCACCGCCGCCGCCGCCGCCAGCCCGCGCAGGCTGAAAACCCCTGCCAGATGCCCCGCCCGCCCCAGCAGCACCAGCATCAGCGCGCCTTGCAGCGCCAGGTGCAAGGCCAGGTAATCGGCCACCAGCACCGGCAGCAGGTGCAGCTTTACCGGCGCCAGCAGCAGCGGCACCAGAACCGCCGGGCCCAGCACCGCGGCCAGGAACAGCCGCCCGGGCACCGCCGCCGGCGCCGGGCCCGCCGGCAAGGCCCGCGCCAGCGGCCAGGCCAGCGCCGTCAGGCTCGCCAGCATCAACGCAATCCAGCCGCCCGCCAGCGCCGGCCGCGCCGCGCCCTCGCGCCCGAAGGCCAGGTTCAGCCAGTCCACCGCCGCCCGCAGCGCCGTGGCGGAATAAAGCACCCCCACATGCTCCACCCCCGGCGCCACCACCGCCCGGCGCAAGGTGCCGGCCGCCGCATCGCCCACCGTCTGCCCTTCGCCCGCTGCCGGGTCGGTCAGCGCCAGCACGCGCAAGGCCTCGGCGCGCAGGCGGGTTTCCCAGGCCCCGGAAATCATCAGCAGGTTCGGCGGGCTGCCCGCGGTGGCCGCTTGCGAAAACATCGACACCGCCACCACCGCGCCGGTGGCCTTGGTGGCCATCCCTGCGCGCACCACGATATCCGAGGCCATCGAATGCCCCAGCCACGCCAGGCGCCCATCGGCGCGCGGGTGCGCCAGCGCCGCCGCCGCCACCTTCTGCGCATCCGCCACCATCAGGCGCGTCGTGCCGTCGATCCGGGTCACGTCGCCGCGCATCGGGGCCGGGTTGCGGCCGTGGCCCATGCTGTCGAAGCTCGCCACCAGATAGCCCGCCCGCGCCAGCGTCAGCGCGAAAGGCTCCATCAGCTGGCGCGATCCGGCAAAGCCGTGCGCCACCACCACCACCGGCGCCGGGGCGCTGCCCTCGGGCAGATACAGCGTCACGGGCGGCCCGTCCGGCACCGCCAGCGCCGCCCGCGCCACGCTGGCGCGCAAGGTTTCCAGTTGCCAGACCGCCACCGCCAGCCCCAGCGCCGCCAGCCCCGCCACCACCCACCGCAGCATCCTGCCCGCCCCCCTTTGTCCGCCGCCTGCCCCGCACCCCCCGGCCCCCGCGGCCGCGGCGGGTCCGGGGCAGGGCATTCGTTAAGCCTTCGTGAATTTGCGCCGCCAAGCCCTTGATCTTGCTTGGCTCAAGCCATGTCCCTCGCAGGGACACCGGGCCGGTCGGGCCGGGCCTGTCGGGCCCGGCCGGTCAGACCCGGTGTCCCCACAGGTCGTATTCCCCGGCCTCGTCCACCTTGACCGTCACGATATCGCCCGGCGCCAGCCCTTCGAAGCTCTCGTCGATGAACAGGTTGCCGTCGATCTCGGGCGCATCGCCCCAGGTGCGGCAGGTGGCGCCTTCGGCATCGACCTCGTCCACGATCACCTGCAGGGTCCGGCCCACCTTCGCCGCCAGCTTCGCCTCGGAAATCGCCTGCGCCTTGGCCATGAAGCGGGCGAACCGCTCGGCCTTGACCTCGTCGGGCACATGGTCGGGCAAGGCGTTGCTGCGCGCGCCCTTGACGTTCTCGTATTGAAAGCACCCCACCCGGTCCAGCTGCGCCTCATCCAGCCAGTCCAGCAGGGTCTGGAACTCGGCCTCCGTCTCGCCGGGGTAGCCGACGATGAAGGTGGAGCGCAGCACGATGTCGGGGCAATCCCGCCGCCAGGCCGCAATCTCGTCCAGCGTCCGCGCCGCCGCCGCCGGCCGCGCCATGCGCCGCAGCGTCTCGGGGTGGGCATGCTGGAACGGGATGTCGAGGTAAGGCAGCACCAGCCCTTCGGCCATCAAGGGCACCAGCTCGCGCACATGCGGGTAGGGGTAGACGTAGTGCAGCCGCACCCAGGCCCCGAGCGACCCCAGATCGCGCGCCAGATCCGTGATATGCGCCCGGTGCCCCCTATCGCTCGCATGCTTCAGGTCCACCCCGTAGGCCGAGGTATCCTGGCTGATGACCAGCAGCTCCCGCACCCCCGCCGCCACCAGCCGCTCCGCCTCGCGCAGCACCGCATGCGCCGGCCGGCTGACCAGCCGCCCCCGCATGTCGGGGATGATGCAGAACCTGCACTTGTGGTTGCAGCCCTCGGAAATCTTGAGGTAGCTGTAATGCCGCGGCGTCAGGCTGACCCCGGTGGCCGGCAAAAGGTCGACAAAGGGGTCCGGCTTCGGCGGCACCGCCTTGTGCACCGCGTCCAGCACCTGCTCGTACTGATGCGGCCCCGTCACTGCCAGCACCTTGGGATGCGCGCCGGTGATGTAGTCGGGCTCGGCCCCCAGGCAGCCCGTCACGATCACCCGCCCGTTCTCGCGCAGCGCCTCGCCGATGGCTTCCAGACTCTCGGCCTTGGCACTGTCCAGAAAACCGCAGGTGTTCACGATCACCGCTTCGGCGCCCTTGTAATCGGGGCTGATCGCATAGCCTTCGGCCCGCAGCCGCGTCAGGATCCGCTCGCTGTCCACCAGCGCCTTTGGGCAACCGAGGCTGACCATGCCGATTGTCGGCTGGCCCGGTCGGGCGGGTTCGCCAAAGCGCGGGGCCGGGGCAAGGTCGGGGCGAAGATCGGGCGGGTTCTGGCTCATCCCCGTCCTATATCGCTGCCCGCCGCCCGCGGAAAGGGGTCAGCGCCCGAACCACATGCGCGACAAGATCCCGTCGCCCTTGACCCCGGCATGCCAGAAGGCCGCCAGCACATGCACGATCACCAGCACGAACAGCACCGAGGCCAGCGCCCCATGCACCGCCCGCGGCGCGAACAGATCGAAGCTTTCGGGCAAGGGCGCACCGCCGAACACCATGCCCGGCAACCCGCTGGCCAGCGCCAGCGCAACGCCCGACACGGCCATCCCGATCGTCACGGCATAAAGCCCCAGATGCACCGCCCGCGCCGCCGCCACCTGCCAGCCCGGCCCCGGCACCGCGGCAGGCACCGCCTTTCGCGCCCGCACCACCAGCCGCATCAGCATGACCAGCAGGATCAGCCCGCCCACGATCATGTGCATCCGCAAGGTCGCCACCTTGCCCGGGTCGGTGTAGGGCACCTCGGCCATGTTGAACGTCCCGCCCAGCAGCGACCCCAGCACCAGAAAGGCGGCCAGCCAGTGCAACACGACCAGGGCAGGGGGGTAGCGGCGCGGCATGACAGGGCTCCGGTTGCGGCATCGACCCCGCAAGGCTGCCACCGAAAGCCGCGGCGCACAACCTCCCCCGTCTTTCACCTGGTGCAAATATCCCGGGGTGAATTGGCCCGGCACGGGCCAAGAGGGGCAGCGCCCCTGCCGCGTCCCTCGCCGCCCGCACCCCGGGCCGGCACCGGGCGCGATGGCGCCGTCGGGGGGCCGGGGGGCGCCCCCCGGCCCCCCGGTCGCACGCTCACCCGTCGAAGGCCGGGGCGCGACCGGCCATGCCGGCCATCACCGCCTCGATCTGGTTGCGGCTGCCGATCAGGTCGGCCTGCAATTGCGCCTCGTGGCGCAGGCCGGCGCCGGGCGGCAGGGTCCAGGTCGCTTCCACCAGCCGCTTGCCGGCGCGCAGCACATCGGGCGACACCTGCGCGAACCGCGCGGCCAGCGCGCGCGCGGCCGTCAGCGGGTCGGGCTCCAGCCGCGTCACGAGCCCAAGGGCGGCGGCCTCGGGCGCCTCGACCACGCGGGCGGTCAGGATCAGCTCCTTGGCCAGATCGGCGCGCATCAGCCGGGGCAGGCTTTGCGTGATCCCCATGTCGGGGATCAGGCCCCAGCGCGCCTCCATCACCGAAAACCGCGCGTCCGGTGCCGCCAGCCGGAAATCCGCCCCGAGCGCCAGTTGCAGCCCGGCGCCGAAGCACACGCCCTGCACCGCGGCGATCACCGGCACATCGAGCTCGGCCCAGACGGTGCAAGGGCGCTGAAAGCGATTGGCCTGCCCGGCGGGCGGGGCCAGCATCTCGGCCCTTACCGCGGCCAGGCGTTGTGCCATCGCCATGAACTCGGCCGTGTCGATCCCGGCGCAAAAGGCCGGCCCCGCGCCATGCAGGATCACCGCGCGCAGGCCGGGCGCGGCCTTGAGGCTTTCGCCCGCGGCGCTCAGCGCATCGAACAGCCCGAGGTCCAGCGCGTTGCGCTTGTCGGGGCGGTTCAGCATCACCTCGGCCACCGGGCCATCGCGGGTGACGATCAGTCTGGGGTCCATGCGCCTGCCTCCGTGGTGCTGCCATCCTCTCACGCTCAAACATGGCACCCGGGCCTGTCCAGCCCGACGTGGCGGCCGGCGCGACAGCCGCTCAGGTGCCGCGCGGCTTGGCGCGCAGCGTCGGGTCGGCCTGCAACGGATCCTCGGGCCAGGGGTGGCGGGGGTAGCGGCCGCGCATGTCCTTGCGCACATCGGCATAGCTGCCGCGCCAGAAGCCGGGCAGGTCCGAGGTCACCGCAATCGGCTTGCCCCCGGGCGACACCAGCACCAGCCGCAAGGGCACCCGGTCGGGGCCGACGCAGGGGTGCGTCGCCTGCCCGAACAGTTCCTGCAGGCGCAGTTCCACCTGCGGGGCATCGCCATCGTAGTCGATGGCCACGCGCCGCCCCAGCGGGGTTTCGAAATGCGAGGGATAGAGCTGCTCCAGCCGCTGCACCGCATCCCATCCGAGGTAGAGCTTCAGGGGCTCCAGCAGGTCCAGCGCGCGCAGGTCGGCCCGGGTGCGCACGCGCACCAGTGCCGGCAGCAGCCAGGCGTCGGCCGCCTGCATCAGGCTGTCGTCATCGACCGGGGGGATGTCGGCGCCGGCGGCGCGGGCAGCAGCGGCGCGGGCGCGCAGGCGGGCGGCGGCGCCGGCAAAGGGCAACCCGTTGCCCTGGCGCAATTCGTCGCGCAAGCCTTCCAGCGCGGCGCGGGCCAGCGCCTCGGGCGGCGGGTCGGGCCAGATGCGGTCGTCCAGCACCAGCGCGCCGAAACCTTCCTGCCGTCGGGCGACGATGCGGCCGTCGCGGCGCGACCATTCGCATACCTCGGCCCAGGAAATGCGGTCGGCGAACAGCGCGCGCAGGTCGGCTTCGGCGATCGCCACCGCCTGGCGGATGCCGGCCTCGCGCGCGTCGCCGTCGAGGTCGGTGGCCACCAGCAGCCGTGTGCCGGCCAGCGGCGTGCCGGGGGCCATCGCCGCCCCCTTGCCGCCCGAAAGCACCCAGCGCGGAGCATCGCCCTTGCGCCGCAGCCCGACACGGTCGGGAAAGGCCAGCGCCGCCATCGCGCCGGGCGACAGCTCGGGGCCGGGCGGCACCAGCCGCGCGAGGCGCCGCGCCTCGGCCCGGATGCGCTCGGCGGTGTCGCGGTGGACGGGCCAGGGATGGCGGCTGGCGTAATCCTTAGGGTTTTCAAGCGCTTGCAGCCGAAGGCTCAGGTCCGGCGGCGCGCCCTTCAACGGGTCGCGGTCCGACACCAGCGCGGCCAGCAGCGCCGCCTGACGCCCCGCCGTCAGCAGCATGTGCGCCAGCCGCGGGTGCACCGGCAGCGCCGCCATCGCCTTGCCATGCGCGGTGATCCGCCCGGCCTGCAACGCGCCCAGATCGGCCAGCAGGCGGCGCGCCTCGGCCAGCGCCCCGGCCGGCGGCGGGGTCAGAAAGGCCAGGCCCTCGCCGCCGCCCCACAACGCCAGTTCCAGCGCAAGGCCCGCCAGATCGGCGGTTTCGATCTCGGCCGGGGGAAAGGCGGGCAGGGCGCCTTCCTCGGCCCTGGCCCAGAGGCGGTAGCACACACCCGGCGCCACGCGGCCGGCGCGGCCCTGGCGCTGCGTCGCCTCCGCCCGGCTGACCCGTTCGGTCACCAGCCGGGTCATGCCCGACCCGGGGTCGTAGCGCGCGCGGCGGGCGCGGCCGGCATCGACCACCACGCGGATGTCGGGAATGGTGAGCGAGGTTTCGGCGATGGCGGTGGCCAGCACCACCTTGCGCGCCCCCGGCAGCGGCGCCAGCGCTGCGCGCTGTGCCTGAAAATCCATTGCGCCGTAAAGGGGTTGCACGACGCAGTTGTCAAGATGGTCCAACAGCGCCGCCACCCGGCGGATCTCGGCTTCGCCCGGCAGGAACACGAGGATGCCGCCCGTGGTTTCCGCAGTTGCCTGCCGCACGAGGGCGGCGATTTCGGCCTCCAGCCGCGCGCCGGCGGGCATGGGCCGCCGCAGCCAGCGCGTTTCCACCGGAAAGGCGCGGCCTTGCGACGAGATCAGCGGCGCATCCTCCAGCAGCGCCGCCACGGGTGCTGCATCCAGCGTGGCCGACATCACCAAGAGCCACAGGTCGGGGCGCAGCGCCTGGCGCGCCTCCCACGCCAGCGCAAGGCCGAGGTCGGCGTTCAGGTTGCGTTCGTGAAATTCGTCGAAGATCACGGCACTTGTGCCGGAAAGCTCGGGGTCGGCCTGGATCATCCGGGTGAGGATGCCTTCGGTCACCACCTCGATCCGCGTGGCCTTGGACACCTGCGCCTCGCCGCGGATGCGGTAGCCGACGGTGGCGCCTACGGGCTCGCCCAGGGTTTCGGCCATGCGCTCGGCCGCGGCCCGGGCCGCGAGGCGGCGCGGCTCCAGCATCAGGATGCGGCCCGGCACCGCGTCCAGCAAGGCCAGCGGCACGCGCGTGGTCTTGCCGGCGCCGGGCGGCGCTTGCAGCACGGCGCGGCCCGCCCGGCGCAAGGCCGACACAAGGTCTGGCAGGATGGCGTCGATGGGCAAGCCGTGGGACATGGCGCGTGTTATGCCGGGGTTTTGCGCCCGCGGCCAGAGGGGCGCGCGGGGCTTTGGGGAAATAGCAAGGTTTCAAGGCGATACACAGCACGGCAGCGCGCGGTGGCTTCATCTGATATTAACATAATACCGATTATGCGAATCACGGATGCGCCGGTTCAGATCAGCGGCAACACCACCTCGAACACGCTGCCCTTGCCCTTTTCGCTGGAAATCTTCAGCCGCCCGCGATGGCGGTTGATGATGTGCTTCACGATCGCCAGCCCCAGCCCGGTGCCGCCTTGTTCGCGCGACCGGTGGGTATCGACGCGGTAGAAGCGTTCGGTCAACCGCGGCAGATGGATGGCGTCGATGCCGGCGCCCTGGTCGATCACGCTGAGCGAAAGGCCCGGGCTGCGCAGCACCGGATCATGCGCCACGCGGCGCAGCACCACGCGGACGGTCTTGCCCGATCCGCCATATTTGACCGCGTTTTCCACGAGGTTGTGCAGAACCTGGGTCAACTGGTCCAGATCGCCGGCCACCGGCGGCAGGTCGGCTTCGGCATCGAGCGTCAGCGTGACCTGCGCGGCATCGGCCATCCCGCGCAAGGTGGCCAGCACCGAGCGCGCGAGGCCCGCAAGTTCCACCTGCGTGCGCGGGCGCACGCGTTCTTCGGCCTCGACCCGGCTGAGCGACAGAAGATCGCCCACCAGGCGGTTCATGCGCAGCGCCTCGCGCTCCATGATGCCCAGAAAACGCGCGCGCGCGGCCGGGTCGTCGCGCGCCGCGCCGCGCAGCGTTTCGATGAAGCCCAGCAGCGCGGTCAGCGGTGTGCGTAGCTCGTGGCTGACGTTGGCCACGAAATCGCGCCGCATGTCGGCGGCGTGTTCCACATCCGACACGTCCTGAAACGCCAGCGAGGCGCCAAGGCCCGCCACCCGCGCGACAAGGCCGCGATACACCGTATCGCGCCCCGGGCCGGTGAGGCGCCAGCGGGTGGTGCCGCCTTCGCCCCCCGCCAGCACGCGTTCCAGCAGCGCCACGGGCTCGGGCTGGCGGATCACCGTCAGGTAATGGCGGCCGTCGGCATCGCCGAGGATCGCCCGCGCCGGCGCGTTCAGCCAGGCGATGCGGGCATCGTCGCCCACCACCAGCATGGGGTGCGGCACGGCGGCCAGCAGGCTTGCGATGAGTCGGTCCTGGTCCATGCGCGCCTTGTGCAACCGGGATGCAACAGGGGCATGACACCCCTGCACCGTGTCATTCGGCCACGGCTGCCGCCGCCGCGATGCCGCGGGTGAAGTCGCGTGCCAGCAGGTCGAAATCCTCGATCCCGACCGAGACGCGGAAGAAACCCTCGGAAATGCCCAACCGCAAACGGTTTTCCGCGCTTAGCGCGCGGTGCGAGGACGACGGCGGATGCGACAGCGTGGTGCCCACATCGCCCAGTGTGGGGGCAAAGGCGACCTCGGGCATGGCCCGGGTCAGGGCATTGGCGGCCGCCCTGCCCCCGGCCAGCTCGAACGACAGCATGTTGCCGGTGCGCGCGCCCAGCAGGCTGCGGGCGCGGTTGTGGTCGGGGTGGTCGGCGCGGCCGGGGTAGATCACCCGCGTGATGCCGGGCAAGGCGGCGATGTGGTCGGCCAGGCGGCGGGCGTTTTCCTCGGCCCGGTCATAGCGCAGGTCGAAGGTGAACAGCCCGCGTTCGGCCAGCCAGCAATCGAAGGGGCTGGGCGTCAGGCCCATCGTCACCGCCAGCACCCGCATGGCGGCCATGCGCGCCGGGTCGCGCGCCAGCACATAGCCCAGCGTCACATCCGAATGGCCGGCCAGCAGTTTCGTCACCGACTGGATCACCACATCGGCGCCGTGGTCCAGTGCGCGCACCGCCCGGGGGGTGGAAAAGGTGCTGTCGATCAGCAGCGCAATGCCATGCGCCTGCGCCAGCGCAGCGATGCCCGCCACATCGGCCACCCGCAGCGTGGGGTTCGACACGGTTTCGATCAGGATGGCACGGGTGTTGGGGCGCAGGCCGGCGGCAAAGGCGGCCGCATCGGTCGGGTCGGCCAGCGAGGTTTCGATGCCCATCTGCGGCAGGGTTTCGGCCATGAGCCGAAGCGAGCGGCCATAAAGCTGGTCGCCCCCCAGCACGTGATCGCCCGCCTTCAGGCAACCCATCAGCGCCACGGTGACCGCGGCCATGCCGGACCCCACGACAAGCCCGCCCTGCCCGCCTTCGAGCGCATCCAGCCGCTGCGCCAGCGCCACCGCGTTGGGGTGTGCCTCGCGCGCATAGGTAAAGCCGGTGCCGGGGTTGTCGTAGATGTCGTCCAGCTGGTCGGGGCTTTCGGCGGCCCAGACCACGGTGGGGTGCAAGGGCGTGGCCACCGGGCGCGAGCGGCCTTCGGGAAAGGCCATGCGGCGGATCAGGGTGGGGTCGTTGGTCATGGATGCCTCAGAGCTGGGAAAGGATGTCGGCGGCGGCGCTGGCCGGCGAACGCTGGCCTTGCGCCACCGCGGCGCCGGTGGCCGCCATGCGCGCGCGCAAGGCGGGGTCTTCGGTCAGGCGGGCCAGCAGGGCCGCGCGAACCTCGTCTTCGAACCAGGCGCGGGCCTGTTCGGCGCGGGTGCGCGCCCAGTGGCTGTGGGCGCGGCGCCAGTCGGCAAGCGCCTGCATGTCGGCCCAGGCCTGCGCGATGCCTTCGCCGGCCACGGCCGAAACCGGCAGCACGCGGGGGAACCCTTCGGGGTCTTGCGGGCGCTTGCGCAACAGCCGCAGCGCCCCGGCGTAATCGGCGACCGTGCGGGTCGCCGCCGGCTTCAGGTCGCCATCGGCCTTGTTGACCAGGATCAGGTCGGCCATTTCCATGATGCCGCGTTTGACGCCTTGCAATTCGTCGCCGCCGGCGGGGGCCAGCAGCAGCACGAACAGGTCGGTCATGCCGGCCACCAGCGTTTCCGACTGGCCCACGCCCACGGTTTCCACCAGCACCACGTCGAAGCCCGCCGCCTCGCACAGCGCCACCGATTCGCGGCTGCGGCGCGCGACGCCGCCCAGGTGCGCCTGGCTGGGCGAGGGGCGGATATAGGCGCGCGGGTCGCGGGCCAGAAGTTCCATCCGCGTCTTGTCGCCCAGGATCGAGCCGCCCGAGCGCGCCGAGGACGGGTCCACCGCCAGCACCGCCACCCGCAGCCCCTGCCCTGTCAGGTGGCGGCCGAAGGCCTCGATGAAGGTGGATTTGCCCACACCCGGCGTGCCCGAAAGCCCGATGCGCAGCGCCTGGCGCTGCAACCCGGCCAGCCGGTCCAGCAGCGCCGCCGCCATCGCGCGGTGGTCGGCCCGGCCGCTTTCCACCAGCGTGATCGCCCGCGCCAGTGCCCGCCGGTCGCCCTGTTCCAGCCGCCGGGCCAGATCGTTCACGTCCATTCCGCCTTTTCCTCGCGTTCCGGCAAGGCCTTGCCGATCCGGGCACCTGCACGGACAAGTCATGTGCACCGCCCGTTCCGAGGCGGTATCTGTGCGCAAGCGGGCGCCACTGTCCAGTGCCCGCGGTGTGAAGGAGTGATCCATGCGTCCCATTGCCATTGCCCTGACCGCCCTTGCGCTGGCGGCCGCCACCCCTGCCCCGGCGCAGGAGTTGCGCCAGAACGCCCGGTTCGATCTGGAAATCCGCGGCATCACCGTGGGGCGGCTGGATTTTGCCGGGGTGGAAAACGGGCGCAGCTATGCGGTTTCGGGCACGATGCAAAGCACCGGCCTGGCGGGGATGCTGCGCAAGATGCGCTACGATGCCAATGTGCGCGGAACCATGACCGCGCGCGGCTTTGCCCCGCAGCGCTACGAACAGACCGGCGGCATCGGCAAGAAATACACCGAGGAAATCGTGGTCTGGGACGGCGGCCTGCCCCGGATCGAACGGCAGGAACCCCCGCGCGAGGCGCGCGCCACCGACGCCGACCCCGCGCAGCAGCGCGGCACCGTGGATACGCTGACCGCGCTTTATGCCACCTTGCGCGACGTGGCGCCCGGGCAGGAATGCCAGTCCAGCGTCATCATGTACGATGGGCGCTACCGGATGCAGCTGCAGATCTCGGCGCCGCGGACCGAAGCCGGCGGGGTTTCCTGCGCGGGCGAATACATCCGCCTGGCCGGCTTTACGCCTGAGGAAATGGCCGAGCGCACGCGCTTTCCCTTTACCTTGCGCTACGAGCCCACGACCGAAGGCCGGATGCGCGTGACCGAGGTGGCGATGGACAGCCTGTATGGCCGTGCCCGGCTGGTGCGGCGCTGAGCCCCGGCCTTGCGCGGCAAAACACATTCAAGACTTGTAATATGTAATCGGGCCCGTATATAGGCGGTGCGAACAGGCCGGAGGTTGCCATGCGCCGTTATTTCCCGATCCTCGACTGGGGCCGCAGCTATACGCGGGCGACCCTGACCAATGACATGCTGGCAGCATTGATCGTGACGATCATGCTGATTCCGCAGTCGCTTGCCTATGCGCTGCTGGCGGGGTTGCCGCCCGAGGTCGGGCTATACGCCTCGATCGCGCCGTTGCTGTTCTATGCGGTGTTCGGCACCTCGCGCACGCTGGCGGTCGGGCCGGTGGCGGTGGTGTCGCTGATGACGGCGGCGTCGGTCGGGCAGCTGGCGGCGCAAGGCACGCCGGAATACCTGGGCGCCGCGATTGCGATGGCCTTCCTGTCGGGGGTGATGCTGCTGGGCATGGGCGCGCTGCGGCTGGGGTTCATTGCCAATTTCCTGTCGCATCCGGTGATCTCGGGCTTCATCACGGCGTCGGGGATCATCATCGCGGCCGGTCAGGTGCCGCATCTGCTGGGCATTTCGGCCGGCGGGCACAACCTGCTGGAAATCCTGCACAACATCTGGAAGGCGCTGGCCGGGATCAACCCGGTGACGATGGTGCTGGCGCTGCCGACCGTGGCCTTCCTGTTCTGGTCGCGCCAGCGGCTGAAGCCTGCGTTGAAGGCGCGCGGCATGTCGGACATGATGGCCGGCATCGTGACGCGGGCGGCGCCGGTGATGGCGGTGGCGGCCACCACGCTGGCCACCTGGGGGTTCGGCCTGCAAGGCTTTGGCGTTTCGATCGTGGGCGAGGTGCCGAAGGGTCTGCCCATGCCCACGCTGCCGCCCTTCGACCTTGACCTTTGGGCGCAGATCGCGGTGCCGGCGCTGCTGATTTCCATCGTGGGCTATGTGGAAACCGTGTCGGTGGCGCAAACCCTGGCGGCCAAGCGGCGCCAGCGGATCGACCCCGACCAGGAGCTGATCGCCCTGGGCGCCAGCAACATCGGCTCGGCCATCTCGGGCGGCTTTCCGGTGACGGGCGGGTTCGCGCGGTCGGTGGTGAACTTCGATGCGGGGGCCGAAACCCCGGCGGCGGGCGCCTATACGGCCGTCGGCATGGCGCTGGCCACGGTGTTCCTGACGCCCTTGCTGTTCTTCCTGCCCAAGGCGACGCTGGCGGCCACGATCATCGTGGCGGTGCTGAGCCTGGTGGATCTGGGCGCGCTGAAACGGACCTGGTCCTACGACCGCGCCGATTTCGCCGCGATGGCCGCGACCATCCTGGTCACGCTGGGCGTGGGGGTCGAGGCCGGGATCACCGCCGGGGTCATCCTGTCGCTGTTGCTGCACCTTTACCGCACCTCGAAGCCGCATGTGGCCATCGTGGGCCAGGTGCCGGGGACCGAGCATTTCCGCAACGTGGAACGCCATGCGGTGGTGACGGCGCCCGATGTGCTGTCGATCCGGGTGGACGAGTCGCTGTATTTTCCCAACGCCCGCTTTCTGGAGGACACGGTCTATGCCGCGCTCGCCTCGAACCCGGACCTGCGCCATGTGGTGCTGATGTTCCCGGCGGTGAACGCGGTCGATGCCTCGGCGCTGGAAAGCCTGGAAGCGATCGTGTCGCGGCTGAAGGATCAGGGCATCAAGCTGCACCTGTCCGAAGTGAAGGGCCCGGTGATGGACCGGCTGAAGCGGTCGCATTTCCTGGACGATCTGACCGGCCAGGTGTTCCTGACGCAATACGACGCGATGCGCGCGCTGGCGCCCGAGCTGACGGCGCGCACCCTGTCGGCCTGCCGGCGCGAAACCCAGCGCGCCGCCGACGTGGTGGACCTGCGGCCTACAGCATGAAATCGGCGGCCGTCAGCGGCAGGCTGGCGGCCAGCGCGATTTCCGTGTCGGCCAGGCCGTCGCCGTTCGGGTCGATGGCAATGATGGTCTGGCCGGCCTCGACAAAGCGGCGCACTTCGGCCGTGGTGCCGGTGAAGCCTTGGGTGCCGCGCCAGACAAAGCCCTGATCGCCGGCGACAAGGGGGGCGGTGTCAATGCCTGAGAGGTCGGTCAGGTCGTCGCCGCGCACGAAATCGGTGGTCCGGTCGTGCGCCGCCCCGAGCCTGGCGTCCGTGGTACCGGCATAGCGGAACACATCGCGCCCCGCGCCGCCGGCCAGCACGTCGGCGCCGCGACCGCCGGTCAGGGTATCGTTGCCGACGCCGCCATACACCGCGTCGTCGAACCGCGTGCTGCTGACGCCGACGCTTTCGATGCCTTGTGCGCTGATCGCCTGCGCCCCGCCAAACGGATCGTATCGTTGCCGTCCCCACCATAGTGGCGGTCCTTGCCTTCGCCGCCCGACAGCACATCGTCGCCAGCGTTGCCGCACAGGTCGTCGTTGCCCGACCCGAAGCCGCCGAACAGCGTGTCGTTGCCGCCGTTGCCGAAGATCCGGTCGTCCCCGGTGGTGCCGCTGAAGTGATTGGGCAGGTCGTCGAGATCGAACCTCGGCATGGGGTGCCTCCGTCTCGGGGCAGGTCGGTGTGACACGCGCCGCCGGCGGATCAATGCGCCGTTCGGGCGAGGGGCTGGACGCTGCGGCGGCGCTGTGAAACCTTCGGCGTCAGCTTGAGGAGGTGGCGATGGACGATCCGACCGGACTGGGGGCGCTGGCCTTGCGCCGCGCGATGGACGTGGGGCGCCTGACGGCCGCGGCCCTGATGGAGGCGACGCTGGCGCGGATTGCGCGCGTCAACCCGGGGCTCAACGCCATCGTGGCGCTGCGCGACCCCGCGGCACTGCGTGCCGAGGCCGCCGCCGCCGATAGGGTGCCGGTGGCGGCGCGCGGGCCGCTGCATGGCTTGCCGATGGCGGTGAAGGATCTGGTGGGGGTGGCGGGCATCCGCTCGACCTGGGGTTCGCCGATCCTGGCCGACAACGTGCCGGCGCAGGATGACATGCTGGCCGCGCGGTTGCGGGCGGCCGGCGCCATCCTGATCGGCAAGACCAACACGCCGGAATTCGGCCTCGGGTCGCACAGCTACAACCCGGTGCACGGGGTGACGGGCAACCCCTATGCGCCCGAGCGCACGGCGGGCGGATCCTCGGGCGGGGCGGCGGCGGCGCTGGCGGCGCGGATGCTGGCGCTGGCGGACGGGTCGGACATGATGGGCAGTTTGCGCAACCCCGCCGGCTGGTGCAACGTTTACGGCTTTCGCCCGACCTATGGCCGGGTGCCGGTGGACCCGGTCGGCGACACGTTCCTGCACCAGCTGGCCACCGACGGGCCGATGGCGCGCAGCATCGAGGATCTGGCGCTGCTGCTGGAGGTGCTGGCCGTGCCGGACCCCCGGCTGCCGCATGGTCGCCCGTCCGAGCCCTTCCTGGCGGCGCTGGACCGCCCGGCGGGGCGGCTGCGCATCGGCTGGCTGGGCGACTGGGGTGCGGCGTGGCCGATGGAAAATGGCATATTGTCCCTGTGCCGCAATGCCTTGGACGACTTTCCCGATGCAACGGTCGAAGACGTGCCGCCGCCCTTTGCCGCCGCTCGGCTATGGGACTCGTGGACCACGCTGCGCAGCTGGGCCGTGGCGGCGCGGTTGGGGGTGTTTCACGCCGATGCCGGCAGGCGTGCCCTGTTGAAGCCCGAGGCGATCTGGGAAATCGAACGCGGCCTGTCGTTCAGTGCCATGCAGGTGCATCGCGCCAGTGTCGTGCGGTCGGAATGGAATGCGGTGGCTGCGGGGCTGTTCCAGCGGTTCGACCTGCTGGCCTTGCCGGTGGCGCAGGTCTGGCCGTTTCCGAAGGGCTGGGATTGGCCGAAATCCGTGGCCGGGCGCGCGATGGATACCTACCACCGCTGGATGGAGGTGGTGGTGCCGGCGAGCCTGCTGGGCCTGCCCACGCTGGCTGCCCCGGTGGGGTTCGGGCCGCAAGGGCTGCCTATGGGGGTGCAGCTGATCGGCCCGCGCGGCGCGGATGCGGCGGTGCTGCGCGCCGGCCAGGCCTGGCACAGGGCGACGGATTGGCCGGGGCGGGTTCCGCCTGCGGGGGTGGCGTAGGCCGGGGGCGCTGCCCCCGGACCCCCGGGATATTTTCCGACAGAAAATGGGCCGGAACGACGGTCAGCCGCGACCGCGGCGGCCGCCGC
>NZ_JBKBQM010000051.1:0-20587 GCF_046292685.1 Gemmobacter sp.
TGACGACGAGGGGTGGCATCGGGCACCCATACCTCGCCTCGACCAGCACGACGCTCACCGCTGCCGCCCAAACAGAGGGAAAACTGTTCCGCCTCGTGGACTTCTTCAGCAGCCTGCTAAACGACCTTGTCCATGCCTTACCAGTGGTATTGCGATACGCTCAGGCGACCCCGCAGGCAGGAACGCAGTCATGGTAGAGTATTCCGAAGTCATCCAGACCCAGGGCATTTCGGTTCCCTTCGATCCGCGCATCATCACCCCCAAGATCGAGCGTCCGATGCGTCGGGGTCGCTACGAAGGCGGCGAATGCGCCGCCTTGCGCCGCGTGCTGCGCCCCGGGGACCGGGTTCTGGAACTGGGCGCGGGGCTTGGCCTGTGTTCCACCGTGGCGGCGCAGGCCGAAGGGGTCGAGGCGGTGGTGGCCATCGAGGCCAACCCCGAACTTCTGCCCCTGATCCGCGAAACCCACCGCCTGAACGGCGTCGAAGGCAAGGTCGATCTGCGCAACGGCGTGGCGGTGCCTTCGGGCGGGGGCGAGATCCCGTTCTACGTGCGCCCCGATTTCTGGGCCAGCTCGATGGAGGCCGGGTCGCGCGGCTATAGCCGGGTTGAACTGTTGCCGGCCATCGGGCTGGATGCGCTGTTGGCCGAGGTGCGCCCCACGGTGATCGTCTGCGACATCGAGGGCGGCGAGCTGGGCCTGTTCGACAGGATCGCCCTGAACGAGGTGCGGGCCGTGGTGCTGGAACTGCACCCCAAGGTCTACGGCACCGAGGGGCTGGCGCGCATCGCCTGCGCGCTGGCGGTGCAGGGGCTTTACCCGGCGGCCGACAACAAGGCCGGCAGCAGCGTGCAACTGTTCGAGCGGCGCGAGGGCGTGATTGCCCCCGCGCCCGGCAGCCGGATGCCCGCGCGCGCCTATCGCGGCTGGGCACCCGAAGACGCCCGTGTCCTGGTCACGACCTGCATGAAGGACGAAGGCCCCTTCATCCTGGAGTGGCTCGCCTGGCACCGCGCGGTCGGGGTCACCGATTTTGTGGTCTTCACCAACGATTGCAGCGACGGAACGGACCGCATTCTCGACCACCTTGCGGCGCGGGGCGAGCTTGTGCACCTGCCCAATCCCGCGCTGGCCGCGGGCAGCCCAGCGTTCCAGCCCTTTGCGCTGGCCTACACCCACTATCTGCCGGCCTTCCGCGCGGCGGATTTCGTGATCTCGATGGACGTGGACGAATTCCTGAACATCCGCACCGGGCAAGGGCGGCTGACCGACCTGTTCGCGGCCACCGGCCCCTTCGATGCGCTGTCGGTCAGCGAGCTGAACCACGGTTGCAACGGCCGCACGGATTTTGCCCCCGGCTGGATCCGGGCGCAGTTTCCGGCCCACGAATCCGAAACGCCTGGCCGCAAGCGCGCGCGGCGTGGGGTCAAGACCATCACCCGGCTGTCCCCGGCGGTGGAGAAGATCCGCAACCACCGGCCCGACATGTGCCGCGACGGCCTGCCGCCGCGCTGGCTGGACGGTTCGGGGCGGCATCTGGACTGGTTCCACGACGACCCGGCGGAAAACGGCATGGACATCCGCGGCAGTTACGACCTTGTCTCGCTGGATCACTATCCGTTGCGGTCGCTGGGCAGCTTCTTCATGAAGACCCTGCGCGGCGATGTGGTGGTGGCCAACAAGCAGGTGTCCTTGCGTTACTGGAAGGTGCGCAACAGGAACGAACACCTGACCTCGACCTGGCATCCGGCGGTCGAGGCCGCGGCGCGGGCGCTGCACGCCGAACGGTATGAAGGCGATGCCGCCTTGATGGCCCTGCACCACGCCGCTTGCGACTGGCACGCCGCCCGGATCGCCGAGGTTTCGACGCAACCGGAGTTTGCCGAACGGCGGGCCTGGATCATGGCCAATGCATGGGGTCAGGCGGACTCCGACGAGGCCGTAGCGGCCTGATCCACCCGGATCGACAGCGGGTCATCGGCCAGGTCGAAGGCGACGCAGCGCGCGACAGCCGCAGGCAACGGCTCGTCCGGCGCCAGCGTGAGGTTGCCGTGGTCCTGCCGGTCGCTTTCGATGAGCAGGCAGGGGTCCGGGCAATGCTGCGCCAGACGTCGGATAGAGGCCACCGGCACACGCGCGTCGCCCGGGTTGTGCAGCGCCAGAATGCGCGCGCCGGTCGGCTGCAGGCGCGGGGTATAGGCGAACCCGCCGGAAAAGGCAAAGACGGTGGCAACCGGGGGCCGGAGCAGGCCAAGGTGCGCCGGCAGATACAGGGTGTTCAGCGCTGAAATGGCCCCGGCCAAACTGCCCCCCAGCAGGAAGCGCGCCGAAAGCCCCCATTCCGCCGCGCGGGCCGCGGCCAGCGCCAGAAAGGCGCAGGCATCCTCGACCACGGCCAGGGGGCGGGGGCCGATGAAGGTTTCGTGCATGGTTTCGCCGGCGGCCAGGGCTTCGGCCACCAGGTCATCGACCCGGGCCGCGACACCCGGTTGCAGGATCGCAGGCGGACGCGCCAGGCGGTAATCGAGAAATGCCATGCCATAGCCGTGGGTGGCGAATTCGGCCGCGATGCGGGCATGGGCCGGGTGTTCGCGCGATCCGCTGCGAAAGCCGCCGGAATGCATCCAGACGATCAGGCCGTTGGGCGCGCCGGACCCGGGCACGAACAGGTCGGCCTGCAGCGCCCGCGGCCCCTTGCGCGTGGGGTGTTCGGCATAGGTCAGGGTGGACTTCTGGATCATCGCGGCAAACCCCGAACGGCGCGGCCTTCTGTTCTGATTGACACCGGGGCAGGCGGCGATCAAGCCCTTGCCGATCAGGCCGGGATGCTGCCGCGCAGGCCCAGCCAGTTGAGCAGCGGCAAGAGCGGCAGGCCAAGGATGGTGAAGTAGTCGCCTTCGATCTGCGAAAACAGCCGGATGCCTTCGGATTCCAGCTTGTAGCCGCCGACACTGTCCATCACGTCGGCAGCGTTGCGGGAAAGGTAGCCTTCGAGCCAGTCATCGGAAAAGTTCCGCATCGTCAGCCGGGCCTGCCCGACATGGCGCCAGACCGGGCGCCCGTCCTCGAAGACGACGGCCGCGGAAAGCAGCTGGTGGGTCTGGCCGCGCAAGGCCAGAAGCTGGGCCCGCAACCCGGCCGCATCGGCCGGTTTTCCGAAGGCTTCGCCTTGAAAGGCAAGCACCTGGTCGCAGCCGAGGACCAGCGCCTCCGGGTGGCGGCTGGCCACGCGCTCGGCCTTCATCTCGGCCAGGGTATCGGCCAGGTCGCGGGGGGTGGCGCCTTCGGCCGCAAGGGCGGTGCGAACCGTCTCCTCGTCGATGCGGGCAGGGTGGGTCGAAACCTGCAGCCCGGCGTTGCGCAACAGCGTGGCCCGGATGGCGGAAGACGATGCAAGAAGGATCGGGCGCATGGGGCGAACCTGTGGATAATCCGGTTTCGTTCCGGTGCCCGATCCGGGCGAAACGGGAACGTCGGCCGCCAGTTGTGGACGACAGGCGCGCGCTGTCAAGCGCCGGGGGTGGCTTTCCACAGGCGGACAAGCTGCGAGGCCCGATTGTGGAAAACCCCGGCAGAGGCATGAAACCCGGAAACAATCCACAGGCCGAGTTGAAGGATGAGGACTGCATCCTTCTGTTCTGAAACGGATTTTATTGAGGTTTCCCGATTTTCTCGATGTCGTGCACCGGTTTTCCACCGGGATCGGTCCTGTGGACGGCATCGGGGCCAAAGCTGCAAATCCGGTTTTCCACCGCCCCTACTATCCATTACATCCTTTTCCAAAGGATTCCTTGAAGGAGGCTGAGATGACCGACTGGCTGGCGAGCCTCTATCCGTGGATCAAGGCCTTGCATGTGGTTTCGGTGATGTCGTGGATGGCGGGTCTGTTCTATCTGCCGCGGCTCTACGTCTATCATGCCGAAAGGGTGCAAGGTGGTCTGGCTGCGGCCGAAGACCTGTTCCGGACGATGGAGCGGCGCTTGCTGCGGGCGATCATGAACCCGGCGATGGTGGCGACCTGGGTCTTCGGGCTGTTGCTGGTGCTGACCCCCGGCATCGTGGACTGGTCGGCCGCCTGGCCCTGGGTGAAGGGCGCGAGCGTTCTGGCGATGACCTGGTTTCACATGTGGCTGGCCGCGCGGCGCAAGGACTTTGCCGCCGGGCGCAACCTGCGGTCGGGGCGCAGCTATCGGCTGATGAACGAGGTGCCGACCCTGCTGATGTTGCTGATCGTGTTTGCCGTGATCGTGAAGTTCTAGGCGCGTTGACAGTTTGCGGGGCGCGGTGTAGCGGAGGGTGGGGGCCGTCCGGCCATACCGCTTCCCGCTTCAACCCTGTCGTGCCGCCTTTAGGGGCGGTGCCCGCTTTTTCGAGACGGTGTCATGACCCAGGATCACCTGAAACTCTCCGATCTGAAGGCCAAGACGCCGGCCGACCTGCTGGCGATGGCCGAGGAATGGGAGATCGAGAACGCCTCGTCCATGCGCAAGGGCGAGATGATGTTCCAGATCCTGAAGGAACATGCCGAGGAAGGCTTCGAGATCGGCGGCGATGGCGTGCTGGAGGTGTTGCAGGACGGTTTCGGGTTCCTGCGGTCGCCCGAGGCCAACTATCTGCCCGGCCCGGACGACATCTATGTGTCGCCCGACATGATCCGGCAATGGTCGCTGCGCACCGGCGATACGGTCGAAGGCGTGATCCAGGCCCCGCGCGAGAACGAGCGGTATTTCTGCCTGACCAAGGTGACCCGGATCAACTTCGACGATCCCGAGAAGGCCCGCCACAAGGTGCACTTCGACAACCTGACGCCGCTTTACCCCGAAGAACGGCTGAAGATGGAGATCGAGGATCCGACGATCAAGGATCGGTCGGCGCGCATCATCGACCTGGTGGCACCCATCGGCAAGGGCCAGCGCGCGTTGATCGTGGCGCCGCCGCGGACCGGCAAGACCGTGCTGTTGCAGAACATCGCCAAATCGCTCGCGGTGAACCACCCGGAATGCTATCTGATCGTGCTGCTGATCGACGAGCGGCCCGAGGAAGTGACCGACATGCAGCGCAGCGTGAAGGGCGAGGTGATTTCCTCGACCTTCGACGAACCGGCGACCCGGCACGTGGCGGTGGCCGAGATGGTGATCGAAAAAGCCAAGCGGTTGGTTGAGCACAAGCGAGATGTTGTGATCCTGCTGGATTCGATCACAAGGCTTGGCAGGGCTTTCAACACCGTTGTGCCGTCGTCAGGCAAGGTTCTGACGGGTGGCGTGGATGCCAATGCCTTGCAGCGGCCCAAGCGGTTCTTCGGGGCGGCGCGCAACATCGAGGAAGGCGGGAGCCTGACGATCATTGCGACGGCGCTGATCGATACGGGTAGCCGCATGGACGAGGTCATCTTCGAGGAGTTCAAGGGCACCGGCAACTGCGAGATCGTGCTGGACCGGAAGGTGGCGGACAAACGTATCTTCCCGGCGATGGATATCCTGAAGTCCGGCACGCGGAAGGAAGAGCTGCTGGTGGCCAAGAACGACCTGCAGAAGACTTATGTGCTGCGCCGGATCCTCAACCCGATGGGCACAACGGATGCCATCGAGTTCCTGATCTCGAAGCTGAAGCAGACCAAGACGAACAGCGAATTCTTCGATTCGATGAACAGCTGAGACGACGGTCATGGAAACCATCTATGCCTTGGCCACGGGCCGGGGCAAGGCAGGCGTCGCCATAGTCCGCGTATCCGGCCCAGCAGCCGTGGAGGGCTTGCTTCCGCTGGTGGGTTCTTTCGGGCCGCCGCGTCGCGCGGTGTTGCGGCGGCTGCGCGATGGTGACGACGTTCTGGACGAAGCCCTGGTCCTGCGTTTCGAGGCGGAACACAGCTTTACCGGCGAAGAGGTGGTGGAGCTGCAGCTTCACGGCAGCCCGGCCATTGCGGCGGCGGTGCTGGATCGTCTGTCGCGGGTGCCGGGGTTCAGGATGGCAGAGGCCGGCGAGTTCACGCGTCGCGCGCTCGAGAACGGCCGTCTTGACCTTGCACAGGTCGAGGGGCTGTCGGACCTTATCCAGGCAGAGACAGAGGCTCAACGGCGTCAGGCGATGCGGGTGTTTTCCGGTGCTGTCGGAGAGAAGGCACTGCGTTGGCGCGCGTTGATGCTGCGCTCGGCGGCCTTGCTCGAGGCAGCGCTCGATTTCGCCGATGAAGATGTGCCGGTGGACGTGTACCCGGAGGTCCGCACCCTGATTGCGCTGCTGCTGGAGGAATTGCGCGCCGAGCAAGCCGGCTACGCTGTGTCGGAGCGGATTCGCGACGGTTTCGAGGTAGCGATCCTCGGGGCGCCGAATGCCGGAAAATCCACCTTGCTGAACCGGTTGGCGGGTCGCGAGGCGGCCTTGACCTCGGAATATGCCGGAACGACGCGAGATGTCATCGAGGTTCGCATGGACCTTGCCGGGTTGCCGGTCACGCTACTGGACACGGCCGGCTTGCGATCTGCTGCGGACCCGGTGGAGGCCATGGGGATTGCCCGTGGCATCGAGCGTGCGCGAAACGCGGATTTGCGCATCTTTCTGGTCGGTCCTGATGACACACCGGGGGAGCTGGCGCTTCGCCCCGGGCCCGACGACCTGGTCGTGCATGGCAAGGCGGATTTGCATGCCGTTTCCGGTTTGGCCATTTCGGGGCTGACGGGTGAGGGCGTGGACATCCTGGTCAAGGAGGTCGAGTCCATCCTGGCGCGTCGGGCGGGTGCTGCCGCAACGATCACACGCGAAAGGCACCGGACGGCGGTTCGCAGATCGATCGAGGCTTTGGAATCGGCGCAAGCAGTGATAATGGCTGGAGAAGACAACGAGGAAGTTGCAGCAGACGCGCTGCGTCAGGCGATGGCCGCCATGGACGATCTTGTCGGCAGGATTGGCGTGGAGGACTTGCTGGGCGAAATCTTCGCGTCGTTCTGCATCGGAAAGTAGGGCTTGTTTCACATGAAACATTACGACGTCATCGTGGTAGGCGGTGGTCATGCAGGCACCGAGGCAGCAGACGCAGCGGCGCGCATGGGGGCGCAAACCGCGCTTGTGACCCTGCGGATCGACCGGATCGGCGTGATGTCGTGCAACCCTGCCATCGGCGGCCTGGGAAAAGGCCACCTGGTGCGCGAAATCGACGCCCTGGATGGCGTCATGGCAAGAGCCGGGGACAAGGCCGGGATTCAGTACCGGCTGCTGAACCGAAGCAAGGGGCCAGCTGTCCAGGGGCCGCGAATCCAGGCTGACCGCGCGCTGTATCGTGCGGCCGTGCAGGAAATCCTTTTGCATCGCGCGGGACTCGAGATCATCGAAGGGGAAGTGGCTGCCTTCCTTCTTGCCGGTGGCCGGGTCCAGGGCCTTGCACTGGCCGATGGGCGTCGGTTTTCGGCGTCCAGCATTGTGCTGACCGCCGGTACCTTCCTGAACGGGCAAATGCATGTCGGGCAAGACAAGGCGCCGGGTGGCCGGGTCGGTGACCCTGCCTCGACAAGACTGGCGGCGATGCTCGCCGAAATTGCCCCCGGTCGAGGCAGGCTGAAGACAGGAACACCGCCAAGATTGGACGGACGCAGCATCGATTGGGGCAGACTCGACAGCCAGGCCGGGGACGCGGATCCCGTCATGCTGTCGTTCCTGCACAAGAAACCCTTCGTGCGCCAGATCGCCTGCGGGATAACCCATACCAACGAGAGAACGCACGAGATCGTGCGTCAGAACCTGTCGCAGTCGGCCATGTACGGGGGGTTCATCGAAGGCGTCGGGCCGCGCTACTGCCCTTCGATCGAGGACAAGATCGTTCGCTTTGCCGACAAGACCAGTCACCAGGTCTTTCTCGAACCCGAGGGTCTCGAAGATACGACCGTCTATCCGAACGGCATTTCCACATCGCTTCCGGCAACGGTGCAGGAAGCCTATGTGCGCAGCATCGCCGGACTCGAACAGGTTCGCATCCTGCAACCGGGTTATGCGATCGAGTACGATTACTTCGACCCGCGCGGTCTGACCCGGACCTTGCAGGTTCGGGATGTCGCCGGGCTGTACTTCGCGGGTCAAATCAACGGCACCACCGGCTACGAAGAAGCCGGTGCGCAGGGGCTTCTTGCCGGCATCAACGCCGCACGGTTTGCGCGCGGCGACAGCGAAGTGGTCTTGCACCGCACCGACAGCTACATCGGCGTCATGGTTGACGACCTGGTGACCCGCGGCGTGACCGAGCCCTACCGGATGTTCACCTCTCGGGCCGAATACCGCCTGACCCTGCGGGTGGATAACGCCGATCAGCGCCTGACACCGCTTGGCCTGCAAATCGGCTGCGTCGGCGACGAACGGGCCAGCGCCTTTCATAGCCGGATGGACAAGCTCGACAAGGCGCGTGCGACACTGACCCGAAACCGTTTCAGCCCGAAAGAGCTGGAGGCGGTCGGCATTGCGGCAAACAAGGACGGCGTTCGCCGGGCAGCCCTCGAGTTGCTGTCCTACCCGAACGTCTCGCCCGAGCAGATTGCGGCGCTGGTCCCGGACGCCAAGGCGATCGCGCCGGAGATTTTCGCCCAGCTTCAGCGCGAATCGTTGTATGTGGCTTACGAGGATCGTCAGCGCCATCAGATCGAGACTGTGCGAAAGGACGAAAACCGGCGCATTCCGGCCGATCTGGATTATCGGGGCATCGCCGGCCTGTCGTTCGAGCTGCAACAAAAGCTTGATCGGGCGCGGCCCGAAAGCCTGGCGCAAGCGGCGCGCATCGAAGGCATGACCCCGGCGGCGCTGGCCTTGCTGCATTTGCGGCTCCGTGCCCTGAGCGGGGCTGACAGGCGCGAGGCCAGTGCGTGACCTTCGACGACCTGGAACGGCTTGCCGGCTGCAGCCTCGATCCCGCCGCTAGAGCGGCCTTTCAGGCTTATGCCGATCTGGTGACGCGTTGGACGCAACGCATCAATCTGGTGTCGCGGTCCACGCTGGACACGCTCTGGAGTCGCCACATCGCGGATTCGGCGCAGCTGTTTCCGCTGGCTCCGCCCAGCGCCCGGCGCTTCGCCGATCTCGGCAGCGGTGGCGGCTTCCCGGGCATCGTCCTGGCGATACTTGCCCGGCAGCACCGGCCCGAGGCGCGCTTCGCGCTGGTCGAATCCGACCAGCGCAAGGCGACCTTCCTGCGCGAGGCCGTCCGGGTTACCGGTGTCGCGGCCGAGATCCTGTGCGCCCGCGCCGAGCATGTGGCGCCCCTGGCGGCAGAAGTCGTCAGTGCCCGAGCGCTGTCGGCCTTGCCGGAGCTTCTCGGGCTTGTGCATCGCCATCTCGCGCCGAACGGCGTGGCTTTGCTTCCGAAGGGCGCCGGCTCTCAGGCCGAGGTCGATGCCGCTCGCAGCTCTTGGGCATTTGACGTCGAGGAGTTTCCCAGTCAAACAAGCCCCGATGCCCGGCTTTTGCGGCTGCAGCATCTTTCCCGTCGCACTGGAAGCAGCACTTCGACATGAGAATCATCGCGATCGCAAACCAGAAAGGTGGCGTCGGAAAGACCACCACCACCATCAATCTGGGCGCCGCCCTTGCCGAACAGGGAAAGCGCGTGTTGCTGGTTGACCTCGATCCTCAAGGGAACACCTCGACGGGCCTCGGGATTCCGGCCGACGCCCGAAAGAACACCAGCTACGATCTTCTCCTCGGCGACTCGGCGCCCGATCCGATCGCGGTCGGTCTGGGGGCAGGGCAGCTGTGGCTGATTCCGGCAAACACCGACCTTGCATCCGCCGATATCGAACTGCACGCGCACGAAAAGCGCAGCTTTCTGTTGCATGATGCCTTGCGTCACATGGGCCCCGACGCCGGCGATTTCGACTACATTCTCATCGATTGCCCGCCGTCGCTGAATCTCCTGACGGTGAATGCCATGGTTGCGGCCCATGCGGTGCTCGTTCCGCTCCAGGCCGAGTTCTACGCGCTGGAAGGGCTCTCGCAGCTGATGATGACGATTCGCGAGGTGCGCACCAAGGCCAACCCCGGCCTGCGGATCGAAGGCGTTGTTCTCACCATGGCCGACATGCGAAACCGGCTGTCGCAGCAGGTCGAAGCCGATGTGCGGCAAACCCTGGGCGATCTCGTGTTTCAAAGCGTCATTCCGCGAAATGTGCGCATCAGCGAGGCGCCCTCTTACGCGCAAACCATTCTCGACTATGATCCGTTGTCCAAGGGCAGCCAGGCCTACCGCGCACTTGCGCTCGAGGTTCTGGCGCGGCATGAGGGGACGCGATGAGTGGAGATGACGCAATGAACGACCGCAAGATCGAGCGTCGTGGTCTTGGCCGCGGCTTGTCTGCCTTGATGGCGGATGTCGGAATGGTGGAAAGCGTCTCTGCACGCGGGAACGTGCCTGCCGGCGTGCGCGACGTGCCGATCGAGCAGGTCAGACCCAATCCCGACCAGCCGCGCCGCCGTTTCGACAAGGAGGCGCTCGACGAGCTGGCAAGTTCGATCCGCGAGAAGGGAGTCTTGCAGCCGCTTCTGGTGCGCGAGCGCGACGGCGGGTTCGAAATCGTCGCCGGCGAACGGCGCTGGCGTGCTGCGCAACTGGCGCAGCTTCACAGCATCCCCGTTCTGGTGCGCAGCTACGACGATACCGAGGTTCTCGAAGTCGCCATCATCGAGAACATCCAGCGCGCGGACCTGAGCCCGGTGGAGGAAGCAACGGCCTATCGTCAGCTGATCGAGAAGTTCGGCCATACGCAGGAAAAGCTCGCCGAATCCTTGGGGAAAAGCCGAAGCTACATTGCCAATGCGCTGCGTTTGCTCAGCCTTCCTGCGGATGTGGTCGGCATGGTCGAGACGGGCGCGCTTTCGGCCGGCCATGCGCGGGCTCTGGTCACCTCCGACAAGGCCTCCAAACTTGCACGGCGCATTGTCGACGAAGGCATGACGGTGCGGGAAGTCGAGCGCCTGGTGCGAGAGGAAAAGGCAGGCCCGTCGACGACTCCGCGCAGCTATCGCGGCCGCAGGTCTAACAAGGACGCCGACACCTTGGCGCTTGAGGCCGATGTTTCCGCCAATCTGAAGATGTCGGTCAAGATCAACCACGAGGCGCATACCGGCGCAGGCACGATCTCGATCCGGTATAACACGCTGGAGCAACTCGATCTGCTCTGTCGCGTGCTTTCGGCGATTCCCAGCGACGTTCAGGTCTGATCCACGCGCAAATCGCTGCAAAGTTGCCGGAGAATCGCGTTCAACAGCAGCCGGCCATCGCGCGACGTGCGCAGGTGGCTTGCGTCGCGTTCCAGCAGCCCGGTTTCGAGCAGTTGCCCGCAGGACATCCAGTTCCGCCAGTCGATGCCGGCAGCTTCCAGCCTTTGGAGGGAGACACCTTCCGAAAGCCGCAACCCCATCAGCAGAACTTCCTGCGCCTGCTCGAGGGGGCTCAGCGGTGTGACCGTAACGTCGCCGTTGCCGCGGGTTTCGACCGCGGTCAACCAGCCGGCCGGGTCCCGGATCGCTTCTGTGGCGCGTCGCGTCGGGCCGATGCCAAGCCGGCCATGTGCGCCGGGTCCGATGCCTGCATAGGTTCCGGCCTGCCAATAGATCAGGTTGTGCCGGCATTCCTGGCCTGGGCGGGCGTGGTTGGAGATTTCATAGGCAGAAAGTCCGGCAGCATCGCAAAGCGCCTGCGTCGCCTCGAAAAAGGCAACAGACCTGTCTTCATCCGGCAGGCCCTGCAGTTGCCCGGCGGCGTGGCGTCGGCCGAAGACGGTTCCTTCCTCGATCGTCAGCTGATACAGCGACAGATGCGTGGTCCCGAACTGCAGCGCTTCCGCAAGTTCGCGCGTCCAATCCGGGACACTCTGATATTGGCGACCATACATCAGGTCCAGATTCACGCGATCGAACACGAACTGGGCGGTTTCGATGGCGCGCAGGGCCTCGGCACGATCATGCTTGCGACCCAGCAGTCGCAAGTCGGCATCGTTCAACGCCTGTATCCCGAGCGACACCCGATTGACGCCTGCGTCCCTGTAGGCGCCAAGGCGACCCGCCTCGACCGATGACGGATTGGCCTCCAGGGTGATTTCCAGGGCGTTGGCGCACCGCCAGGCCGACCGTGCGGCGTCGATGACGGCCGCGACCACATCCGGCGACATCAGAGAAGGCGTGCCACCGCCGAAAAAGATCGTGCCAAGCGTGGAGTCCGGGCTCTCGGCGGAAACCCGGGCAATTTCGCTGCGATAGGCCGAGATCCAACGCGCCTGATCGATACGATTCGCCACGTGGCTGTTGAAGTCGCAGTACGGGCACTTCGACTCGCAGTAGGGCCAGTGAATGTACAATCCGAAAGCCATCTCAGTCCCCAGTTTCCGTGCGGCGCGATGGTTTCACGTGAAACAGGACATCAGCGCCCCAAAGGCGCGACCCCGGTGACTGAGCCTGTTCTTCTCCCAGCGATCCATCTCGCCAAAGGTCAGATCGTGTCCATCCGGCAGAAAGATCGGATCATAGCCATGCCCGTTCTCGCCCCGACCCGGGCAGACGATGCGGCCGTCGATGGACCCCTGAAAGACCTCATCGTGCCCGTCCGGCCAGGCCAGCACAAGCACGCTGACGAAACGCGCCGTCCTTGCCGCCTCTGCGCCAGCTTCATCGAGCATCCGGCAAACCTTTGCCATCGCCATCCCAAAGTCACGGCCCTCCGGTGTTTCGGCCCAATCGGCAGAGTAGACACCCGGCGCACCGCCAAGCGCGTCCACACACAGCCCCGAATCGTCTGCAAGGGCAACCTCGCCGCTCGCCCGAGCGGCCGCGTGGGCCTTGATCCGGGCGTTGCCCACAAAGGTCGTCTCGGTCTCTGCCGGCTCGGGAAGCCCGAGTTCGCCCGCCGAAACGATCGTCAGGGCGCGTCCCTGGAAAAGAGCGCGAATCTCCTCCAGCTTCCCCTTGTTGTGCGTCGCAACAACAAGCCGCTCGCCCTCGAACCGCCTCACGACAGTGCCGCCTTCTGAGCTTCGACCAGCTGCCGGATCCCCGCTTCGGCCATGTCCAGCAGCTGCCCCATTTCCCCGCGCGAGAAGGCGGCGCCTTCCGCCGACATCTGCACTTCGATCAGCTTGCCGCCGCCGGTCAGCACGAAGTTGCCATCCATCCCTGCCGCGCTGTCCTCCAGATACTCCAGATCCACCACCGGCTGCCCGGCATAGATCCCGCAGGATACCGCAGCAACATGATCCAGGATCGGGTCCGAGACGATTGCCCGGCTTGCAAGCAGCCGGTTCGCCGCCAGGCGCAAGGCCACCCAGCCCCCGGTGATCGCGGCGCAGCGCGTGCCGCCATCGGCCTGCAACACATCGCAATCGACCACGATCTGCCGTTCCCCCAGCGCGGCCCGGTCCACCCCGGCGCGCAGCGCCCGCCCGATCAGCCGCTGGATTTCGACCGTCCGGCCTTGCTGCTTGCCAGCGGCGGCCTCGCGCCGGGTGCGCGTATGGGTGGCGCGCGGCAGCATGCCGTATTCCGCCGTCACCCATCCCAGGCCGGTGCCCTTCAGGAACGGCGGCGGCTTGTCTTCCACCGTCGCCGTGCACAGCACATGGGTATCCCCCATCTTGATCAGGCACGATCCCTCCGCATGCCGCGCAACGCCGGTCTCGATCGAAATCCTGCGCAACTCGTCCAGTTTCCGCCCCGATGGCCGCATGTCCTCGTCCTTTCCGCTGATGCTCCCCGGCACCTACTCCGCGCGCCTCGGCCTGACAACCCCATGTCCCCCGCGCATGATTGACGAAGGCCCCTCCGCGCCCTTATTTTGCAAGGCCGCACCAGGATCAACCGCATGACAGACCGCCCGAATCCGCTGTCAGATCTCAACGCCCGCTCGCGCGAAGTCTTTCGCCGGGTGGTCGAAGGGTATCTGCAATCCGGCGACCCGGTCGGGTCGCGCACGCTCACCCGCACCATGTCGGAAAAGCTCTCGGCAGCCACGATCCGCAACGTGATGCAGGATCTCGAATACCTCGGTCTGCTGGGTTCTCCGCATGTCTCGGCCGGGCGCATCCCGACGCAGCTCGGCCTGCGGATGTTCGTCGATGGCCTGCTCGAGGTCGCCGAAATCGGCGACTCCGACCGGGAGACGATCGACGCCTCGCTCGAAAGCACCGACCACGACGTCACCAACATGCTCGACCATGTCGGCGCCACGCTGTCGCGCATCACGCGCGGGGCCAGCCTCGTGCTGGCGCCGAAACACGAAACCCCGATCCGCCATATCGAATTCGTCAGCCTCGGCGCCGACCGGGCCCTGGTCGTCCTGGTCTTTGCCGACGGTCACGTCGAAAACCGGGTCTTCACCCCGCCGCCGGGGCAGACGCCCTCCTCCATGCGCGAGGCTGCGAACTTCCTCAACGCCATCGCCGAAGGCCGCACCCTCTCCGACCTGCGCAGCGACATCGCCGGCGAGCTCAAGCGCCATCGCCAGGAAATCGACGAACTGGCCCGCAGCCTTGTCGAAAGCGGCCTCGCCGTCTGGGAAAACGCCGGCGAATCGTCCGAGCGCCTGATCGTGCGCGGCCGCGCCAACCTGCTGCCCGAAAGCGACGAAGGCGCCGAGCTCGAACGCATCCGCACCCTGTTCGACGACCTCGAGCGCAAGCGCGACATCGCCGAGTTTCTCGACCTGGCCGAGCAAGGCGAAGGCGTGCGCATTTTCATCGGGTCCGAGAACAAGCTTTTCTCACTTTCGGGTTCCTCTCTGGTCGTCTCTCCCTATATGAACGCCGAGCGGAAGATCATCGGCGCCGTCGGCGTGATCGGTCCGACGCGGCTCAACTACGGCCGCATCGTGCCCATCGTCGATTACACGGCCCAGCTCGTGGGGCGCATGATCTCCGACCGGACGAAAGGATGACAGGAATGCAGGACGAAACGCAGAACACGCCGCCGGCCGGCGAAGCCGAGTTCGATTACATCGACGCTGCCGAGCTGGATGCCCTGCGGGCCGAGCGCGACGAGCTGCGCGACAAGTTCATGCGGGCACTGGCCGATGCCGAAAACGCGCGCAAGCGCGCCGAACGCGACCGGCGCGAGGCCGAACAATACGGCGGCTCCCGCCTGGCGCGCGACCTTCTGCCGGTGCACGACAACCTGCGCCGCGCGCTCGACGCCATCCCCGAAGATCTGCGCAGCCCCGCCGCTGCCTTGATCGAAGGCGTCGAACTCACCCTGCGCGAGCTGCACACCGTCTTTTCGCGGCATGGTGTCACCATCATTTCGCCCAAGCCGGGCGATGCCTTCGACCCCCAGGTGCATCAGGCGATGTTCGAGGCGCCGGTGCCCGGCACCGTGGCTGGCACCATCCTGCAATGCATGGCCGATGGCTTCATGCTGCACGACCGCCTGTTGCGGCCGGCCCAGGTCGGCGTGTCGTCGAACGTCGGCTGAACCGGGCAGGGCAGGGCGGCGCGGGCGCCGCCTTACCCCTCCGCAAGCGCCAGGCGCCGCAATTCGTAAACCAGATCCAGCGCCTCGCGCGGCGACAGGTCGTCGGGCGACAGCGCGCGCAACCGCTCGGCCACCGCCGAGGGTTCCGGCCGCGCCGGCGCGGCCCGCGGTGCCTGGGCTGCGGCGGAAAACAGCGGCAAATCGTCCATCAGCGCCTTCTGCCGCGCGGCCCCGCCTTCGCGCTCGCCCTTTTCCAGCGCATCCAGCACCACCCGCGCCCGCTCCACCACGCTGCGCGGCAAGCCGGCCAGACGCGCCACCTGCACCCCGTAGGATCGGTCGGCGGCGCCCATCCGCACCTCGTGCAGGAAAATCACCTCGCCTTGCCACTCCTTGACACGCACCGTGGCGTTTTCCACCCCGGGCAGTCTGGCCGCCAATCCGGTCATTTCGTGGTAATGCGTGGCAAACAGCGCCCGGCAGCGGTTGGTTTCGTGCAGGTGCTCCAGCACCGCCCAGGCAATCGAAAGCCCGTCATAGGTCGCCGTGCCGCGGCCGATTTCGTCCAGAATGACCAGCGCCCGGTCATCGGCCTGGTTCAGGATGCCCGCGGTTTCGACCATTTCGACCATGAAGGTCGAACGGCCCCGTGCCAGGTCGTCCGAGGCGCCGACCCGGCTGAACAACTGGCTGACAAGCCCGATGCGGGCCGACCGCGCCGGCACATGGCTGCCCGCCTGCGCCAGCAGCGCAATCAGCGCGTTCTGCCGCAGAAAGGTCGATTTGCCCGCCATGTTCGGCCCGGTCAGCAACCAGATGGCCGGCGCGTCGCCCGCCGACAATGCGCAATCGTTGGCGACAAAGGCCTGTCCCTCGCGCCGCAACGCCCGTTCCACCACCGGGTGCCGCCCGGCCACCACCTCGAAGGCCCGGCTGTCGTCCACCACGGGTTCGCACCAGTCCTCGGCCACCGCCAGATCGGCCAGCGCGGCGGCCAGATCCAGCTCTGCAAGCCCCCGCGCGGCCTCGCCCACCGGCCCGGCGGCTGCAAGAACTTCGGCTCTCAGCGCCGAATAGAGCCGCTTTTCGATGTCCAGCGCATGGTTCGCCGCATTCAGAATCCGGGTTTCCAGCGCCGAAAGCTCGACCGTGGTGAACCGCACCTGGTTCGCCGTGGTCTGGCGATGGATGAACCGTTCGGCCAGCGGCGGCGCCATCATGCGCTCGGCATGGCGGTCGGTCGTCTCGATGAAATAGCCCAGCACGTTGTTGTGCCGGATCTTCAGGCTGGCGATGCCGGTTTCGGCGCAATAGTCGGCCTGCATCCGGGCAATCACGCCGCGCCCTTCGTCGCGCAAGGCGCGCGTCTCGTCCAGCTCGGCATCGAATCCCTCGGCGATGAAGCCGCCATCGCGCACCAGCAGCGGCGGTTCGGCGACCAATGCCGCGCCCAGCCGGGCTGCCAGCGCCTCTTGCCCGGTCAGCGGGCGCAGCGCATCGGCCAGGATCGCCGGCAAGAGGCATCCCGCCAGGGTCTCGGCGATGCCGGCGGCCTGCACCAGCCCCGCCCGGATCGCCGCGAGGTCGCGCGGCCCGCCGCGGTCCAGCGCCAGGCGCGACAGGGCGCGGTCCATGTCCGGCACCGCCTTCAACGCCGTCCGCAACGCATCGCGCAAGGCGTTGTCCTCGACCAGCCAGCGCACCGCTTCCAGGCGCTGCCGAATGACCTGCAAGTCTCTGGACGGCCCCGAGAGCCGCTTTTCCAGCAGCCGCGCCCCGGCCGCCGTCACCGTGCGGTCGATCGCGGCCAGCAAGGAGCCTTCGCGCCCCCCGCCGGCCCCGACGGTAATTTCCAGCGACCGCCGGGTTGCGGCGTCGATCTGCATCACCCCGCCGGGCAATTCGCGCACCGGCGGGCGCAACAGCGGCAGCCTTCCGCGCTGCGTCAGGTCCAGGTATTCCGCCAGCGCCCCCATCGCCGCCAGTTCCGCGCGGTCGAACTGGCCGAAGCCTTCCAGCGTGCTCACCTGCCACAGGCCGCACAGCCGCCGCTCCGACGCGGTCGAATCGAACACCGCCCGCGGCCGCAGCGTTTCCACCGCGCCAAGGTCGCGCACCACCGCGGCCAGCCCCTCGGCCGCCTCCGACAGCAGCACCTCGCGTGGGCCGAGGCGCGCCAGTTCCGGGCCAAGCCGCACGGCCGGGCAAGGCATCACCCGCATCTCGCCGGTCGAAATGTCCACCCAGGCCAGCGCCCCCGCCTCGCGCACCTCGGCAAAGGCGGCAAGGTAGTTGTGCCGCCGCGCCTCCAGCAGCGTGTCCTCGGTCAGGGTGCCCGGGGTCACCAGCCGCACCACCTCGCGCCGCACCACCGCCTTGGACCCGCGCTTCCTCGCCTCGACAGGGTCTTCCATCTGCTCGGCGATGGCCACGCGGAACCCCTTGCGGATCAGCGCCAGCAGATAGCCTTCGGCCGAATGCACGGGCACGCCGCACATCGGAATGTCCTGGCCCAGGTGCTGCCCGCGTCTGGTCAGCGCGATGTCCAGCGCCGCCGCCGCCTGTGCGGCATCCTCGAAGAACATCTCGTAGAAATCGCCCATCCGGTAGAACAGCAGCGCATCGGGATTCTGCGCCTTGATTTCCAGATACTGCGCCATCATCGGCGTGACGGTCTCGGTCATGGGGCCCCCCTGTCGGCGCCGCGAACCTAGCGCAAGCCGCACAGGCCAGAAACCCCGCAAATCCATTGTCGCCTTCGCAAAGGGCCGCTAAACGGGGCGAAAAGGGAGGCCACCATGACCCGTGCCAAGATCACGCCCGAAGAGGCGCTTGCCTATCACCTCGAACCGCGGCCGGGGAAATACGATGTCGTCGCCTCCACCCCGATGGCCACCCAGCGCGACCTGAGCCTGGCCTATTCGCCCGGCGTCGCCGTGCCCGTCCAGGCCATCGCCGACAACCCCGCCACCGCCTACGACTACACGGTCAAGGGCAACATGGTGGCCGTCATTTCCAACGGCACCGCCATTCTCGGCCTCGGCAACCTCGGCGCGCTGGCCTCCAAGCCGGTGATGGAAGGCAAGGCGGTTCTGTTCAAGCGCTTTGCCGACGTCAACGCCATCGACATCGAGCTCGACACCGAAGACCCCGACGAGATCGTCAAGGCCGTCGCGCTGATGGGCCCCACCTTCGGCGGCATCAACCTCGAAGACATCAAGGCCCCCGAGTGCTTCATCATCGAAAGCCGGCTGAAGGAGATCATGGACATCCCGGTGTTCCACGACGACCAGCACGGCACCGCGGTGATCTGCGCCGCCGGCCTCATCAACGCGCTGGAAATGACCGGCAAGCGCATCCAGGACGTGCGCATCGTGCTGAACGGGGCAGGGGCCGCGGGCATCGCCTGCCTCGAACTGCTGAAGTCGATGGGCGCCCGCCCCGACAACTGCATCATGTGCGACACCAAGGGCGTGGTCTACCAGGGCCGCACCGAAGGCATGAACCAGTGGAAATCCGCCCACGCCGCCAGGACCGACCTGCGCACGCTGGAGGAGGCGATGAAGGGTGCCGACGTGTTCCTCGGCGTGTCGGCCAAGGGTGCCGTGACGCAGGACATGGTCGCCTCGATGGCCGACAACCCGGTCATCTTCGCCATGGCCAACCCCGACCCGGAAATCACCCCCGAAGACGCCCACGCCGTGCGCCCCGATGCCATCGTGGCCACAGGGCGCAGCGATTACCCGAACCAGGTCAACAACGTGCTGGGCTTTCCCTACCTGTTCCGCGGGGCGCTCGACATTCATGCCCGGGCGATCAACGACGCGATGAAGATCGCCTGCGCCGAGGCGCTGGCCCGCCTTGCGCGCGAGGATGTGCCCGACGAGGTGGCAATGGCCTATGGCCGCAAACTGTCCTTCGGGCGCGACTACATCATCCCCACGCCCTTCGACCCGCGGCTGATCTACGTGATCCCGCCGGCGGTGGCGCGGGCCGGCATGGATACCGGCGTGGCCCGGCGCCCGATCATCGACATGAAGGCCTACGAGGCCGGGCTCAAGGCGCGGATGGACCCGACCGCAAGCATCCTGCAAGGCGTGCACGCGCGCGCGCGGGCCGCGCAGGCGCGGATGATCTTTGCCGAAGGCGACGATCCGCGCGTGCTGCGCGCGGCCGTGGCCTATCAGCGCGCCGGGCTGGGGCGGGCGCTGGTGGTCGGGCGCGAACCCGACGTGCGCGAAAAGCTCGAGGTCGCGGGCCTGGCCGATGCCGCGCGCGAGCTGGAAATCGTGAACGCCGCCAATACCCGGCACCTCGATGCCTACAAGGATTTCCTCTATCGCCGGTTGCAGCGCCAGGGGCACGACCGGCAGGATGTGCACCGCCTTGCCGCCCGCGACCGGCACGTCTTTGCCGCGCTGATGCTGGCGCATGGCCACGGCGACGGGCTGGTCACCGGCGCCACGCGCAAATCGGCGCATGTGCTCAGCCTCATCAACCACGTGTTCGACGCCTCGGCTGCCGATGGAGCCGTGGGGGTGACGGCGCTGTTGCACAAGGGGCGCATCGTGCTGGTGGCCGATACGCTGGTGCACGAATGGCCCGAGGCCGAGGATCTGGCCACCATCGCCCAGCGCGCCGCCGGGGTGGCGCGCAACCTCGGGCTCGATCCGCGGGTGGCCTTCGTGTCGTTCTCGACCTTCGGCTATCCGGTCAGCGAGCGCGCCAGCAAGATGCACGAGGCGCCACTGGTGCTGGACCGGCGCGGGGTCGATTTCGAATACGAAGGCGAAATGACCGTGGATGTGGCGCTGAACCCCGAACAGATGGCGCATTATCCCTTCTGCCGCCTGACCGGGCCGGCGAACATTCTGGTGGTGCCGGCGCGGCATTCGGCCAGCATCTCGGTCAAGCTGATGCAGGAAATGGCCGGCGCCACGGTGATCGGCCCCATCCTGGCCGGCGTGAAGAAGCCGATCCAGATCTGTTCCACCAGCGCCACGGTCAACGACATCCTCAACATGGCCGTCATGGCCGCCTGCAAGATTGGGTGAGCCGCGGTCCGGGCCGCAGGCCCGGATCGGCCGCTCCGGTGGAGCGGGCGAAGCGGCGAACGCCCGAAGCGCAAGCGGAGGGCCGGCAAGAGCGGTCCCGGCCGCC
>NZ_JBKBQM010000052.1:0-20577 GCF_046292685.1 Gemmobacter sp.
GGGCGCGAATCGGGCTCGGACGCCTGGAAGGCCTATATGCGGCGGGCGACCAACACGGTGAACTATTCCGCCGCGCTGCCGCTGGCGCACGGCGTGAAGTTCGACATCTGACGCGGGGGGGGCGTGCGAGGGGCTGCGCGCGCGCCCCGCGCCCCGGCGCCGGGGAGGGCTGTCTGCCCTCCCCGGACCCCACCCGAGGATATTTCGGCAAGGTGAAAGGGGCGTCGGCGGAATGGCCGGCGCCCTTGGCATTCTGACGCCCGGATCGGGCGAAACGGGCGATGTGACGCGACCTTTCGGCGGTTCGGGCGGGCAGTCTGCGCGAAACGGAACAGGAGGCGGGAATGGCATTCGAACGGGTGGCGGTGCTGGGACTGGGCAAGGTCGGGCATCTGGCGGCAGAGTTGCTGCGCGAGGCGGGCTTTGCGGTGACGGGGGTGGATGCGCGCGGGCTGGAGGGCGCCGCCTTTCCGGTGCTTGCGGCGGACCTGGGGGATGAGGCCGCCTTGCGCGCCGCGCTGGCGGGTCAGCAGGCGGTGCTGTCGTGCCTGCCGTATCATCTGAACATGCGCGTGGCCTCGGTCGCGCAAGGCATGGGGCTGCATTACTTCGACCTGACCGAAGATGTGCCGACGACGAACCACATCCGCGCGCTGGCGGCGACGGCCGAGGGGCTGATGGCGCCGCAATGCGGGCTGGCGCCGGGGTTCGTGGGCATCGTCGGCGCCGATCTGGCAGCGCAGTTCGACACGGTGCGGTCCTTGCGGTTGCGGGTGGGGGCCTTGCCGCAGCACCCGACGGGGTTGCTGGGCTATGCCTTCAACTGGTCGCCCGAAGGGGTGGTGAACGAATATCTGAACGATTGCGAGGTGATCGAGGACGGCCAGCGCAAGATGGTGTCGGCGATGGAATGGGTCGAGACCATCCATGTCGGCGGGGTGACGCTGGAGGCCTTTACCACCTCGGGTGGCTTGGGCACGATGTGCGAGACCTATGCCGGGCGCATCGCCAACCTGGATTACAAGACCATGCGCTATCCGGGCCATGTGCGGCTGATGAACTTCTTTTTTCACGAGCTGCTGATGCGCGAGGATCGGGCGGCGGCGGGGCGCATCCTGACCAATGCCAAGCCCCCGGTGGAGGAGGACGTGGTTTACGTGCATGTCGCGGCGGAAGGCTGGGCGGAGGGGCAGTTGAAGCGGCGCGAGTTCGTGCGCGCCTATACCCCGGTCGTGCTGGCCGGGCGGCAGCGCACCGCGATTGCCTGGACGACCAGCGCATCGGTGGTGGCGGTGATCGAGATGGTGCGCGCGGGCACCCTGCCGGCCCGGGGGTTCCTCAAGCAGGAGGAGGTGCCGCTGGGCGCGTTCCTGGCCACGCGCACGGGGGCGCTGTTTCAGGGCTGAGCGCGCGCGCGCCAGCTGAGTTCGCCTTCGACGATGAAGTCGCGCATGATGTCGTGCGCGGCCAGGGCATCGCGGGCGCGGAAGGCCGCGAGCAGCGCGCGCTGATTCTTGACGATGGCGCGGCGGGCGGAGTCGTTGCCGATGGTGGCCAGGCGCACGAGCTGGACCTGGGCCACGTAACGCTGGATCGCAGCGCGCAAGGCGCCGTTGGGGATTTCGGCGATCCAGCCGTTGCGGAAGGATTCCGACGCCTGGAAGAACCGCGGCACATCGGCGGTGGGAAAGGTCGATTCCGCCAGGGCGATCGCCTCGGCCAGCCGGTCCATCGCCGGTTCGGGCAAGCTGCGCGCGCAAAGCGCCACCGCGCGCGGTTCCAGCAGGTGGCGCAGTTCGAACACCTCGGCGATCTGGGCGGGGGTCAGCGCCGGCAGCGTGAAGCCGCGCGAGGAGGGTTCGAGGTAGCCTTCGGCGGCAAGGCGCAACAGCGCCTCGCGCACCGGCATGCGGCTGATGCCCATGTCGGCGGCGATGACGGTATCGACCAGCCGATCCTCGCGCCCGAGGGCACCCGAACGGATGCGGTCGAGGTAGAACCGGTAGATGCGTTCGGCGTGGTTGAGGCGCGGCGCGGCGGTCATGGCAATCCGTATACGGTTTGAGGCAGGATAATCGGGCAACAGCGGCAAGCGTCAAGCTGTTTTCGGCAATGCAAGATGTTTCATGTCTGAAATACCGCTTGAACCGTATACGGTTTGTGGCAACATCGGGCCAACCGCCGCACGATTCCAGAACCCGGCGGGTCATCTGACAGGAGGTTTTCCCATGCTGACACGCCGCCTTGCCCTGGGCCTTGTCGCCGCTTTGGCGCTGGGCCTGCCCGCGCTGGCCGAAGGCCCGCTGAAGGTCGCATCCTACCCCGCCAACCCGCCGTGGGAAAACAGGACCGAAGCCGGCACCTTCGAAGGGTTCGAGGTCGATATCGTCAACGAGATCGCCAGGCGGATGGGCACGACGGCCCAGATCGAAGGCTACGATTTCAAGGCGCTGTTCGTGGCCTCGGCCTCGCGCCGGGTGGACATGGTGATTTCCTCGCTGACCATCACCAACGAGCGGCTGGAAAGCCAGAGCTTCACCCAGCCCTATTTCACCGGCGCGCTGGGGGTGGCGGTCAAGGAAGGCTCGCCCATCGCAACGGTCGCGGACCTGAAGGGCAAGGTGGTGGGCTCGATCGCCACGTCCTTCCCGGAAAACTGGCTGAAGGAACGCGCGGCCGAAATCGGCTATGCCGACTACAAGAGCTACGACACCACCGCCAACATGCTGACCGACCTGATGAACGGCCGGCTGGATGCGGCGGTGAACGACGTGGTGGGCCTGCGCTATGCCACGACGCAGATGAAGGGGCTGGCGGTGCCGGCCGAAATCGTCACCGGCGAGAAGTTCGCCATGATGATGCCCAAGGGCCACGAAAAGCTGGAAGCGGTGAACCAGATCATTTCCGACATGAAGACCGACGGCACCATGGCCGCGATCCACGAAAAGTGGTTCGGCGTGAAGCCCGCCGAAGGCAGCCTGACCCTGACGCCGCTGCCGGTGCCGACCTCGGCCGACTGACAGCGACGCGGCCCGCGCGCCGGTGCGGGCCGCCCTTGCGGGGGCCGCGATGGACGCCATCGACATCTTCTTCAACATCGACGTGCTGCGGCGGTCGGTGCCGATCCTGCTGCGGGGTCTGGGCAACACGCTGATGCTGGGCGCGGTGGCGATCCTGTGCGGCACGGCGCTGGGCATCGGCATCAGCCTGGTGCGGCTTTACGCGCCGCGGCCGCTCGCGCTGCTGGCGGTGCTCTATACCGACCTGATGCGGGCGCTTCCGGTGCTGGTGGTGCTGATCCTGATCTATTACGCGCTGCCCTTTGCCGGCATCGTGCTCAGCAGCTTTATCGCCGCCGCCGCGGCGCTGAGCCTGGTGCTGGGCGCCTATGCCGCCGAAGTGGTGCGCGCCGGCATCCAGGCGGTGCCCAGGGGCCAGTTCGAGGCCTCCGCGGCCCTGGGCCTCGGCTTCTGGATGACGATGCGCAAGGTGGTGCTGCCGCAGGCGCTGCGGCTGGTGATTCCGCCTCATGCCTCGAACTGCGTCAGCGTCATCAAGGATACCTCGCTCGCCTCGGTGGTGGCGATGACCGACCTTTTGAAACAGGCGACCGATGCGCAGGCGCTGTTCGCCAACCCGACCCCGCTGATCGGGGCGGCGATCCTTTACGTGATGATCCTGTGGCCGCTGGTGCGGCTGACCGGCTGGCTGGAAAAGCGCTTTGGCCGGGCCTGCGAAAGATGACGCGATGACCGACGGTTCGGCCTATTTCCTTTATCATTCCATCGGGCAATACCCCGGCAAGGCCGCCGATCTGGCCGCGGCAATGGCCGAATTCGCCGGCGTCTGGGGGGCGGCGGACGATGCGCAGTGGCCCTATGCGCTGGGCAAGCGCGCCGCCTTTCTCGACCGTTGGCGCGCCATCCTCAACGCGCCCGAAGGCAGCCTGACCACCAGCGAAAGCGTCACCACCGCGGTGCATGCGCTGTTTTCGGCGCTGCCGCGCGCGGCGCTGCACGGGCGGCGCGTGCTGGTGGCGGCCGACTGCTTTCCTTCGGTGCATTTCCTGCTCACCGGCATGGCCGCGCGCCATGGCTTCGCGCTCGAGACCGTGCCGCTGCGGCAAGGGGCCAGTTGGGTCGAGCCCGAGGATTTCCTCGCACACTGGACCCCGGATGTCGGCGTGGCGCTGATCACCTGGATTTCCTCCACCACCTCGCACCGGGTCGATCTGGCGCCGCTGGTCGCGCATGGCCGGGCGATGGGCTCGATCATCGGGGTGGATGTGACGCAAGGCGCAGGGCTTCTGCCGTTCGACGTGACGGAACCGGCCATCGACTTCGCCGTATCCACCAGCCTCAAGTGGATGTGCGGCACGCCGGGTGCCGGCATCCTGCACGTGGCGCCCGCGCTGACGGCGACCTGCGCGCCGGAACTGCGCGGCTGGTTCAGCCAGCCCGACCCGTTTTCCTGGGCGCTGGACCGCTTCGCCTATGCCCCCGACATCCGCCGGTTCGACAGCGGGACACCGGGGGTGATGGCCGCCGCCGCCAGCCTGCCCGCGCTCGACTGGCACGCCGGCCAGAATCGCACGGCCCTGGTGGCACAGAACGCGGCGCTGCAGGCGCGCCTGCTCGACGGGTTCCGCGCGCTTGACCTGCCCCTGCTCAGCCCCGAGGATCCGGCCCGCCGCGGCGGCAGCCTGATGGTGCGCCTGCCCGACAGCCACCCGGCCCCGGCGGTGCTGGAGGCCTTGCGCGCCCAGGGCATCTACTGCGATGCCCGCAGCCAGACGCTGCGCGCCTCGCCGGGCGCCATGACGACGGCAGACGGGGTCGAGCAGCTGCTTTCGGCCCTGCACCGCCAACTGCACTGAGCCTGCTTTCACCTTGCCCCAAATATCCCGGGGGTGAGGCGCGGCACGCGCCTCAGGGGGCAGCGCCCCCTTGCCCCCGCGGGGTCAGGCGCAGGCGGATGCCATCGCGCGCCCGCACGGTCAGATGCGCCACCGGCACCGGCGGCGGGCCTTCGGGCGCCAGCTGCCAGCGCGCCAGGATCAGCGCCAGCAGCAGCGGACCTTCGGCCATCGCAAACCCGGCGCCGGGGCAGACGCGGGGGCCGGCGGAAAACGGCAGGTAGCCGTCGCGGGCGCAGGCGCGCGTTGCTTCGCGGCTCCAGCGGTCGGGGTCGAAGCCGTCGGGGTCGTCCCAGATGCGTTCGTGCCGGTGCAGGTGCCAGGGCGAGATCACCACCTGCGCCCCCGGCGCCACCTCGCGGTCGCGGAAACGTTCGGGCTGCACCGTCTCGCGCACCATCATCGGCACGGGGGGGTAAAGGCGCAGCGCCTCGCGGAACACGTCGCGGGTAAAGCCGAGCCGCCGCAGGTTTCCGAACGCGGGTTCGGCCACAAAGGCCGCGGCCTCGGCCGCCGCGCGCGCCTGCGCCTGCGGATGGGTGGCCAGCAGATAGAGCGCCCAGGCCAGCGCCGAGGCGCTGGTTTCGTGCCCGGCCAGAAAGAAGATCGCCACCTGATCGACCATTTCGGCGGTGTCGAAGCCTTCGCCCGTTTCGGGGTCGGTCGCGGTCATGATCTTGGTGGCCAGGTCGTCGGGCGCGGTGCCGGCGGCGATGGCGGCGGCGCGTTCGGCCGTGAGCCCGGCGATCAGCGCCCGGATCTCGCGCGCGGCCGTCAGCGTGCGGCGGCGGTGCAGGCGCGGCATCCAGCGCGGCAAGGGCACGAAGGCCGCCAGGTTCAGGATCGGCTGCGTGCGCTGATAGTCGCGGAACCGCGCGAACACCGCCTGCGCCACCGCGTGGTCGATCGGTATGGAAAACAGCGTGCGAAAGATCACGTCGGCGGCGGCATGGCTGGCCTCGGCCTCGATCTCGACCGTGCCGGGGGTCAGCCGCGCTGCCGCCGCCTGCCCGGCCGCCAGCATGGCGGCAAAGGTGTCGCGCAGGCGCCCGCCTTCGAAGGCCGGGTCGATGATGCGGCGCTGGCGTTTCCACAGCGCGCCGTTGGTCAGGAACACCGATTGCCCCAGGAGCGGGCGCAACCCTTCGCCGATGCGGTCCGACTTGGGAAAGGTGTCGGGCCGCTCGGTCAGCACGCGGCGCACGAGGGCCGGGTCGTTGCACAGGTAGCTGCGGAAGAACGGCGTGCGGAACTCGGCCATCCAGGCCCGGTAAAGCCGGGCCGGTTGCGCCGACAGGATATCGGCCCGGAACAGCTGCAGATAGCGCCAGAGCGACACGCGGTCGGCGCGCGGGGCGGGCTTGGGCGGCTTCATGGCGCCAGGTCCCGCCAGGGCGAGGCCGGGCGGGCGATGCGGCCGGGGCTGGGCGCGCGGGCGCCGAAGCGGGCCCACAGCGTGCGCGGCCCGGCGGTAACGCGGAAATAGTCGTAGGCATCGGGCGCGTCGGGCAGTGCATCGAAGGCGCACAGATACTGGAAATGCAGCCGGAAATAGCGCCGGCGCAGCTGCGCCTGCTTGCCCGCCGACAGGGTCTGCGAAAACGCCGCCGACAGCACCAGCGGCCAGCGCGCGCCCGGCGGCGCCACGCCCGTCACCGCCACCGGGTCGCACAGCGCAAAGGTGCAGCCATCGCCCGGGGCGCTGACATCGACCCAAGGCACCCGCCCCTGCCCCGCCATCAGCGCCAGGTCCGCCCGCAGCCGCCCGGCCCGCGGCAGGAACGACACCATCGGCACCGCCTGCCCCAGCGTCAGGAACGACAGCACCGGCCCCTCGGGCAGGCCCGCGCGGATCAGGTCGGCCAGCACCGTGGCCCCCAGATGCGCGCCCGAAGAATGGCCGACCACCAGCACCTCGTCGGCGCCTTCGTCCAGCGCGGCGCGGATGCGGGCGCCAAAGGCCGCCAGCCGGGTTTCCAGCGCCGGGTCATAGGCCCCGCCCCGCGCGGCGGAATAGGCGAAATCGTGCATCAGGTAATGCGCGAAGATGCGCCCGTCGAGCCGCTGGAACCCGCGCAGCACCAGCCAGACCACCGGCACCGCCAGCAGCACCGCCGCCCCGCCGGGCATCAGCCCTGCCAGCGCCTCGGCCAGCAGCCAGGCCAGCGCCAGCGCCAGTGCCAGTTGCCCCAGCAGCACCGCCACCGGATACATCGCCGCCAGCAGCGGCCCCTTGCGCAACCCGATCAGCGGCCCCAGCGCGCCGCTGGCGATATAGACCCAGGCGGTGCGCGCCAGCTGGCCATAGGTGGCCAGCACCCCGCCGGGCATCGCCGCCTTGACCAGATCGTGCCAGACCAGCACCTCGAACCGCGAGACGACCTCGGCGCCTTCGATGCGGGCGGTCACCGTCCAGCCGAAGGCGGCGCCCTTGTCGGACGGGGCAAGGCCGAGGTCGTAGCCCGAAAGCCGCGCCTGTTCGGCGCCTTCCTTGCGGTAAAGTTCGCGGTAGCGGCGCGGCGGGTGCGGGTCGAAGCCGGGGATGTAGAACACCACCCGCCGCGCCACCTGCCCGCCTTGCTGCCCGCCTTGCATGCCTTGCTGCCCTGCCCTGCCCCCGGCCCCTGCCCCCGGCCTGCGGCCAGAGGATCAGCCCAGCGTGGCCAGAATGGGGAAAGTTTCAAGCAGCCAGAAGGAGAATGCGGCAAACTGGCCGGTCGCCATCATCAACCCGACGGTCCAGAGCAGCAGGCCCGAGATGCGCTCGATCCGGTTCATGTGGCGCTTCATCCAGGCCATCGGGCCCGACAGCGCCGGAAAGAACGCCGCCACCAGCAGAAAGGGGATGCCCAGCCCCACGGCATAGCCTGCCAGAAGCACCGCGCCGCGGGCCATGTCGGCCTCGGTCGCGGCCATCGACAGGATGGCACCAAGGATCGGGCCAAGGCAAGGCGTCCAGCCGAAGGCAAAGGCCAGCCCCAGCACATAGGCGCCAAAGGCCGATCCGCCGTGGTCGCCCGCCTCTACCCGTGCCTCGCGGTCGAGAAAGCCCAGACGGAACACGCCGACGAAATGCGCACCGAACACCATGATGACCAGGCCCGCGATGGTGACGAACCAGTCCTGCCAGGCCAGCAGGGCCCGCCCCAGCGCGCTGGCCGCCACCCCGAGGATCAGAAAGACGGTGGAAAGCCCCAGCACGAAGAACGCCGCCGCCAGCACCACCGGGCCGCGGCCGCTGCGCCCTTGCATCTGCTGCACCGAGACACCGCCCATGTAGGCCAGGTAAGGCGGCACGATGGGCAGAACGCAGGGGCTGAGAAAGGACAAAAGACCCGCCACCAGCGCCACCATCAGCGCCGGCAGCAACCCTGCGTCGATCAGTTCCAACCCGGACATGCAGCCTCCGCCCAAGAAATCGCCCCGCGCCGGTTGTGGCACGGGGCCCGGTCCGCGTCACGCCGGCGGCGGTCACATTGGCGTGGCCGGCCGCCGGTGCCAGAGGCTCAGCGGCCCAGCGACCACCAGCCCTTGCGCCGCGGCTTGGCGGCGGCTTCGGGCTCGGGCGCCGGTTCGGGCGCCGGTTCGGGCCCGGCCTCGACCACCGGGGCCGAGCTTTCGGGCCAGTCGGCGGCCGGTGCGGACGGCGCCGGATCGGGCGCGACCGCCAGTTCGGGCAGGGCCTGGACCGGATCGGGCGCCGCAGCGGCCGGGGCGGGCGCCGGGGTTGCCTCGGCAACCGGGGCAGCTTCGGCGGCCGGGGTGGCTTCGGCCACCGGAGCCGGCGCCTCGGCCGCAGGCTCGGTCGCCTTGGGCTTGCGGGTGCGGCCCGAGGTGGAGCCGGTGCGCTTGCGCGCGGGCTTGGCGGCCGGTTCGGCAGGCGCGGCCGCGGCCGCGGGTTCGGGGGCCTGCGGCGCCGCGGCGGGGGCGGCCTCGGCGGCCTCGGTGGCCGCAGGCTTCTTGCGCGACCGGCTGCGGGTCGGCTTGGCCGGGGCGGCTTCGGCAGTTTCGGCAGCGGCGGCTTCGGCGGGGGGCGCCGCCTCGGCCGCGGGGGCCGGCGCGGGTTCGGCCGGCGCAGCCGCGGCTTCGACGGCCGCAACGGGTTCCGCCGCGGCGGCAGCCTCGGCCGGCGCGGCCTCGTCCTCGGCCTCGCTGTCGGCCTCGCTGTCGGCCTCGTCGCCGTCCTCGGCCTCGTCCTCGTCGGTGCCCATCGCTTCGGCGCTGCCGGGGGCGCCGTCCTTGCCCGAGCCGCGGCGGCGGCGGCGGCGGCGGCGCTTCTTGCGGCCGTTGCCGTCGGCCTCGCGCGCTTCGGCGGCGGGGGCAGCGGCGGCGGGCGCCTCGGCCTCGGCTTCGGCCTCGACCTCGGGTTCGACGGCCTCGGGCAGCGCGTCCTCGGCCGCTTCGGCGGCGGCGGCGGCGGCGATCTCGGCTTCGTCCAGATCCGGCATCGAGGAGGTATCGAGCGAAACGACCGGCGCCACCGGCACCACGACGCGGGTTGCGGTCTTGAACTTCTCGATCGTGTAGTCGGGGCTGACGAGGGCGGGGTCTGCCTCCATCCGCACCGACATGGCGTAACGCTGTTCGATCTGCGCCAGGTGTTCGCGCTTGTGGTTGAACAGGTAGTTCACGATGCCGACCGGCGCCTTGAGCAGCACCTCCTTGGAGCGGCGGCGGGTGCCTTCTTCTTCCAGCGCGCGCAGGATGTTCAGCGCCATGCTGTCGTCGCTGCGGATCAGGCCGGTGCCGTGGCAATGCGGGCAAGGCTGGGTCGTCGATTCCAGCATGCCGGGGCGCAGGCGCTGGCGCGACATTTCCAGCAGACCGAAGCCCGAGATGCGGCCGACCTGGATGCGGGCGCGGTCGGTTTTCAGCTTGTCCTTCAGGCGCTTCTCGACGGCGGCGTTGTTCTTGCGCTCTTCCATGTCGATGAAGTCGATGACGATCAGGCCGGCGAGGTCGCGCAGACGCAGCTGCCGGGCGATTTCGTCGGCGGCTTCGAGGTTGGTCTTGAGCGCGGTTTCCTCGATCGAGCCTTCCTTGGTGGCGCGGCCCGAGTTGACGTCGATGGCCACCAGCGCCTCGGTCACGCCGATCACGATGTAGCCGCCGGATTTCAGCTGCACCGTGGGGTTGAACATGCCGGCGAGATAGCTTTCGACCTGGTAGCGGGCAAACAGCGGCTGGGAATCGCGATAGTGCTGCACGACCCCGGCCTGCGAGGGCATTATCATGCGCATGAAGTCCTTGGCGGTGCGATAGCCGGCCTCGCCTTCGACCAGCACCTCGTCGATCTCGCGGGTGTAGAGATCGCGGATGGTGCGCTTGATGAGGTTGCCTTCCTCGTAGATCGGCGCGGGGGCGTGCGACTTGAAGGTCAGTTCGCGGATCTGTTCCCACAGCCGGCAGAGGTATTCGTAGTCGCGCTTGATTTCCGGCTTGGTGCGCTTGGCGCCGGCGGTGCGGATGATGAGCCCCGCACCTTCGGGCACGGTGATTTCCGAGGCGATTTCCTTGAGCTTCTTGCGGTCCACCGCGTTGGTGATCTTGCGGCTGATGCCGCCGCCGCGCGCGGTGTTGGGCATGAGCACGCAGTAGCGCCCGGCGAGGCTGAGGTAGGTGGTCAGCGCCGCACCCTTGTTGCCGCGTTCTTCCTTGACCACCTGGACCAGCATGATCTGCCGGACCTTGATGACCTCCTGAATCTTGTATTTCTTGTGGCGCGGGCGGCGCGGCTCGGGGATTTCCTCGGCGAGGTCTTCCTCGGCGACGGATTCGATCTCGTCGTCGTTGTCGGCGGCGTGATCCATCGCGCGGTAAGGTTCGTCGCCGGCCTCGGCGGGCTCGTCGCCGGCCGGTTCTGCGGCAGGGGCTTCGGCGGCAGGCGCCGGGGCCAGGGGGGCGGGCGTTTGCCCGGCATCGTCGAACAGCGCGTCGGCGCCGGTTTCCTCGCCCAGATCGACGACATCCATGCCGGCGATCTCGGCGGTGGCCACCTCGTCGGCGGCGCGCGGCCCCTCGCTGCGCGCGGGTTGCGGGCGCGGGCGGCGACGGATGCCGTTTTCCTCGTCGGCGGCGGCGCGCTGCATGGCGCGCTCTTCCTCGATCAGGGCTTTGCGGTCGGCCACCGGGATCTGGTAGTAGTCCGGGTGGATTTCGGCAAAGGCCAGGAACCCGTGGCGGTTGCCGCCATAGTCCACGAAGGCCGCCTGAAGCGAGGGTTCGACGCGCGTTACCTTGGCAAGGTAGATGTTGCCGGCAAGCTGGCGCTTGTTGACGGTTTCGAAGTCGAATTCCTCGACCTTGTTGCCGTCCACCACCACGACCCGGGTTTCTTCCGGGTGGGTGGCATCGATAAGCATTTTCTTAGACATTTTGGTCCATGGCACCCGCGCCGCCGGTCCGGCCCGGGGGGTGCCCCGGACAAGGGATCGACGGGGGAAGGGCGGCTTGTTCGGGCGATGCGGCGGGCGGGGTGCGCGGGCGGCGCGGCCTGGGGCCGCCCCGTCATCCTCTGCACCGATCCGTCTTGCGCCATCGCGGTTCTCTCACGAGGGCCTTGCGGCGCCCCGACTGGTTGCACCCGTCCGGCCTTGCGGTCTGGCGGGCAATTTGCGGCCTTGCGGCCATTCCGGCTGCGACCTGCACGGCAGACCGGGGCCAGCGGCCCCGCGCTGCGGCGGGCACAGAGAATTTCTTGCGTCGGACGAACCTTCGCGTAGGGCGACCCTATCGGCAAACCGCCCGGAATGACAATGGCAAATCGCCCGGGCCGCGCCCTGCGCCGCACCACCCGCCGACCGGCGAAGGAAAATCGCCGTTCGACTGCCAAGGTGCCGTCGCTTGGCCTTGTCCCGTTGCCTTGCGCCCAGGTCGGCGCAAGGGTGCAAACACCGCAGACGCGTCGGGCAAGCGTGCCTTGCGGGCGGTCGTCGCCGTTCGGGCGGCCGAGCCGCCGGCCGTGTTGCCTTGGAACAACCTCCGATGACGCGATGGCCGCGATCGGCACACGACGGCGCGGCGCCGGCGCCTTGCCGCAAGGCCCCGGCGGGGTGCTGCGAGGCCGGGGTCAGACGTAATCCTGCCGCTGCAAGCCGTATTTCGCCATCTTTTCGTTCAGCGTGCGCCGCGGCAGGCACAGCTCCTCCATCACCGCCACGATGCTGCCCTTGTGGCGGCGCATGGTGTTGTCGATCAGCATGCGCTCGAAGGCATCGACGTAATCCTTCAGCGGCTTGCCTTCGGTGGTCATCGCCGGGCCCGAAGCCTCGTTGTCGGCCATAAGCAGGCTGGCGATGGAGCCCGACCCGCGCCGGTTCTGCAGCACCGCGCGTTCGGCGATGTTCACCAGCTGGCGCACGTTGCCGGGCCAGGGCGCCTGCAGCAGTTGCGCGGCCTCCTGCGCAGTGACCTGCGGCGCCTCGCAGCCGTATTCCTCGGCGAACTGTTCGACCATGCGGGTGAACAGCACCAGGATATCCTCGCCGCGGGTGCGCAGCGGCGGCAGGGTGATCTTCATTGCGCCCAGCCGGTAATACAGGTCGGGGCGCAACACGTCTTCCAGCGTCTTGTCGGGGGCGTGTTCGTTGCAGATGGCGATGATGCGGGTTTCCGGCGGCGTGCCCTGTTCGTCGATCGCCGCCAGCAGCCGCGCCTGCAAGGCGTTGGGCAAGGCCTCGATGTCTTCGAGGCAGAGCGTGCCGCCGCGCGCCTCCTCCAGCAGCGGCAAGCCGGCGCCTTCGGCCACCGGGCCGAACAGCCGCTGTTCCAGCGCGGTTTCGGAATAGGCGGCGCAGGAAATCGTCACGAACTTGCGGCTGGCGCGCGGCCCCACGGCGTGCAGCGCGTGGGCCACCAGCGTCTTGCCGGTGCCGGTTTCGCCGTCGATCAGCACGTGGCTGTCGGCCTGCCCCAGATCGAGGATATCCTCGCGCAGCCGTTCCATCGCCGGGCTGGCCCCGATGAGCTTCTTCATCAGCGTGCCGCCATCGGACAGTTCGCGCCGCAGCGCCCGGTTGTCGAGCGTCAGGCGCCGCTGGTTGGTGGCCTTTTTCGCCAGATCGGTCATGCGGTCGGGGTTGAACGGCTTTTCCAGAAAGTCGAAGGCCCCGATGCGCATCGCCTCGACCGCCATCGGCACGTCGCCATGCCCGGTTATCATGATGACCGGCAGGCCCGAATCCATGCCCATCAGCCGCTTGAGCAAGGCCATGCCATCCATCCCCGGCATCTTGATGTCGGAAATCACCACACCGGGATAGTCCGGCCCGATCGCCTTCAGCGCCTCCTCGGCGCTGGCGTGGGTTTCGGTATCGAACCCCGACAGTGCCAGCCACTGACTGATCGAGGCGCGCATGTCCGCCTCGTCATCGACAATCGCAACCTTCATCGCCCGTGCCATGCCATCCTCATTCGGCCGCCTGTGCAGCCTTGTCCAGTAACGGAAGCGAAAGCTCGAAGACAGCCCCGCCCTCTTCACCATTGCGCGCGGTCAGCCGCCCGCCGAGGTCCGAGGCGATCCCCGACGAGATCGCCAGCCCCAGCCCGATGCCTTCGCCGGGTTTCTTCGTGGTCCAGAACGGTTCGAACAGCTTGTCGAGGTCGCTGATGCCGGGGCCGTTGTCGGTGACGGTCAGCACCGCCGATTCCCCGAGACTCAGCGCCAGGTCGATGCGCGGTTCGGCCACATCGCGCGTGGCATCCAGCGCGTTGCGCAAGAGGTTGATGATGACCTGTTCCAACCGGATCCGGTCGGCCAGCACCATCACCGGCGCCCGCGGCAAGGCCCGGCTGATGCGCACGCGCCGCGGCTTGAGCTGCGGTTCCATCATGCTCAGCGCCTCGCCGATGCAGGCTTTGAAATCCACCGGGGCAAAGGCCTCGCCGCCCTTGCGGGCATAGGATTTCAGCTGCCGGGTGATGGCGCCCATGCGGTCGATCAGGTCGTCGATGCGCTGAAAGCTCGACAGCGCCTCCTCGGCCTTGCGCCGTTGCAACAGCAGCCGCGCCCCGGCCAGATAGGTCTTCATCGCCGCCAGCGGCTGGTTCAGCTCGTGGCTGACCGCCGCCGACATCTCGCCCAGCACGGCCAGCTTGGAGGATTGCGCCAGCGTCTGTTCGGCGACGGCCAGGTTTTCCTGCATGCGCTGGCGCTCGGCGATTTCGCGCTGAAGGCGCGCGTTCAGCAGGCGCAGCTCGGCCGATTCGCGCTGGAACGCCCGGCTTTGCGATTGCGCCTGGCGCGAGGTCAGCCAGAACCCGGCCGCCATCAGCAGCGCGAAGCCCATGATTTCCATTGCAAGAAACGCGTTCACCCGCTCGCGCACCGAATCGTAGCGGGAAAACACCACCATGCGCCAGCCGCGAAAGGGCACGCGGGCATCGGTGCGCATCACCGCCTCGCCGCGCACATAGGCATCGGGCGCGGTCTGCGCCCAGTCGGCCGTGGCCTTGAGCGCGCGGCCGATCGCGGTGGGGGGGTCGCGCAGCTCCAGCGCCTGGTCCAGCGGCAACCCGCGCCAGCGCGGTTCGGTGGCCAGCACGACGATGCCTTCGCTGTCCATCACCGCCACGGCGTCGGTCAGGCCGGCCCAGGAGCGTTCGTATTTCATCAGGTCGACCTCGACCACGATCACCCCGCGCGAGCGCCCCTCGGCCATCAGCGCGCGCGAGAAGGTAAAGCGGAACCCCCCCGATTCCCGCCGCCCCGAGGTGAAAATGGTTTCCTTGCCGCGCTGCGCCTCGACGTAATAGGGCTGGTTGCGGTGGCTGGTGCCCAGCCGGTTGCGGTCGGTCGCGGCCACGGTGCGGCCTTCGGCATCCAGCAGCAGCATCGAGGCGGTGCCCAGTTCGCCTTGCAGGCTGATGAGCCGCTGCGAGGTCACCGAATAGTCGCCACGCTCCAGCGCGCCGGTCAGCGCCGGGTCGCGTGCCAGCAGCAAGGGCACCACCGAATTGCGCTGCAGCTCGCTCATCAGGTTGCCGGTATACAGCGCAAGGCGCACCTCGGCGCGGTTGCGGGTGGCCTCGGTGAAGCGCTGGGTCAGGAACTGGTGGGTATACCAGACCACCGCCACCGCAAGGCCGACCACGGCAAAGGCCAGCAGGCGCAGCACGATCTGCCGCCTTCGGAACGCCTTGTCATCGCTGTCGTCGCCTGCGCTCATGGCGCCAGTCTAGGCACCGCGCGGGCTTGCGTCCAGCGCGGCGGCCTCACGCCTGCGCCATCAGCCCGGCCAGCGCGCGGAACATCGCCGCCCCGTCGCTGGCCCCCAGCGCCGGGTCGGCCGCGCGTTCCGGGTGCGGCATCAGGCCCAGGACGCGGCGGTTGGCCGACAGCACCCCGGCAATGTCCAGCGCAGCCCCGTTTGGGTTCTGCACATAGCGGAAGGCGATGCGGTCTTCGGCCTGCAGCGCGGTCAGCGTTTCGGGGTCGGCCTGGTAATTGCCGTCGTGGTGGGCCACCGGAAAGGTCACGATCTGCCCGGCCGCATAGCCGCGGGTAAAGGCGCTGTCGGCGGTGGCCACCTGCAAGGCCACCGGCTTGCAGATGAAGCGCAGCCCCGCGTTACGCATCAGCGCGCCGGGCAGAAGCCCGGCCTCGGTCAGCACCTGGAAGCCGTTGCAGATGCCCAGCACATGGCCGCCCCGCGCGGCGTGGCGCGCCACCGCCGCCATCACGGGCGCCCGCGCCGCAATCGCCCCGCAGCGCAGGTAATCGCCGTGGCTGAACCCGCCCGGAATGCCCACCACATCCACGCCGGCCGGCAATTCGGCATCCTTGTGCCAGACCCGGGCCACGGCAAAGCCCGCCTGTTCGAAGGCCACGGCCAGGTCGCGGTCGCAGTTCGACCCGGGAAAGGTGACGACGGCAGCTTTCATGGCGGCACTCCTCGGCTTGGCGCTGCCCGGCTCATAGCGCAAGGCCACGCGCCCTTCCAGCCCCGCGAGGCCCCCGACCGCGCGTCGGGGCAAATATCCCCCGGATGGGGGCCCAGGGGGCGGGGTTTCTCAAGGGGGCGGTCCGCCCCCTTGAGGCGGGGGGGGGGGGGGGGGGGGGGGCCCCCCCCCCCCCCCCCGCCGGCGCGGGGGGGGGGGGGCCCCCGCGGCGGGCGCCCCCGCCGCGCGCGCCCCCCCCCCCCCCCCCCCCCCCCCCCCCCCCCCCCCCCCCCCCCCCCCCCCCCCCCTTCCCGGCGTCAGCCCTTGTCGAAGGCGCGCAAACGGGCGATCAGGCTCGACGTGTCCCAGCGCCCGCCGCCCATCTTCTGCACGTCCTTGTAATACTGGTCGATCAGCGCGGTTCCCGGCAGGCTGGCGCCGATCTGGTCGGCGGTGGCCAGGCAGATGCCCAGATCCTTGCGCATCCAGTCCACCGCGAAACCGAAGTCGAACTTGCCGGCCAGCATGGTCTTGTGGCGGTTGACCATCTGCCAGCTGCCGGCCGCCCCGCCCTGGATCACATCCACCACCGCCTCGCCGTCGAGCCCGGCCTTCTGGGCAAAGTGCAGCGCCTCGGCCAGGCCCTGCACCAGCCCCGCGATGGCGATCTGGTTGACCATCTTGGCCAGCTGCCCCGACCCGCTTTCGCCCAGGCGCTTTACGGTGCGGCCATAGGCGGCCATCACCGGCTCGGCGGCGGCGTAATGCGCGGCATCCCCACCGCACATGATCGACAGCACCCCGTTTTCCGCGCCGGCCTGCCCGCCCGACACCGGCGCATCGACAAAGCCGAGGCCAAGGGCCGCCGCGGCCGCCGCCATCTCGCGCGTCACCTGCGCCGACACGGTGGTGTGGTCCACGAACACCGCCCCCGGCGCCATGCCGGCAAAGGCGCCATCCGCACCGGTGCAGACCGCGCGCAGGTCGTCGTCATTGCCCACGCAGGCCATCACGAAATCCTGCCCTGTCGCCGCCTCGCGCGCGGTGGCGGCGCGCGCCCCGCCGTGGCGGGCCACCCAGGCCTCGGCCTTGGCGGCGGTGCGGTTCCACACCGTCACCTGATGGCCCTTGGCCACCAGATGCCCCGCCATCGGAAACCCCATCACCCCCAACCCCAGAAACGCGACCCGTGCCATGTCTTTCCCCCGCTTTCGCTTTGGTCTACCGTCCCCTCCACATACCTTGCCGCGCGACCGGAGCAAGCCCGATGCCCACACTTTTCCGCTGGCTGCTGCGCAGCTTTACCGCGCTGATGGTCCTGATCGCGCTGGCGCTGGCCTTCGTCTGGACGGTGCTGAGCCGCTCGATTCCGGACTACGACACCACCTGGCGGGTCAGCGGCATTTCCGGCCCGGCCGAGATCGTGCGCTCCAACGCCAACGTGCCGCACATCTTCGGGCCGACCGATGCGGATGTGTTCTTCGGCCTCGGGTTTGCCCATGCGCAGGATCGGCTCTGGCAGATGACCCTGCTGCGCCGCACCGCGCAAGGCCGGCTGTCCGAGATTTTCGGCGCCCGCACCGCGCGGATCGACGAATTGCTGCGCCGGCTCGACCTTTACAACCTGTCGATCCAGTCGGTCGCCGCGCAGGACCCCGAGACGATCGCCGCGCTCGAGGCCTATGCCCGCGGGGTCAATGCCTGGCTGGCGCAGGTCAACGAAGGGGCGCTGGGGCGGGGGGCGCCGGAATTCTTCCTGTTCGATCCCGAGATCGCGGTCTGGCAACCGGCCGACTCCATCGCCATCATCAAGCTGATGGGCCTGCAGCTTTCGGCGCACCTCGAGGCCGAGGTGCTGCGCGCCCGGCTTTCGATGCTGCTGCGCCCCGAACGGCTGCGCGACATCCTGCCCGACGATCCGGGCCAGGGGGTGGCGGCCCTGCCCGATTTCGCCAGCCTGTTTCCCGGCGTGGCGCCCAGCCGGGCGGCGCTCGACATCCCCGCCGACCCGCTGTCGCCCTTCCCGCGCCGCGCCTTTGCCGGCGCCTCGAACGCCTGGGCGGCCGCACCCGCACGCGCGGCGGCCGGCGGCAGCCTGCTGGCCAACGACCCGCATCTTGGGTTCACCGCGCCGTCGATCTGGTATCTGGCCCGGCTGGAGTTGCAGTCGGGCGGGGTGATCGGCGGCACCATCCCCGGCGTGCCGGTGGTGATGGCGGGCCGGTCCGAAGGCTTCGGCTGGGCGCTGACCTCGAGCTATCTCGACGACCAGGATGTGTTCATCGAAAAGGTCAACCCCGACAACCCGGAACAATACCTGACCCCGACCGGCTGGAAACCCTTCGAGACCCGCCGCTCGATCGTGACGATCAAGGATGCCGAGCCGCTGACGCTGACCCTGCGCTGGACGGAGAACGGCCCCGTGCTGCCCGGCACGCATTACGATCTGGCCAGCATCACCCCGCCCGGCCATGTCGCCAGCGTCGCCTGGACGGTGCTGCGCGGCGACGACCGTTCGATGACGGCGGCGATGCGGCTGATGCGGGCGCGCAACATCGACGAGGGCATCGCCGCCGGGGCCGATTTCGTGGCCCCCTCGCAGAACGTGACGATGGCCGACCGCGAACGGGTGGCGATGGTGACCATCGGCCACATGCCGGCGCGCGACCCGGGCCACCAGACCCGGGGCCGCCTGCCCGCCCCGGGGTGGGAGGCGGTGAACCGCTGGCAAGGCACCCTGCCCTACGACAGCACCCCCCGCTTCGTCGACCCAACCACCGGGATCCTCGGCAACACCAACAACAAGACGGTGGATCGCCCCTTTCCCGACCATGTCAGCTACGAATGGGGCGACACCCAGCGCATCCAGCGCTGGCTGCGGCTGATGCGCGCGCGCGACGTGCACACCCGCGAAAGCTTCATCGAGGCGCAGCTCGATACCGTCAGCCCCGCGGCGCGCACGCTGTTGCCGCTGATCGGGGCCGAGCTGTGGTTCACCGGCGAACCCGCCCCCGCCGGCACCCCCGAGCGGCGGCGCCAGCAGGCGCTGGCGCTTCTGGCCGAGTGGAACGGCGAAATGAACGAACACATGCCCGAGCCGCTGATCGCCTCGATGTGGTTGCGCGTGTTGCAGGACAAGCTGATCCGCGACGATCTGGGCCCCTTGGCCGACGAATTCACCCATGTGGAGCCGGTGTTCCTCGAACGGGTGTTCCGCAACACCGAAGGCGCGTCGCGCTGGTGCGACATCATCCAGTCCTCGCCCGAGGAAACCTGCGCCGACCTTGCGCGCATCGCGCTGGACGAGGCGCTGTTGCAGCTGAGCGAACGCTACGGCACCAACATCGAAAGCTGGCGCTGGGGCGATGCGCATCAGGCCACGCACGATCACCCGACGCTGGGCCAGGTGCCGGTGCTGCGGCATCTGGTGAACATCCGCCAGTCCACCTCGGGCGACGATTTCACCCTGATGCGCGGGCGCACCAGCGGCAAGGCGCCCGACCCGTTCCTGAACGTGCACGGGGCGGGGTATCGCGGCGTCTACGATTTCGCCGACCCCGACAGTTCGGTGTTCATCATCTCCACCGGGCAGTCGGGGCATCCGCTCAGCCGCTTCTACGACGATCTCGGCGAATTGTGGCGGCGGGGCGAATACATTCCCATGTCGCTCGACACCGGGTTGGCCAAGGCCGCGGCCGTGGGCATCACCCGGCTGGAACCGCGCTGAGCGCGGGGCCGGCCTTGACGCGCCGGCCCCGAAGGCGCAGCTTGCCGGGCATGAGCCCCGATGTGCTGCCCTCGCCCCCCGCCCTGCCCCCCGCCCTGCCCCGCGTGCTGCTGATCGCCTGCGGTGCGCTGGCGCACGAGATTCTGGCGGTGACGCGGGCGAACGGCTGGACCCACCTCGACCTGCACTGCCTGCCGGCCAACCTGCACCTGTGGCCCGACCGCATCCCCGACGCCGTCGAGCGCGCGGTGGTCGAACGGCGAGGCGGATACGACCGGGTCTATGTCGTCTATGCCGATTGCGGCACCGGCGGGCTGCTGGCGGCGCGCTGTGCCGCGCTTGGGGTCGAGATGGTGCCGGGCCCGCATTGCTATGCGTTTTTCGAAGGGCTCGACCGTTTCGCCGCGCTGGACGAGATCGATGCCTTTTACCTGACCGATTTCCTCGTGCGCCAGTTCGATGCCTTCGTCTGGCGCCCGATGGGCTTCGACCGCCACCCCGAGCTGATCGCGATGATGTTCGGCAATTACCGCAAGCTGGTCTACCAGGCGCAGACCGACGACCCCGCGCTGGACGCGCTGGCCGCCGCCCACGCCGCGCGCCTCGGCCTGGCCTACGAGCGCCGCTTCACCGGATACGGCGACCTCGTGCCCGCGCTGGCCCACGCCGCCCGCCCCTGACCCCCCTTGCGCCGCCCCGCCCGGGCAGGTAAGACGCACCCCGTGGACAGTTGGCCGAGTGGTCGAAGGCGCACGCCTGGAAAGTGTGTAGGCGGGGAACCGTCTCGAGGGTTCGAATCCCTCACTGTCCGCCAGTACCCGTTGATTACAAAGGTTTTTTCGGGATTTTTTGGAGCTACCCGCCAACTGACCCGCAATCTGTCAATGCAATTGGATGCGACAGGTTTTCACAACAGGGTTCTGTCGACTTGCGGAGCTTAGAGCGTTTCCCGATCATTGTGGTTCATAGCCTGCTGCGGTGAAGAAGTTGGCGCTCTCCCCGGGGGTGATGAGATCGACGAGCCGTCCGATGGCGTCCCAGAGGGCCGCAACGGTTC
>NZ_JBKBQM010000053.1:0-5319 GCF_046292685.1 Gemmobacter sp.
CTGAACAGCGACCCGCTCGTCTCGTCCGTCCCGCGCATCATCACCCCCACCGTTGTCGTGCAAAGGGTGAATCATGTTCCTAACTCCGGGTCGAGGGCTGACTTCTTCAGCAGCCTGCTAATCACCATGACATTGGGGCAGGTTCATGGCGCCCCGGAGTTAATTCGCGTGCGAATGTCTAACCCCCCGCCCCCACATCGGCAATAGCCGCCTGCCACGCCCCCGATGCTGCGGTGCGGCGCAGGCGGAAACGTGCTTATTTCAACGCCACGCCCGGTGCGTAAGCGATGAAGAAGGGGTTGTCCCAGCCGGACTTGCCGTAGGCCAGGGGGCTGTGGTCGTCGAAGCGCACCACGTGCCCGCCCGCCCCGCGCAGCACGGCGTCGCCGGCGGCGGTGTCCCACTCCATCGTGCGGCCGAGGCGGGGGTAAAGGTCGGCCTCGCCGGTGGCGACCAGACAGAACTTCAGCGACGAACCGGCGCTGGTCATGTCGCGCACGGCATAGCGGGCGATGTAATCGTCGGTGGCCCGGTCCCGATGCGATTTCGAGGCGACCACCATCAGCGCGGTGTTGTCGGGGCGGCTGACGCGGATCGGCGTCAGGGCGCCGGGCGCGTCCTTGGCGAAGGGCCCGGTTTCCTCTACCGCGCGCCCATCGGCGAGGGTATAGAACAGGCGGCCCTTGGCAGGTGCATAGACCACGCCGCGCAGCGGAACCCCGTTTTCGACATAGGCGATGTTCACCGTGAAATCGCCGCGGCGCTGGACGAATTCCTTGGTGCCGTCCAGCGGGTCGACGATGAGGAAGGTCTGAGCGGTCAACTCGTGGCTGGCGGCCTGTTCTTCGGTAATCAGCGTCAGGTCGGGGAAGGCCGCCCGCAGCCCTGCGGAAATCAGCGCATCGGCGGCCTCGTCGGCGGCGGTCACGGGGCTGGCGTCGGACTTGGCGCGGACCTCGAAGTCGGGGGCGTCGTAGATGGCCATGATGGCATCGCCCGCTTCCAGCGCAAGGCGCCGCATCACTGCCACCAAACGTTCCATGTCCATGTCCGTCTCCTGAAAATCCTGGCCTTCATCCTGCCGCAATGCGGCTCTATGCTTATGGCGCTTCGGCAAGGGATCGGCAAGGTTTCGGGCGCAGAATGCGCCGGGCCTGGTCAGGGGTTGGGATGTTCCGGTTCGAGACGCGCAGGACAAGGGTGAACGGCGCCTTCGAGCTGCTGGCGCTGATCTTTCACGCCACGGTGCGCAACGTGCGCAAGTCGCACGGCAACGCGGTCATCGGCCTGCTGATGAACATGATGCAGACCATCCTGATGGTCGTCGTGTTCTACGTGATGTTCGAGCTGCTGAACCTGCGGCGCACGGCGATCCGGGGCGATTTCCTGCTGTATGTCATGTCGGGGATCTTCCTGTTCATGACGCATACCAAGACCGTCGGTGCCGTCGCCGGGTCCGAGGGGCCGACCTCGCCGATGATGAAGCACGCACCGATGAACACCATCGTCGCCATCGCGTCGTCGGCGCTGGCGGCATTGTATATCCAGACGCTGTCGGCTGCGCTGATCCTCTTTGCCTATCACGCGGCGTTTCACCCGATTCACATCCACGACCCGGTGGCAAGCCTGGGGTTCTTCCTGCTGTCATGGTTTTCCGGTGTCGGCATCGGCATGGTGGCGCTGGCGGCAAAGCCCTGGGCGCCGGAAATCGTCGGGATCATCACCACGATCTACCAGCGCGCCAACATGATCGCCTCGGGAAAGATGTTCGTGGCCAACATGTTGCCGGGCAGCATGGTGGCGCTGTTCGACTGGAACCCGCTGTTCCACTGCATCGACCAGGCGCGCGGCGCGATGTTCCTGAACTATAACCCGCATTACACGTCCATATCCTATCCGATCTACCTCGGGCTTGTTTGCCTGATGATCGGGCTGATGGGCGAATTTTACACCCGCCGGCACGCCTCGGTCAGCTGGGGCGCCGGGCGCTGAGCCGGGCTTGCGGGGTGAAAATCACCGGGGCGTTACACTTGCAGCCCCCAAGGCCCCCTCATATATACCGCTCGGAAAGGGAAACGGGGCTAGCCTCGGGGCCCGTAACCTGGGATCGGGGCAGGACGCCGCGCACGGGTCCGCCTCTCATATCGCCTGAAAGGGAAGACACATGGCCAAAGTCATCGGCATCGACCTCGGCACCACCAACAGCTGCGTCGCCATCATGGACGGTTCGCAGCCCCGCGTGATCGAGAATTCGGAAGGCGCGCGCACCACGCCCTCCATCGTTGCATTCACCGAAAACGAACGGCTGGTCGGCCAGCCTGCAAAACGGCAGGCGGTGACGAACCCGACCAACACCATCTTTGCCGTCAAGCGCCTGATCGGGCGCCGCGTCAACGACGTGCACCTGGCAAAGGACAAGAAGAACATGCCCTACGCCGTGGTCGACGGCGGCAACGGCGATGCCTGGGTCGAAGTGCGGGGCGAAAAATACAGCCCGGCGCAGATTTCGGCCATGATCCTGCAAAAGATGAAGGAAACTGCCGAATCCTACCTCGGCGAGCCTGTGACCCAGGCCGTCATCACGGTTCCGGCCTACTTCAACGACGCGCAGCGCCAGGCGACCAAGGATGCCGGCAAGATCGCCGGCCTCGAAGTGCTGCGGATCATCAACGAACCGACGGCGGCCGCGCTGGCCTATGGTCTCGACAAGAAGGATGCCAAGACCATCGCGGTCTACGACCTCGGCGGCGGCACCTTCGACATCACCATCCTGGAAATCGACGACGGCCTGTTCGAAGTGAAATCCACCAACGGGGACACCTTCCTTGGCGGCGAAGACTTCGACATGCGGATCGTCAACTACCTGGCCGACGAGTTCAAGAAGGAACACGGCGTTGACCTGACGCTGGACAAGATGGCGCTGCAGCGGCTGAAGGAAGCGGCCGAAAAGGCCAAGATCGAACTTTCCTCCAGCCAGCAGACCGAGATCAACCAGCCGTTCATCAGCATGGACCGCAATACCGGGCAGCCACTGCACCTGGTGATGAAGCTGACGCGCTCCAAGCTGGAAAGCCTGGTCGACGACCTCATCAAGGCCAGCCTCAAGCCTTGCGCCGCGGCGCTGAAGGATGCCGGCCTGTCCAAGGGCGACATCGATGAGGTGGTGCTGGTCGGCGGCATGACCCGGATGCCGAAGGTGATCGAGGAGGTCACGAAGTTTTTCGGCAAGGAGCCGCACAAGGGCGTCAACCCGGACGAAGTCGTGGCGATGGGCGCGGCCATTCAGGCCGGCGTGCTGCAAGGCGACGTCAAGGACGTGGTCCTGCTGGACGTGACCCCGCTGAGCCTTGGCATCGAGACGCTGGGCGGCGTGTTCACCCGTCTGATCGACCGCAACACCACGATCCCGACCAAGAAAAGCCAGGTGTTCAGCACGGCAGAAGACAATCAGAGCGCCGTGACGATCCGGGTGTTCCAGGGCGAACGCGAAATGGCGGCTGACAACAAGCTGCTGGGCCAGTTCAACCTGGAAAACATTCCCCCGGCGCCGCGCGGGATGCCGCAGATCGAGGTGACCTTCGACATCGACGCCAACGGCATCGTGTCGGTTTCGGCCAAGGACAAGGGCACCGGCAAGGAGCAGCGGATCACGATCCAGGCTTCGGGCGGCCTGACCGACGCCGAGATCGAACAGATGGTGCGCGACGCCGAGGCGAACGCCGAAGCCGACAAGAAGCGCAAGGAGCTGGTCGAGGCGAAGAACCAGGGCGAAAGCCTGCTGCACTCGACCAGGAAGTCGCTGGCCGAACATGGCGACAAGGTCGATCCTTCGACGGTCGAGGCTATCGAACTGGCGATGGGGCCGCTGGAAGAGGCGCTGGCCGGCAACGACGTCGGCAAGATCCGCGGCGGCATCCAGAACCTGACCGAAGCCGCGATGAAGCTGGGCGAGGCGATCTACAAGGCGCAGGCCTCGGAAGGGGACGGCGACGATGCCCGCCCCGGGCGCGGTGACGACGACATCGTCGATGCCGACTTCGAGGATCTGGGCGAAGACCGCAAGCGCCGCTGACAAAAGGCGGGGGCGGCGAGGGCGGTTCCGGCAAGGAACCGCCCTCTGCCGTTGTCCGCGAAGGGGTAGATCATGGCAAAACGCGACTTCTACGAGGTTCTGGGCGTCTCGCGCGGCGCCTCGGCCGAGGAGATCAAGAAGGCCTATCGCCAGAAGGCGAAGGAGCTGCACCCCGACCGCAACAAGGACAATCCGAATGCCGAGGCCCAGTTCAAGGAAGCGAACGAGGCCTATGACGTTCTGAAGGACGAACAGAAAAAGGCGGCCTACGACCGTTTCGGTCATGGCGCCTTCGAAGGCGGCATCGGCGGCGGCGGCGGCGGGCCGCGCGGCGGTTTCGGCCAGCAAGGCGATTTCGCCAGCTCCTTTTCCGACGTGTTCGAAGACCTGTTCGGCGACTTCATGGGCGGGCGCGGTGGCGGGGCACGGTCGCGCGCGCAGCGCGGGTCGGATTTGCGCTACAACCTGCGCGTCACCCTGGAAGAAGCCTACAAGGGCGTGCAGAAGACCATCTCGGTGCCGACGGCGGTCACCTGCGACGTCTGCCGCGGCTCGGGCGCCGAAGGCGGGGCCGAGCCGGCCATCTGCCCGACCTGTTCGGGTCTGGGCAAGGTGCGCGCGCAGCAGGGCTTCTTCACGGTCGAGAGAACCTGCCCGACCTGTGGCGGCGCCGGACAGATCGTCAAGAATCCTTGCAAGGCTTGTGGCGGGGCAGGCCGGGTGGAAAAGGACCGCACCCTTTCGGTGAGCATCCCGGCCGGGGTGGAAACCGGCACGCGGATTCGTCTGGCCGGCGAAGGCGAGGCCGGGCAGCGCGGCGGGCCGACCGGCGACCTTTACATCTTCATCGAGGTGAAGGAGCATCCGATCTTCCAGCGCGACGGCGTGCATCTGTATTGCCGTGTGCCGGTCAGCATCACCACGGCGGCCTTGGGTGGCGAGGTCGAGGTGCCCACGATCGACGGCGGACGATCCAAGGTCAAGGTGCCGGCCGGCAGCCAGACCGGCAAGCAGATGCGGCTGCGCGGCAAGGGGATGCCCGCCTTGCGCGGCGGCGGCACCGGCGACATGCTGATCGAGATGGCCGTGGAAACGCCGGTCAACCTGACCGCGCGCCAGCGCGAGCTGCTGGCCGAGTTCGAGCGGTTGTCCGAGGACAACAACCCTGAAGGCAACAGCTTCTTTTCCAAGGTGAAAAGCTTCTGGGAAGGCAAACGCTGATCGGGGGTGCGGGGGGCCAGCCCCCC
>NZ_JBKBQM010000053.1:5329-20276 GCF_046292685.1 Gemmobacter sp.
CTCCCCCTTAAAGCCCGGGCCCCCCCCCCCCCCGCGCGGGGGGGGGGGGGGGCCCCCCCCCCCCCCACCCCCCGCGAGGGAGGGCGACGCGCCCTCCCTCGACCCACCCGACGGACGCACGCCCCCGGCGGTTGCGATTAACCGGCTGTTTACCGATTTCCGGGAAACTGCCGGACATGACCCGTCAATTCGCCGAATCCCCCCTGCCACTCTTCGAACCCGCTGGCGACGCGGCAGAGGCCGAGGGCGTGCCCCTAGCCCCTGGTGCCCGGCTGCCCAGTTACATCAAGGATCACAGGGCACGGCTGCGGGCGCGGTTCATGGCGGGTGGCGCGGGGCCTTTGCCGGATTACGAACTGCTGGAACTGGTGCTGTTCCGCGCCATTCCGCGGCAGGACGTCAAGCCGCTGGCACACCGATTGCTCAAGGTGTTCCATGATTTCAACGGTGTGATTTCGGCGCCGCCGGCCCGGCTGGAAACCGTGGAAGGTGTCGGCGAGGCCGTCATCTGCGAACTGAAGGTGGTGGAGGCTGCCGCGACCCGCTTGGCGCGGGCCAGGGTGCTGAACCGCCATGTGCTGTCAGGATGGAATGCCTTGCTGGACTATTGCCACACCACGATGGCGCATCGCAGCACCGAGCAGTTCCGCGTGCTGTATCTCGACCGCAAGAACGTGCTGATCGCCGACGAGGAACAGGCGCGCGGGACGGTGGATCATGTGCCGGTTTACCCGCGCGAGGTGGTGAAGCGCGCGCTGGAGCTGGATGCCAGCGCCTTGATCCTGGTGCATAACCATCCGTCGGGCGACCCGACGCCATCCGAAGCCGACATCGGCATGACCCTGCGCATCCGCGAGGCTTGCGAGGCGCTGGGGCTGACGCTGCACGACCACATCATCGTCGGCCGCTCGCGCGAGACCAGCTTTCGTGCGCAAGGTTACCTGTGAGAAGCCACCGATGGGGCGCGCCCTAGCGGAGCGGCCGAAGCCACACCTCGACCCGCCGGTTCAACCGCCGGCCCTCGGCGGTATCGTCGCAGGCCACGGGAAAGCTGCGACCAAGCGAGAGGGCGGTGACCCGGGCCTCGGGCGGCAGATCGGGCGCCGCGGCCAGCAGCGCAGAACGAACCGCCGCGGCTTCGGCCAGTGCCTCGCCGTCGGATTGTCGGGCGTGGGCGAAACCGACCAGCAGCAGCTCCTTGCCGGCGGTTGCGCCGGTGGCCAGATGTGCGGCAAGCTGTTCGAGTGCGGCGCGCGACGCGGCATCGAGGCTGCGGGTGCGCGGATCGAGGCGAAAGGTGATGGCCGCCTGTTCTGCCTCGGACAGCGCGCGCACCCCCTCGCGCAGATTGGCCTGTGCCGCGGGGTTCGAGGCGGCAAGCACGGCATTTGCCAGGCGCCGGCCCTGGTCGGCCCAAGGCCGGAGGCGTTCGAGCGCGGGCGTCGGCAGCCCGGCCTCGGCCAGGATGCGGCGGGCTGAGGGGCCGGTGGCCCATTCGGCAAAATCGCGGACAAGGGCAGGGGGGCGGGCGGAACTCGGCATCCAGTGCACCGGCAAGGTCAGCGGGTGTTCGCCCGTGGCGGCGGCGAATTCGGACAGATCGGCGGCAAGACCGCAGGATGTCGCAAGATTGCGTTCGACCAGGCCCGCCGGCAGCGGGGTGGGCAGCAACGCCAGCCCCCAGGGGTCGCGGCGCAGCGTTTCAGCCAGACGCAGGGGATCGGGCGCGGTCAGGACCGGGCCCCGCGCGGCGCCAAGCGCAGCCGTGCCGGCCCGGTCGAGCGTGGACCCCGGCGGCAGGCTGTGCCAGACCAGCGGCGTGGTGGCGGCGCCGGTTGCCGCCCAGGTCGGGGCCGCATCGCGCCGTGCCGCCAGCACTGCCTCGACCGTCAGGGTGCCGGTCGGGGCTTCGGGCGCGCTGGCCAGCGTCAGCGGCAGGCGGGCGAACAGGGCACCGGCGCTGCGTCCTGGTGCCGGAACGGCAAGCGCGGCGTCGGCGCCGCCTGCGGCCAGCGGTGGCTCTGGCGCCCCCGACAGCGGCAGAATGCGCATGCGCAGAATGGTGCGCCCTTCGGCGGCAAACTCCAGCGTTTCGGGATCGGGGGTGGTCAGGCTCAGCCCTTCGGCCCGGGCAAAGCCTTGTGCCAGCGTCAGCAGCAGCCGGTCGGCCAGCCAGGGTTCCACCGCGACGCGCCATTCCGGGGCAAAGCGCAACAGGTCGGGGCAGCCGGGGCCGGCACAGTCGACCGACTCCGCGTCCACCGTGAGCCGCCCCCAGGCTGTATCGATGCGGTAGACCACGCCGTCATAGGCCACCAGCCGGCCCGAAACCGAAAGACCGCCGCCGCGTGCGGTCAGTGTGGCGTCCTGCGCCGCGGCCGGCCCGGGCGAAAAGGTGAAAAGCGCAGCGGTCAGGGCCGCTGCGCGCAACAGGCAGGTCATGTCGGGTCCGGTCGGGTTTCAGTTCGCGGCGAGTGTCTCTGGCGCGACCGGATTTTGCAACACCACGTATTCGCCGATCGCCGAACAATCCGGCATGGCGATGGTCAGGTCGCGCACTTGCAGCCGGCCGCCGGTCAGTTGCAGCGTCTCGCCCAGGATTTCTCGGCCGCAGGTGGCTTCGGTCACGGAGGCCTCGACCTCGAGCCTGACACGCCCGGCCGGCGCGTGTTCGCCCGCAGGCCAGGTGAACACCTCGGCCAGCAACGGCCGGTCGGCCGCCGGGTCTCCGACCCGGGTCAGGAAGCCCCCTTGTTCGGACGCAACCCCGGGGGCCGCTGCCGACACATGCCCGGCGTCGCCTGCGATGCGGCTGTCGTAGGCGTGCAGCTGGAAGGCATCGTCTGCCATCCACTGCACGGCGAAGCGGTCGAATTGCGCCAGGTCAGGCACCTCGACCGTCTGGCTTGTGCGGGTGCCATCGGCAAAGGCGATCGACAGTTCGGCCGGGCTGTGCAAGGCCGGGATGCTGGCCACCAGCGTGCCGGCCGCCGAGGTGCGGGCCGTGACGACAAGCCCGCCGTGCCGGATCAGCACGCGTTGGTCCGGGCGGCAGGGGGCCAGCAGCCCGACGTCGAGCATGGCGCCCGGCCGGGCGATCAGCGCCATGTCGGCATCGCAGCTTTCGGGCGCGGCGCGCTCGACCGGCGGTTCTGCCGGGGGCGGCACGGGGTCGGTGGCGGGGGCCGCAACCTGAACGACCGGGACGGGTTCGGCCGGCGCGGCAGGGAGCGAGACAGGGGTGGTTTCGGCGAGGGTGCCGGCCGACAAGGCAGGCAGGGCAACCGCGCTGGCCACCCTTTGCGCCGGCGGTGCCGCCTGTTGCGATTGCATGACAAAGCCGGTGCCGGCTGCCACCGCCAGTATCGCGCTGACCCGAAGGATTCGTTTCCTGTCCATCTGCCTTGCCCCTTGTGCCTGTGGCTGAAAGGCATGCTGCCGCCGGAAAGCGGCGGCAGCATGGCGCGGTTATGGAAACAATCGGTCGTCAGGCCAGCTTGCCGTGGCAATGCTTGAACTTTTCGCCCGACCCGCAAGGGCAGGGGTCGTTGCGGCCGGGGTTGCCCCAGGTGGAGGGATCCTCGGCATTGAAGCCCGCCGCCGCGGCCGGCGCAGCAGAGGCGGCCGCGGCGGCGGCCTGGGCGCCGGCCAGCATCTGTTGCTGTGCGATCATCTGACGCATCATTTCTGCGCGCTCTTCCTCGCTCAGCGGGCGGATGCGCGACAGCTGCTGTGTCACGTCCAGCCGCAGACCGTTCAGCATCGATTCGAACAGTGCAAAGCTTTCGGTCTTGTATTCGTTCAGCGGGTCGCGCTGGGCATAGCCGCGGAAGCCCACGACCGAACGCAGCTGCTCCAGCCGCAACAGGTGCTCGCGCCATTTCGCGTCGATGGCCTGCAGCAGGATCTGCTTTTCGATGTCGCGCATGGTGGCGGCACCGAAGGCTGCGGTCTTTTCGGCCATCATCCGGTCCGACGCTTCGAAGATCCGTTCGCGGATGCTGTCCTGATCCACGCCTTCCTCGGCGGCCCAGTCGGCAATCGGCAGCTCGAGCGACAGACGCTCGCGCAAGGCGGCGATCAGCCCTTCGGTGTTCCACTGGTCGGCATAGGTTTTCGGCGGCAGGAACTGGTCGACCAGGTCGTCGATCACCTGATGGCGCATGTCCTGCACGGTTTCCGAAAGGTCGTCGGCCCGCATGATGTCCAGCCGCTGGCCGAAGATCGCCTTGCGCTGGTCGTTCATCACGTCGTCGAACTTCAGCAGCTGCTTGCGGATGTCGAAGTTGCGCGCCTCGACCTTGGCTTGCGCCTTTTCCAGGCTCTTGTTCACCCAAGGGTGGATGATCGCCTCGCCTTCCTTCATGCCCAGGGTGGACAACATCTTGTCCAGCCGTTCCGACCCGAAGATGCGCATCAGGTCGTCCTCGAGGCTGAGGTAGAAGGCTGACCGCCCCGGGTCGCCCTGCCGGCCCGAGCGGCCGCGCAACTGGTTGTCGATCCGGCGGCTTTCGTGGCGTTCGGTGGCCAGAACGAACAACCCGCCGGCCGCCTTCACCGCGGCCTCGTCGGCAGCATGGGCGGCCTCGACCTCGGCGCGGATTTCGTCGGGGTGGCGGTCGGGGTTGGCGGCGATGGCCTCCATCACCTTGAATTCCACGTTGCCGCCCAGCTTGATGTCGGTGCCCCGCCCGGCCATGTTGGTGGCGATGGTCACGGCCCCCAGCTTGCCGGCATCGGCGACAATCTTGGCTTCCTGCTCGTGCTGGCGCGCGTTCAGCACGTTGTGCGGCACGCCGGCGGCAGTCAGAAGGCCCGACAGCATTTCCGATTTCTCGATGCTGGTCGTTCCGACAAGGATTGGCTGCCCCTTGGCGTGCGCGGCCTTGATTTCCTTGACGATGGCCTCGTATTTCTCGCGCGCGGTGCGATACACGGCATCGTGTTCGTCCTTGCGGGCAACGGGGCGGTTCGTCGGCACCTCGACCACACCTAGCCTGTAGATTTCGGCGAATTCCTCGGCCTCGGTGGCGGCGGTGCCGGTCATGCCGGCAAGCTTCTCGTAAAGACGGAAATAATTCTGGAAGGTTACCGAAGCCAGCGTCACGTTTTCCGGCTGGATCTGGACGCCTTCCTTGGCCTCGATCGCCTGGTGCAGCCCTTCGGAAAGCCGGCGCCCGCGCATCATCCGCCCGGTGAATTCGTCGATCAGCATCACCTCGCCGTCGCGCACGATATACTGCTGATCGCGGTGGAACAGCTTGTGCGCGCGCAGGGCCTGGGTCGCGTGGTGAACGATGGTGGTGGATTCGGGGTCATAAAGCGACTGGCCTTCGGGCAGGATGCCGGCCTGATGCAGCGCCTGCTCGATGAACTCGTTGCCTTCCTCGGTGAAGGTCACCTGGCGCTGCTTTTCGTCAAGCTTGTAGTGTTCCGGCAGGATGCCCGCCATCAGCCGGTCCACGGCGACATAAAGTTCGCTGCGGTCCTGGCTGGGCCCCGAGATGATCAGCGGCGTGCGCGCCTCGTCGATCAGGATGCTGTCCACCTCGTCCACAATGGCAAAGTAGTGGCCCCGCTGGGCCATATCCTCCAGCCGCGCCTTCATGTTGTCGCGCAGATAGTCAAAGCCCAGCTCGTTGTTGGTGGCATAGGTGATGTCGCAGGCATAGGCCGCGCGCTTTTCCTCGTCGGGCTGCCAGGGGTAGACCACGCCGCAGGTCATTCCCAACGCGGCATAGACCTTGCCCATCCAGGCGGCATCGCGCTTGGCCAGATAGTCGTTGACCGTCACCACATGCACGCCCTTGCCCGTCAAGGCGTTGAGATAGGCCGGAAAGGTTGCGACCAGGGTCTTGCCCTCGCCGGTCTTCATCTCGGCGATATTGCCCTGATGCAGGAAGATGCCGCCCTTCAGCTGCACATCGAAGGCGCGCAACCCGAGCGCACGCCGCGCCGCCTCGCGGCAGTTCGCAAAGGCTTCGGGCAGCACATCGTCCAGCGACTCGCCTGCGGCCACCCGCGCCTTGAGCGCAGCGGTGCGTTCCTTCAGCCCTTCGTCCGACAGGGCCTGGAATTCCGGTTCCAAGGCGTTGATCCGTGCAATCAGCGGGCGAACCGACTTGACCTTGCGGTCGTTCGGCGTGCCAAAGATCTTGCGCGCCAGTGTTCCGAAGCCCAGCATGTTCCAACGTCCCTGCATGAACGGCGCCGCCGTTCGTGATGCCATCATCTGCGCGGTCGGGCTTGCCCCTGTTCCCCGGCTTGCCTAGAACACGCTCAGGTGCAGGCGGCCCCGCCTTGCGACCCTCGCGATGTAAGGGGCCACCTGCAAGGTGTCAACGCCGCCACGCTGCGCGGCTTGCGGGAGACGGGATATGGCAAGACGATCGGGCGCGCTGGCGCTGGTGCTGTGCGGGGCGGTCTGGGCGATGCCCGCGATGGCGCAGGATGCCGCCACGGTGGTGGCCACCGTCAACGGTACCGAGATCACGCTGGGCCACCTTGCCGTGCTGCGCAGCCAGCTGCCCGAACAGTATCAGCAATTGCCCGATGACGTGCTGTTCCGCGGCATTCTCGACCAGGTCATCCAGCAGACCGCCCTGTCGCAGGCCGCCGAGGGCCTCGTGACCCGGCGCGACGAACTGGCCCTGGAAAACGACCGGCGCGCCTATCTGGCAGGCCTCGTGCTGCAGGATGCGGTGAAATCCGCGATCACCGAGGAGGCGCTGCAGGCCGCCTATGATGCCCGATTCAAGGATGCGGCACCCGGCACCGAATACAATGCCGCGCATATTCTTGTCGCCACCGAGGACGAGGCCAAGGCGATCCGCGAAAAGCTCGATGCCGGCGCCGATTTCGCCGAGCTCGCGCGGCAGCATTCGACCGACGGCGCCGCCCCCGGCGGCGGCGCCCTGGGCTGGTTCGGGGCCGGGCAGATGGTCAAGCCGTTCGAGGATGCGGTCATGGCGCTGCAACCCGGCCAGATCGGCGGCCCCGTCCAGACCCAGTTCGGCTGGCACCTGGTCAAGCTGAACGAAACCCGCATCGCCGAGGCGCCCAAGCTCGAGGACGTGCGCGGCGAACTGATCTCGGAACTCGAACAGGCCACCATCGACGCCCGCATCAAGGCCGCCACCGAGGGCGCCACCGTCACCCGCAATGACGCGGGGATCGATCCGGCCTTGCTCAAATCCCCCACGCTGTTCGGCAACTGAGAGGCGATCATGGGCGACAAGGACTGGAAGGCCAAGGTCAAGGAACTGCGCAAGAAGCTTGCCAAGCTGAAAAAGCGTGCGGCGGCCGCCGCCGAACAGGCCGCCGCCAACGTGGCCCCGGCGGTTCAGGCGGCCACCGAAACCGTCGCGGCCCGCGTCAAGGCCCCGAACCCGGTTTCGCCGCTGGCCCCGGCCGCCTTCCCCGACCTGCCGGTGATCGACGGGGTGGACTTCGCCGCCGCGGCGGCGGGGGTGCGCTACAAGGGCCGCACCGACGTGATGCTGGTGCGGCTGGCGCCCGGCACGGCGGTCGCGGGCGCCTTCACCCGCTCCTCCACCCGCGCGGCCTGCGTGCTCGACTGTCAGGCGAAGCTGTCGGCCAAGGCCAGTGAAGAAGGCGCCGCGATCCTCGTGAACTCGGGCAATGCCAATGCCTTCACCGGCGCCGCAGGCCAGGCCAGCGTCGATGCGCTGACGGCCGCGGTGGGCGAACGGCTCGGCCTGCCCGCATCGCGGGTCTTCACCTCCTCCACCGGCGTGATCGGCGAACCCCTGCCGCACGACCGTATCGCCGCCGCCCTCGATGGCCTCGTGGCCTCCTTGCGCCCCGACGCCATTGCCGAGGCGGCCCGCGCCATCATGACCACCGATACCTTCCCCAAAGGCGCCTGCGCCGAAGTGCAAGGCGAAGGCGGCACCATCCGCATCGCCGGTATTGCCAAGGGGTCGGGCATGATCGCCCCCGACATGGCGACCATGCTGGTCTACATCTTCACCGACGCCACGATCGCGCCCGCGCTGCTGCAAAAGCTGGTCAGCCGCCAGGTGGACGATACTTTCAACTGCATCACCGTCGACAGCGACACCTCCACCTCCGACGCGCTGATCGTTGCCGCCACGGGGCGCAGCACCGCCGCCCCGATCAAGGATCTGCGCGGCAAGGTCGCCCGCGACTTCGAGGCCGCGCTGCGCGGCGTGATGATGGACCTGGCGCATCAGGTGGTGAAAGATGGCGAAGGCGCCACGAAATTCGTGGAGATCCGCGTCACCGGCGCGGCCGACGCCGTCGATGCCCACAAGGTGGCAATGTCCATCGCCAATTCGCCGCTGGTCAAGACCGCCATCGCCGGCGAAGACGCGAACTGGGGCCGCATCGTCGCCGCCGTCGGCAAATCCGGCGCCCGGGCCGACCGCGACCGCCTCTCGATCCGCTTCGGCGACATCACCGTGGCCGAAAACGGCTGGCGCGCGCCCAGCTACTCCGAAGCAGACACCTCTGCCTACATGAAGCGGCAAGAACTCGTCATCGGGGTGGACCTCGGCCTCGGCACCGCCGCGCGCACGGTCTGGACCTGCGACCTCACGCACCGCTACATCGACATCAACGCCGACTATCGGTCCTGATAACGGTTCGCAGGCATTTTCTGTCCACAAATATCCCGCGGGGGTCCGGGGGCGCGAAGCCCCCGGTCCGCCTGCACAGCCAGGACCGCGCCATGAAACTCGTGCTCGTTGCTGCCGTTGCCCTGATCGATGCCGACGGCCGTGTGCTGCTGGCACAGCGCCCAGAAGGCAAGTCGATGGCGGGTCTGTGGGAGTTTCCCGGCGGCAAGGTCGAACCGGGCGAGACGCCCGAGGCCGCCTTGATCCGCGAGTTGCATGAGGAACTGGGAATCGACACCTGGTCCTCCTGCCTTGCCCCGCTCACCTTCGCCAGCCACGGCTACGAAAGCTTTCACCTGCTGATGCCGCTGTTCGCCTGCCGCCGCTGGCAAGGCATTCCGCGCCCGCGCGAAGGCCAGACCCTGAAATGGGTGCGGCCCGATGCCTTGCGCGATCATCCGATGCCGCCGGCGGATATCCCGCTCATTCCCATTCTGCGCGACTGGCTGTAGCGCCGGTCAGGCCGCCGCTTGCGGCCGGGCCTCGGTCAGGATGGCGTGCAGGGTTGCGGCCTGGGCATTCGCGCGCAGCTTCTGGCACACGCTGGCATCGCGCATCGTGCGCGAGATCAGCGCCAGCGCCTTGAGGTGCTCGACTCCGCTGTCCTTCGGGGCGAACAGCGTGAAGATCAGGTCGACCGGCTGGCGGTCGACGCTGTCGAAGTCCATCGCGCGCTCCAGCCGGACGAAAACGCCGACGATGCGGTCCAGGCCTTCGAGCCGCGCATGGGGCAAGGCGATGCCATTCCCCACGCCGGTCGGGCCCAGGCTTTCGCGTTCTTGCAGGCCGTCCACGGCCACTGCTGCGTTGAGGCCATAGACCGCCGCCGCCACATCGCCGAGTTCGTGGAACAGGCGCTTCTTGCTGGTCATGTGCCCCAGAACGCGCACCGCTTCGGGCTTCAGGATTTTCGCGATGTCCATGTTGATCCGGTTCAGGGCAGGGGGCGCGCCCCTCAAGGCACGCCCGACCGCCGTCACTTGCTGTTGCGCGGGTCGATCCAGCCGATGTTGCCGTCGTCTCGCCGATAGATCACGTTTACCCCGCCATGGCCTTCGTTGCGGAACACCAGCATTTTCTGACCCGACAGTTCCATCTGCAAGACCGCCTCGCCGACGGAAACCTCGGGCACCCGGGTTTCCATTTCCGCAATGACGATAGGCGCCAGATCCGCCGTTTCCGATTCCTCGGGTTCTTCGGTTGCGGCGAGGATATACGCGGCACCTTCGCCGAATTCAACCGGGCGTGAATGGCGGTCGTGATGGTGGTCGCGCAACCGCCGCTTGTGGCGGCGCATCTGCTTGTCCAGGCGCTCGCGGCAGCTTTCGAAGGCGGCATAGATCTCGCCGGCGTGACCCTTGGCGGTGGCGGTCAACCCGGTCGAAAGGTGGATCGTGGCTTCGCACACCATTTCGTGGCCATTGCGGGAAAACACGACAACGGCTTCGGTCGGACGTTGGGCATACTTTTCCACCGTCTCGCCGAGTTCGGCCTTCACGTGGGTTTGCAAGGCCTCGCCGATGTCGATTTGCTTGCCGCTGATCTGATACCGCATGGTCTCTCCTTCGCGCGGGTGAGGCCGGGCGGGTCCGCCGGATGCGGGGGCCTCGGTCCTCGGGTCTTCGGGAAAGCGGGCCAGCCTGCCCGGGGGCCGTTCCGCGCATCTGCGCGGCGGGGTCCGGAACGGCGGCCAGGGCTGGTGTGTATCGCACGCATCACGGGTATTTGGCGCCACGATGACAGGTCTTGTCAACACACCTGTAGTTCAGGCCGCGCGGCGCCGCGAAGCCGATCAGGAAACCCGGAAACTCTGGCCCAGATAGACGCGGCGGACGTTCTCGTCGCGCACGACCTCGTCCGCGGTGCCCGACATCAGCACCTTGCCGTCGTGCAGGATATAGGCGCGGTCCACGATCTCCAGCGTTTCGCGGACATTGTGGTCGGTGATCAGCACGCCGATGCCCCGGTCCTTCAGATCGTGCACGAGGTGGCGGATATCGCTGACCGAAATCGGGTCGACCCCGGCAAAGGGTTCGTCCAGCAGCACGTATTTCGGGTTGGCAGCCAGGCAGCGTGCAATTTCCACCCTGCGCCGTTCGCCCCCCGACAGCGATAGCGCGGACGCGTGGCGCAAGTGGGTGATGGAAAATTCGGACAGCAATTCCTCCAGCCGCTCGCGGCGGTGGTGTCGGTCGGGTTCGGCGATTTCCAGCACCGCCATGATGTTGCCCTCGACCGAGAGGCCGCGGAAGATGCTGACCTCCTGCGGCAGATAGCCCAGCCCCAGCCGCGCCCGACGATACATCGGCAAGGCCGTGACATCGCGCCCGTCCAGCATCACCGTGCCGCCTTCGGGCGCGATCAGCCCGGCGATGGCGTAAAAGCAGGTGGTCTTGCCCGACCCGTTCGGCCCCAGCAGGGCCACCACCTCGCCGCGCCCGAGTTGCAGGTTCACATCGCGCAGCACAGGGCGGCGCTTGTAGCTTTTGCGCAGCCCGGTCACGCGCAGCCCGGCGCCGCCTTGCGCGACCGTCAGGTCCGGGCGGGCCGGCGCGGGCGGGGCATCGGCGACCATCAGTTGCCGCTCTTGCCGCCGGGCTGGAACACGGTGCGCACCCGCCCCTGCATCTGGCCGGTGCCGGCGCGCAGGTCGGCCACCAGCCTTTCGCCGGCGATGGTGGCCTGGCCTTGCGTCAGCAGCACCGCACCGTTCATTTCCAGTGCGGCAGAAGCCACCTCATAGGTGGCCTCGCGGCTTTCCGCCGCTTCGGCCGCCGTGGCCAGCGTCACGCCGCCGGTGGCGTTCAGCCGGCGGATGCCCTGGCCGGCATCGCCGTATTCCACCACGACCCGCGGCGCCGACAGGCGCATCGTCCCTTGCACGACCAGCACGTTGCCTTCGAAAACTGCCTTGCCGCTGGCCTGATCCACGGTCAGGCTATCCGCCGTCACCTCGACCGGGGCAGACGGATCCTGCCGCAACCCGCCGAAGCCGACCGCCATGCCTTGTGCCGCGGCCAGCCCGGCGGACAGCAAAAGGGCGCCAAATGTCAGCAAGGGGCGGGCAACACGGGGCATGGAATGCGCTTTCGGCCAGTCGGTTCAGGGTTGGTATAGCAGCTTGACGCCGCCGTTGAAAACCAGAACCTCCTGCCCCGGCGCCTCTCCGCGCGTCAGCGTGAAGCCGCCGGCAGCGATGCGCCCCTGCGGCCCCAGCGCGCTGACGGCACCCGGGCTTTCCAGCCGGCTGCGGTCGAGGTTGGCCACCAGTTCTTCGCTTTCCAGCCGGTAGCCGGAGGGCGTGTCCAGCCGCACCGCGCCGCGCAGCACCAGCGTGCGGGCCGCTGGGTCGACATGGGCTTCGGCCGCGACCACATGGCTTTCGGCACCATCGGGCGAAATCAGCCGCAGCACGGGTTCCACCGCCCGGGCGCCGGTGTTGCCCGAGCCTTCGGGGTGGGCGGTGCGCGCGGTAAAGATCACCTCGTCGCCTTCGCGCGTCACCCCGCTGTAGGTGGGGGCGGTCAGCCGCGGGTCGCGCAGCATGTCCTCGATATCGACCTGGGCATAGGGCAGGGCAGCATCGGGGTCTCGGGTGCGCGACAGCAGGAACAGCGTGGACAGCACCGCCAGCGCCGCCAGCGGCAGCAGCACCTTCAGCGCCCCCACAAGCCGAGAATGCGCATTGTCCGCCAAGGCCATGCCGCCTGTCCCCCCGATCCGGTCAGTGCCGGTAGATGTCGGTCTCGTCGCCCCAGCCCATCAGGTCGAGCTGCGCGCGCACCGGCAAAAAGTCGAACAGTTTTTGCGCCAGTTCCAGCCGGCCTTCGCGGATCAGCCGGGCCTCCAGTTCGGTCTTGAGCCGGTGCAGATACAGCACGTCCGAGGCGGCGTATTCCTTTTGCGCGTCCGAGAACGTCTCGGACCCCCAGTCCGAGGTCTGCTGCTGCTTGGAAATGTCTATGCCCACCAGATCGGCGAGCAGGTATTTCAACCCGTGCCGGTCGGTGTAGGTGCGCACCAGCTTGGACGCGATCTTGGTGCACCAGACAGGGGCCGTGACGACCCCGAACGCCTGTTGCAACATCGCAATGTCGAAGCGGCCGAAGTGGAACAGTTTCAGCACGCCCGGATCGGTCAGCAGCCGTTCCAGGTTGGGTGCGCGGGTCTGGCCGCGGGCAATCTGAACCAGATGCGCATGGCCATCGCCCGACGAAAGTTGCACGAGGCACAGCCGGTCGCGGCGCGGGTCGAGCCCCATGGTTTCCGTGTCGATCGCCACCACCGGGCCAAGGTTCAGCCCGTCGGGCAGGTCGGATGCGTGAAGATATACGGCCAAGGCATGCTCCGCTGCTGTGCCTGTCCGGCATAGACGCCGCTCTGCCAAGGGTCAACGGTGATGGGCCTGCGCTGGTGCCAACTGTTCGTGCATGCGCTGCCGGCTGGCCGGCGCTGCGCAAGTCCGCGGCACCTGTCGGTGCGCGGACAAAAAAGACCGCCGGACATGCGGTCGCACCGCCCGAGTCGTTGCCCGGCGCGCGCGCCGCTAGGCTTCGGGTCTCGGTGGCCGCGCTGGCGCTGCCGGGGGCAGCACTGGCGCAGGATATCATCCGCATCGGGATTCCGGTGGGCTCCGTTGCACAAATCCCGTGAGGGATTTATCTCGTGAGTCCAGCATGGTAGCTGTGCGTCACGTATAGAGCGGCATCGTCTGTCTGCAAGACCACGAACTGGCCCGCCTACAAAGACGTGCTCAAGCGCCGCGGCTCGCTGGCGATGTGTTTCGATCCCGGCATGAACTGCGAAGCCGCACCAACCGGCAAGCGCGGGCGGCAGCCCGACTACAGCGATGCCGCCATTCAGACCTGTCTGACAATGAAGGTGCTGTTCGGGATGGCGCTTCGACAAACGACCGGGTTCGTCGAGAGCCTGTTGCGCCTGATCGGCCTCGACTGGGCCGCGCCAGACTTCGGCACGTTGTCGAACAGTCAGAAGACCTCAAGGTGAACATTCCCTCGGCGGCAAAGACCGGCAGGTTCAGCCCGGGATCGGACTTGTCGAGCGATGCCAGGATGCGTTCGCCGCAGTCCGAAGCCTCGGCCGCGGCCAGGGTCTGCACCGTCAGCGCCTCCGGCCCCTTGACGAACAGGCTGCGCACCATCTTGACTACGGTGGCATCGCCCGGGTTCGGCCCCGCGAGGTCATAGCGGAAATCCAGCGCCTGCAAGGCAGGTTGCACGACCGCCACATCGCCCGCCAGCGGGACCGTCGCCCTTTGGCCAGCCGGGTGAACCGGCGCCATCACCGCCATGTCCACACAAGCGGCGCCGGCTGCGCGCACACGGGCGGCGTTGCGAGCCTTGCAGACAGCGGTCACCGCGTTGATGTCGCATAGCACATGCGGGTGCACCCGGCCACCATGGGCGGTTTCCAGCGCCGTTGCCGACGACCCGGCGGTGACGGCGGAAAACACGACCTCTGCCCCCGAAATCGCCTCCACAGCCGAAGCCTTCAGCGTCACGTCAAGCCGGGCTGCGGCGGCCCGCAGGCCCTGCGCCTGATCGCCATGGATCAGGATATCGTGAGCGGTGATCCGAAGCTGCGCGACGGGGCGCAACGATGCCACAATGGCGCGCGCTGCCTCGCCAAAGCCGACGCAGGCGATGTGCCGCATGTTTCCCCGCAGACGCCACTGCCACGCCTGGCGTGGGACCGCTCGTTGCCCCTGAAAGAGCCTGGGGCAGGGGCCGTGCCAGAGCCAATGAAATTGCGCCCGCTCATATAGGTTTTCGTCACAGGGAAAACGTCGGATGCCGGGCCGACGGACCCGGACCTAGCAGGCTGCTGAAGAAGTCCACGAGGCGGAACAGTTTTCCCTCTGTTTGGGCGGCAGCGGTGAGCGTCGTGCTGGTCGAGGCGAGGTATGGGTGCCCGATGCCACCCCTCGTCGTCATGCGGCCAGCAGCCGGGGCAGTCGGGCGAGGTTGTTGGCGGCCATCGTCAGGATGAAGCGGGACCGCACCTTCTCGAGGCCGCGATAGACGGTCTGGGCCATGCCGCCGACGGTCTTGGCCCAGCCGAAAGCCTCTTCGATCCGTTTGCGGTGCTTGATCGACAGGGCGTATCCCTCGTGCCGTGTGGTTCTGGCGTCGATCGCTGAATGGCGCGATTTCTGCGCGACATGCGGGGTGACACAGGCCTGCCGCAGGTCGGCGACGAACCCGGCCACGTCGAACCCCTTGTCGGCCCCGAGCGTCAAACGTCGGGTCGACCCGGGGGAATGGCGG
>NZ_JBKBQM010000054.1:0-20253 GCF_046292685.1 Gemmobacter sp.
GACGAGGGGTGGCATCGGGCACCCATACCTCGCCTCGACCAGCACGACGCTCACCGCTGCCGCCCAAACAGAGGGAAAACTGTTCCGCCTCGTGGACTTCTTCAGCAGCCTGTTAAACGCCGTCTTTCGGCAAGCAACCCGGGCGAGCGCCTTGAACGGCCGTCCGGTCGCTGCGGATCGGTGGGTCTTTGTCTCGACCCTGGCGACGAACCGCGACCCGGCCCGGTTCGTCGCCCCCGACACCTTCCGCCTTGACCGGCGCATGGTGCGCGCGCTGCAGTTCGGCGGCGGCCCCCGTTCCTGCCCAAACGCAGATGCTGGCAGGGATGGAACTGCGCTGGGTTCTGGCGGCACTGATCGCGCGCTTTCCCATCCTGGCGGCCGCGGGCGAGATGCGGCTGCACAGCACCAACGCCATCACCGAGGTGACGTCGCTGCACGCGACGGCATTGGGCAACCGCCGCGCGCGGCAATGGTCGTCGGTCCGAACCGGGCCGGCACCCGGTGGTCACGCACTCGGCAACACAGCGACGGCGCCGGGCGCAGGCGCGGCCTCTTGTCGATGCCGCGCCGCCGCGCGCCATGCCGCGGCGCAACATTTCCGGTCTTGCAGCGCATGGCGCAATATAATAACCCGTTGAACGTCATACACGGAATATCCTTGCGAGGCCGCCATGTCCTTCCGTCTGCAACCCGCCCCGCCCGCGCGCCCCAACCGCTGCCAGCTGTTCGGCCCGGGCTCGCGCACCGCCTTGTTCGAAAAGATGGCAACGAGCGCGGCCGATGTCATCAACCTCGACCTCGAAGACAGCGTCGCCCCCGGCGACAAGGATCAGGCGCGGCGCAACATCATTCAGGCCACGCACGAGATCGACTGGGGCCGCAAGCACCTGTCGGTGCGCATCAACGGGCTCGACACGCCGTTCTGGTATCGGGATGTGGTCGACCTGCTGGAAAACGCCTCCGACCGGCTGGACCAGATCATGATCCCCAAGGTGGGGTGCGCAGCCGATGTCTATGCCGTCGATGCGCTGGTCAGCGCCATCGAGGCGGCCAAGGGCCGGCGCAAGCGCATCGCCTTCGAAGTCATCATCGAATCGGCCGCCGGCATCGCCCATGTCGAGGAAATCGCCGCCAGCAGCCCGCGGTTGCAGGCCATGAGCCTTGGCGCGGCCGACTTTGCCGCCAGCATGGGCATGCAGACCACCGGCATCGGCGGCACGCAGGAAAACTACTACATGCTGCACCAGGGGCAGAAACACTGGTCCGACCCGTGGCACTGGGCGCAGGCCGCCATCGTCGCGGCCTGCCGCACGCATGGCGTGTTGCCCGTCGACGGCCCCTTCGGCGATTTCAGCGACGACGAAGGGTTCCGCGCCCAGGCGCGCCGGTCGGCCACGCTGGGCATGGTGGGCAAATGGGCGATCCACCCCAGGCAGGTGGCGCTGGCGAACGAGGTGTTTACCCCTTCGGCCGCGGCCGTGGCCGAGGCGCGCGAGATTCTGGCCGCGATGGAGGCCGCCAAGGCCGCCGGCCAGGGCGCCACGGTCTACAAGGGCCGACTCGTTGACATTGCGTCCATAAAGCAGGCAGAAGTGATCGTTAAGCAGGCCGAACTGATCTCGGCCGCCTGAGACCCCCCGGCCGCAAGGGAGAGGAGGCCCCTGCGACCACGACGGGAGGACCGCGCCCCGGGTGCCCGGCATCCGGGGCGTCGTGTTTCGTGGCAGGCCGGGCCCGCGCTGCCGGCTTGACGCCGGCGCCGCCGCATCCGACATCTGGAACCGTCGCCAAGGAGCCTCCATGCCGCAGACCCCCGCCCTCGACTTCCTGCTGACGCGCCGTTCGCGCCCGGCCAAGATCCTCTCTGCCCCGGTACCCGACCGTGCCGCGCTGGAAACCCTGCTGACCGCCGCCGTGCGGGTGCCCGACCACGGCAAGCTGGAACCCTGGCGGCTTGTGGTGCTGGCCAAGCCCGCGCTGGCGCGCATTGCCGATCAGGCCGAAGCCTTTGCCCGCGCCCGGGGCCTGGAGGCCGAAAAGGTCGCCAAGGCGCGGTCGCAGTTCGACGACAGCCCGCTGGCCGTGGTGGTCGTGGGTTGCCCGCGCCCGACCGACAAGGTGCCCGCCCTGGAACAGACCCTGTCGGCCGGCGCCGTCTGCCTTGGCCTTGTCAACGCGGCGCTGGCGGCGGGCTGGGGGGCCTGCTGGCTGACCGGCTGGGTCTCGCACGACCCCGAGCTGGCCCCGGCGCTGTTCGGGCTGGCCCCGGGCGAATGGGTCGCCGGAATCGTGCACATCGGCACCGCGACCCAGACCCCGCCCGACCGCCCGCGCCCCGACCTTTCGGCCATCACCACATGGGTAGAGGCATGATCCTGGCCGATTTCCTGCGCGCCTTGCGCCAATTGCCCGACCCGGCGTTCCGCCGGGTGCTGCTGCTGGGGCTGGCGCTGACGCTGGCGTTGCTGGTGGCAATTTACGCCCTGTTTCTGGGGGCCATCCAGATGCTGACGCCCGAAACGGTAGAGATTCCGCTGGTGGGGCCGGTCGGCGGGCTGGATACGCTGCTGTCCTGGGGGTCGCTGCTGTTCATGATCGGGCTCAGCATCTTTCTGATGGTGCCGGTAGCGTCGATGTTCACCGGCTTCTTTCTGGAAGATGTCGCCGCCGCGGTCGAGGCGCGGCATTACCCCGACCTGCCCCCGGTGCCCAAGGTCAGCCTTTACGAATCCGTCAAGGACTCGGTGAACTTCTTTGCGGTGCTGATCGCGGTAAACGTCGTGGCGCTGGTGCTGGCCGTCTTTGCCGGGCCCTTCGTGCCGGTGGTGTTCTGGGTGGTGAACGGGTTTCTGCTGGGGCGCGAGTATTTCACGCTGGCGGCCATGCGCCGTCTGGGGCGCGCCGGCGCGCGGGCGCTGCGGGCGCGGCACCCGGTGGCGATCTGGGTTGCCGGCATCCTGATGGCGGTGCCGCTGTCGGTGCCGCTGGTCAACCTGTTCATCCCGCTTCTGGGGGCGGCGACATTTACCCACCTGTTCCACCGGCTGAACGGCACGGCAGCGCGCGGCTGAAGCGGCCGCGCCTATTGCCCTTGCTGCACGGGCGGCATGCGGCCCATCACGTCGAAATCGCGCACCGTGATCCAGCCCTGGGTGATGATGACGAACAGCACCGCCCAAATCACTGTGGCCACGACCGTGGTGATGCGCGCCTTGCGCCGCACGACAAAGCCCGCGGGCGCGCCGGCCGGGGTGCCCGGCGTCACCTGCCCCGCATCGCCTTGGGTGGTCAGCCGCAGCGGCAGCACGATGAAGAACACCATGAACCAGCAGACGGCAAACAGCACAAAGGCCGCACTGATCGACATCAGACCTGCTCCAGTTCCACGAGGCAGCCGTTGAAATCCTTGGGGTGCAGGAACAGCACCGGCTTGCCGTGCGCACCGATCTTCGGCTCGCCGCTGCCCAGCACGCGGGCGCCGGCGGCCTTCAGCTGGTCGCGGGCGGCCAGGATATCCTCGACCTCGTAGCAGATGTGGTGGATGCCGCCGGCCGGGTTCTTGTCCAGGAACCCCTTGATGGGCGAATTGTCGCCCAGGGGGTAAAGCAGTTCGATCTTGGTGTTGGGCAGGTCGATGAACACCACCGTCACGCCATGATCGGGTTCGTCCTGCGGCGGGCGCACGCTGGCGCCCAGCGTGTCGCGGTATTGCGCGGCCGCGGCCTCCAGGTCGGGAACGGCGATGGCGACATGGTTGAGGCGTCCGATCATGGGGGGGCTCCGCGCAGGGTGGGTCTGCGGTGTTATGCGTTTGGCATCGCAGGCTGGCAAGAGGCATGCCGCACCGCGGCGGTCGGTGCGACACCGGGCCCCGGCAAAACGCCGCGTTAACCGGGCGGAAACCAGATCTGCGCTTCACTCGCCCCCGATCAGGAGGTCCGCCATGCCCCAGCCCGATTCGCTCCGCGCCAGTCCGCCGCCGCTGTTCGGCCCCGCCTTGCCGCTGCAGGGGCTGACCCTGTTGGCGGTCGAGGACAGCCGCTTTGCCTGCGAGGCGCTGCGCCTGATGGCGCAGCGTTCGGGCGCCCGGTTGCGCCGCGCCGAAACCCTGCACGATGCCCGGCGCCACCTTGCGCTCTATCGCCCCGATCTGGTGCTGGTGGACCTCGGCCTGCCGGACGGCCCCGGAACGGCGCTGATCCGCGATCTTGCGGTGGCAGCGCCGGGCGGGCCGGTGGTGCTGGGCATGTCGGGCGACCCCGGCATGCGCGGCGCGGCGCTGGCGGCCGGTGCGGCCGGGTTCGTCGACAAGCCCATCGGTGCGCTGGCCGATTTCCAGGGTCTGGTCCTGCGCCACCTGCCGGGGCGCGACCCGGCCCGGGCCGAGGCGGATGCCCCGGCCCCGGAGCCCGATCGCCTGGCGCTGCGCGAGGATCTGGCCCGCGCGGCGGGCCTTCTGGCACAGGATCCGGACGCGGCGCAACGCGCCTATCTGGCGCGGTTCCTGGCCGGCATCGCCCGCAGCACCCGCGATTCGGCACTGGCACGCGCGGCGGCCGATCTGCCGCAGGCCGACGAAGCCCGGCTTGCGCATCTGGTCGGGCTGGTGGCGCTGCGCATCGGCGAAACACCGCGCCCCTTCGCCTGACCCGGGCGTCAGCGCGCTGCCCAAGGCCCCGGGGCGCGTCCGGCCAGCACCAGCAAGCGCGAGCCGATGGCGCAGAACCCGGGCGGCGCCGTGGCGCCGGGCTGGGCCAGAAACCGCTGGCACTCGGCGGCAAAAGCGCAGGCCTGACAACAGGCGACCATCCCAGCCAGTTCGCGCCGCGACACGCCGCCGCTGCCCGCAGCCCTGGCCAGGGCCACCCCGGCCACCCGCGCCATGCCCAGCGTCAGACCGAAGGCGCGTTCGGGCTCGATCAGCCCGCCATGCGCGGCCGCCCCGGATTGGCCTGCCCTGCCTCGCGCTCCCCTGTCCAAGCTGCTCATGACCATCGTCCTTGTAGAGTGCCCGAATGCCAGACTGCGCCGAGGCGGGCCGGGCCGCCTTGCGGCAGATCAAGGCCAGGGCAAAAGCGAAACGGCCCGCCCCGGGTTCGGGGCGAGCCGCCGGCAGCAAAGGCGAAGGGGTCAGGCCGCAGGGCCGGTCATCAGCGCTTTGTTGGCGCAGAACGATGGCGCATGGTCGGCGCCATCGATGTGGTCTTCCAGCCAGTCTTCGCAGGCGCCGGGGTTGGAACAGGTGCAGCAGCGCGTCAGCGCGCCCGCCCATTCGGAATCGCTCAGGGCATCCAGATCGGTGCCGGTGGTGCGGGCCATCCGGGACATCAGCCGGACGTGGGTCTGGGTTTTCAGGCTGTCGGACATGGCGCAACTCCGTGTGCGAGGGTCGCCGTCAGGTTCCCCCCGCCGCCTTTCGCGCGCCTTGATCTGGATCAACCGCCGCTCAGCGCAGCCGGCCGGCGCGCAGGTCGGCGGCCGTGCGGGCCACCACCCCCACGCGCTGCGCGTTCGGCGGGTGCGAGCCCAGAAAGCGGTTGCCCGGGTCGGGCAGCCGGCCAAAGAACCCGGCCCCAAGTTCGGGGTCGAACCCGGCGCGCCAGGCGATGACCGTGCCCAGGGCATCGGCCTCCAACTCGAAATCCTTGGAGTAGGTGCGCGCCCCGACCGCCGCCCCCACATCCTGCGCCGAGCGGATCGCCCCGGCATCCGCCCCGCCCAGCGCCGCAATCGTGCCCAGGATCACCGCCCCCGCCAAGGCGGTGTCGCGGGCGCGCGGGATATGGCCGGCGATGTGATGCGCCGCCTCGTGCCCCAGGACAAAGGCCAGTTCATCGGCGTTGCGCGCATCGGCGATCAGCGACAGGGTGAAACCGATCAGCGGTTGCCCGGTGCGCGGGTCCAGCGTGTGAAAGGCATTCGGCGGCGCGCCGCGGCGATCGTCGATGACGATGCGGAAATCGCAGTTCAGGTCGGGCCGCTTTTCGCGGCAATAGGCCTCGGCCACGGGTTCCACCCGCTCGACCACAGCCACGAAGGTGCGCGCGGCGGTGGGGAAATCCGGCGCCGCCCCGGGCATCGCGGCCACGGCCGGTTGCGGCGCGGGCAGCGGCGCGGGCGCGGGCGGGGCCGCCATCGTGCAGCCCGCCAGCAGCCCCGCCAGCGCCACCATCCGCCCTGCCTGCCTCATGCCCGGCACACCTTCGCCTGTTCGCGGCGCAATCTAGCCTGCGCACGCGGCGCCGAAAACCACCGCTCGCACCGATGTGAGGGGGCTTTGCCCCGCCGCCCGGGCATGGCAGAGTCCCCCCGAGCCGCGACCGGGAGGCACGCCATGTTCACCATCGAGCACGAGTTCGACGCCACCGTCATCACCTTGATCGACGAAGGCGCCGCCCCCTTGCAGGAAGACGTCACCGTCACCGCCTTCGAGGATGGGGTGGTGCTGGAACAGCTCGACCCGCGCAGCGAGGAGGTGCAGCGCATCACGCTGAGCTTCACCATGCTGCGCGACCTGGCGGCGGCGCTGAACCTGCCCGAAGGCATCTACCAGCGCGAAGGCGCCGGAAAGGAGCGGTGATGTTTCATCCCGGGGCCCAGGGGCCCGAGGTCGCCGGCTGGTCGCCCCGGCCGCTGCCGGGCACCGACCCGATGGCTGGCGCCCATGTCGAACTTGCGCCGCTGGCCCCAACCCATGCTGCGCCGCTGTGGCAGGCCATCGCCGGCGACGATGGCTTGTGGGCCTACATGGCCGTCGGCCCCTTTGCGGGGTTCGACGGCTTTGCCGCCTGGGTGGCGCAGGTCGCCGGCCGGCCCGACCCGCAGTTCTGGGCGATCCGCCCCCGGGGCGGCGACTGGGCGGGCATGGCCAGCTACCTGCGGATAGAGCCCGTGCATGGCGTGATCGAGGTGGGCAACATCCTGTTTTCCGGCGCGCTGCAAGCCACGCCGGCCGCGACCGAGGCGATGGCGCTGATGATGGCGCGCGCCTTCGACCTTGGCTATCGGCGCTATGAATGGAAATGCAACGCGCTGAACCTGCCGTCGCGCCGCGCCGCGCGGCGGCTCGGCTTTTCGTTCGAAGGCGTGTTCCGCCAGCACATGGTCATCAAGGGCCGCAACCGCGATACGGCCTGGTTCTCGATCACCGATGGCGAATGGCCGGGGGTGCGCGATGCGCTCGGGCGCTGGCTGGCGCCGGACAACTTCGATACCGCAGGGCGCCAGCGGGTGGCGCTTTCGGCGCTGACCGCCGGGCTCGGCACACCCGACCCGGGCGTCTGAGCGGCAGGCCAGGCAAGGAGGGCGGCATGGTCGGGCGGATCATCGAAGGGCCGGATTGCGTGGCCGAAGGCGCCGCATGGCTGGCCGCGCGCGAACCGCGCTTTGCCCATGCGCTGGACCTGACCGGGCCCTTGCCCTTGCGCCGTCGCGCCGGCGGCTTTGCCGACCTGATGGGGGCGATCGTCAGCCAGCAGGTTTCGGTCGCCTCGGCCAATGCGATCTGGGGGCGGCTTGGCGCCGCGGGTCTGACCGAGGCGCCGGCCGTCGCCGCCGCCACGCCCGAGGCGCTGCGCGCCTGCGGCCTGTCGCGCCAGAAGACCCGCTATGCGCAGGCGCTGGCGCAGGCCGGCATCGACTTCGACGCCTTGCGCAGCCTGCCCGACGAAGACGTCGTCGCCGTTCTGGTGGCGGTGCCCGGGATCGGGCGCTGGACAGCCGAGATCTATGCCATGTTCAGCCTGGGCCGGGCCGACGTGTTCGCGCCCGCGGACCTGGCCTTGCAGGAATCGGCGCGGCTGCTGTTCGCGCTCGACCAGCGCCCGACCGAACGCGCCTTGCGCGCGATGGCCGCGGACTGGTCGCCCTGGCGGGCGGTTGCGGCGCGGCTGCTCTGGGCCTATTACCACGTCGCCAAGGACCGCGAGGGGATCAGATGACACGTGCGCTCAATGCCAAACGCCGCCCGCCCCGGTCGGGCAAGCCCCGCTCGGCGGTCGTCTTCGTGCATGGCTATGGCGCCGATGGCGCCGACCTGCTGGGCCTGGCAGACCCGCTGGCACCGCATCTGCCCGACACCGCCTTTCACGCCCCCGACGCGCCCGAACGCTGCGCGGGCAACCCCTTCGGCTACCAGTGGTTTCCGATCCCCTGGCTTGATGGTTCGTCCGAGGAAGCGGCGCGTCAAGGCCTGGTGCAGGCGGCGGCCGACCTGAACGCCTATCTCGATGGCGTGCTGGAGGCCGAGGGCCTGTTGCCCGAACGGCTGGCGCTGGTGGGCTTCAGCCAGGGCAGCATGATGAGCCTGCACATCGCCCCGCGCCGCGCCGCGCCCATCGCCGGGGTCGTCGCCTTTTCCGGCCGCCTGCTGGCGCCCGAACGGCTGGCGGCCGAAGCGCGCGTCAAGCCGCCGGTGCTGCTGCTGCATGGCGATGCCGACCCGGTGGTGCCCTTTGCCGACATGGGCGTTGCCGGCGATGCGCTGGTGGCGGCCGGGTTCGAAACCTATGCCCATGTGATGAAGGGCACCGGCCACGGCATCGCCCCCGATGGCCTGTCGGTGGCGCTGCAGTTCCTGCGCCAGCGCCTCGGCTGACCCGTCACGCGGCTGTCACCGCACCCGGCTATACCATCGCCAGATTGCGGCTTGCCATGCTGCAACCGCGATATATAGTTTTGGCACTAGGGCGCACCTTGCGCGCCCCGGCCCAAGGCGAAGGAGGCACCGGATGCTGACCACAGCCGAAACCGAATTCCGCACCGGCTTCGTGCGCGATCCGGCCGCGCTGCGGCATTACCCGGCGCTGGTGCTGAATGCCGATTACCGCCCGCTCAGCTACTACCCGCTCAGTCTCTGGCCCTGGCAAGAGGCCGTGAAGGCCGCCGTGCTGGACCGGGTGCAGATCGTGGCGGAATACGACGCCACTGTCCGAAGCCAGAGGTCCGAGATACGGATCCCCTCGGTCGTGGTGTTGAAAGATTACGTCAAACCCCAGAAGCGCGTGGCCTTCACGCGCTTCAATCTTTTTCTGCGCGACGAATTCCGCTGCCAGTATTGCGGCAGCCCGCATGACCTGACCTTCGATCACGTGGTGCCGCGCTCGAAAGGCGGCACGACCTGCTGGGAAAACGTGGTGGCGGCCTGCAGCCCCTGCAACCTGCGCAAGGGGTCGCGGTCGCTGAAGCAATCGGGCCTGCGGCTGTTCCGCCCGCCTCGCGCCCCCAGCGCCGAAGACATGCGCAACGCCGGCCGTCGCTTTCCGCCCAACCACCTGCACGAAAGCTGGATGGACTATCTCTACTGGGATGCCGAGCTGGATGCCTGACGGGCCGCCGCTCAGGCGGAACGCCGGCGCAACGCAGCACCGTGCAAACGAAAAGGGCGCCGTTTCCGGCGCCCTTTCCCCTGTCCCTCGTGGGTCAGATCACATCATGCCGTCCATGCCGCCCATGCCGCCCATGCCGCCGGCCGGAGCCGCCTTCGGCTCGGGCTTGTCGGCGATCATGGCTTCGGTGGTAATCAGCAGCGAGGCGACCGAGGCCGCATCCTCCAGCGCGGTGCGGGTCACCTTGGCCGGGTCGATCACGCCAAAGGCGAACATGTCGCCGTATTCCTCGGTCTGGGCATTGAAGCCGAAGGTCGGGTCCGAGGATTCGCGGATCTTGCCCGCGACCACGGCGCCGTCCACACCGGCGTTTTCGGCGATCTGGCGCAGCGGGGCTTCCAGCGCGCGGCGCACGATGGCGATCCCGGCGTTCTGGTCGCTGTTGGCACCCGCCAGCCCGTCCAGCACCTTGCCGGCCTGCACCAGCGCCACGCCGCCGCCGACGATCACGCCTTCCTGCACGGCCGCACGGGTGGCGTTCAGGGCGTCGTCAACGCGGTCCTTGCGCTCTTTCACTTCGACTTCGGTCATGCCGCCGACGCGGATGACGGCCACGCCGCCGGCCAGCTTGGCCACGCGCTCTTGCAGCTTCTCGCGGTCGTAGTCGCTGGTGGTTTCCTCGATCTGGGCGCGGATCTGCGCCACGCGGGCCGCGATTTCGGCCTTGTCGCCGGCGCCGTCCACGATGGTGGTATCGTCCTTGCGGATCGAAACCTTCTTGGCGCGGCCCAGCATGTCGAGGGTCACGTTTTCCAGCTTCATGCCCAGGTCATCGGAGATCACCTGACCACCGGTCAGGATGGCGATGTCCTGCAGCATGGCCTTGCGGCGGTCGCCGAAGCCCGGAGCCTTGACGGCAGCAATCTTCAGGCCGCCGCGCAGCTTGTTGACGACCAGCGTGGCCAGGGCTTCGCCTTCGACGTCTTCGGCCACGATCACCAGCGGCTTCTGCGACTGGATCACGGCCTCCAGCAGCGGGACCATCGGCTGCAGCGACGACAGCTTCTTCTCGTGCAGCAGGATGAAGGCGTCTTCCAGCTCGGCAACCATCTTGTCGGCGTTGGTCACGAAGTAGGGCGACAGGTAGCCGCGGTCGAACTGCATCCCTTCGACGACTTCGACTTCGGTTTCCATGCCCTTGTTTTCTTCGACGGTGATGACACCCTCGTTGCCGACCTTCTGCATCGCGTCAGCGATGAAGCGGCCGATCTGGGCTTCGCCGTTGGCCGAGATGGTGCCGACCTGGGCGACCTCGTCGCTGTCCTTCACCGGGCGGGCAGCAGCCTTGATCGCCTCGACGACCTTGCTGGTCGCCATGTCGATGCCGCGCTTGAGGTCCATCGGGTTCATGCCGGCAGCGACCGCCTTCATGCCTTCGCGGACGATGGCCTGGGCCAGCACGGTGGCGGTGGTGGTGCCGTCGCCGGCTTCGTCGTTGGTGCGGCTGGCCACTTCCTTGACCATCTGCGCGCCCATGTTCTCGAACTTGTCGGCCAGCTCGATTTCCTTGGCAACCGACACGCCGTCCTTGGTGATGCGCGGGGCACCGAACGACTTTTCGATCACCACGTTGCGGCCTTTCGGGCCCAGCGTCACCTTCACGGCGTCGGCCAGAATGTTCACGCCGCGCAGCATCCGGTCGCGGGCATCGGTATCGAAACGGACTTCCTTGGCACCCATGGTGCGAACTCCTCGAATTTCAGGGGGTTGAATGGCGCGCTTGCGGCGCGCCGGTCAGGAAAGGGCGTCGACTCAGGAGATGATCCCGAGGATGTCGCTTTCCTTCATGATCAGCAGTTCCTCGCCGTTCACCGTCACTTCGGTGCCCGACCACTTGCCGAACAGCACGCGGTCGCCGGCCTTGACGGACATGGCGATCAGCTCGCCCGAATCCTTGCGCGCACCTTCGCCGCAGGCGACGATTTCACCTTCGGCGGGCTTTTCCTTGGCGGTGTCGGGGATGATCAGCCCGCCCTTGGTCTTTTCGTCGCTCTGGACGCGGCGGACCAGCACACGGTCATGCAGCGGTTTGAAAGCCATCTGAGGTCACTCCCTTGAATTCAGCTTTACGCCGGACAGTTAGCACTCACCTCGGTCGAGTGCCAATGCCGCCTATCTAGGCAAGCCCCGCCGGACTGTCAACACCCCGGCAGCGCGGAAATCCCGTTGGCGCACAAGCGCCTCGCGTGGCATGGTCGGCGCAGCCAAGGAAAGCCCCGCCTGCATGCGCCTGCCCCCGATCACCCTGTTCGCCGCCTTGTTCCTGCTGCCGTTTCTGCCCCTGGCCGCACAGGCGCGCTGCACCGGCACCGACCTGATCGCGGCCTTGCCGGCAGCCGAACGCGCCGCGCTGGAACAGCGCGCGGATTCCGTGCCCTTTGCCCGCGGCAACCTGTTTCGCGCCACGCGCGGCGGGCAGACCATCGACCTCGTGGGCACCTATCACCTGGCCGACCCGCGCCACGCCGCCTTGCAGGCTCGCGTCGCCCCCTTGCTGGAACAGGCCGATGTCCTGCTCGTCGAGGCCGGACCCGAGGAGGAAACCCGCCTCAAGGCCGAGGTGACGCGCCGCCCGGATTTTCTGGTGCTGCCCGAAGGCCCCGGTCTGCCCGATCTTCTGGGCGAAGCCGACTGGCAGGCCCTGGCCGCGGCGATGCGCGCCCGCGGCATTCCGCCCTTTGTCGCGTCGCGGTTCCGGCCGTGGTATCTGGCGGTGATGCTGGGCATTCCGCCTTGCGCCATCGACGCGGTCAAGGCCGGCGAAAAGGGCCTCGACCAGCTGCTGATCGCCGAGGCCCAGGCCCGCGGCCTGCCGGTGCAGGCGCTGGAGCCCTACGACACGCTGTTTTCGATGTTCGGCGATCTGCCGATGCAGGACGAACTCGACATGGTGCGCGCCGCATTGCAGATGGCCGACCGCCCCGAGGATATGGCCGTGACCCTGGCCAACGCCTATTTCGCCGGTCGTTCCCGGCTGTTGTGGGAATTCACCCTGGCCCGCACGCCCGCCCTGCCCGGCCTTACGCCCGCGCAGGTGCAAGACCAGCTGGCCTTGCTGGAGGATGTGCTGATGGTCCGGCGCAACCGCGCCTGGATCGACGTGCTGACCGGGGCCGCAGCCCGCGGGCGGGTGCTGGCGGCCTTCGGCGCGCTGCATCTGCCGGGGCCCCAAGGCGTGCCCGCGCTGCTGGCGGCCGAAGGCTGGCAGGTCACCCGGCTGGACGAGTAGTCCCGCGCCGCTGCAAATACCCCAACGCCTGCGCCACCAGCAGATCCCATGCCGCCAGACAGCTGTTGCGGCCCATGCCGGGGGGGCAGCGCGATGTTCAGGTTGGCGCCCTGCCCCGCCCCCCGGCCGCGCTCCGCCGCCAGGCCCGACCCCGGCGGATAGCACGATTGCCGGTGGATCGACACGGTCAACGGATCGGCCCTGTCCAGATAGATCGCCTCGGTGCCGTTGCCGTGGTGCACATCCCGGTCCACCACCGCCACTCGCGGGCCCGGCGCGGCCGCGCGCGCCGCCTCCAGCGCAACGGGAATGTTGGCCGTCGGGCCAAAGCCCATGCCCTGATCGGGCCGGCAATGGTGCCCCGGCGGGCGCGACAACGCATAGGCATTGGCCCGCCGGCCTGCCAGCACATCGGCCACCGCCGGTTTGGCCAGGCCCGCCGACAGGCAGGCGATGTCGTAGCTGCCCGCGCCGAAGGGCGCCTCCGACCCGGCCTCGCCGCCGCCGGCATCCGACGCGGCCTTCAACCGGTCCAGATAGGCCGGGTCGTGCCCCCCTCGCTGTCTTGGTCGCAGCGGACCATGCCGGGGCACGGCCGGCAATCCGGTGCAAATGCAGCAAGCCGGCACGAAAAGACCCGGCCCCCGCAGCGGGGGGCCGGGCCGGTGCGGCATCGCAGATCGGGCGCGGGTTATTCGCCGCCGCCCAGCCCGTGCACATAGACCGCCACCGCGCGGATATCGGCCTCGGACAGGCGGGTATTCCACGCCGGCATCACCCCGGCGCGGGCAAAGCGCACGGTATGCGTCAGCGCCGCCACATCGCCGCCGTAAAGCCAGATGGCATCGGTCAGGTTCGGCGCGCCCAGGTCGCGGTTGCCCTTGCCGTCGTCGCCGTGGCAGCTTGCACAATTCTCGGCAAAGATCGTGGCGCCGTCGGTGGCCGCCGCCGCGTCGTGGTCCTGGTTCGAGATCTGGCGCACATACTGCACCACCTGGCCGATTTCCTGCGCCGACAGCAGGTCGCCGAAGGCGGGCATCTGGCTGAAGCGCGCCTCGTCGCTGCCGTTGCGGATGCCGTGGGTGATGGTGGTGTGGATGGCCTCGATATCGCCGCCCCACAGCCAGTCGTCATCCAGCAGGTTCGGATAGCCCGAAGCCTGCACCCCGGCCGCGCCGGCGCCGTGGCACTGGGCGCACCAGGTCTTGAACACCGCCGCCCCGGCCTGATTGGCAAAGGCGACCAGCTCCGGGTTGCCCGGAATGCTGGTCAGCTCGGCCTCGACCAGTTGCGCGCGGATCGGGCCGTTCAGCGCGGCGAACCGCTCGACCTCGGCGTTCAGCGCCTCGATGCGGTTATAGCCCAGCACCCCTTGCGTGGCCCGCGTCAGCATCGGCCAGGCCGGATAGGCGATGGAATAGACCAGCGCCCAGGCAATGCAGGCGTAGAACGTCCACAACCACCAGCGCGGCATGGGGTTGTTGAACTCCTCGATCCCGTCCCATTCGTGGCCGGTGGTTTCCACCTCGCCGGGGCGACGGTTGGATTTGTTGGCGGCCATCGCTCATGCCTCCTTGGTTTCGGGGGGGCCGGCGCGGTCGGGCGCCGGGCGGTCTTCGTTGCGGAAGATCGAGGTCGCCGCCTCGCGGTGCACCTTGTTGGACCCCGGGCGCAGCGCCCAGACCACGACGCCCAGGAAGAACAGCGTCATGAACAACAGGTGCCAGCTGTCGGCGAAGTGGCGCAGGAAGTCATAGGTTTCCATCGCAGCCCCCTCAGCGCAGCGGATCGGGGGTAAAGGTCGAGAAATCGACCATCGTCCCCAGAACCTGCATGTAGGCGATCAGCGCATCCGCCTCGGTCAGCGCGGGCTGGCCGTCGAAGTTGCGCACGTTCACCTTGTCGCCATAGCGTGCCAGCAGCCCTTCGGTATCGCCGTCCGGGTTGACCTGGGCGGCAAAGTCGGCTTGCGCGGCCTCGATCATCTCGCTGGTGTAGGGCACGCCGAACACCGCGTTGGTCCGCATCGTGTCGGCGATGTAGCGCCCGTCGATCGGGGTGCGGAACAGGAAGGCGTATTTCGGCATCACCGATTCCGGCACCACCGACTGCGGGTTGCGGAAGTGGTCCTGGTGCCATTCGTCGGAATAGCGCCCGCCCACCCGGGCCAGATCCGGCCCCGTGCGCTTGGACCCCCACTGGAACGGCCGGTCGTACATCGATTCGGCCGCCAGGCTGTAGTGGCCATAGCGTTCCACCTCGTCGCGCATCGGGCGGATCATCTGGCTATGGCAGACGTAGCAGCCTTCGCGCACATAGATCTGCTTGCCCGCCATCTCGAGCGGCGTGTAGGGGCGCACCCCTTCGACCTTCTCGATGGTGTTCTCGATGTAGAACAGCGGCACGATCTGCACGAGCCCGCCGATGGTGACGACCAGGAAACTCAGCACCAGCAGAAGCGTGGCGTGGGTCTCGATGGCCTTGTGCTTGTCAAGAAAAGCCATTGTGCGCTCCGATCATTCCGCGGGGACGAAGTTGTTCGCGTTCACCGGCGCCTTGGCCGGCTGGGCACGAACGGTCATCCACAGGTTGTAGCACATGATGATGGCACCGATCAGGAACATCAGCCCGCCCAGCATCCGCACCACATACATCGGGAACTTGGCGGCCACCGTGTCGGCAAAGGCGTTGACGAGGAAGCCGTTGGCATCCACCTCGCGCCACATCAGCCCTTCCATGATGCCGGTGACCCACATCGACGAGGCGTAAAGCACGATGCCGATGGTGGCGAGCCAGAAGTGCCAGCTGACCAGCGACAGGCTGTAGAGCCGTTCGCGGTTCCACAGCCGCGGCACCAGGAAGTAGAGCGCGCCGAAGGTGATCATGCCATTCCAGCCCAGCGCACCGGAATGCACGTGGCCGATGGTCCAGTCGGTATAGTGGCTCAGCGAGTTCACCGCCTTGATCGACATCATCGGGCCTTCGAAGGTGGACATGCCGTAGAAGCCCACCGAGATCACCATCATGCGGATGATCGGGTCGGTGCGCAGCTTGTCCCAGGCGCCCGAGAGCGTCATCAGCCCGTTGATCATGCCGCCCCACGAAGGCATCCACAGCATGATCGAGAAGATCATCCCGAGGGTCGAGGCCCACTCCGGCAGCGCCGTATAGTGCAGGTGGTGCGGACCGGCCCAGATATACAGGAAGATCAGCGCCCAGAAGTGGATGATGCTGAGCTTGTAGCTGAACACCGGCCGTTCGGCCTGCTTGGGCACGAAGTAGTACATCATCCCCAGAAAGCCCGCCGTCAGGAAAAAGCCCACCGCGTTGTGCCCGTACCACCACTGGATCATGGCGTCCTGCACCCCGGCATAGGCCTGCACCGAGGCCGACCCGAAGATCGAAACCGGCAGCGCCGCGTTGTTCACCAGATGCAGCATGGCCACCGTGACGATGAACGAAAGGTAGAACCAGTTGGCAACGTAGATGTGGGGTTCCTTGCGCTTCCACAGCGTGCCCAGGAACGCCAGCAGGAACGCAACCCAGACAACCGTGATGACGATGTCCACGTGCCAGGGCATCTCGGCATATTCCTTGCCCTGCGAACCGCCGAACACATAGCTCGTCGCCGCCAGCACGATGATGAGCTGCCAGCCCCAGAACACGAACCACCCGAGGTTGCCGCCCCACAGCCGCGCCGCGGTGGTGCGCTGCACCACGTAGAACGCCGTGGCGATCAGCGCGTTGCCGCCGAAGGCAAAGATCACCGCGCTGGTGTGCAAGGGCCGCAGGCGCCCGAAGTTCAGATAGGGCTGCGCCCATTCGAAGTTCAGCGCCGGCCAGGCCAGCTGTGCGGCGATCACCACGCCGATCAGGAACCCGACCACCCCCCAGAAGGCGGTGGCGATCACCCCGGCGCGCACGACGCCATCAAAGTATTCGTTCTGCGGCGCGGCCTTCACCGGCTCGCCCATCCCGCGCAGCACCACGACGAACGTGATGCCGGCAGCAAGGGCGATGGTGAGCGCGTTCACAAGATAGGCTTCGTCGCGCGCATAGTTGGCCGCAATTGCGGCCAGCACCGCAATCACGCCCAGCGCGACAAGTTTCACGTAATCCCACATGTTGCGTCCCTTCGTCTGTCCGGTTGCGACTCGCGCCGTTCCGGATGCTATTCGACAGCTTCCCTCATGAGGGAGTGACCGTCCTGCTGCCTTGATCCAAGTCAACAATTTGCCGCAGGACAGAAAACTTGCAGCTTCGATACCGGAAATGTTCACCCCGGGTTTGATCCCGGTCAAGGCGCAAGGCTGGACGTTACGCGCAGGATGGGTTCATGCTTGCATATCCCGGGGTGTCCGGGACCATCGGAAGGAACGCCTCATGGCCACCAAGACCCTGCTTTCCGTCGTGACGCGTCAGGATGACGCATCCCCCGGCATGGCCGCGCTGGACGCCGCCATCGCCCTTGCCCGGCGCGAGGATGCGCACCTCGAGGTATTGGCCCTCGGCATGGATCAGACCCAGGTGGGCTATTTCTATGCCGGCGCCAGCGCCATCGTGTATCAGGAAACGCTCGAACGCGCCCAGGCCGACGCCGAGGCCGCCGAAGCGATGGTGCGCAAGCGTCTGGCCGCCGAGGATATCCGCTGGTCGGTGGACCGCGCCGTGGCCCAGCTGGGCGGCATGGCCGAACTGATCTCGCAGCGCGCGCGATTTGCCGATCTGGTGGTGCTGCCGCGCCCCTACGGCGCCGGCCGCGGCCCGGCCGAGGAGGCGGTGGTCGAAGCCGCCCTGTTCGAAGGCCAGTGTGCCGTGCTGGTGATGCCCGACGGCATGGCCGAACCGCCGGCCTTCCAGCGCGTCGTGGTGGCCTGGAACCAGTCGCCCGAGGCGCTTTCGGCGATCCGCCGCGCGCTGCCGCTGCTGCGCAAGGCCGCAGCGGTGGACATCACCATCATCGACCCGCCGGTGCACGGCCCCGAACGTTCGGACCCCGGCGGCATGCTCAGCCAGTGGTTGTCGCGCCACGGTGTGCGGGCCGAGGTGACGGTGCTGGCGCGCACGCTGCCGCGCATTTCCGACGTGCTGATGCGCCACGTGCGCGACCGCGACGCCGATCTGCTGGTGATGGGGGCCTACGGGCATTCCCGCTTCCGCGAGGCGATTCTGGGCGGCGCCACCCGCGACCTGCTGGAAACCGCCGAAGTGCCGGTGTTCATGGCGCACTGACACCGGCCCGGCCGGCGCGGCGGCTACAGCCGCGCCAGCCGTTCGGTCAGCAGCGCATAGAACCCGTCGGCATCGACCCCGCCCAGAAACAGCGCGTTCGCGGCCCGCCCCGAAACGCCCCACCAGTCGGCCACCGTCATGCCGGTGGTGAAACGGCCTTCGGTCTCGATTTCCACATTGATCTCGCGCCCGGTGAACAGCTCGGGGCGCAGCAGCCAGGCGATGGTGCAGGGGTCGTGCAGCGGGGCGCCGGCGCTGCCGTATTTCGCCATGTCGAAGCGTTCGAAAAAGTCGGTCCAGCCGGCCACAGCCGCGCCGACCGGCGTGTTCAGGGCGCGCAAGGCGTCGATCCTTTCCGGCGTGGTCAGCACCTTGTGCGTCACGTCCAGCGGCACCACCACCAGCGGCACGCCGGCGCGGAACACGATTTCGGCCGCTTCGGGATCGACGTAGATGTTGAACTCGGCCGCCGGGGTGATGTTGCCGACCTCGAAATAGGCGCCTCCCATCAGCACGATCCGCTGCACCCGAGAGACGATGTCGGGCGCGCGTTCGAAGGCGGTGGCGATGTTGGTCAGCGGCCCGATCGGCACCAGCGTGACCGTGCCCGGCGGTTCGGCGCGCAAGGTGTCGATCAGGAATTCCACCGCGTGCCGGGGTTGCAGCGGCATGGTCGGGTCGGGCAGATCGGCGCCGTCCAGCCCGGTCTTGCCGTGCACGTGTTCGGCCGTCACCAGCGGCCGGCGCATCGGGCCGTCGCAACCGGCGAACACCGGCACCTCGCGCCGCCCGGCCAGTTCGCAGACCACGCGGGCGTTGCGGGTGGTGCGCGCCAGCGGCACGTTGCCGGCGACACAGGTGATGCCCAGCAGCTCCAGCTCGGGGCTGGCCAGCGCCAGCAGGATGGCCACGGCATCGTCCTGGCCGGGGTCGGTGTCGATGATGATCTTCTGCGGCATCCGTCGGTCCTGTCTGAAGCCGGGCGCGGGGGGCTCTGCCCCCCCCGCATCCCTGGGAAATCCGGGCACAGATGAGGCGAAAGCGCCGGAAAGGAAAAGGGGTCAGGCGACGAAATCGGCGATGCCGTAGCCTTGCAGGTAAAGCAACGCGGTCAGGTCGCCGTGGTTGATGCGCAGCTCGCACTGCGCGGCCACGCTTGGCTTGGCGTGCAGCGCGACGCCGGCGCCGGCGCGGTGCAGCATGCCGAGGTCGTTGGCGCCGTCGCCCACGGCGATCACCTCGGCCGCAGTCAGGCCGAGGCGGGCGGTGATCTGGTCGAGCGCGTCGACCTTGGCCTGCCGCCCGAGGATCGGGCGCGCGACCTGCCCGGTGAGCGTGCCGTTTTCGGCCAGCAGGGTGTTGGCGCGGTGTTCGTCGAACCCGAGGTGCCGGGCCACCGCAGCGGTGAAGGCGGTGAAGCCGCCCGAGACCAGCGCGGCATAGCCGCCGTTGGCCTGCATGGTGGCGACAAGCTCGCGCCCGCCGGGGGTATAGGTGATGCGGGTGGCGAGAACCTGGCCGATCACCGATTCGGGCAGGCCCGCGAGCAGGCCCACGCGTTCGGTGAGCGCCGCCTCGAAATCCAGCTCGCCGTTCATCGCCCGGGCGGTGATGGCCGCGACATGCGCGCCTACCCCGGCGAGGTCGGCCAGTTCGTCGATGCATTCCTGGCCGATCATGGTGCTGTCCATGTCGGCCAGCAGCATCCGCTTGCGCCGGCCTGCGGCGGGTTGCACGGCCATGTCGATGCCGAGGCCCTGCAGATCCTGCCAGACCTGCCAGCGGTTTTCCGGTGCGCCGGCGGCGGCGAGGTCGAACTCGGCGGCGATGCCGGGGTTGAGCCAGCGCACCGCCCCCCCGCCCCAGGCGTTGCGCAGCGCCTCGACCGTGGTGCGGTCCAGCCCGCCGCGCGCCGGGTTCACAAGCAAGGTCACGGTCAGCATCGGTCGGTTCCCCCCGGGGTCGGTCGGCGGCCGCGGATGCGGCCTTTCGAGGCCGGGGTTTAGGGCAATTCGGGCCGGCCGGCCAGAGGGCAAGCGCAGCGGCACGGGCGGGCTGTCCCAGCGAGGGACATTTCGGCGCATCAAGGATATCAAGGGGTTGGCGGCGCGTTTTCACGAAGCGTTAACTCATGTTCCGACTGCAGCACGTGCAGCGGCGCTTGCGGTTTCCGATGAAGGGGTGTGGCGATCGGCAGACCGGATGCCGATCCGGGGGCGGCCGGCGTCCGGGGGCGCTGCCCCCGGGCCCCCGGGATATTTGTGGCAAGGTGAAAGGGGGGCAGTGCGGGGGCGCGGCAGGGGGAAGCGGCGTGGCGCCTTGGCGGGCGACCGGGACGGGTTGAACCTTGCCGTTGTCCGGGGCGGCGGGCGTCCGGGGGCGCTGCCCCCGGGCCCCCGGGAT
>NZ_JBKBQM010000055.1:0-19884 GCF_046292685.1 Gemmobacter sp.
AAAACCATCCAAAACCGCCGCTTGAACCATCAGCGTCAAGCAGCATAACCTGAACTCGATGAGCCCGAACGATCCGCTCCAGAATTAGGCCGCCTGTTCCAAATCATTCGACGACGGACAGTCGAAACGCCGTGGACATAGGCCTCCTGAATGACGGCCACCAAAGCCTTCTCCGCCGTGCGGCGCGGCTCCAGAAAGCTGGGGAAGTAGCTGCCCTTGCGCAGCTTCGGGATCTCCCGCGCGATCCGTCCCGCCCGCGTGTCCCAGTCCCGTTCCCGGTATCCGTTGCGCTGAACCTCCCGCATCGGCGTGCGCGCGCCCTTGGCCGCACCCGTCCGGGCCTCGACCTCCGCTTCCATGATCCGCTCGGCCGCATAGGCCAGCATCTCGCGCACGAGGTCGCCGTCGGCGTTCGGGGCCGCGCTTGGACCAATGGCGCGCTGGCCCCTCACTCTCAACCAGCTCGAGAAGCGCCATTCTGTCGTCGGTCATCATTCGCCATTGTCCTCGGACCGATGGCGGACAATGGCTCATTCTCCGTTGTTGGTTTCAGGTCTCGCAACCCGGACCTTCTCCGAAGATCGGCGATGACCACCAGCGGCACCGCCGGCCCCGCGCTGCGCTACGCCAATGGCTCCGCGCGCGGCCTCCTCCTACACCACCACCGGGGACAAAGCCCTGACCCCGTGCTTGCGGCACAGATTGGCCATGGAAATCCCGGTCTCATGCTCTTTCAAAATGCCAATGATCTGATCTTCAGTGAACCTGCTGCGCTTCATCTCTGGTCCTTTCGGTTGGGCCAGAGTCTACCTCAAACTGGATTAGGCGGAGGGGGCAACGTCATACCCTATCAGCGCCGCTTTACCGAGTTCGACCGCAAGATCGTCAGCCTGTATGCCCGGGGGATGATGACCCGCGAGCTCCAGGGTCATATCGAGGAAATCTGCGGCGTCGAGGCCTCGCCCAGCCTGATCTCGGCGATCAGCAATCATGCGTAGCTGCGGACCAAGGCTGAGGCAATCAGGCTCCAACCGTCTGCAACGACAAAGAACGCCAGTTTGAATGGCAAGGCCACGATCGCGGGCGGCACCATCATCATGCCCATCGACATCAGGATCGCCGCCACGACCAGATCTATGACAAGAAACGGCAGAAAGATCAGAAATCCGATCTGGAACGCTCTTTCGATTTCGCTCAGCAGAAACGAAGGAACAAGCACCGACAAAGGGGCCTCGCTTAACGACTCCGGTGCAGCACTTTCGGGCCTCAATGCGGCCAGCGTGGCAAACGTGTCGGGGTCGAGGCGTGCCGCCATGAACTGTCGGAATGGCCCGATGGCGGCACCGAAGGCTTGTTCGACATCCATCTTTCCTTCGCTGAACGGGCCGATGCCGGCTGTCCACGCCTCTGTGAGGACCGGGTCCATCACAAACCAGGTCAGGAACAAGGCAAGGGTGATGATGAGCATGTTCGGCGGTGCGGCCTGCAGCCCGATGGCCTGCCGGAGGATCGAGAGCACCGTTACGATGAACGGAAAGCAGGTCACCATGACGGCCAGGCCCGGAACGAGGCTGAGCAAGGTAACCAGTGCCAGTAGCTGCACCGTGCGGGTGGTCAGCGATCCGCCATCGGCAATGGTCAGGGTCAGATCCTGCGCAGCGGCCGGCGTTGCCAGCAACACAAGAACCGGCAGGACGCGGATCATGAATTGCCGCGCAGGTTGGAGACCTCCGTCAGGCGAACCGCAAGCATGCCGGTCGATTCGCCCTCGGCTTCGAGCAACTCGCCGCGCGCGATGAGCCGGTCGCCGATGTAGAGTTCGACCGGATCGTCAAGCCGCCGATCCAGCGGAAGCACGGCATCGCGTTTCAGACGCAAAAGGTCGCGAACTTGCGGCCGGGCCCGCCCGACCGAGACGGTGATCTCGATCGGCACCTGGTCGAAGGGATGGGCCGAATCAGGGTGGGCGGGATCATCCATGGTTGTTGTCCTTTGCTGCGAGATCGAAGAAGTCGTTCAGGGCCGAGCGGATCGCCAGCAACGCCGCATCCAGATCCACCCTGGTTTCCGTTTCGCCCAGGCGCAGGCCGACCTGGCCCGGGCTCAGGTCTGCCGTTTCGACAAACCGAAGCGGCAGACCCGATCTTGTGCCGACGAGCTCCTCGACGCGGTTGCGGGACTCCGGGTTGAGCAGGACCGTTACAGGGGCCTCGGAGGCGATTTCCGCGTAGGGGGCCAGCGCCTCGACCACCAGATGAGGCAGGGCCGCATGCGCAATTTCGGGCAGCAGCCGCGCGGCGACTTCGGCCATCAGGGGACTGAGCGCCTGCAGCACATGCGCGCGCGCATCGTGAAAGGTGAAGGAGAGGGCTTGAAGGGCCCGGGCCACCTCGTTGCGCTGCTCGGTCTCGGCGCTGGAGCCTGCCGAGACGGCATCGTCCCAGCCTGCCTTGTAGCCGGTTTCGAAGGCCGCCAACCGGAGCTCTTCCAGTTCGGTCGCCTCGATCGCGCTGCCGGGCCCCGAGACTAGAGAGGACTCCGCTTCGAATTCCTCAAGGGTGAGAGGCGGCATCACCGGGTCTCCTCACGCTCGTCCATCCAGCTCCTCAGGATTTCGACCGATTCGGCCTGGCGCTCGGCGATCAGCTGACGCAAGCGTTCGACCGGGTCCTTCGGGGTTCCGCGCTCGGCGTTTCGCGATGCGGCCACCGGCAAGGGCGGCAAGCCTGAACCATCGTCGATCTCGCCGGTCAGAACCGGGACGGGGCCGCCAGGCGTGGGTGTGGTCGCAGCAGGCAGCGCCAGCTGAGGCTCGGCCGGGATCGCGCGCCCGGAGGCGAGCAGCGGCCGAAGCACGAACAGCCCGAGGGCCAGAATCACCGTGGCAATGACGCCAAGCTGGATCAGGCCCATCGGATCGAGTTGCCTCAGCCAGTCCGGCCCATCCGGTGCGACGCCCGCCTGCATCGGCTCGAGCTCGAGCGACTTGATGGTGATGACATCGCCACGCGCCTCGTCATAGCCGACGGCCGAAGCGACGAGGTCGCGAAGGTCGTTCAGTTCTTCTTCGCTGCGTGCTTGCCAGATGCCTTCGGGCGACCGAATCCCGTCCACGAGCACCGCCACCGTCAGGCGCCGGACGCCGCCCGGTGCGCGCAGAAGTTCGCGCGCGGTCTCGGAGACTTCGTAGTTCACCCGCTCTCGGCTTTCCGCGCCCTGGCTCCGGCTGCCGCCACCGCCCGATGCGTCGCCCTCCGGCAGATTGGATGCGACGGTAACCCCTTGCGGGCTGCCGGTGGACGAGTTGCTTTTTTCCTCGGTTTCCGTGGAGATGACGACCCGACCCTGGGGGTCGAACCTGCGCTCGGAAATCGATTCCCGTTCGGTGATGACATCGACCGAAAGCTCGACCAGCACCCGCCCCTGGCCGACGCGCGCCGCCAGCAACCGTTCGACGGACCGTTTCAGTTCCTCGGTCCTGCCGTCGGCGGAAACCGTGCCGGATTCGGCCAGAGGGATCAGGCCTGCCGAGGTATCGATGACGGAGACGGCTTCGGGCACAAGCCCTGCAACCGCCGAAGCAACCAGAAAGCGAATCGCCTGAGCCTGGGCCGGAGTCATTCCGCCGAGTGCGGTCGTAACCGTCACCGATGCGCTGGGTTGCTGATCCCGGCGAAAGGCCTGGGTGGCCGGAACCGCCAGGTGGACCCGCGCGGAACGGACAAAGGGGTTGGATGCGATCGTTCGCGCCAGTTCGCCTTCCTTGGCCCGCAAATAGGCCGCATCGAACATTTGCGCCGTGGTGCCGAAGCCGGACAGCTGATCGAGAAGCTCGTATCCGGCGCCGCCCGTGCGTGGCAGCCCTTCACCGGCCAGTGCCATGCGCAGCTGATCGCGCTGGCTGCCGGCAACCCAGATCGAATCGCCCCGGATCTCGTAGACCGCACCGCGCTGGTCGAGGGCAGCAACCACTTCGCCCGCAGCTGAAGGCTCGAGCCCCGCATAGAGCAGAGACATCGAAGGCGATGACGCCGCGCGGGCCAGCGCCAGGACCGCCGCGAACATCGCCACTGTCGCCAACACCACGAAGGCGCGCCGCCGCGTGTCGAGCACGGACCAGAACGAAACGACCTGTTGCACCGGATTCTCCGTCTTCGGCTTCTGCCTGATGACTCGATGGATCGCCGATCGGCCTTAACAATCGGTTAGTGACCTGCGGTCTATATCTTGTCTTGCGAAAAGGAGGCCCGAATGGTCGAAAGCGCCGCCCCGCAGGAGGGAGCTCCTGCCCAGAAACGCTCCAAGCTGCCGATGATTCTGGGGCTTTGTCTGGCCCTCGCCGGTGCGGCCGGGGGCTTTTACGCGACCTTCACCGGACTGATTCCGTTCGGATCGGTGCCCCATGCGGCGGGCGGGCCCACCCCCTTGCCGAATGTCGCCTTCGTCCCGCTCGATCCGCTCGTGGTGAGCCTGGCGCCGGGTAGTCGCAGCCGGCATCTGCGGTTCGCGGCGCAGCTGGAAGTGGAAGCTGCCTACCGGGCCGATGTCGAGAAGCTGAAGCCGCGGGTGATGGATCTGCTCAACGGCTATCTGCGCGCCGTCGATCCTGTCGAGTTCGAGGATCCGGCCGCGCTGATCCGGCTGCGGGCGCAGATGCTTCGTCGCATACAGATTGTCACTGGCGATGGCCGGGTCCGCGACCTGCTGGTCACCGAGTTCGTGCTGAACTGAAGGAGAGAATGATGGAGCTGATTGCCGACGTTCTGCTTGCAGCCGGGGCCTTCGGCGCCGCAGTCTACTGCTTTGTGCTGCAGCGTCGGTTGACCCGGTTCAACCAGCTGGAAACCGGCATGGGCGGCGCGATCGCCGTTCTCTCGGCGCAGGTCGACGACCTGACCAAGGCGCTGGCGTCGGCACAAAACACTGCGACCTTGTCGACCCGCCGTCTCGAGGAATTGACAGAGCGCGCAGATACCGCGGCTGTCCGTCTGGAACTGCTGGTTTCGTCGCTGCACGATTTGCCCGAACCCGGCGACCGCGTGACCGAATCGCCGCCAGACAAGAAGGTCCGCTTCGTCCGCGCGCGCGTCCGACGCGAGGCGGAGGCCGCAGAATGAGCCTCGTGCGCCGTCGCCCTGTGCGCGGGGTGCTGTTCTTTCTCTCCGGGTTGATGCTGGTGTCCGGTGTGATCCGCGTGGGTCTAGGCGTATCTGCTGCCCGAGCCGTGACACCCCCAGCCGAGACCGTTGCCGAGGCGCCTCCGCCTGCGCCCGCTGCTTGCCCGGCCCCGCCCGCAGCACTCGCCGCTGCTCTGCAGCAAAGGGAGGCGCGGGTTTCCATGCGAGAAGCCGCAATCGAGGACAGGCTCGCAGCCCTAGCCCTGGCGGATGAAGTGACGGCGCGTCGAATTCAGGAGTTGCAGGAGGCCGAAGCGCAGCTTCGCGCGACCCTGACCCAGGCCGACGGCGCCGCCGAGAACGACATCGCGCGTCTGACGACTGTATACGAGGCAATGAAGCCCAAGGAGGCCGCCGCCTTGTTCGAGACGATGGCCCCCGAGTTCGCTGCGGGCTTTCTGGGGCGGATGCGCCCCGAAGCCGCAGCCGCCGTCCTGTCGGGCATGACACCTCAGTCGGCATACACCCTGTCGGTATTGCTTGCAGGCCGGAACGCGCTGGTTCCGCGGGAATGATGCCGGTTTGTTAACCCCCGGCTGCCAGATTGGTCCGAGTTTCGAACGGAGGCGAAAAGATGATCGGCATCATCGGGATAGCACTCATCTTCATCATGGTTTTCGGGGGCTATCTTGCCGCCGGAGGCAAGATCGGCATCATCCTCAAGGCATTGCCTTTCGAGCTGATGATGATCGGGGGCGCAGCCATCGGTGCCTTTCTTCTGGCCAATGACGGGGCTTCTGCCAGGCAAACGGTCAAGGACATCGGCAAGGTCTTCAAGGGGCCTAAGTGGAAGCCGGCGGATTACCGCGACCTGCTGTGCCTGCTCTTCGAACTCATCCGGATCGCCCGCAGCAACCCCGTCGCGCTGGAGGAACATATCGAAAACCCAGGTGCCTCGTCGATTTTCGGCGCCTATCCCCGCATCCAGCGTGACCACGAGGCGGTCGAGCTCATCTGCGACACCTTGCGTGCCGCCTCGATGAACTACGACGATCCGCATCAGGTCGAAGAAGTTCTCGACAAGCGCATGGAAGCCGCCCGCCATCACGCTCTGCACCCGAGTCACGCCTTGCAGACGGTGGCCGATGCCCTGCCGGCGCTCGGGATTGTTGCGGCGGTGCTTGGTGTCATCAAGACCATGGCATCCATCGACCAGCCGCCCGAGATTCTGGGCAAGATGATCGGCGGTGCATTGGTCGGGACGTTTCTTGGCGTCTTCCTGGCCTATGGCCTCGTCGGCCCCTTTGCCACAAAGGTGAAGGCCGTCGTCGAGGAAGACCAGCACTTTTACGGGCTGATCCGGGAAGTGCTGGTGGCCAACCTACACCGGCACCCGGCCAATATCTGCATCGAAGTCGGGCGCCAGAACACCCCGCATCACGTGCGCCCGAGCTTTGGCGATCTCGAAGAAGCATTGCGGTTGCTCAAGCAAAAGGCTGCATGAATGTTTCGTTGTCTGGTGCTTCTGTGGTTCGTCCTTGCCGGCGCCGCCCATTCACAGGTGGTAACCGTGCGGGCAGGGCAGCAGGATGGTGTCTATCGCCTGGTTCTGACCCTTCCCGAGGCGACGGGTTGGGAACTGGGGCGCACAGGCGACGGCTACGGATTTCGCGTGCCTTTTGCCGATTGGCGCTACGATCTTTCGACCGTGTTCGACGCCATACCGCGCGAACGCCTTGCCGCGCTATGGGTCGATCCCTACAGCGGGACCTTGCGCCTGGCGCCCGGATGCGACTGTCATTTGCTTGCCACCGCCTTCCGACCGGGCGTCGTGATCCTGGACATTCTCGACGGTCCGCCGCCGTCGGCTTCGCCATTCGAGCTTGAGCTCGCGGATGCCGGAAGGCCCTTGCCGCCCCTGGTGGTGCGCAAGACTCTGCGCCCGAAGGCCAGGCCTGCCGGGCTCGCCCCGGCTGCGGCATCAGCGTCGGTCTCCCCGGTTGTGGAACCTGCAAGGGCCCGCCCTCCATTGCCTCCGATTGTGGTGCCCCAACCCGATCCGCGTGCCAGCCAGCTACGCGACCGTTTGCTGATGGATCTGTCTCGCAGCATCGCTGCCGGCGCGGTTCAGCCCGCTGCCAAGGGCTCCAGCGTGATTGCGGAGCCAAGGGTCGATCCCTCGCCACCAGCACCGCCAGAAACCGTGAAGCCCAATCAGATGGAAATCCGGCAAGCTGGCGCGCCCTCTGGCGTCACCACCACGGCAGAAGGCAAAGCCTGTCTCGGCGACGATCGCCTGGATGTGTCGGCCTGGGGCAACGACGGTTCGGCAGCCATCCAGTTTGCCCAGGCGCAGGCAAACCTGCTGGGCGAGTTCGATCGGCCGGATCGCGACAGGGTAATCGCGCTGACACGCCTGAACCTATTCTTCGGATTTGGCGCCGAGGCGCGCCTCCTGCTGCGGCTCCTGCATCCGGACGACCCCGATATGCCTTTGCTCGATGCCTTGGGCAAACTGGTTGACGGTGCCACCGAATCAACGGTCTTTCCCGGGATGCAAGGCTGCGACACGGCGGCGGCGATGTGGTCTTTCCTCGGGTCGCAAGACGATCCGACGCCCCACGGGGCCAATCGTGACGCCATCGTCCGCAGCTTCTCTGCATTGCCACTGCATCTGCGCCGGCACCTTGGGATCAGGTTGTCGGATCGGTTCCTCGAAAGCGGAGACCGCGACGGGGCGCGCGCAATTCGAGATGCGATCGACCGGGCGACCGGCCCGCATGGCAGCGGCCTTGTCCTGATCGATGCCGGGCTCGACTTCGCAGAGGGCCGCGCCGAAATCGCCGAACAGAAACTCGGGTCTGTGGTTGCAGACGACGGTGCGGCGGCGGCACGGGCGCTGGCGATTCTGATCGACAGTCGCTTGCGCCGAGGTGAACTGCCGGATCCGGCCCAGGTCCTGGCGTTGGAAGCCATGTACCGGGAGCATCGCACGACGGCCGAGGGGCCGTTGTTGCGCCGGATTCTGGCCAAGGGGCAGGTGGTGACTGGAGAGGCAGATCGGGCCTTCCGCGAACTGGCGCATGATGACCCCGATCTTCAAGCCGTGCTCTGGCCCTTGCTGGCCGAACACGGCGAGGCGATCAAGCTCGCCGAGCTCGCGCTGGACCCTGCGATCGCGCACCCGACAACCTTGCCGGACGACGCGCGACTGTCGGTTGCACACCGCTTGCAGCAAATCGGCTTCACCGAAGGCGCCAGGCAATGGGCACAGGGCTTGCAATCCGCCGAAGCCGCGATGCTGAATGCCGCGATCGCGCTTGATTTGCGCGATGGCCGCGAAGCACTTCGGCATGTTGCTGGCCTCGAAAGCGCAGACGCACACGCCATCCGTGCAAGAGCACTGGCGTTGATCGGCGATTATCCCGGCGCCTCGCTCGCCTGGGAGAGCGCGGGCGCCAAAGACCTGGCAGAGCGTGCGCGCCTTCTTGCGCAGGATTGGGACGCGCTGGGATCCGCCGCGGATGCAGAGCTGCAGACCGTTATCGGCCGTCGCGCGGCCACCCCGTTTGCAGAAGACGAGGGACCGCTTGCGCGGAGCCGGACATTGCTGACCAACAGCGAGGCCACCCGCGCCGAAATCGACGCATTGCTGCGCAAGCGCCAGCTATCCGGCATCTGAGGCTAACGGTTTCTCAACCCTTGGCCCCCTAACCTCCAGCGACCAGTATGGTTTCGACGAGGAATCGATTGTGCAGAACGCACCGCAAAGGGGCAGTGTCAAAGCCCTGTCGCTTTCGATCTTGGCCGGCCTTGTCGCTGCGGCCTTTCTGCCGTTGACTGCGGCTGCAGCACCCGAAACCTGCGAAAGCGCCGCAGTCCTTGCTGCGCGCGAGTACGGCATACCGGTCGACCTGATGCAGGCCATTGCACTTGCCGAGTCGGGTCGGCGCCTCGCCGGCGTTTTGCGCCCCTGGCCGTGGGCGGTCAACGAAGGTGGCAAGGGGCAGTGGTTCGACAGCCGGCAGACAGCCGAAGCCTATGTGCGCAAGGCGGTCGAATCCGGCACCCGAAACATCGACGTGGGATGTTTCCAGCTGAACCATCGCTGGCATGGCCACAAGTTCCAATCGATATCGCAGATGTTCGATCCGATGCAGAACGCGCGGTATGCGGCCGCGTTTCTGGCAGAGCTGTACCGCTCTGAAGGCGACTGGCGGCAGGCCGTCGGTGCCTACCACTCGCGCACAAGGGAAAGGGCGGCCGACTATGCGACGCGCATCGAAACGCTTCGCGCCGGTCTGCCCGATCTCCCGGCTCAACAGCCCAGGCCCGCCGCACTCAACCGCTTTCCGCTTCTTCAAGCCGGTGGTCGGGGGGCCGCCGGCTCGTTGGTGCCGACGATCGGTGGCGCAGGCAGGCTTGTTGTCGGCGCCGCAAACCGACTGATCGGGGGGTAAAGGATGCAGGCGCTGACAGCCGCCAACCTGTTCCGTCCCACAGTGCTGATGGCGCTGGCGTTGATGACGGTGATCGTGATGATGATCCTGCCTGTTCCGGCCTGGTTGCTGGATACCGGGCTTGCGGTGTCATTCGCGCTTGCGATCCTGATCTTCACGGTCACGCTTTTCGTCGAACGCCCCCTCGACTTCTCATCGTTTCCGACCATCCTGCTCGGCAGCCTGATGCTGCGGCTTTCGCTGAACGTCTCCTCGACCAAGCTCATCATCACCGAGGGGCACACCGGCCCGGATGCCGCCGGCGCCGTGATCGAAGGGTTTGCCAGCTTCATCATGGGCGGGTCGGTGCTGCTGGGCGTGGTGATCTTCTGTGTTCTGCTGATCGTCAACTTCATGGTCATCACCAAGGGTGCCGGACGAATGGCCGAGGTCGGGGCCCGCTTTGCCCTGGACGGGATGCCGGGCCGACAGATGGCGATCGATGCCGACATGAACGCCGGCGCCATCGGCCACGCCGAGGCCAAGGCGCGGCGGGAACGCGAGCTTGCGGAAACCAACTTCTTCGGTTCGCTGGACGGCGCTTCGAAGTTCGTCAAGGGCGATGCCGTTGCCGGGCTGCTCATCACGCTGCTCAACATTGTGGTGGGGCTCGCGAACGGTGTGATCGGGCATGGCATGCCCATTTCCCAAGCCTTTGAAACTTATGCGATCCTGACGGTTGGCGATGGCTTGGTCAGCCAGATTCCGGCCGTCATCATTTCGGTGGCGGCGGCGCTGCTGCTTGCGCGCGGAGGGGCGACGGGTGCGGCGGATACCGCGGTGATCGACCAGCTGGGCAAGTATCCGGCCGCTCTTGGCACGGTGGCCGCGCTCATGGCGGCCTTTGCCGTTCTGCCCGGCTTGCCGTTCATCCCCTTCATGCTGGGTGCAGCCTTGCTGGGGGGGGCGGCCTTCTGGCTGACCCGCACCCGGGCCAGACCAACCGCACCCGAAACAACGCAAACCGAAGACCCGGTCAGGGTGCGCCCCATGGGAGACGTTCTCGACTTCGATGATATCCATGTAGAGTTCGCGTCGGATCTGGTCTCGATGGCGCTGGACCCGGGCACCGGGCTGGACGCGCGCATCACCTCGATCCGAACCCATATTGCGACGGCATTCGGCATCATCCTGCCGGAAATGCGCCTGACCGACGAGGCAACCTTGCCCCCGGGTCACTACCGGATCCGGATTCAGGGGGTCGAGGTGGTGCAGGCCCGCCTGCGGCCGGACCGTGCGCTTGTGCTTTTGTCCGATGGCAACGGAACCGTACCCGAGGGCGAAGATGTGCGCGAGCCGGTCTACGGCGCGCCTGCCCGCTGGATTGCCCCCGCCCGGCAAGAGGAGGCCGCCCTGGCCGGGCTGACGGTCGTGTCCCCCGCCGAAGTTCTGGCGACGCATCTGCTGGAGGTGCTGAAGGCCAATCTTGCCCGCCTTCTCACGTTGAAGGGTCTGCGCCGCCTGCTCGACGAGTTCACCCAGCTGTCGGACCCTGTCCGCTCCGAGGCCAACCGGCGGCTTCTGGACGAACTGATCCCCGAAAAGGTTCCGATCGACACGTTGCTGACTGTCATGCGCTTGCTGCTGGAAGAGCGGGTGTCGGTCCGAAACCTGCCCCTTGTGCTGGAGGCGATCGCAGAGTTGCGCGGGGCGCCACTGGCTCCCGAAGCGATCTGCGAACACGTGCGGCGGCGGATGGGCTTCCAGCTTGTCGCAGAATTGAAACGTGCCGACGGAACCATTCCGCTGATCCAGCTTGCACCCGAGTGGGAGCAGGCCTTTGCCCGCTATCAGATCGACGGGGAACGAGGCCTGCAGGACGTTGCGCTGCCGCCGGAGGATTTCAATCGGCTCGCCAATGGCATGGGCACGCAAGTGGCCCGCGCAGCCGAGGCCGGCCTGCAGCCCGCGCTGGTCACCTCCTCGCTGCGTCGCAGGTTCCTGCGCAGCGTGGCGAGCGCCAGAGGATTGCCGATCGCGGTGCTTTCCTACGACGAAATCGGTGCCGAGGCGCGCCCCTCGCTGGTCGGCGTGGTGCCTGCATGACCGGGTTGGAGCAACTGCTCGTCTGGATCGAAGGCGATGGCTTGCGGCTGTTCTGGTCGGCCTTCCTCGCTTTTGTGCGCGTCGGCGCAGTCATGGCCTTGCTTCCGGCCTTTGGCGAACAAAGCCTTTCCGTCAGGTTTCGTCTGGGCGCGGCGCTGGCGCTGACCCTGGCGGTTGCCCCTGCCGTGACCAGCCCGGTGCAGATCACCGCGTTTGCGATTCTGGCAGAAGCCGTTGTCGGATTGATGCTGGGGGCCGGTTTCCGGCTGTTCATCCTTGCCTTGCAGACCGCCGGCGCGATGGCGGCGCAGGCGACATCGCTGTCACAACTGTTTGCAGGGGCGGGGGCCGAACCTCAGCCAGCGATTTCCAACCTTCTGTCCCTCGCAGCACTTGCCCTAGCCTTTTCGACGGGATTGCATGTGCAGGCCGCCCGGGCCTTGATCGTTTCCTACGATCTGCTGCCCCAAGGTCGGTTTCCCGAAGCGGGCGATGTTCTGACCTGGGGGTTGGCGCAGGTCGCACGGTCGTTTTCGCTGGCGTTCTCCCTGGCGGCACCTTTTGTGATTGGCGGCCTTCTGTACAACGTTGCGCTTGGCGCGATCAACAAGGCCTTGCCGGCCTTGATGGTCGCCTTCATCGGCGCACCGGCGCTGACCCTCGGAGGGCTTGTTCTTCTCGCGATTGCGGCACCGCTGATGCTGCAGATCTGGCTCTCGGCCTGGCAACTGTGGCTGGTCGATCCTTTCGCGTTGCCACGTTAGGCGCAAGGCATGGAGCAAGCGGACGAAGACAAGGAGTTTGCCCCGACCGAGCGGCGCCTTCAGGAAGCCCGGCGCAAGGGCGAGGTTCCCATCGGGCGCGACCTGCTGGGCGCGGCAGGGTTTTCCGGCCTGGCCCTTGCCGCGCTGGGTTCTCCTGGCGCGACGATCGCTTTTGGCGAAGCCTTGATGGTGCTGCTGGATCAGGCGGAAACGCTCGCCCCCCTGGTGGTCACGGGGCAATCCGCGTTGCTCGGTGGGCTTGGCGCGGCAATCCTCGCGAGCCTGCTACCCTTCGTGCTGTTGCCGATGGTCGCGGTCATCGCGGTTCTGCTGGCGCAGCGCGCGCTGGTCTTTGCTCCTGCACGGCTGGAGCCGAAGATGTCGCGCATCTCGCCGATCCAGGGGGCACGCAACAAGTTCGGCCGAAACGGGCTGTTCGAATTCGGCAAGGGCTTTGTGAAGCTTCTGACGATCTCGGCGATCCTCGCGGCCTACCTTGGGCAGCGGGTCGAGTGGCTGATCGCGGGCATGGCCCTGGAACCGTCGTTGATCGCGGTCATGCTCGGCCGGTTGTTGCTCGAATTCATTCTGCTGGTGCTGGTGGTGCAGGTTGTCATCGGTGCCCTGGACCTGCTCTGGCAACGCTTCGAGCACGACCGGCGCCACAGGATGACCCGCAAGGAAATGACCGACGAGATGAAGCAATCCGAAGGCGACCCGCATTTCAAGGCGCAACGGCGCCAGCGCGCGATGGAGATTGCCAACAACCGGATGCTGGCCGATGTACCCAAGGCGGATGTCGTCATCGTCAACCCGACACACTATGCCGTCGCCTTGAAATGGGATCGCGGTTCGCGCGGTGCTCCGGTCTGCGTGGCAAAGGGCGTTGACGACATTGCCGCAAGCATTCGTTCGGCGGCGATGCAGGCAGGCGTTCCCTTGCGGCGCGATCCGGCCACTGCTCGGGCGCTGTACTCCACCGTCGAGATCGGGCAGGCAATCCGACCCGAGCATTATCGCCCCGTCGCGGCGGCAATCAGATTTGCCGAGGCGATGCGCCGCCGGGCCCGGCAGCGTTCTTCAGGGAGATTGCCCCGATGATGGATAAGCGACTGCGCCGACTTGCCGAGATTGCGGCCATGATCCGGGAGGCGAAGCTTGCAGAACTCTCCCGCCGTGCCCAGGTCTGCCAGACGCTGCAGGATCGACTGGCCGGTCTGGATGCCAGCGTGCCTGTTGCCGGCGACCTTTCCTTCGCTGCAATCGAATCCGTCGCACTCCGCCACGAACGCTGGGCGGCGCCTCGTCGGATGATGCTGAACGAACAACTGGCGACGGCACGCGCAGCCAGGATGGCCGCCGAAAGCGAAGCGCGCGCCGCATTCGGGCGCGCGCTGGTACTGGAGCGGCTGCGGGACAGAGGGCGCTGACCTCAGCTGTCCTGGCGGACGATATCGGTGATGAGCACGTCAGAAACCTGCTCTCCCAGCACCTTGACGGCTGCCTCCTTCAACGCGCGACGCAGCACGACCAGGTTGGAGGCATCGGTGAAGGTGCCTCGGAAGCCGCCCGTATTCGCGTGCTCGAACAGCACGCGCAAGAACTCGTCGCGCAGCTTCGGTTCGCGCGCGTGGACCATTTCGGCCTGGCCCGGGGCAATTTCGAGGCTGAGCGACAGAACCACCAGCGCGGCCACGCGCCCGCTTTCCAGCAAGGGCACGACGAACTGGCTGGGAAGCTTGACGAACTCCAGGTTCGCAGGCTTGTCAGAAACCGCGGACGTCTCGGGCGGATGAGCCGCCTCGGGCTCCGGCGTGGGGCGCAGCGCCAGGCCGGCCCCGACCCCCGCCCCGGTTCCGATCAGCATCAGCACGACTGGCATGATCTTGCGCAGCATGGGCGACCTCCTCAGAACGGCAACAGGTGATCGGCGATCTGCTGCCCCCAGCGCGGCTGCTGAACATCGCTGATCTGCCCGCGCCCACCGTAGGAGACACGCGCCCCCGCGATCTTGTCGTAGGTGACCTCGTTCTGACGCGAGATATCCGCCGGCCTGACGTAGCCGGTCACGATCAGCTCGCGCAGCTCGAAGTTCACCCGAACCTCCTGCTGCCCTTCGATACGCAGCACGCCGTTCGGCAACTTCTCTACCACCGTTGCCGCAATCCGAAGTTTCAGCTTCTCCTTGCGGGCAACCGATCCATCGCCGGAAAAGGTGGAGGCACTTTGCGCCTTGACCGCATCGGCCATGCTGGCGCCGGAGGGCAGCTTTTCATCCAGCCTTTGCGGCAGGCCGAACAGTTGCGGCACGCCCATCGAGGTGCTGCCGCTGCGCGAACGATCGGTGGCGTTGGAGATCTCGGCGCGGTCGTCGATTTCGATGACCACCGTCAGAATGTCCCCGCGCTGCGCCGCACGCCGGTCGCCAAGCAGCGATGCCTGCGTTGCCGTCCAGAGCGAGGCGGCATCCTGCGGGGCCGAGGGGGTCGCACTTTCGGGAAACGGGCTCGAATACAAGGCATGGTGGGCATAACTGCCCTCCAGCGGCGAGAATCCGGGCGCGCGCCCGACATCCTGCAGGTTTCCGCATCCGGCAAGAAGAAGCATCAGAAATGGGGTAGAGCGCATGGCAACTCCGACAGATCAGGGGCCGACGATCACGGTGCCATCCGGGCGGACGCGGCCCGTCACGGTGGATCGGGAGGAAAGGTTCATGACGCGGACCGCATCGCCGGCCCCGGCGCGTCCCAACGCGCGCCCTTCGGTCATGATGGCAAGGGAACCCGAAAGATAGGCCAGCGGCACGATCTGGTTGCGGTCGATGATCGCCGGCGGCCCGATGTCACCCGGTCGGATCGGTCGGCCGGCATACAGGGCGACGCGCGCCTCCATGCCGATGGCCTGCCCGGGCGCCTGCAAGGCACCCGGAACGCTGCCGGGCTGGAGTGCCAGATCGTCCGCGCCCAGAATGGCTTGCGGGCGGATGTTTCGGGCGGCGACCAACGTGTCGGCACCTGCCGGCACAACCGAGGCAAGTAACAGCACGAGGCGCAGCATCAGCGCACCTGGGTGGTGGCGCCAAGCATCTGGTCTGCCGCCGTGATGACTTTTGCGTTCAGTTCGTAGCCGCGTTGTGCCTTGATGAGTTCCGTCACCTCGCGCACGGCATCGACCGAGCTGTCCTCCAGATAGCCCTGGCGCAAGGTGCCGAGGCCGTCTTCGCCCGGCGCGGCAACCACGGGTGGCCCGGATGCCGCCGTTTCGAGGTAAAGGTTCGATCCGATCGCTTCGAGGCCGCGTTCGTTCGAAAAGCCTGCCAGCGAAAACTGCCCGAGCTGTTCGGGCGCCACCCGATCGGCGAAATAGGCCCACACCTCGCCGGCGGCGTTGATGGTGATGCTGCGGGCGTCAGCCGGAATCGTGATGCCGGGCGCGACGGGGTGTCCGTCGGACGTGACGATCAGGCCGTCTGCCGACCGTTTCAACCCCCCGTCGCGCGTGTAGGCCGACAATCCCGAAGGCAGCGTCACCTCCAGCCAGCCGCGCCCTTCGATGCCGATGTCCAGATCGCCGCCGGTGGCGCTCAGCGCCCCTTGTTCCGGGATCTGCGCGACAGAGGTGGCGCGCACCCCCATGCCGAGCTGGATGCCGGTGGGCAACATGGTGCCGTTCTCGGCCGAAATCGTGCCGGGCCGCGCCACCTGGACATAGTGCAGGTCGGCGAACTCGGCCCTGCGGGCGTTGTAGCCGGTCGTCGACATGTTGGCGAGGTTGTGCGACACCACATCCACGCGCATCTGTTGGGCGGCCATGCCGCTTGCGGCGATCTGCAACGCCTTCATCGAAGCCTCCTATCGGGCAAGGGTTTGCAAGACGGCGCGGATGCGCTGATCCTCTCGGTCGAGCATCTGTTGTCCCAGTTCGTAGGCGCGCTGCACTTCAATCATGCGGGCGATTTCGGAAACCGGATTGATGTTCGAGCCTTCGAGGTGGCCTTGCAGCAGGGTGCCGGCGCCATCTTCCAGCGGTTCGGGGGCGTCGGCCGAGAAAAGCGTTCCGGCAACATGGCGCAGGCTGTTCGGATCGGCCGGTGCCCAAAGCCCGATCTGCGCCACAGGCACACCGTCGGCCGAAAGCGTACCATCCTGCGCCAGGCTGACCGTCATGGCCCCGGGTGGCAACGCAACCGGGGCACCGCCTGCATCCAGCAGGCGAAACCCATCGGGATTCACCAGGTCGCCTTCGGCATTCGGGGTGAAATGCCCGGCCCGCGAAAGCCTTTCGCCATCGGGCGTTTCGATGAGAAAGAAACCGTTGCCCCGGATTGCAAAGTCGAAGGTGCCTCCGGTTTGCACGATGTCGCCTTGCGACAGGTCGATGTTGCGCGCCGAGGCCCTCGCCATCGACAAGGACGGGGCGTCGTCGAGGCGTTTGACATATTCGGAGAAGATCACGCCTTCGCGCCGGAAACCCGTGGTGGAAAGGTTGGCGATATTGTTGGCCACCACCTGCATTTCCCGCATCAGGCCGGACTGGCGCGTCAACGCGGCATAGATTGCATTTTCCATCGGTCAGCCTCCGGCAATGAGGGGGATGATGCGGCTGGTGAAGAAATCGGTCAGGGTCGCCGTCATGAAACCCATCGTGGCCCAGAACACGATCAGCATCGCGCCGACCTTGGGTACGAAGGTCAGGGTCATCTCCTGAACCGAGGTCAGCGCCTGAAACAGCCCGATCGTCAACCCGGCGATCAGCGCCACGGTCAGAAGCGGCGCCGACATCAGGACCGCAACCCACAGCGCCTGGCGCATCAGGTCGTAGATGACGGCTTCGGGGGCCATCACACCGGCATCCGCAGGATTTCCTGGTAGGCCTCGACCACCTTGTCACGCAAGGTGACCGCCGTTTCGACGGCCAGTTCGGTCGCCGACAGCGCCTGCACAAGCGCGTGCGGGTCGGCGCGGCCCGTCATCGCTGCCTTGGCCGTTTCCTCGCCCGCCTGCAGTACGGCCGAAAACTCTTGTGCCATCTGACCCAGGGGCGAACTTGCCGCCTGAGGATCGGGGGTTGCCGCATTGCGAGCCCTGGCATAGGCGCCAGCGGCCAGAGAAGCCTTGATATCCATTCTGGATCTCCGGTTGAAAGGTTAACGGCGCAAGAGGTCGATCAGGCCCTGAGTCATCTGCCGGGCCTGATCGAACATTCTGAGGTTCGCCTCATAGGAGCGCTGCGCTTCGCGCGCGTCGGCAATTTCCACCACCATGTCGACATTCGAGCCGAGGTAGTGGCCGCTTTCGTCGGCCAAGGGGTGGCCGGGGTCGTAGACGCGGGTCGGGTTCGATTGATCGAGCCGCACGGGCCCGGTTTCGACCGTGCCATCGTTGCCCAGGCGAAAGTCCGTGGTCTTGCGTCGGTAGCCGGGCGTATCGGCATTGGCGATGTTTTCCGTAGTGTGACGCAGGCGCCGGGCCTGAGCCTCCATCCCCGAGGCGGAAATGCCGAGGCTGCGAAGAAGATCGGACATCGCTTACCTCCGCCCGAGGGTGGCGCGGATGGCGCCCGACAAGGTCCGATAGATGGCCAAGGCAAAGTCGTGCGCCTGGCGCGCCTCGGCGGCGGCGACCATCTCCGCCTCGAGCGACACCGAGTTGCCGTTCGGACTGAGATGCGCCGAGTCGGCGACGGCAGCGATCGTCTGGCGGTTGCCGCCGGTCAGATGCTGCGGGCGGGTCGCCGCCATCGGCATCCGCTGCGCCTCCCAGACCTGTGCGAAACCCGGAAGGTGCCGAGCGCGGTAGCCGGGGGTATCGGCATTGGCGACGTTGGCTGCGATGACGCCTTGGCGTGCCGCCGCATGCGCCGCCATTGCGCGTGCCATCTGCAGGACTTCGACTTTGTTGGTGAACATCGGGATTCTCCCTCGCTCTGCTTCACCAAGGTTTAAGGGTGATTCCTTTAGAAACCGTAATTGGCAACAAGGGAGTCCGATGACATGACCAGAACGGTCTTTGACGGTTTGCGCGCAGAAATCGCCGCCATCCCGGTGGTGCGGCCGGTAGGGCGTGTCGCCGAACTGGCGCGCGGATTGCTGCAGGTCTCGGGCCTGACCCGCAGCACGGCCTTGTCCGACCGGGTCGAGATCGAGGGCCGGAACGGTCGCCTCGGGGGCGAGGTTCTGCGCATGTCGCAGGACCGGATCACGGTGCTGGCGGATGGCGGGGGCGAAGGGCTGGTGATCGGCGATGCCGTTTTGCCTGCCGGAAACGGCGACATCGCCCCGGACGACAGCTGGATCGGCCGCATCATCGATCCGCTTGGCAGGCCGCTGGACGGCAAGCCATTGTTTCGGGGCTTCAAATCGCGCCCCCTGCGTGCAGCGCCGCCACCGGCGGCACAAAGGCGCCCCCTCGGCGCAAGGCTCGAAACCGGACTTCGGGCTTTCAACACCCTGTTGCCGATGGTGCGCGGTCAACGGATCGGGTTGTTCGCCGGGTCGGGTGTCGGAAAATCGAACCTGCTCGCGCGGCTTGCCTCTCGCGTTCAGGCCGATGTCGTTGTGATCGCGCTGATCGGCGAACGCGGGCGGGAATTGCGCGCCTTTACGGACCGGGTGCTGGGGCCTGCCGGCATGGCGCGCAGTGTCGTGGTCGCGGCCACCTCCGACCAGGCCCCATTGATTCGCCGGCGGTGTGCCTGGGCCGCCATGGCGGTGGCCGAGCATTTCCGCGACCAGGGCCTGCATGTCTTGCTGCTGGCCGATTCGATCACCCGGTTTGCCGAAGCGCACCGGGAGGTGGCGCTGGCCGCTGGCGAGGATGCCTCGCTGCGCGGATACCCTCCTTCGGTTGCCCACGCGATCATGGCATTGGCCGAGCGGGCCGGGCCAGGCCCGGAAGGCGCCGGCGACATCACCGCCGTGTTTTCGGTCCTTGTTCCCGGTTCCGACATGGAGGAGCCTGTGGCGGACATCCTGCGCGGGACGCTGGATGGCCACGTGGTGCTGGACCGAAAAATCGCCGAACGCGGCCGATTTCCGGCGATTGACCTGTTGCGCTCGGTTTCGCGCAGTCTCCCCGATGCGGCCAGCCCGGAGGAGAACGCCCTGATCGCCGAAGCGCGTCGTCTGCTTGGCGCTTACGAACGGGCCGAGATGATGGTTCAGGCGGGGCTTTACGCCGCCGGAAGCGACCCGCTGGTCGACGCCGCCATCAAGGCATGGCCCGATCTGGATGCCTTTCTGTCTGAAGACGAACCGGGCGACACAAGCGACAGCTTCCGCCACCTCGCAGAATGCCTTGGGCAAAGGTGACGTCACCCCGCCCGGGGCGGTGGTCGATGGTAATCTCCCCGTTTTTAACGGGGTGCATCCGTAGAACTTACGCGACCATTTTCAGTTTCATTGCGGGTGTGATGCCGCGGATGCCCATGTTGGGGCGGTCGTTGTTGTAAGTCCATAGC
>NZ_JBKBQM010000056.1:0-19788 GCF_046292685.1 Gemmobacter sp.
GAAGGTGCGGTCCCGCTTCATCCTGACGATGGCCGCCAACAACCTCGCCCGACTGCCCCGGCTGCTGGCCGCATGACGACGAGGGGTGGCATCGGGCACCCATACCTCGCCTCGACCAGCAAGACGCTCACCGCTGCCGCCCAAACAGAGGGAAAACTGTTCCGCCTCGTGGACTTCTTCAGCAGCCTGTTAACCCTTGGCAGCGCCGATCCACCGCGGGGGCCCCTCGCGCTCCACCAGGTGCGCAACAGCGGGTTCCGCGGCGCGGTCAGGGGCCGGCTCGGTGGAAAAGCCCACGAGCGTGGCGCCCCCTGCCAGCGGCGCCAGACGGCAGCGCAGGGGGCGGCCGTCGTTCAGCCGGGCATGCGAAACCCAGGGCTCGCGCGGGCCGGTGGTGGCGACATACCCTTCGGCCAAAGCCCAGAAGTGGCTGGGCGCGCAAGCGGCGCGCCAGGTTCGCGCCAGGTCCGCAATCGGCTGGTCGGCAAGGGTTTCCATCGGATCGTGCGCCCAGAGCCGGGCATAGCCCAGGTTGGACATCATCAGCTGCCCGGCCGAGGAGAAAACCGCGATCGCCTCGTCCGTTGCGTCGATCACCGACTGCCCGATCTCGAGATCCGCGCGCATGCGGCGGGCGCGGCTCACCTCGTCGCTGATGTCCTGGATCAGAAGCGCCAGGGCGCCTTCGGGGTGCGGGCGGCCCAGGATGCGGTAGGTCTGGCCCGAAGGCAGAGTCCAGGTTTCCTCGAACTGGCCTTCGGCGGCGGATTGTTCCATCGCCGCCATCTGCAGGCGCCAGGCTTTGTAATCCTTGGGTTCAGGGATTGTCCCCCTTTCGCGCATCGCATCGAGAAAGGCAAACAGCGACGGGCGCGCCGACAGGAAATCGACCGGAAGGCCGGAAAGGTCGGTCAAGGCCGGGTTGAACAGTTGCAGCTTTCGCTGCCGGTCGAAGATCGCAAGACCGATCGGCAGATGCGCGAAGGTCTTGGTCAAGGTCTGCACGAAGCTGCGCAAGGCCTGTTCGGCCTGAACCGCCGCCTCGGCCGGAACGGCAAAGACGATGCGGCCTTCGGGCTGCGCCACGACGTGGCAATCGAACCAGGCAGGGGCAGTTGCATTGGCAAGGTGCAACGGAAGACGCCCGGTTTCGGGGTTTGCGAACAGACGCGGCAGCGGCCAGCCGATCATGGCATCGGCACCCGAAACCTGCAGCGCCAGCGCGACATAGGCGTGGTTGGCCCAGGTGACTGACCCATCCGCACCTTCGCGCCAGACCGGGTGCGGCGACGCATCGGTGATCTGGCGCAGGGTTTCAAGCTCCTGGTCCAGTGCCTTCTGGGCAAGCGAATCGATCAGGCGCCCCGATGTTTCCACATGCGGTTCGATCAGGGAAATCCGCCGCAGGCCGCCGCGCCATTCGGCCACAAGGGTCAGCCCGTCGGCCAAGGCCGATGCCATCGACAGATGCCCAAGCTCGGGCAGCCGGTCGAGCTGCGCCGCAACGCCCGGAAAGCGCGGGGCGGCAAAGGCCAGGAACCTTTGCCAGGGCGCCCCTTCGGCCCGCGTTGCCGCCAGCAGCGCGCGTGCCCCGGCGCTGGCATCCAGCATGGTTTCGCCATCGAACAGAAAGACCGTGGCTTGTGCCGGTTCGGCAAACAGGCCGCCACGCGCGGTTTCGACCTTGCGTCCGAACCACGCGACCGCAGCCAGGGCCACCGTCGCTGCGGCGCTGCAGACCACGAACAGCCCGAACCAATCCGAAAGTGCCATCTCGTCTCCTGCCGGCGGGTCTTGTGCAGGGCAGGCTAGGCGGCCAGCAGTTAATAACGTGTTAACGCTGAGATGCCGGATGCAAGGAGACCCGCCGGCTGATCACGCCTCGATCGGGCGGTTGGCGCCCAGGGCTGCATCCGCCGGGGCCGCGATGGCGGACAGCGGCCAGACGACCTCGACGATGGCGCCCGAGCGCAACGGGCGTTCGTTGCCGCGCAGGAACGGGTCGCCGCCATTGGCAAAGCTCAGCCGGGCCCCCGACCGTTCCAGCAACGTCTTGGCGATGAACAGGCCAAGCCCCATCCCCTCGTAGCCCGGACGGTCACGGCCGTCGTCGCCGCGGTTGCGCAGAAAGGGGTCGCCGATCCGGTGGAGAAGCTGCGGCGGGTAACCGGGGCCGTCGTCGATGACCCGCACGCGCACCTGTTCGGCGGACCATTGTCCATCGACCCAGACGGTCGAGGCGGAAAAGTCCACCGCGTTCTGAATCAGGTTGCGCAGGCCGTGGATGACCTCGGGCGCGCGCCGGATCGTGGGCTGGCGCGACTCGTCGCCCGATGCGGGGCGGATGTCGAAAATCAGGGCCTTGCCGCGGTTCTGGTGCGGCTCTGCCGCCTCGCGCAGCACGGCATCGAGCGGTGCATGGCGCAGGTGCAGGTCGTCCTTGCCCGCGCGCCCCATCGACCGCAGGATATCGCGGCAACGGTCGGCCTGGTCGCGGATCAGGGCGGCATCGTCGCGCAGATGTTCCGCGCCCGGCACATCCTGCAAGTCGTCGATCAGCTCGGCGCTGACCAGCTTGATGGTGGCCAGCGGCGTTCCCAGCTCGTGCGCCGCCGCCGCCACCACGCCGCCCAGGTCGGTCAGTTTCTGTTCGCGGGCCAGCGCCATCTGGGTGGCCATCAGCGCTTCGGCCATGCTGCGGATTTCGCCCGAGACGCGCCGGGCATAGCTGGCCAGAAACCCCACCCCGATCACGATGGCCAGCCAGCTGCCGAACTCCAGCAAGGGCGGCATCGCCAGTTCCCCGCCCGAGGCCAGACGCAGCGGCAGGTGAAACAGCGCAACCGCCGTCACGGCAACCAGTGTCAACACGCCGACCAGCGCGGTGCTGCGGTCGGAAAGGCCGGTGGCCGCGATGGTGACCGGCACGATCATCAGCAGGGCAAAGGGGTTGTGCAGGCCGCCGGTCAAGGCCAGCAGCGAGGCCAGTTGCGCCAGGTCGAAGATCAGCATGGCCAACGCTTCGGCCGTGCGCAGCCGGTAGCTGGCCGGCAGGATCGTCAGGATAACAAGGTTGGCCACCACCGACAGCCCGACCACCACCGCCACCGCACCCAGCGGAAGGTCCAGATCCAGCCAGACCACCGCGGCCAGAATTGCAGCCACCTGCCCGGCAATGGCGATCCAGCGCAACAGGATCAGCGTGCGCAGGCGAATCCAGGTGCTGGATTGCGCGAGGCCGAAGAAACCTGTGGCAGGAAGCTGCATTGACTGGGGCCTTGAACAGGGGTTCTGCACTTGTTAGCCGGGGGGCAACCGGCGATCAATCGCAGTCGGGCTGTTTGGGGGCGATACGATGTTGAAGGTCTATGCGGGTGTCTCGGTGCTGGCGGTTGCGGCGTTGCTGGCCGGAACCGCCTGGTATGTTTCCAGCCGCGAGGCGGCCGACCCCTATGCCGATTGCCGGCAATCGGCCATTGCCGGTGGCCCGGGCGCCATCGGCGGGCCCTTCACGCTGGTCGATCAGACCGGCAGGACGGTGACCGACAAGGAGGTCATCACCAAGCCTTCGCTGGTCTACTTCGGCTATACCTTCTGCCCCGACGTCTGCCCGCTGGACACGGCGCGCAACGTCGAGGCGGTCGACGCGCTGGAGGAGCTTGGGCACGAGGTGACGCCGGTGTTCATTTCCATCGACCCCGAACGCGACACGCCCGAAGTCATGGCCGACTGGGCCCAGAACATGCACCCGCGCATGATCGCGCTGACCGGCACGCCCGAACAGGTCAAGGCGGCGTCGCAAGCCTATCGCACCTATTACAAGGCGCAGGAAAAGAAGGACGACTACTACCTGGTGGATCATTCGACCTTCACCTACCTGGTGCTGCCGGACAAGGGCTTTGTCGAGTTCTTTCGCCGCGAGCTTGCCCCCGACCAGCTGGCCGCACAGGTGGCCTGTTTCCTCGACAAGGGTTGAGGGGGCCTTTCCCCGAGGGGAAATGCCGGTTTGACCCTATGGCACGTTCGCCCTAGAAACTGACAGGATGCTGTCTCGAGGGGTTGCGCCGTGTCCGAACACGAAATGCTGGAACTGGGTGCCGACCGTTCGCTGCTGCTGGTGGACGACGACGAACCCTTCGTCAAACGGCTGGCCCGTGCCATGGAAAAGCGTGGGTTCGTGCCGGAAACGGCCGAAAGCGTTGCGATGGGCAAGGCGATTGCCCAGACCCGGCCGCCGGCCTATGCCGTGATCGACCTGCGGTTGGAGGATGGCAACGGGCTGGACGTGGTGGAGGCGCTGCGCGAACGCCGGCCCGATTGCCGCATCGTGGTGCTGACCGGCTATGGCGCGATTGCCACGGCCGTGGCCGCGGTCAAGGCGGGGGCCACCGATTACCTGTCGAAGCCGGCCGATGCCAACGACATCACCAATGCCCTGCTGTCGAAGGGCGAGGCGCTGCCGCCGCCGCCGGAAAACCCCATGTCGGCCGACCGCGTGCGTTGGGAACATATCCAGCGGGTTTACGAACAGTGCGACCGCAACGTGTCGGAAACCGCGCGGCGGCTGAACATGCACCGCCGCACGCTGCAACGCATCCTGGCCAAGCGCAGCCCGAAATAGCCTGGCGCCGCTACGCCGGGCCCTGGTCAGCTGCAAAGAACGGCGCAAACAGCGCCAGCACGGCGGCCGGGTTTTCCTCCATCACGAAGTGGCCCGAGGTGCAGGCGTTGCCTTGCACCTTGTCGGCCCAGTTGCGCCAGATGCCCAAGGGGTCGCCGGTGCGGGCGGGAAAGCCGTGTTCGCCCCACAGATAGGCCAGCGGCGCGGCAATGCGCCTGCCGGCGGCGCGGGTTTCAAGGTCGATCCGGCGGTCGGTTGTGGCGCCGGCGCGGTAATCGGCGCACATGGCGTGGATCCGGGCGGGGTCGGCCATCTGCGCGCGGTAACTGGCCAGCGCATCGGGCGCAAAGGCCGACAGGTCGCCCGACAGCGACCAGGTTTTCAGGATATGGTCCAGATAGCCGGTCGGATCGGCGCCGATCATGCGTTCGGGGAAAGGCGCGGGCTGTGCCAGAAAGGTCCAGTGCCAGGCCGCCGTGGCCAGTTCCGCGTTCCAGGCCGCCCAGAAATCCGCGGTCGGAACGATTTCGATGATGCCCAGCCGGCGCACCCTGCCCGGATGGTCCAGCGCCAGCCGATAGCTGACCCGCGCGCCGCGGTCATGCCCCAGGACATGTGCCGACGGAAGGCCCAGCCTGTCCATCAGGTCCACCACGTCCTGCGCCATCCTGCGCTTGGAATAGACGGTGTGCGCCGCGTCATCGGGCGGTGCGTCGGATTTGCCATAGCCGCGCAGGTCGGGGATGATGACATGGAACTGCCGCGCAAGGTCAGGGGCCACCGGCCCCCAGCACAACCCGTTCTGCGGATACCCGTGCAGCAGGATGAGCGGCGCACCCTGGCCGGCTTGCTGCACCGACAGGGTGACGTCGGAAAGCGGGATCTCGGTGCGGGCGAACCCCGGAATCGTGGTCATGGGCGCTGCTCCCTGGCTGGGGCAAGGCTGCCTTGCCCGGGCCGATCAGACAAGAGGCCAGAGCGGCGCATCGTGGCGGGTGTAAAGCGGATGCCGCGGCTGGCCCAGCCGGGTCAGCCCCAGGTGCCACAGCGGCAGCCCGGCCGCCGCCAACAGCGCCCGCACCTCGGCCGCACGGTTCCGGTAGGTGCCGTGGTTGCCCCAGGCGCAGATCACGCGGTCGCATCCGGCCAGCACCTTCAGCATTGCTTCGTCGGCGCCGTGGCAAAGCGGCGCTGCGGCCCGTTTCAGCTCTGCCGGGCTCGGGCTGCGCCAGGTGAACAGGTTTGTGATGACGAACCCGCCGCAGCCAATATCCCGGGCGCGGCGGCGGCATCGGGCAACGGTGGGGTCGTCCTGCGTTTCGGTGGCGGTCGAGGGGTTCAGCATCACCCATCCCACCAGATCCGCCGCACCCCAGCGATGCAGCAGGGTCAGCCGGTGCAGACCGCAAGGCGATTGCAGCGCCTCTGCCGATGCAGTCGCGCTGCGGGGATGATGGTGCAACATTGTCCCAGGGTAACGACGCAGCCAAGGTTGACAAGCGGGCAAGCCGGGCACAGGAAGGCCACATGATCTGGATCGTGACTCAGGTAGCCCTTGGCGGGGCATTCGGCGCGGTGGCGCGGTATCTGACCGTGCTGGCCGCGTTGCGGGCCTTCGGGCCGTGGTTCCCCTGGGGAACGCTGGCGGTCAATGTGCTGGGCTCGTTCGTGATGGGCGCCCTGTTCGTCTGGCTGGAGGCGCGCGACCTGATGCGGTTGGCGCCCTTGCTGATGGCGGGGTTCCTGGGCGGTTTCACCACGTTTTCCGCCTTTTCGCTCGACACGGTAAAGCTGTGGCAGCAAGGCGCTGCCCTGGCTGCTTCGACTTATGTCGTGGCATCGGTCGCGCTGTCGCTGGGTGCCCTTGCGCTTGGCATCTGGATCATGCGCGGGATCCTGTCGTGACCGGCGTGCAGATGGTCACGGTGACCGAAGCTGAAGGCGAACAGCGGCTGGACCGCTGGATGAAGCGTCGGTTCGCGCAACTGACGCAAGGCGCGGTGGAAAAACTGTGCCGCACCGGGCAGGTGCGCATCGACGGCGCCCGGGCCAAGGCCAGCGACCGTGTGGCGCCGGGGATGGTGGTGCGGGTGCCGCCGCTTCCCGACACGCCGCCCCCGCCCAAGGCCGAGGCCGGGATCTCCGAGGATGACGCCCGGATGATTCAGGGGTGCGTGATCTTCAAGGACCAGCACCTGATCGTGCTGAACAAGCCCGCGGGCCTGCCCAGCCAGGGCGGCAGCGGGCTGGACCACCGCCATGTCGATGGCCTGACCGAGGCGCTGACCTTCGGCTACAAGGAACGCCCCAAGCTGGTGCATCGGCTGGACAAGGACACGAGCGGCCTTCTGGTGCTGGCCCGCACCGACCGGGTCGCCCGTGCGTTGTCCGAGGCGTTTCGCCTGCGCACCACCCGCAAGATCTATTGGGCAGCGGTCGCGGGTGTGCCCAACCCGAAGATGGGCACGATCCGGTTCGGCCTCGTCAAGGCGCCCGGCCACGGCAAGGGCGGCGAAGGCGAAAAGATGCTGTGCGTGCACCCTGCCAAGGTGGACGCCACCGAAGGCGCCAAGCGCGCCACCACCGATTACGCCGTGCTCGATGCGCTGGGCACGCGGGTGTCCTGGGTGGCGCTGGTGCCGGTGACGGGGCGCACGCATCAGTTGCGCGCCCACATGGCCGAAATCGGGCACCCGATCGTGGGCGACGGCAAGTATGGCGGGTCGGGGCAGGAAAACCCCGGCGACGGCTGGGGCGCACAGCTGGGCGGCGAGATCAGCCGCAAGCTGCACCTGCACGCCCGTTCGCTGAGCTTCGAGCATCCGGTGACCAAGGCGCGGGTCAGCTTTACCGCGCCTTTGCCCGAACACATGGCCCGCACATGGAAGACCCTGGGGTGGGAGGCGCATTCGGTGCCGGAAGACCCCTTCGACGAGACGCGCGGATGATCGGGCAACGACAGGGCACCGCGGCAGACATGGGCGGCGCATGAGCGGCTGGAAGGCAAGGCGGTTCTGGAAATCGGTCTCGGTCGTGGCCGAAGGGGCGGGCTGGGGGGTTCGGCTGGACGCCCGGCCTGTGCGCACCCCGGGCAAGACGCCGCTGATCGTGCCGACCGAGGCGATGGCCAGCGCGATTGCCGCCGAATGGGGCGCCCAGCAGGGCGAAGTGCGCCCGGCGACGATGCCGATGACGCGGGCGGCCAACTCGGCGCTGGACAAGATCGCGGTGCAGTTCGACGAGGTGGCAGACCTGATCGCGGCCTATGGCGGCAGCGACTTGCTGTGTTACCGCGCCACCGGGCCCGCAGCGCTGGTGGCGCGGCAGCAGGCCGCATGGGATCCCTTGCTGGACTGGGCGGCGCAGCACCTCGGGGCGCCCTTGCGCGTAACCGCCGGGGTGGTGCCGGTGGCGCAACCGCAAGACAGCCTCGACCGGCTGGCTGCGCTGGTGCACGGGTTCGACCCGTTCCGCCTGATGGCGCTGCACGACCTGGTGTCGATCTCGGGCTCGCTGGTGATCGGGCTTGCCGTCGCGCAAGGCCGGATCGACGTTCAGGCCGGCTGGGACGCCTCGCGCATCGACGAGACCTGGCAGACCGAACAATGGGGCCGCGACGAGGAGGCCGCCACGCAGGAAGCGCTGAAGCGCGAAGCGCTGGAAGATGCCGCGCGATTCCTGCGCCTGTGCGGGCCGTCCGCCGCGCCGTGGCAATAGTATTTCGCCTTTCGCCAGTCCCGGGCAAGGAAGCGAATGGTCAACATGTTCAATTTCAAGAACTTTCGGCGAACGCAACATCTGTGCCGTCGCAAGCCTTGACGCGCGGGCGGCCTTCGTCGCACTATGCCCGTCACCCCGGACACGAGGACCGGGGCTGTTCCTAACGACCCGCACGACCGGCCGCAGGCCGGAACTCGGACCCAAAAAAAGGACCGTCGGCCCCCGGCGGCAACTCAGGAAGAGGTACGCATGAAAAAATCGGTATTCCTTGGCACGCTTTCCCTGGCCGCTCTGGCAGGCGGAATGGCGGCGGCCGGCACCCTGGACGACGTGAAGGCGCGCGGGATGCTGAACTGCGGTGTGTCGACCGGCCTTGCCGGGTTCTCGGCGCCCGACGCGAACGGCGTTTGGCAGGGTTTCGATGTGGCGGTGTGCCGCGCGATTGCCGCTGCCGTCCTGGGCGACCCGATGAAGGTCAACTTCGTCTCGACCACGGGCCAGACCCGTTTCTCGGCGCTGGCGTCGGGCGAGATCGACATCCTGGCCCGCAATACCACCTGGACCTTCAGCCGTGACGTGGACCTGAAGTTCACCTTTGCCGGCGTGAACTACTATGACGGCCAGGGCTTCATGGTGAAAAAGGCGCTGGGCGTTTCGTCGGCCAAGGAACTGGACGGTGCGACCGTCTGCATCCAGACCGGCACCACGACCGAACTGAACCTGGCCGACTTCTTCAAGTCGAACAACATGACCTACGAGCCGGTTCCGATCGAGACCAACGCCGAAGCGCAGCAGCAGTATCTGGCCGGTGCCTGCGACGTCTACACCACCGACGCCTCGGGCCTCGCGGCGACCCGCGCGACCTTTGCCGACCCGGAAAACCACATCGTCCTGCCCGAGATCATCTCGAAAGAGCCGCTGGGGCCGCTGGTTCGCCACGGCGACGACCAGTGGGCCGACATCGCCAAGTGGACGCTGAACGCACTGATCGCTGCCGAGGAATACGGCATTACTTCGGCGAACATCGACGAGCTGCTCAAGGGCACCCAGAACCCCGAAATCAACCGTCTGCTGGGCACCGAAGGCGAATTGGGCGCGATGCTGGGCCTGGACAAGGAATGGGCCGTGCGCGCCATCAAGGCCGGCGGCAACTATGGCGAGATTTTTGCCGCCACCATCGGCGAATCCACCCCGATCGGGATCGCGCGCGGTCTGAACGCGCAGTGGACCCAGGGCGGTCTGCAGTATTCGCCGCCGTTCCGCTGATTGCCAACAGGCCGGGGGCGCGTCCGACGCGCCCCCGGCCGCATCTGACGGCTGACAACATCTGCCCCGGCCAAGGGCCGGCGAGCGCAAAGCGCCTGGCAGATACAGGGGGTTATGAATGGCTTCTGTGCCCGACGTCCGAAAGGACGGCTTTCGGCCAAGCATGCTGATCTACGATACGCGGTATCGCTCGATCACCTTGCAGGTCATCTTTCTGGCAATCTTCGTGGCGGCGGGCTGGTGGCTGGTGACCAACACCGTGGCCAACCTGAAGGCGCTGGGCAAGGATTTCAGCTTCGGCTTCCTGACCGTGCGGTCGGGCTATGACATCAACCAGCGGCTGATCGAATACACCAGCGACAGCACGCACGGTCGCGCAATGCTGGTCGGGTTGCTGAACACGCTTCTGGTTGCGTTCATCTCCTGCGTCACGGCGACCATCGTGGGCGTGCTGGCGGGTGTGCTGCGGTTGTCGAAGAACTGGCTGGTCGCGCGGTTGATGACGGTTTACGTCGAAGCCTTTCGCAACATCCCGTTGCTGATCTGGATTCTGCTGATCTTTGCGATCATGACCGAGGCGATGCCGGCACCGAATGCGTTCCGGGGCGAAAACGCCACGTCGTCGATGCTGCTGTTCGACAGCATCGCCATCACCAACCGCGGCATCTACATTCCCGAGCCGCTGTTCGACCGTTCGCTGGGCAACCTGGATGTCGGGCTGTTCCTGGTTTCCATCGACTTGCTGGCGATCATTGCCGTGCTGGTCGGCAGCTTTCTGGCAAACCGCTGGTTGCTGAACAATGCCACCGCGGTGCAGAACGCAACCGGCGTGCGCCCGGTGACCTGGTGGAAATCCATCCTGATCTGGGTGGTGCCGCTGCTGGCGCTGAAAGTCGCGCTCGGGTTCCATCTGGGCTTCCCGGAACTGCGCGGCTTCAACTTCGTCGGCGGCACGCATCTGCGCAACTCGTTGATCGCCTTGTGGTTCGCGCTGACGATCTATACCGGCGCCTTCATCGCCGAAAACGTGCGCGCCGGCATCATGGCCATCTCGCACGGGCAGACCGAAGCGGCCTACGCGCTGGGTCTGCGCCCGAGCCTGACGACACGGCTGGTGGTGTTGCCGCAGGCGCTGCGGGTCATCATTCCGCCGATGATCTCGCAATACCTCAACATCACCAAGAACACCTCGCTGGCGCTGGCGGTGGGCTACATGGACATCCGCTCCACGCTGGGGGGAATCACCATCAACCAGACGGGGCGCGAGCTGGAAGGCATGCTGCTGCTGATGCTGACCTATCTGACGATCAGCCTGATCATCTCGATGGTGATGAACGCCTACAACAGCAGCGTGAAGCTGAAGGAGCGCTGAGATGAGCAACACCTCCTTCGTCCGCACCCAGATGGTCGAGACCAAGGCGCCGCCCAGCAGCCAGATCGGTGCGGTCCGCTGGATGCGCGAGAACCTGTTTTCCGGGCCGCTGAACACGATTCTGACCGTTCTGTCCTTCATGGCGGTCTGGTGGATCGTGGCGCACATCGGGCCCTGGTTCGCCAATGCCGTCTGGAACGCAGGCAGCCTTGCGGAATGCCGGCAAATCCTCGACGGGGCGACCGGCGCCTGCTTTGCCGTGATCCGGGACCGCTGGTCGCAATTGTTGTATGGCTTCTACCCGTCGCATCTGTTCTGGCGGCCCAACCTGGCGCTGGTGTTGATGATCGTGGCCATTGCGCCGGTGCTGTTCGACAATCTCCCGCGCAAGATGCTGTGGTTCACGGCCCTTTATCCCGCGGTGGCCTTCTGGCTGCTCTGGGGCGGGTCGATCTGGATGCCGCTGATGGCGATGGTCGGGTTCGCCATCGGCTACGCAGTGTTCCGGGTGCTGTCGCGCCAGACCAGCCTGATCGCGATGCTTGCCGGCGCGGCGGCAGCGGTGATCTGGTGGGTGTGGGTGCTGGCGCCCGTGGTGGATGCCTTGCAATCGGCGGTGCCGCTGGCGATTCAGGCGGTGCCAAGCCGCGACTTCGGCGGTTTCATGTTGTCGATCATCATCGGGGTGACGGGGATTTCGCTGTCGCTGCCGCTGGGCATCATGCTTGCGCTGGGGCGCAAGTCGGACATGCTGCTGATCAAGGTGATCTGCGTCGGTTTCATCGAGTTCATCCGCGGGGTTCCGCTGATCACGCTGCTGTTCACCGCGTCGCTGCTGCTGAACTATTTCCTGCCGCCGGGCACGAACTTCGACATCATCCTGCGCGTGATCATCATGGTGACCCTGTTCTCGGCCGCCTATCTGGCCGAGGTGATCCGGGGCGGGCTGGCCGCCTTGCCGCGTGGGCAATACGAGGCGGCGGATGCGCTGGGGCTGGACTACTGGAAGGCGCAGCGGCTGATCATCATGCCGCAGGCGCTGAAGATCTCGATCCCCGGTATCGTCAACAGCTTCATCGGCCTGTTCAAGGATACCACGCTGGTGGTGTTCATCGGCCTGCTGGATCCGATCGGGCTCTCGAATGCCATCCGGGCCGATACCAACTGGAACGGCATCTACTGGGAGCTGTTCGTCTTCATCGGCTTCTGTTTCTTCATCTTCTGCTTCGGCATGTCGCGCTATTCCATGTATCTGGAACGCAAGCTGAAGACGGATCACCGCTAGGGAATTCGCCATGTCCGAACTGAGCATCGACCGCGCCATCGACCGCAGCCACATGAAGGTATCGTCCGAAGTGGCGATCCAGATCACCGGCATGAACAAGTGGTACGGGTCGTTCCATGTGCTGCGCGATATCGACATGACGGTGTATCGCGGCGAACGCATCGTGATCTGCGGGCCTTCGGGTTCGGGGAAATCCACGCTGATCCGCTGCATCAACCGGCTGGAGGAGCATCAGCAAGGTCAGATCATCGTGGATGGCACCGAGCTGACATCCGACCTGAAGAACATCGACAAGGTGCGGTCAGAGGTCGGGATGGTGTTTCAGCACTTCAACCTGTTTCCGCATCTGACCATCCTGGAAAACTGCACGCTCGCGCCGATCTGGGTGCGGAAGATTCCGAAGAAGGAAGCGGAAGAAACCGCGATGCATTTCCTGCGCAAGGTGAAGATCCCCGAGCAGGCGCACAAGTATCCCGGCCAGCTGTCGGGCGGCCAGCAGCAGCGCGTTGCCATCGCGCGCAGCTTGTGCATGAAGCCGCGGATCATGCTGTTCGACGAGCCGACCAGCGCCCTTGACCCCGAGATGATCAAGGAAGTGCTGGACACCATGATCGAGCTGGCCGAAGAAGGCATGACCATGCTGTGCGTCACCCACGAGATGGGGTTCGCGCAAGCCGTGGCCAACCGCGTGATCTTCATGGATCAGGGGCAGATCGTGGAGCAGAACGAGCCGCGCGAGTTCTTCCGCAACCCGCAGTCGGACCGGACCAAGCTGTTCCTGAGCCAGATTCTCGGGCACTGAGCGCGCGGGGCGCGCGGGGGCGCCTGCCCCCGCACCCCCGGCTCAGGAGGGCGGGGCGCCCTCCTGAGAACCTCCCGGCGCAAGGGGGAACCCCGGGCTTTACCTTGGCATCCGCGCTGTTTATTGCCGATGCGTGCAAGGGAGGCGCCGATGATCTTTACCGTGGCCATCGATGGCCCTGCGGCGGCAGGCAAAGGGACCATATCGCGTGCGGTCGCCGAACGCTTCGGGTTCGCGCATCTCGATACCGGGCTGCTGTACCGGGCGGTGGGTGCCCGCGTGGCCGCAGGAGCCGCGCCCGAGGCGGCTGCGCAGGCGCTGAGCCCCGACGATCTGGGCAATGCCGAGTTGCGCACACTGGCCGCAGGTCAGGCCGCCAGTCGCGTTGCCGCCATTCCCGAGGTGCGCGCCGCCCTTGTGCAATTTCAGCGCCGGTTTGCCCGCCGCGAAGGCGGTGCCGTGCTGGACGGTCGTGATATCGGCACCGTGATCTGTCCCGAGGCCGAGGTGAAGCTTTATGTGACCGCCAGCCCCGAGGTGCGCGCGCATCGCCGATGGCTGGAGCTTGGAGGCGATGCCGATGTCGTTCTGGCCGAGGTGCGCGAACGCGACGCGCGGGACATGAACCGCGCCGATGCCCCCCTGCGCCCGGCGCCCGATGCCGTCATCCTCGATACTTCGGACATGACCATCGCGGCCGCGGTCGAACGCGCGGCGGCGCTGGTTGCGGCCAGGCTGTCGCAAAGCTCTTAAGATTTAAGCTGTTAAGGCGACCCTAACGCTGACCGCGGTATCTCTGGTCCCGGGTGTGAGACAAGGGTGATGGAATGGCCGGGCCGGGAAATGCCGCGCCAGTCATCATCAAACGGAAAAAGGCCGGCGATGGACATGGGCACCACGGTGGGGCGTGGAAGGTGGCCTATGCCGATTTCGTCACCGCCATGATGGCGTTTTTCCTGCTGATGTGGCTGTTGAACGCAACGACGGAAAAGCAACGCAAGGGGATTGCCGACTACTTCAATCCGACCGTGCCGGTGAACCGCGTGTCGGGCGGCGGCGACGGTGCCTTTGGCGGCGACAACCTGTTTTCCGAGGAGATGCTCGCACAGTCGGGCACGGGGGCCAGTGCCACACGGCCGACCGACGAACGGCAGGCCATGGGTGTTTCGGGCAGCGACGACGCAGCTGCGGAACAGAAGGCCCTGGAGCAGCTTGACGCGGCCTTGAAGGCAGTGGGCGGCGAGAGCATGACGATGGAGCGGTTGATGCGCCATGTCGTGACGCGGCTGACCGACGAAGGATTGGTGGTCGAACTGTTCGACCTGCCCGATTCGCCGCTGTTCGATGCCGCCAGCGCAGAGCCGCGGCCGGTGCTGCGCGATCTTGTTGCGGTCGTGTCCGAGGTCTTCGCCATGGCCGAGAACCGGATCGCGGTGCAGGGTTTCGTGCGAACCTATCCGATCACGCTGATCCAGAACCCGGTGTGGGATCTGTCGGCCCGCCGCGCGCAGGCGGCGCGCTTGCTGCTGGAGACCGCGGGAACAAGGCCCGAGCGTATCCAGCGCATAACGGGTTTCGCCGATCGGCGCCCCGCGGACCGCGACCCCATGACGGAACGGAACAACCGGCTGGAATTCGTGCTTTTGCGCAATCATCGCTGAAAACACCTGTTCCCGTTAGGCGGAAATTAAATCGGCGCCCGCATCCTGCACTGCGATCCGACAGGAATCGCAGCAGCAGAAAGGCGCGACCAGATGACGATTTCCTCTTCGCTGAATGCCGGGGTCTCCGGGCTGAACGCCAACGCGGCCCGGCTGGCGACCATTTCCGACAATATCGCGAACTCGGCCACCTTCGGTTACAAGCGCAGCACGGTCGAGTTCCACTCGATGGTGATCGAGGGGACGAGCCCCAACCGCTATTCCGCCGGCGGGGTGCGAAGCAGCTCTGTCCGCCTGATCGACGAACGCGGCCCGCTGGTGCGCACCGAAAACGGCACCGACCTGTCGATCTCGGGTCGGGGTTTCCTTCCGGTCGCCTCCGCCACCGCGATTCGCGAGGACGGGTTGCCCGAAAAGATGTCGCTGGTGACCACCGGGTCGTTCCGCCCCGACGCGACCGGCACCTTCCGCACGCCTGCAGGCCAGGTGCTGCTGGGGTGGCCGGCCAACTCCGACGGCAGTTTTTCGACCCAGACGCGGGACACCATCACCGGGCTTCGGCCCGTGCAGCTGGGTCTGAACCAGTTTGCCGCCAACCCGACCACGGAAATGCGGATCAGCCTGAACCTGCCGGCAACCAGCACCATCGCGGGCGCGCCCGGCAAGGTCGAGGAGTTGTCGATGGAATACTTCGACAATCTTGGCCTGTCGCAGAACCTGACCTTTACCTTCACCCCGACTGTCGCCGCAACCGGCGCATCGAACGCCTGGACCCTGCAGATCCGCGATTCGGCCCTGGGATCGGTGGTGGGCGAATATGAGCTGAGCTTCAATGACGGTCAGGGCGATGGTGGCACGCTGGCGTCGATCACTACGGTTTCGGGAGGGGTCTACGACCCTGCAACCGGCCAGACCGAGTTGACGCTGGCGAACGGCACGATTCGGCTCGACCTCGGGCGCCCGGGCCAGACCGAGGGCATTACCCAGCTGTCCTCGACCTTCGCGCCGGTTTCGATGACCAAGAACGGCTCTCCGGTTTCCAGCCTCGTTTCTGTGGAGGTCGATGCCGGCGGGTTCCTCTATGGCGTCTTCGACCAGGGCTTCACCCGGCGGCTATTCCAGATTCCCGTGGTGGATGTGCAAAACCCCAACGGCCTGACCGCGCTGGACGACCAGTCCTACGCCATGTCCATCGCCTCGGGCAATTTCTTCCTGTGGAACGCCGGCGAAGGGCCGACAGGGACCGTCTCCGCCTACACGCGCGAGGAAAGTGCCGTCGACGTGGCGCAAGAGCTGACCCAGCTGATCCAGACGCAGCGCGCCTATTCCTCGAACGCGAAGGTCATCCAGACGGTCGACGAGATGCTGCAGGAAACCACCAATCTCAAGCGTTGAGGGGGATAGGCCATGAGCCTCACGCACAGCCTGAACGCCGCCTATTCCGGGCTGACAGCGTCGGCCAAGGCCGCGTCGATTGTCGCCGAAAACCTCGCGAACCTGCGCACACCCGGATACGGGCGGCGGGACGTGCTGCTGAGCAGCAGTATCCTGGGTGGGGGCGTTCAGGTCGACGGGGTGCTTCGCCACGGGAACCCGGTGCTGGTCGGCGACAGGCGGGTGGCTCAGGCCCAGACCGCCGGGACTGAAACCCGGGCCGGGTTTCTGAAGATGCTCGAAGGCGGGCTAGGTGTGCCGGGAACGGCAGGTTCGCTGGATGCGCGGATTTCGGCCTTCGACAGCGCGCTGATCGAGGCGGCCGCAAGCCCGGCAAGCGAGGCGCGCCTGGGGCAGGTGCTGGGCAGCGCGCAGGCGCTGGGCGATCAGCTACGCCATCTCTCGGATCAGGTGCAGCAGGCGCGCACCACGGCAGACCGTGCGATTGCCGCGGATGTGTCGCTTCTGAACGACAGCCTGAAACAGATCGAGACTCTCAACCGTTCGATCCTCCGCATGAATGCCCTGCGGCAAGACACCTCGGCACTGGTCGATCAACGCCAGGCTGTGGTCGATCGCATCGCCGGCATCGTGCCGTTGCGGGAGGTTGCCCGGGAAGGCGGGCAGATCGCCTTGTATTCCGTCGGCGGCGCTGTGCTGATCGACGGGCGGGCGGGCGAGTTCGGTTTCGAAACTTCGGGCCTGATCGTGCCGGGTGCCACGGGCCTTTCGGGGCTGACGCTGAACGGCAGGCCGATCGGCACCGGCGAAGGGGAGGCGCTGCGTGGAGGCCGACTCGCGGCGCAATTCGCCGTGCGCGACCAGCTGGGTCCGATGGCGCAATCGCGCCTCGACGCGACCGCGCGCGATCTGATGACCCGCCTCGAAGCCGCCGACCCGACGTTGGCGCCGGGGTCTGCCGGGCTTTTCACCGATGGCGGCAACCCCTTCGATCTGGCGCGCGAAGCCGGTCTGGCCAGCCGGATCTCGGTCAACGCCACTGTCGATCCTGCGCAGGGGGGCGTTCTCTGGCGCCTGCGTTCGGGGCTTGGCGCTGCCGCTCCGGGGGATGTCGGCGACGGCAGGGTGCTGACGGCACTGGGTCAGGCACTGGGTCGTGCACGGGTGACGGAGTCGGGTGGTTTCCAGCCCGGCATGCGCAGCTTTGCGGCCCTTGCGGGTGAACTCGTGTCGTCGGTCGCCTCGGCGCGGCTTTCCGAAGAATCCGCGGCAACACAGGCGGCAACCCGGCAGTCGGCACTGGAGCAGCTCGAAGCTCAGGGCGGTGTCGATACCGATCACGAAACCCAGATGCTGCTGGTGATCGAGCGCGCCTATGCCGCGAACGCCCGGGTGATCCAGGCGGTCGAACAGATGCTGGACAGATTGCTGGAGATCTGAAGATGACGATGGTTTCGATCGGCGACCTTGCCCGCAGCATGATGCTGCAACGACATACCGCCGCCACCAAGGCGGATGTTTCCCGTCTTGCCGAGGCGCTGGCTTCGGGGCGGCACCAGGACCAGGCGGCCCGTTCCGGCGGCGATCTGAGTCCGTTGGCAGCCATAGAAAGCACGCTGGCCCGTATCGGCAGCTGGACCTCGGCTGCCGGTAGCCTGGCCGGCAAGCTTGGCGCGGCTCAGTCTGCCCTCGGCGCGTTGCACGGCATCGGCGAGGCTCAGGCAGAGAGCCTGCTGCGCCTCAACTCAATCTCCCGGGACGATCAGGTCGCGCTTGCATCGCGCGACGCGCGCGAGCATCTCGAAGCGGCGCTTGGCGTGCTGAACACCCGTTATGCGGGTGCGTCGGTTTTTGCCGGCACGCGCGAAGACGCGCCCGCCGTTGCCAGTGCCGAAGTCCTGCTCGATGCGCTGTGGCCCGCGGTCAGCACGGCAACCACCGCCGCCGAGGCGCGCGAGGCCATCCTGACCTGGTTCGACGACCCGGCCGGGTTTGCCGCCCAAGGCTATCTGGGCGGGCCGACGCAGCCGCCGATTGCCGTGGCCCAAGGCGAAACCGCGGCCATCGGGTTTGCGGCCGATGACCTGGCAATTCGCCGGACGCTCGCGGGGCTGGCAATGGCGGCCGTGATCGATCGCGGCCTGTTTCCCGGCATGGCGGCCGAGCGCCGGGAACTGGGCCAGATGGCCGGCGAGGTTCTGGCGGCCAATGCCGAAGCCAGGGTCACGCTGGCGGCACGGGTTGGCAGCCTCGAACAGCGTCTGGACAACGTGCGGGCGCATCATGCCGCCGAAAGCACAGCGTTGGGCATCGCCCGGTCTGGCCTGATCGCGGCCGATCCCTATGCCACGGCGACAGAGCTCGAGTCCGCGCGGGTGCAACTGGAAACGCTTTTCGCCGTGACGGCCCGTTTGTCGGGCATGAATTTGCTGGGGTATCTGCGGTGATCAGGGCGCTCCTTCTGTGGCTGCTTGTGGCGATGCCTGCGGTAGCGGCGCCGGTGCGGGTCAAGGATCTGGTCGAGTTCGACGGCGTGCGGGGCAACGATCTGGTCGGCTACGGGTTGGTGGTCGGGCTCAACGGCACGGGCGACGGATTGCGAAATGCCCCGTTCACCGAAGAAATCATGGCCAATCTGCTGGAACGCCTGGGCGTGAACGTCACTGGCGAGCAGTTGCGGCCCAAGAACGTTGCTGCCGTCATGGTAACCGCCAGCCTCCCGCCGTTCGCCCGGGCGGGGGGTCGGATTGATGTCACCGTCTCGGCCATCGGCGATGCCAAGAGCCTGCTGGGCGGCACCCTTGTGATGACGCCTCTGAACGGTGCCGACGGCCAGATCTACGCTGTCGCCCAGGGGGCCGTGCTGGCCGGCGGGGTTTCTGCCGAAGGCCAGGCGGCACGGGTTGTGCAGGGGGTGCCGACCGCCGGCGTGATCCCTGCCGGGGCACGCGTGGAGCGCGAGGTCGATTTCGACTTTTCCGGCCTGTCTGCAATCCGCCTCGCGCTGCGCAACCCGGATTTCACCACTGCAGCGCGGATCGAGGCGGCGGTGAACGCAGAGTTCGGTCGCCCGATCGCTGCGATGGTCGATGGCGGCACGGTTGCAATCGATATCGGCGGAGCGCGCATGCGGTCGCCCGCGCATGTGATGAGCCGGATCGAGAACATCACTGTCGAGCCGGAGCGCCGTGCGCGCGTGGTGGTGGACCAGCGGTCGGGGACCATCGTGATGGGCGCCGATGTTCGCATCAGCCGGGTCGCGGTTTCGCAAGGTGGCCTGACCCTGCGCGTCGAGGAGGCACCGCTGGCCGTTCAGCCCAACCCGTTCAGTATGGGGCAAACGGTGGTCGTTCCGCGCAGCACCGCAGCCATTGACCAGCCGCCAGGAACCGGGTTGGCCGAGGTCAGCGACAACACCAGCCTGTCCGAAGTCGTCGCAGGGCTGAACGCGCTGGGCGTCGCGCCGCGAGACCTGATCGACATCCTGAAGACGATCAACGCTGCAGGGGCGCTGCATGCCGAGTTCGTCGTCCAGTAGTCGCCCCTAGCGCGTTTCCCGATCATTGTGGTTCATAGGCTGCTGCGGTGAAGAAGTTGGCGCTCTCCCCGGGGGTGATGAGATCGACGAGCCGTCCGATGGCGTCCCAGAGGGCCGCAACGGTTCGC
>NZ_JBKBQM010000057.1:0-19076 GCF_046292685.1 Gemmobacter sp.
GCGGGCCGCGGCGGCGGCGCGGGGGCCACCGGCACCGCCACCGGCGCCGGCCCGGCCACCGGCGCCGGGTCGGGCCGAGGCAGCACGGCCGACCAGGCCGGCGGCGCCGCCAAGGCCGGCATGGCCGGTGCCGGCGCCGGTGCGGCCAGCTGCGGCGGCCGGTCCCAGGTGGCGACCAGAGCGGCCAGGGCGGCATCGGCAGCGGCGAGGTGCACCAGATCGGCCCCGCCTTCGCCTGCGCCGGTCGCCGCGCGCGGGCCGGGGATCAGCGCAAAGGCCGCCAGATGCGCGGCCAGCGCCAGGGCAAGCGCGCCGCCGGCCTCGGCCCAGGCCTTCACCCGCCCGCTCCGCCGGCGCGCACCACCAGATCGGCGCCGCTAAAGCCCATCGCCGCCAGCTGCGGCAGCAAGGCGGCCAGCCGCTCGGCCGGCATGGCGGCATCGGCGCGCAGGTCCAGCCGGGGCGGGTCGGCGGTGCAATCCTGCGCGGCGCACAGGCCCGCGCGCGCCGCCGCCAGCGCCGCCAGCGCCGCGGGGCCGGTCTCGGCGCCGAAACCCGGGGTGCCACCGGCGTCCAGATGCAGCACCAGCCGCCCCGATGCCACCTCGGCCCCGGTGTTGGCGGCCTCGGGCGGGGCCACGGCAAAGGGCTCGGGCGGGGTCATCTGCGCCGAGATCAGGAAGAACACCAGCAACAGGAAGATCACGTTGATCATCGGCAGCAGCGAGGCTTCGGACCGCCGCCGCGGCGGGTCGTCAAGGCGCATCGGGCCCCCCAGGAACCAGCACAAGACGGGTATGGCCGGCGGCCTGCAGCCGCTCCATCGCCGCCACCAGCACCTGCAGGCTGGCGCCGTCGCGGGCGCGCAGCACGATGGGGTCGTCGGGCCGCTGCACCAGCGGCGCCAGCGCCGCCGCCAGCGCCTCGGGCGCCACCGGCACGCCGTTCAGCGCCAGCCCGCCCGGGCCCACCTCGACCAGCCGCGGCGGCCCCGACCAGACCGGCGCAGGCCCGGCCGCGCCCGGCAAGGCCAGCGGCAGCACCCGGTCCACCCCGAAGCGCGACACCAGCATGAAGAACACCAGCAGCAGGAACACCACGTCGATCATCGGCGTCAGGTTGGCGCGGCGCCGCGGCCGGTCGGGGCCCAGGTCCAGCATGCTATTCGGCCGCCTGCCGCAGCCCGGGCCGTGCGGCGCGCGGGGCGTGGAACACGCGAGTGGCGGCATCTTCCATGTCGTGGCGCAGCCGATCCACCAGCCCGTCGAACCACGCCAGCGCCACCGAGGCGGGAATCGCCACCGCCATGCCGGCCGCGGTGGTCAGCAGCGCCTCCCAGATGCCCCCGGCCAGCATGGCAGGGTCGGCGCGGCTGCCGGCCTGTTGCAAGGCCTGAAAGGCCGCGATCATGCCGGTGACCGTGCCCAGCAGGCCCAGCAGCGGCCCCACCGTGGCGGCGAGTTCCAGCCCGCGCAGGCCGGCGCGCGCCTCGGCCAGCAAGGCCCGGGCGACGCGGGCGGTTTCGGCCTGCGCCGATTCGGCATCCAGCCGCGGATCGGCCGCCGCGCGCATCGCCGCCGCCGCCAGCCGCGCCCGGGCCGAGCGGCGCGGCGCCACCAGCGCCAGCGCCTGCGCCCCCTGCCCTTCGGCCCAGAGATCCAGCGCCCGGGCCGTGTGCCGCCCGCCCGACCACACGCCGAGGCACAGCAGCCGCCAGCACTTCCACAGGATCAGCGCCAGCGTCGCCACCGACAGCGCCGCGATGGCCCACATCGCCGCCCCGCCGAGGGCAACGAACTCCAGCACGCCTGCCAGCGGGCCGGTGCCTGAAACCGTGGTCGCGTCCATCGCTTGCGCGCCTTTCCCCAAGCCGCCCCGGCACGGCGCCGGGGCGCGGTCACAGATGCCACAAAACCCCCGCCGCCGCTACCCGGATCGGCGGCGGTGCTCAGCCATCGAGGCGGAAGGCCAGCACCTTGAGGTAGCCGCTTTCGGCCAGTTGCGGCAGCACCGGGTGATCGGGCCCGGCAAATCCGGTGTAAAGGATCTGCCCGCGCCGCCCGCCGCGCCCGATGCCGCGGGCGCAGGCGTTGCGGAACGCCGCAAGGTCGGCCGCGTGGGAACAGGAACACAAGACCAGATACCCGCCCGGTTCCACCAGCGGCGCGGCCAGGCGCGCCACCCGTTCGTAGGCGCGCAGGCCCGCCTCCAGCGCGGGCTTGGCCGGCGCGAAGGCCGGCGGATCGCAGACCACCAGCCCGAAGCGCGCGCCTTCGGCGCCAAGCGCTTCCAGCACCTCGAAGGCATCGCCTTGCCGGGTGGCAAAGCGGCCCACAACGCCCATTTCCGCCGCCCCGCGCTGCGCCAGCTCCAGCGCCGCGGCCGACCCGTCCACCGCCAGCGCCGAAGCGGCCCCCGCCGCCAGCGCCGCCAGCCCGAAGCCGCCCACATGCGAAAACACGTCCAGCACCGCGGCCCCGCGGGCCAGCCCGGCGGCAAAGGCGTGGTTGGGGCGCTGGTCGTAGAACAGCCCGGTCTTCTGCCCGCCCATCACGTCGGCCATGTAGACCGCGCCGTTCATCGGCACCGGCACCGGGCCGGCCGGGGCGGAGCCATGCACCACCGCCATTTCCTCGGGCAGCCCTTCGAGGCCGCGGGCGCGGCCCGAGCCGTTCTTGACCACGGTGCCGACCCCGGTCACCGCCACCAGCGCCGCCACCAGATCGGGCAGATGCGCCTCGGCCCAGGCGGCATTGGGCTGCACCACCGCCACATCGCCGAAACGGTCGATCACCACGCCGGGCAGCCCGTCGCTTTCGGCATGCACCAGGCGATAGAACGGCGCCGGATAAAGCCGGTCGCGCAAGGCCAGCGCCCGCGCCAGCCGCGCCGCGAACCAGTCGCGCCCGATCTGCGCGGCAGGGTCGCGGTCCAGCATCCGGGCGATGATGCGCGAGCCGGTGTTGACGGTGACAAGGCCCAGCGGCCGGCGCTCGGCATCCTCCAGCACGGCCAGCGCGCCGGGGGCCAGCGCTTGCGTGCGCCGGTCGGTGACCAGCTCGTCGGAATAGACCCAGGGAAAGCCGTGGCGCAAGGCGCGGGCCTCGGCCTTGGGGCGCAGGCGGACGGTGGGGTATGCGTGTTCCATGCCGCCGGCTTAGCGGTTTGGCGCCGGCGGCAAAAGGGGTCAGTTGCCGTAGCTGGCCAGAACCTGCATGGCGCGCGGGGTGAATTCCAGCGTTTCGCCGGGGGCGAGCATGTCCTTCATCGCCACGACGGCCAGCGATTGCGCCGGTTCGCGCAGGTCGCGCGTGGCAGAGATGGCAATGGGAAAGGTGCCGCTATCCAGGCGGCTGGTGGTTTCGGGCGCCTTGCACGCGCCCAGAACAAACGCGCCCGCAAGGGCTGCGAAAACCTGCAACGACTTCATGTCACATCTTTCCGGGGTCTGACGCCCCATTCTGCTCGATGCCTGCAAAAGTATCAGAGTTCCGCCCCTCTGAGAAGCCCCCGCCGTGCAACTTCGGCAAGGATGTGGCGCGATTGTGCAGCCGGTGTCAGAGGTTGCAGGACTCCGGCCCCAGATGCGCCGCAGCAAAAGGGCCCCGTCGCCCGCGGCGACAGGGCCCGTTTCGGCCGAAGGGCTGCGGTCTCAGGCGGTGCGCGCCGCGCTGCGGCGGCCGAACAGCCGGCCGAGCCAGGCGCCGAAGGCGACCGACAGACGGCGGATTTCGCGGGCGCGCGCGATGCGGGCCTGATGTTCGATGGCCAGAATGTCGATGGCCGGTTCGGAATGGGTCATGGTGCGAGCTCCTGTTCACAGATCTCCCTGCCCGCCTATCTGGGGCGGATGCTGCAAATGCACAATGGCGCCGCAGTGCAGAACCGGCATTCGCTGCGCGCATGGCTGCGCGAGACTTGCGTTGTTAGCGCTATCATACTAGAGGAACCTCGCCAGCCTTGCCACCCTTGGCGACAGGAGGATGCCATGCCGCTTGATTCCCGCATTGCCGCCGTGACCGACCGCATCCGCGCCCGCTCGGCCGACAGCCGCGCCGCCTATCTCGACCGGCTGGCCCGCGCCGCCGACCAGGGGCCGGCGCGCGCGCATCTGTCGTGCTCGAACGCGGCGCATGTCTATGCCGCGACCGGGCCCGACAAGCAGGCCCTGGTCACGGGGCGCGCCCCGCACCTCGGGATCGTCACCGCCTACAACGACATGCTGTCGGCGCACCAGCCCTACGAGGATTACCCTGCCCGCATCCGCGCGGCCGCCCGCGCCGCCGGGATCACCGCGCAGGTTGCCGGCGGCGTGCCCGCCATGTGCGACGGGGTGACGCAGGGCCAACCGGGGATGGAACTGTCGCTGTTTTCCCGCGATGTGATCGCGCTGTCGGCCGGCGTGGCGATGAGCCACAACTGCTTCGACGCCGCGCTGTGGCTGGGGGTCTGCGACAAGATCGTGCCGGGGCTGGTGATCGCCGCCGCCACCTTCGGCCATGTGCCGGCGATCTTCGTGCCGGCAGGCCCGATGACCAGCGGCATTCCGAACGACGAAAAGGCCAGGGTGCGCCAGCGTTTCGCCACCGGCCAGGCCAGCCGCGAGGACCTGATGGCGGCCGAGATGGCCAGCTATCACGGGCCGGGCACCTGCACCTTTTACGGCACCGCCAACACCAACCAGATGCTGATGGAGTTCATGGGCCTGCACCTGCCGGGGGCGGCCTTCGTCAACCCCGGCACGCCGCTGCGCGAGGCGCTGACCGAGGCGGCGGTGGTGCGGGCCGGCGCCATCACCGCGCTGGGCAACGACTGGCGCCCGGCGGGGCAGATCCTCGACGAACGCGCCTTCGTCAACGGCATCGTCGGGCTGATGGCCACGGGCGGCAGCACCAACCTGGTGCTGCACCTGCCCGCAATGGCGCAGGCGGCCGGCATCCGGCTGGATCTGCAGGATTTCGCCGACATCTCGGCCGCCGTGCCGCTGATGGCGCGGGTCTATCCCAACGGGTTGGCGGACGTGAACCATTTCCACGCCGCGGGCGGCATCGCCTATCTGATCGGCGAATTGCTGGAGGCCGGGCTGCTGCACCCCGATGTCAAGACCGTGGCGGGCGACGGGCTGCACCTTTATGCGCAGGAACCGAAGCTGGAAGGCGGCCGGCTGGTCTGGGGCGAAGGGCCGAAGTCCAGCCTGAACGACCGCATCCTGCGGCCCCATGCCGACCCCTTCGCCGCCACCGGCGGCCTGGCGCAGGTGCAAGGCAACCTCGGGCGCGGGGTCGTCAAGGTTTCGGCCGTGCCCGCCGACCGCCACGTGATCGAGGCGCCGGCGCGGGTGTTCCACGACCAGGCGGCGGTCAAGGCGGCGTTCCAGCGCGGCGAATTCACCGGCGATGTGGTGGTGGTGGTGCGCTTTCAGGGGCCGCGGGCGAACGGCATGCCGGAACTGCATGCGCTGACCCCGGTGCTGTCGGTGCTGCAGGACCGCGGGCACCGGGTGGCGCTGGTCACCGACGGGCGCATGTCGGGCGCCAGCGGCAAGGTGCCGGCCGCCATCCACGTCAGCCCCGAGGCAGCGATGGGCGGCCCGCTGGCGCGGGTGCAGGACGGCGACCTGATCCGGCTCGATGCGGCCGCGGGCACGCTGGAGGTGCTGACCCCCGGCTTTGCCGAGCGCGCGCCGGTGGTGGCCGACCTGACGGCCAACGGCTTCGGCGTGGGGCGCGAGCTGTTCGCGCGCCTGCGCGCCGGTGCCGGGGCGGCGACCGAAGGCGCCTCGATCCTGTTCTAGCGCGCGGCGCCGGCGCCATGCCCCGGGGGCGGCGCCGGCGATGCCGGCTCAGCTCATGCCGAGCGCGGCCTTGTACATTTCCAGCACGGCCTCTTCCTCGGCGATGTCGTCGGGCTTGCGCTTGCGCAGGGCGATGACCTTTTTCATCACTTTGGTGTCGTAGCCGCGCCCTTTCGCCTCGGCCATCAGTTCCTTCTGCTGCTCGGTCACGTCCTTCTTTTCTGCTTCGAGCTGCTCGTAGCGTTCGATGAACTGGCGCAGTTCGTCGGCGGTGACGGCATAGGCATCGGTCGGGGTGGTCATGGCGGCCTCTTGTCTGCTCGGGTGGGTCTTCCCTAGCGCCCGGGGCGGCGGCGTTCAAGACGGCTTGCCCGGCCGCCGGCGCAAGGATAGGAGGCGGGCCGAAGGAAGGGGGCTCTGCCCCCGTCCGGCCCCGCAGGGCCGGACTCCCCCGGGATATTTGGGTCAAGGTGAAAGGCACGCGATGCAGGCGCTGGTGTGGGCGGGGGTGGCGATGACGCTGGCCGGGTTGGCCGGGATCGTGTGGTGCATCCTGGCGGTGCGGCGGGCGCGCGGCGCCGGGCTGGACGAGGCGGCGCTGCGGGCCGTGCTGCAACGGGTGGTGGCGGTAAACCTCGGGGCCTTCGGGCTTTCGGCGCTGGGCCTTGGCGCCGTGGCCGCGGGGCTTATCCTGGGCTGAGCGCAGGCGCAGGGCGCGCCCGCCGCCGCGGGGCCCCCGCGGCGGCGCGGCCCAAAGCCCGCAGGCGGCGCGGCCCCGCGCCGCCGGAGGGGTGCGGGAGGGCCCCCGGCTTCAGTCGTTCAGGTCGGCAAAGCGGGTGCCGTTGCGCACCATCGCATCGAGGTTCGGCGCCGGAACCCAGAAGCCCGGCGCCTGGGGGGCGAAACGTTCCACCGCCTGTTTCAGCTGCAGCACGCCGAAACGGTCGGCCCAGTGCATCGGCCCGCCTTCCCAGCGCGGAAAGCCGTAGCCGAACAGCTTGACCACATCGATGTCCGAAGGGCGCAGCGCGATGCCTTCGGCGAGGATCCTGGCGCCTTCGTTCGCCATGGCGACCAGCAGGCGGGTGCGGATCTCGTCGTCGGAGAAGTCTTGCGCGACGATGCCCCTGGCCGCGCGTTCGGCGGCGACGATCGCCGTCACCTCGGGGTCTTCCACCGGCTTGCGCCCGTCATAGGCATACCAGCCCTTGCCGGTGGACTGGCCGAACCGCCCCGCCTCGCACAGCCGGTCGGCGATGGCGACATAGCGCAAGGCCGGGTCGCGGGTGGCCGCCAGCCGCTTGCGCCGCGCCCAGGCGATTTGCAGGCCGGCCATGTCCGACACCTCGAAAGGCCCCAGCGGCATGCCGAAGCCGCGCATCGCGCGGTCGACCCGGGCGATGGGGGCGCCGTCCTCGACCAGGTATTCCGCCGCCTGGCGATAGGCCGACAGGATCCGGTTGCCGATGAACCCGTCGCACACGCCCGAGCGCACCGCGACCTTGCCAAGGCGTTTGGCCAGCGCCAGCCCCGTGGCCACCGCATCGGGGGCGGTCTGCGCGCCGACCACGATTTCCAGCAGCTTCATCACATGCGCCGGCGAAAAGAAGTGCAGCCCCACCACATCGGCCGGGCGCCCCGTCACCGCCGCCAGGGCGTTCACATCGAGATACGAGGTGTTGGTGGCCAGCACCGCGCCGGGTTTCAGCACCGCGTCGAGGTTGCGCAGCACCTCGGTCTTGACGTCGAAATCCTCGAACACCGCCTCGATGGCCAGGTCGCAGGCGGCCATGCCCGCCGCCTCGGTCGTGCCCGACAGCCGGTCCCAGGCGGCATCGCGCTGCGTCTCGGTCATGCGGCCCTTGTCCACCGCGCCTTGCTGCAGCTTGGCCACCCGTTCCAGCCCGCGCGCGAGCGACTCGCGGTCGCGCTCCATCAGGGTCACCCGGAGCCCGGCGCCGAGGCAGGCATGGGCGATGCCCGCCCCCATCAGCCCGCCCCCCACCACGCCGACATGATCCAGCGCGCGGGGCCGCACGGCCGCCTCGGGCATCTTTGCGGCGCGGCGTTCGGCGAAAAAGGCGTGGCGCAGGCCCGCCGCCTCGGGCGAGGCGACCAGTTCGGCGAAGGCCGCGCGCTCAAAGGCCAGCCCCTGGTCGAAGGGCAGCAGCAACGCCGCCTCGACGCAATCCACGATGCGGCGCGGCCCGGGCAGCCGCGCGTTGGCCTGCGCCGCCCGCGCAGCCGCAATGGCCGCCTCGAAGGCCACGGGGTCGCGCATGCCGTCGCGCCGGTCGCGCACCGGGCGCGGGGCGGCGCCCGTGTCCGCCAGCCGCTGCGCCAGCGCCAGCGCCGCCGCCGGCAGGTCGGTTTCCACCACCTCGTCCAGCAGGCCCATCGCCAGCGCCTGCACCGCCCCCACGGGCTGGCCGGAAATCATCAGGTCCAGCGCCGCTGCCGCCCCGATCAGCCGCGGCGTGCGCTGCGTGCCCCCGGCCCCCGGCAGGATGCCGAGCGACACCTCGGGCAGGCCGACCCGGGCCGAGGCCAGCGCGATGCGCCAATGCGCGGCCAGCGCGAGCTCCAGCCCGCCGCCAAGCGCGGTGCCGTGCAAGGCGGCGACCACCGGCCTGGGGCTGGCCTCGATGCGGTTGCACAGGTCGGGCAGCCAGGGGTCGGCCGGCGGCTTGCCGAATTCGGAAATGTCGGCCCCGGCCGGAAAGGTCCGCCCTTCGGCCCGGATCACGATCGCACCGACGCCCGGGTCGGCCAGCGCCCGATCCAGCCCGGCCGCAAGGCCCTGCCGCACCGCCGCCCCCAGCGCGTTCACCGGGGGGCTGTCGATCACCAGGATGGCCACGTTGCCATCGCGTTCCAGACGCACCGCTTCCGTCATGCCCGAACCTCCTGTTGCCTGTGCCGCATTAGCACGGTGCGGGGGCCGGGATGCAAGCCTTGGCGCGCCTCAGACCGGCAGGTTGTCGAACATCGCCTCGGCGGCTTCGTCCGCGCGGTCGGGCTCGCCCGAGGCCGGCAGGATGCGCGACAGCGCCTCCAGTTCGGCCAGCAGGGCGGCAAGGGCAGGGTCGCCTTCGGGCAGGCGGGCGGCGCGGCGGGAAAGTTCGGCCATGCGGTCGTTCACCTCGTCATGGGTCATCGGGGCTCCTTTCGCGGGGGTCAGCGGGCGCAGCTGCGGCAGAACGGCGTCTGCGGCAGCAGGTTCAGCCGGTCCTCGCCGATCTCGGCGCCGCATCGGGTGCAATAGCCGTAGTCGCCGGAGTCGATCCGCTGCAAGGCGGCTTCGATCTGGCGGATTTCCTGCTGGCCCGACAGGCCCATGCCTTCGAGCACCTCGTCGGCCTCGCGCTCGGTGGCGAGGTCGTCCCAATCCGGGTTGTGGTGGGAATCGAGCTCGGTCTCGATCTGCGCCAGACGGGTCTGAAGATCGTGCAGGCGGGTCAGCAGCTGGGCCTTGCGGTCGGCGATGGGGGTCATCGGGGGTCTCCTGTTGCGCAAGCTACCCTGCCCTGCCCGCGCCTTCCGGGCCTTGATGCAGGTCAAACCGGGGATTGCGGATTTTTCATATTCAATTCTTGAAATGTGTTTCGGTCCGGTCCATATAGCCTTCAACGCCAGACGGCGGAGCCGACAGCGAACCCCAGCGAGGAACACATGACACCCAAGGTCCACTCCTTCTTCGACGAAGCCACCAACACCATCACCTATGTGGTGCAGGAGCCCGAAGGCAGCGCCTGCGCGATCATCGATTCGGTTCTGGACTTCGACTATGCCTCGGGGCGCACCGACACGCGCTCGGCCGATGCGGTGATCGACTTCGTGAACCGCGAAGGCCTCAAGGTCGAATGGATTCTGGAAACCCACGTCCACGCCGACCACCTGTCGGCCGCGCCCTATCTGCAGGAACGCGTCGGCGGCAAGATCGGCATCGGCGAAAAGATCACCGTGGTGCAGGAAACCTTCGGCAAGGTCTTCAACGAAGGCACCCGGTTCCAGCGCGACGGGTCGCAGTTCGACCGGCTGTTCGTGCAAGGCGACAGCTTCATGATCGGCCAGATGCGCGGCGACGTGCTGCACACCCCCGGCCACACGCCGGCCTGCCTGACCTATGTGATCGGCGATGCGGCCTTTGTCGGCGACACGCTGTTCATGCCCGATTTCGGCACGGCGCGTTGCGACTTCCCCGGCGGTTCGGCCGAAACCATGTGGGATTCGGTGCAGAAGATCCTGTCGCTGCCCGAGGAAACCCGCATCTTCGTCGGCCACGACTACAAGGCCGAGGGCCGCGACCACTACGCCTGGGAAACCACCGTGGGCGAACAGAAGCGCCTGAACAAGCACGTGGGGATGGGCAAATCGCGCGAGGATTTCATCCGCATGCGCACGGAACGCGATGCCAAGCTGGCCATGCCCAGGCTGATCGTGCCGTCGCTGCAGGTCAACATGCGCGCCGGCCAGATGCCCGAACCCGAAGACAACGGCATCAGCTACCTCAAGGTGCCGGTGAACGGGCTCTGATCGCCCGGGCGGCCGGGCGCGCGACCCGGCCTTTCACCCGACAGGAACGCAGGGCGCAGCGGCGCTCTGCCAGCTTTTGAAAAACAGGACGAAACGACATGCTAATCAATCCTACCGACTGGCTCTGGGGCCTGATCGGCGGCCTGATGATCGGCAGCGCCGCGGCGCTTTACCTGCTGGTCAACGGGCGCATCATGGGCGCCTCGGGCATTCTGGGCGGGCTGGTGGACCGTTCGGGCTGGGCCACCTGGTCCGAACGGCTGTCCTTCATCGCCGGGCTCGTGCTGGTGCCGGCGGTGCTGATGCCGCTGGCCGTGCCGCGCGAGACGCATATCACCTCGAACCTCGGGGTGGTTGTGGTGGCGGGGCTGCTCGTGGGCATCGGCACGCGGCTGGCCAATGGCTGCACCTCGGGGCACGGGGTCTGCGGCATTTCGCGGTTCTCGCTGCGCGGGATCGTGGCGACCGTGTTCTATCTGCTGGCGGGCGGCATCGTGATGGTGGCGGCGCGGCACTGGCTGGGGATCATCTGAGATGAAGCGCAATCTGTTTGCCGCCCTGGCGGGCGGGCTGTTCGGGGCCGGGCTGCTGGTTTCGGGCATGGTGGATACGACCAAGGTGCAAGGCTGGCTGGACGTGTTCGGCGTGTGGGATCCGACGCTGGCCTTCGTGCTGGGCGGGGCGATCCTGCCGATGATGATTGCCTGGCAAATCGCCAGCCGTCGCCGCCTGTCGGTGCTGGGCACCGCCTTGCCCGAAAAGCCCGATCCGCGGCTGGGGCACAACCTGGTGCTGGGGTCGGTGCTGTTCGGCGCGGGCTGGGGCCTCGCCGGGCTCTGCCCGGGGCCGGCGATGGCCTCGCTGTCGTTCGGCGGCATCGGGGGGGTTGTCTTCCTGGCTGCCATGGTGGCAGGAATGCTGGCCGCCCCCGCCGTGCGCCAGCGGGTCGACCGGCTGGCCGCTGCCTGAGGAGACATCACGATGGACATTCGTCAGATCACCCCCGACTATGCGGTCAGCCCGCAGATCGACCCGGCCGACCTGCCGGCCATCAAGGCTGCCGGCTTTACCCGGGTCGTCAACAACCGGCCCGACGGCGAAATCCCCCCCAGCCACCAGTCCGCGGCGATGAAGGCCGCGGCCGAGGCTGCGGGCCTCGACTATGTCGAGAACCCGGTGGTCGGCGGGGCGATCACGCCGGACAACGTGACCGCCCAGGGCGCGGCGCTGCAAGGCGCCAGGGTGCTGGCCTATTGCGCCTCGGGCAACCGTTCGTCGATCGTCTGGGCGCTGAGCCAGGCCGGCAAGCGCCCCACCGACGAGCTGATCGCCTTGCCCGCGCGGCATGGCTACAACATGGAAATCTGGCGCGACCAGATCGAGGCCCTGGCCGCCCGCGCCTGACCCGACCAGGCCCCCGCCTTTCAGACGCCGCCCCCTGCCCGGGGGGCGGCGTTCGGCTTTGCGGGCAACCGTCGGATCGGCCAGCCCGGCCGCGGCCCGGCCCCGGCCTCGGCATGGGCCAGGCGCGCGCTGAGCACCGCGGCCCGGTCGGTCAGGTCGCGCAATTCGGCCAGCAGCGGCGCAAGGTCGGCCGCAGGCAAAGGCGAAGCGGAAGCATGAGGTGTGGTCAAAGGAATCTCCTTCGGCAGCGTGGTGACCCAGCCTTGCGCAAAAAGGTTAAGCCTTTGCCAATGCCGCCGCCCCGCCCGCTCGACCGCAGATGCCAGCAGGCCGCCACGGCCGCCATGCCACGAAAGCCATCAGATCGAACATAGGGGGGAAATGGCGCGGTTGACGGGGCTCGAACCCGCGACCCCCGGCGTGACAGGCCGGTACTCTAACCGACTGAGCTACAACCGCGCGTGGGTTGCTGGATACCGAAGGCCCCCGAGGGCGTCAAGCCGAAAAATCGCAACGAATGCAAGAAGTTGCAGCGCGCAAGCCCTGCAAAGCCAAAGGCCCCCGCTTGCGCGGAGGCCCTGGAAAGCTGGCGCGGTTGACGGGGCTCGAACCCGCGACCCCCGGCGTGACAGGCCGGTACTCTAACCGACTGAGCTACAACCGCGCGCTTGGGGGCTGACTACCGGATGCGCCGGGGGGCGTCAAGCCGGAAAACAGCAGTTCCCTAGCGGAACAACACCAGCGCCCCCGGCGCCCAGGCCACCCGCGTGCGCATCCCGCGGTCCAGCACCGGACGGCCGAAGACGTTGCGCATCGACAGCCGCACCGGCGCCGCCACGCCATCGAGCTTGACGTCGTAATAGGTCATGTCGCCGTAATAGACGACCTCCTCGATGGTGCCGGGGCTTTCGCGGTCGCTCGCCTGCTGGCCTTCGTAAAGGATGGTCAGCGTCTCGGGGCGGAAGCCCACGGCGACATCGCCGGTGGCCTTGCCCGGCGCCTGGCGCGCGGCGATGTGGCAGGCGCCAAGGCCCGCCACCTCCACATCGAATCCGTCCGGGGTCTGGGCCGCGACGCGCGCCGGCAGGAAGTTCATCGTGCCGATGAAATCGGCCACCTGGCGCGACCTGGGCAGGCGATACAGCGTCTCGGGGTCGTCCAGCTGGGCGATCTGGCCTTCGAACATCACCGCGATGCGGTCCGACATCACCAGCGCCTCCTCCTGATCGTGGGTGACCAGGATGAAGGTGATGCCGACCTGGCGTTGCAGGCGGATCAGCTCTACCTGCATCTGCTCGCGCATCTTCTTGTCCAAGGCACTCAGCGGCTCGTCCAGCAGCAGCACCTTGGGCTTCAGGATCAGCGCCCGCGCCAGCGCCACGCGCTGCCGCTGCCCGCCCGAAAGCGCATGCGCCGCCCGCTTGCCATAGCCCTTCAGGCCCACCATCTCCAGGTGCTCCTGCACGGCGCGGTCCTTTTCGGCCTTGCTGCGCGGGTCGCGGCGCAGGCCGAAGCCCACGTTCTGCTCGACCGTCAGATGCGGGAAAATGGCATAGCTCTGGAACACCATGTTGGTCGGGCGCACGTTGGCCGGCACCCCGTCCATGTCCTTGCCGTCGATCTTCAGCAGCCCCGAGGACGGCTCCTCGAAGCCGGCGATGGTGCGCAGCAGCGTGGTCTTGCCGCAGCCCGACGGCCCCAGCAGCGAAAAGAACTCGCCTTCGCCGATCGTGGTCGTGATGCCGCGCAAGGCGTGGTAATCGCCATAGTATTTCTGGACGTTTTCAAGCTCGATGATCGGCTTTTTCACAGGAAGCCTCCGGTATCCTTCCCGCCCGATTTCGCAATGCCGCGACGGCGGAAATATTCTGCAATGGCCAGCAGCGTGATCGACAACAGCACCAGCAGCGTGCCAAGCGCCATGATCGCGGGCACCGCCGCCGGAAAGCGGAACTGCGAGAAGATGTAGACCGGCAGCGTCGGTTCCGTGCCCGCCAGGAAAAAGGCGATGATGAATTCGTCCAGCGAAATGGTGAACGAAATCAGCAGCGACGACACGATCCCCGGCGCTACCAGCGGCAGGATGATGAGCCGGAAGGTGGACATCCGCGATTCGCCCAGGTCGTAGGCCGCTTCTTCCAGCGAACGGTCCAGCGACTGGAAGGCCGAATTGAGGATGGCGATGGCATAGGGCGTGCAGATCAGCACATGGCCGAGGATCACCGTCCAGATCCCCAGGCTGAGCCCCAGCCCCAGCAGCACGCCCAAAAGCGACACCGCCACGATGATCTCGGGCAACACCAGCGGCAGCATGATGAGGCCCACGATGCCGCCCTTGCCGGGAAAGTTGTAGCGCGTCGCCGCCCGTGCCGCGAAAATGCCCAGGCAGGTCGAAAGCACCGCCGCGCTGACCGCGATGATGAGCGAGTTCTTCACCGCCAGCGCCAGCGTCGGGTTGCCGAACATCTGCGCGAACCACCTGGTGGTAAACCCGTTCAGCGGAAAGGCGATGATCGTGCCGTCGTTGAAGGCAAAGATCGGCAACAGCAGGATCGGCGCATAAAGGAAGACCAGGTATCCCAGCGCATAGACCTTGAACCAGCGCATCGCCTTCATCGCCGCACCCTCAGGAAGCGGCGATTGAGCAGAAGGAAGCCCATGCTGATCGCCGTGACCATCAGCATGGCCGAAACCGCGATGGCCGACCCGGCGGGGTAGTTGTCCAGCCGCAGGTATTGCAGGTGGATGATGTTGGCCACCATGCGCCCTTCGGGCCCGCCCACCAGTTGCGGCGTCACGTAATCGCCGATGGTGGGGATGAACACGATCAGCACCGCCGCCACCACCCCCGGCATCGCCAGCGGCAGCGTGACGCGCCAGAAGGTCATCAACCCGCTTTCGCCCAGATCCTGCCCGGCCTCCAGCAGGCTTCGGTCGATCTTTTCCAGCGCCACGAAGATCGGCAGGATGGCAAACGGCGCATAGGCATGCGCGAGCGTTATGACGACGGCATTGACGTTGTAGAGGATGAAGGTCAGCGGCTCGTCGATGATCCCAAGCCCCATCAGCCCGCTGTTGAGCACGCCGTTATACCCCAGGATCACCTTCCACAGGAACACCCGGATCAGGTAGCTGGTCCAGAACGGAATGGTAATCAGGAACAGCCACAGGCTTTTCCGTTCCGGGCGCACGTGAAAGCTGACGAAATAGGCCACCGGAAAGGCCAGCAGCACCGTCGCCGCCGTCACCATCATCGACACGGCCAGCGACCGCAGCATCACCGTGCGCACCAGCGGGTCCGACCAGGCATCGCGGTAATTCTGCAGGGTGAATTCCCAGATGATGGTCAGATAGCCATCGGTCAGAAAGCTGTAGAGGAACAGCAGCCCCAGCGGCGCGGCCAGCAGCAGCACCGCATAGATCGCCGGCGGAGACACCAGCGCATACCCGTTGGCTGCCTCCGACCGGCCCAGCCGGTGCAGCATTCCCCTTGTCGCCATCACGCCCCCTGTCGGACCTGTCGTCTTTGCTGCAACCTTGCACAGGGCCGGCGCGATGAAAAGAGGCCGCGACCTCTCAGCGTGCCACCACCTCGACCGCAATGGCCCTTGCCCGCAGTTCCGCCAGCAATGCCGGGAAAACCCGCGGCTGGTCGATGGCATGCGACAGCACCGCGGCCACCGCGGTTTCGTCATGCGCGTCGTCGGTCAGGCGCAACACGGTGCGGCGGTGTTCGCCGGCGTCATAGACGATTTCGGTGCGCCCGCGCGGCCCGCGCCGCAAACCCAGAAAGTCGGGGCGCCCTGCGGCGCCGTGAAAGGAACGGGACAATGCCATCTGTCGTGGCCCTTTGTGACTGCTCTGCCACAATCTTGGCACCGCCCGGACTCGGGTCAAGCGGATTTTCGCCGATGGCGCCCGCAAACCGGCCCGTTTGCGCCGATTGTTGCAGGAACGACTCGTTTTTTCCCGGAACACCGGCCGCAGCCGACGATTTGCAACCTGCAATTCCCCGGAATGCGACCATGATTGCGCGCCACCGCATCGGCGGCCTGCGGACAATTCCCGCAAGACCGGCTTGACAACGGCGCATCCTGTGCAGACGGAACATGTTACCCATGCAAACCCACGGGAAATGCCGATGACCGCAACCGAAGAAGAACTCGAAGCGCAATTGCGCGAAATCCAGGCGCGGCTCGAAGCCGTGCGCGCCGCCAACCGCGAAGCCGTGCTGGCCGATGTCAAGGCCAAGATCCGCAAATACGCCATCACGCGCAGCGAACTCGCCTCGGTCCTGCCGGCCGCGCCGCGCGCATCTGCCGCTGCGCCGATCCTCAATGCCGACGGCACCCCGCGCAAGAAACGCGGCCGCAAATCCAAGGCCGAGATCGAGGCGATGAAGGCCGCCGCCGCCGGCCAACCCGGCTGACGCCTGCCCCGGCCAAACGCGGCGCGCATCAAGGAAAAAAGCCCCGGACGCATCCGGGGCTTTTCCACAAGAACCGTCTCCGGCGCGCAATCAGCGCTTGGAGAACTGGAACGACCGGCGCGCCTTGCGCTTGCCGTATTTCTTGCGTTCCACCACCCGGCTGTCGCGGGTGAGGAAGCCCGCGGCCTTCAGCGCACCGCGCAAGCTGGGTTCGTAAAGCTGCAGCGCCTTGGAAATGCCGTGCTTGACCGCGCCGGCCTGGCCCGACAGACCGCCGCCCTTGACGGTGGCCACCACGTCGAACTGGCCTTCGACATTGGCCACCTGGAACGGCTGCTTCAGAATCATCTGCAGCACCGGGCGCGCGAAATAGACGCCCATTTCCTTGCCGTTGACGGTGACCTTGCCCTTGCCGGGCTTCACCCAGACGCGGGCGACGGCATCCTTGCGCTTGCCGGTGGCATAGCTGCGGCCGAGCGCGTCGCGCACGGGCTCGCGCGGGGCTTCTTCCGGGGCGGCGGCCGGGGTGCCGGCCACGGCGGCCTTCAGGTCGTCGAGCGATTTGATGTCCGACATGATCAGGCGCTCCGGGTGTTCTTCGGGTTCAGGGCTTTGATGTCCAGCACTTCGGGCTGCTGGGCTTCGTGCGGGTGCGCGGCACCGGCATAGACGCGCAGGTTGGTCATCTGCTGGCGACCCAGACGGTTGCGCGAGATCATGCGCTCCACCGCCTTGATGACCACGCGCTCGGGATGCGCGCCTTCCAGCACCTGGCGCGCGGTGCGACTCTTGATGCCGCCCGGATAGCCGGTGTGCCAGTAATACACCTTGTCGTCGCGCTTGGTGCCGGTCATCTGCACCTTGTCGGCGTTGATGACGATCACGTTGTCGCCCATGTCCATGTGCGGGGTGAAGGTCGGCTTGTGCTTGCCACGCAGGATTTTCGCGACGATCGTGGCAAGGCGGCCCAGAACGACGCCCTCGGCGTCGATCAGGATCCACTTCTTCTCGATGTCCGCAGGCGTTGCGGTGAAGGTTTTCATGGGTCTTCCTGTGCTTGCATCGGGGGGCAGGCCCCCGGTCGGAAAGGATGCGCCCGTATGGCGCAAGCCCCGCAGCGCGTCAAGCGCCTGAACAGCAATTCTATCGTTCAGAATCAATGGCTTGCAAAATGCGGTATCATGTTACCGCATCACCGCGCGGAATCCTGCCGCCTACCCCCCCGCCAGCGCCCGCCACAAGGGCGCCTGCGGCCCCTGCGCCAGCCCCGCCGCCACGTCCTCGGGCACCCCGCGCGAGATCATGCGCCGATAGGCCCGTGCCGCCGCCGGCCCGGCCGCCGCCACCACCGGCGGCAAGGCGGCGGCATTGGCCACCCGCAGCGCCGCCGACTGCGCCGCCAGCGGCATCGCATCGCGCCGGCCTTCGTGCCCCGGACAGCCGACCAGAATGTCGGGCGGCGCCTGCCCCAGCCGCGCCGCGGTCGCCGCATGGGCGGCTTCCAGCAGCCGGCATTCCGCCGCCAGCCGGCCTTCCCGGTTCCCCGCGCCCGGCGGCGGCACCGCCACCGGCGCGGCGCAGCCTGCCAGCACCACCACCCATCCCAATGCGCGCATGCCGGCCTCCCTTGCCCTTTGCCCCTGCATGGCCCTATATCGCCCCATGCTCAAGACCCGCATCATTCCCTGCCTCGATGTCGCCGATGGCCGCGTGGTCAAGGGCGTCAACTTCGTCAACCTGATCGACGCCGGCGACCCGGTGGAGGCGGCGCGCGCCTACGATGCCGCAGGCGCGGACGAGCTGTGCTTTCTCGACATCCACGCCACGCACGAAAACCGCGGCACGATGTTCGACCTCGTCACCCGCACCGCCGAACAGTGCTTCATGCCGCTGACCGTGGGCGGCGGGGTGCGCACGCACCACGATGTGCGCGCCCTGCTGCTCGCCGGCGCCGACAAGGTCAGCTTCAACTCCGCCGCCGTCGCCAACCCCGATGTCGTGGCCGAGGCCGCCGACCGCTTCGGCAGCCAATGCATCGTCGTGGCGATCGACGCGAAAACCGTGGCCCCCGGCCGGTGGGAAATCTTCACCCACGGCGGGCGCAAGCCCACCGGAATCGACGCGGTGGCCTTTGCCCGCACCGTCGCCGCCAAAGGCGCGGGCGAAATCCTGCTGACCTCGATGGACCGCGACGGCACCAAGGGCGGCTACAACCTGCCGCTCACCCGCGCCATCGCCGATGCGGTCGACATCCCGGTGATCGCCAGCGGCGGGGTCGGCACGCTCGACCACCTGGTCGAAGGCGTGACCGAAGGCCACGCCAGCGCCGTGCTGGCCGCCAGCATCTTCCACTTCGGCACCTTCACGATTCCCCAGGCCAAGGCCCACATGGCCGCCGCCGGCATTCCGGTGCGCCTGACATGACCCATACGCTCGACCGCCTCGCCGCCACCATCGCTGCGCGGAAAGCGGCAAGCCCCGACAGCAGCTGGACCGCCAAGCTTCTGGCCCGCGGCCCGGAAAAATGCGCCGAGAAATTCGGCGAGGAAGCGGTGGAGGCGATCATCGAGGCCGTCAAGGGCGACCCCGCCAGGCTCGCCGCCGAGGCCGCCGACGTGCTCTACCACCTGCTGGTGATGCTCGCCGCCCGTGATGTGCCCCTCTCGGATGTGCTTGCCATCCTCGACGCCCGCGACGGCACCTCCGGGCTTGCCGAAAAGGCCGCCCGCCCCGCTTCACCTTGAAGCAAATATCCTCCGGGGCCGCCGATCGGTTCGCCATCGGTCCGAGAACCGATCGGAGGCCCGGAGGGGTGGAAAACCCCTCCGGCGGGGCGCGGGGCAGGCCCCGCGGCGCGGCAGGGGGCTCGATGCCCCCGCACCGCGCCCCCCTGCCCCGGCACCGCGCCCGCTA
>NZ_JBKBQM010000058.1:0-18481 GCF_046292685.1 Gemmobacter sp.
GCGCGGTGATCGTGGTATCGTCCGTCACGGCGTATCGCTCCTCCGGGAGGTTCTGGCAGGCTTCGACACCCGCCACGATACGCCGCCATCTCTGGCCCCATCACCCATGTTCGGTCATGGCGCATCGCGGCCAGGTTCAGCATCTGCTCGGCCAGAAGCCTCCTCAGCTTCGCATTCTCGTCTTCGAGCGCCTTCAGCCGTTTCGCCGCCGAACCCGTCATGCCGCCGGACCTGGCCTTACGGTTGTAGAAATTGCCTTTCGACATGCCGTGCTTGCGATACAGGTCCGCGCGCTTCGCGCCTGCCTCGTGTTCGACCGGATGCTGATGATCTGCTCGTCCGCGAGTCTCGTTCGCTTCATTGTCCGTCCCTTCCCTGGGCCGGAACCTAATCGCAGGTGGAAGAAAAATCCCGCGGCAGGTCAGGGCCGGCGCGCCCGGCGCATCGCGCCGCTGTCGTCGTGCAGGGTGCCGCGGTTGCCGGTGAACTGCCCGCGGGCTGGCGTGGCAAGGAATGCGCCATCGGGCTGCACCCGGTTGGCGCGCGGGCCGTCAGGGCAACCGGGCGCCATCGTCCAGCCCGGGCTCGCCACCGCGCGCGGCCTGCACCCGTTGCCACAGCGGCGCCCCGGGCGACCCGTCCGGCGCCACCCCCGACAACGCCAGCCGCAGGCGCAGGTTGGCCTGCGCTTCGGCCTCGATCCGCCCGATGACCGCAGCACCGTTGCGATGCAGCAGATCCTCCAGCGGACCTGCGGCCAGATGCGCCACCTGCTCGGGCGTTTCGCAGCGCGCCAGCACCGCCAGCACGGCCGACAGGCACAGGTCCGGCGCCTCGAGGGCCAACCGCGCCAGCAGCACATCCGTCCAGTAGTCGGGCAAGGCGTCGGGCGCCTCGGCCCTCTCGGTCGCCGCCAGCCAGCCCAGCCAGCGTTCCGCCAGCCGCGCCACCGGCAGATCGCCGGGGGGCAGCGCATCGGGGGAAACCCCCAGGGCGGCGGCGACCAGCGGGCGGGGGATGGCGGTCACACCATCATCTCCTTCGTCGCCGTCAGCTTCAGCTCCGGGTAGTCGCGCACCACGCGGTCGATATCCCACTGCAACCGGGTCAGGAACACCGTGTCGCCGTCGTGGTCGGTGGCGATGTGCTGCTTGTTGGCGTTGACCAGCTTGTCCATCTCGGCCTTCGGCCCCGCCACCCAGCGCGCCGAGGTGAAGTTCGACGGCTCGAACCGCACGGGCAGGCCGTATTCCTGTTCGATCCGGCTGGCCAGCACCTCGAACTGCAAGGCGCCGACAACGCCCACGATGAAGCCCGAGCCGATCATCGGCTTGAACACCTTGGCCGCACCTTCCTCGGCAAACTGCATCAGCGCCTTTTCCAGATGCTTGGCCTTCATCGGGTCGCCGGCGCGCACGGTCTGCAACAGTTCCGGCGCGAAACTCGGGATGCCGGTAAAGCGCAAGGTTTCGCCTTCGGTCAGCCCGTCGCCGATGCGCAACTGCCCGTGGTTCGGGATGCCGATGATGTCGCCGGCCCAGGCTTCCTCGGCCAGCTCGCGGTCGGCGGCCAGGAACAGCACGGGGTTCGACACCGCCATCGGCTTGCCGCTGCGCACATGGGTCAGCTTCATGCCGCGCTCGAAATGCCCAGAGGCCAGGCGCACGAAGGCAACCCGGTCGCGGTGCTTGGGGTCCATGTTCGCCTGAACCTTGAAGACAAAGCCGGTAACCTTTGATTCCTCGGGCAGAATCGTCCGTTCGGCAGCCTTTTGCGGTTGCGGCTCGGGCCCGTATTCGCCCATGCCGTCCATCAGCTCCTTCACCCCGAAGGAATTGATTGCCGACCCGAACCAGATCGGCGTCATCGACCCGTTCAGCACGGCCGCACGGTCGAAGGCCGGCAGAAGTTCCCTTGCCATTTCAATTTCTTCCAGGAACTTCTTCAACAACTCTGCCGGCACGTGCTGCGCCAGTTTCGGGTCGTCCAGCCCGGCAATCTGCACCGATTCCGCCACGCGGTTGCGGTCGGCGCGGTCCATGATCTCCAGCCGGTCGTGCAACAGGTCATAGGCGCCCAGAAAGTCGCGCCCGACCCCGATGGGCCAGCTGGCCGGCGTGACGTCGATGGCCAGGCTTTCCTGGATTTCGTCGATGATCTCGAAGGTATCGCGGCTTTCGCGGTCCATCTTGTTGCAGAAGGTCAGGATGGGCAGGTCGCGCAACCGGCACACCTCGAACAGCTTGCGGGTCTGGCTTTCCACCCCCTTGGCGCCGTCGATCACCATGATCGCCGCGTCCACCGCCGTCAGCGTGCGGTAGGTGTCTTCGGAAAAGTCGCTGTGGCCGGGCGTATCGACAAGGTTGAAGCGGTAATGCCGGAAGTCGAACGACATCGCCGAGGCCGAAACCGAGATGCCGCGCTCCTGCTCCATCTTCATGAAGTCCGACCGCGTGCGCCGCGCCTCGCCCTTGGCCCGCACCTGTCCGGCCATCTGGATGGCGCCGCCGAACAGCAGGAACTTTTCGGTCAGCGTGGTCTTGCCGGCGTCGGGGTGCGAAATGATCGCAAAGGTCCGGCGGCGGGCGATTTCGGGCGGAAGGGTGGGGCGATTGTCCAGCATGGCGGCGGTATAGGGCCAGCCGCGCCGCGCGTCCAGCAACCCCGTGGCGCGCGACCCGGCATTTTCTGTCGGAAAATATCCCACGGGGGGGCGGGGGGTGTGAACCCCCCCGCTTCCCCGGTCGGCCCGGGGCGCAGGTGGCGGAAACCGCAGCGACCGTGCAGGCGTGAATTTCCCGAGAGCCTGACGTATCAGGTGGGCGCCAGATACCAGGGCCAGGACCCTGGCAGAGCCAGCCCCCTCGGAAATGCTTATCGGCCACTGGAAAAGGGCCCGTCACGAGAAGAGCAGTAACCGCCATTGCAACAGTTAGGCGCTCGTGTCGCGCCGCGCAAGGGCGCCTTCGGCTCAGGGGGCCAGAAACCGCCGGCGCGCTTCCTCGGCCATCGACTGGCGCATGTCCCGATCGGCCAACCGGGCCATGAGGGCCTTGCGCGCCTGCGGGTCGGTTGCCTGCGCCAGTTCGGCCCGCGCGGCCTTTTTCAGCACGATTTCTTCCGGCAGCACACCGGCTTCGGCCATGATGCGAAAGCCCAGGGCATCGCCGGCGCTGACCAGCGCATCGCCCGGACGCTCGGGCAAGGGCTTGCCTTCGCCTTCCAGCCCTTGCAACTGTCCTTGCAGGCGCGCGGCCTGCATGCGCCGTTCGGCAAGGCGATCGAACCATGACATCGGGCACCTCCGGTCCGCAGGATACCCCACCCGACCCGTCGCGCCAAGCGCCGCCGCCGCGGCCAGGGCAGCTGTTGGCGCGCGGGGTGTGCCGCCTGCTCGCCAGCCACGACTTTGTCGCGCTGACCGAATACACCCCGACCCCCGGCCTGCGGGTGGATGTCATGGCGCTGGGGCCGAAGGGCGAGTTGTGGGTGGTGGAATGCAAGTCGAGCCGGGCCGATTTCACCGCCGACCGCAAGTGGCAAGGTTACCTCGATTGGTGCGACCGTTATTTCTGGGCGGTCGACACCGGCTTTCCGCAGGATCTGCTGCCCGAAGGCACCGGGCTGATCGTGGCGGATGCCTGGGGCGGCGAAATCCTGCGCCTGGCCCCCGAACGCCGCCTCGCCGGGGCTCGGCGCGCGGCGGTGACGCGCGGTTTTGCGCGGGCCGCGGCGCGCGGGCTGATGTCCTTGCGCGACCCCGGCGGCTCAGGCGTCCAGGCCTGACAGGTCCAGCTTGACGCCGCGCTTGTCGGCGCTGGCCTGCACGGCCGCGCGCAAGGCCGCGTTGCGGCGCAGCAGCGCCATGAAGCGTCCTTCGTCCAGCGCAAGCAGCGTGCAATGCGTGATCGCGCGCACCTGCGACTTGCGCGACTTGCCGGAAATCACCGCCAGATGCCCGAACATCTCGCCCCGCCCCAGCCGCAGGATGCGGCCCGCGGTGTCCGATTCCACCGCGCCCGAGGCAATGAACCACACTTGCCGCGGTTTTTCCGACCGGCGCAGGATGATGTCGCCCGGTGCGGCATAGACGGTGCGCAGCGTGCGGCCCAGCAGGCGGCGCGCGGGTTCGTCCATCGCGGCGAACAGCGGAAAGCTGCGGATCAGGTCGGTTTTCTGCACCGTCAGGTCCAGCACCGGCCGTTCGGCCAGCCGCGCGCGCCGGCTGGCCAGGTCGTCCATCAGCGCGGTGCGCAGTTCGGGCCCGATCAGGCCGTCGTCGACCAGGGCGGCATATTCGCGTTCTTCCTGCGCCAGCGTGGTCTGGCGGATCAGCCGGCGCTCCAGCGTTTCGGCATAGCCGGGGAATTGCAGCTGCAGGCCTTCGAGCTCGCGCTCGGTCTCGTCGGTGCGGCGGTCCAGCAGTTCGTGCAGCAGGTCGGCCACCCGCCGGCCGTGGATGCGGCGGATGCGGGTATCGATGAACCCGTGCAGCGCGCGCAGGATCAGCCGCAGCGTCACGATGCGCTCGAACCGGTCGGCGGTCAGGCGCGCCAGCGGCCCCGACACCCTCAGCCGGTTGTGCAGCAGTTCGACCAGGCGCTGTGCGCGCCCGGCGCGCAAGCCGGCACGGGCCGCCAGCCGGTATTCCGTGCGCCCGCCGGCGCGGGTGCGTTCGATGATGCGGTCGCTGTCGGCCAGGAGGCGGTTGGCCAGTTGCGCCGAAATCAGCCCGTCACGGAACGCGTCAAGGATCAGGTCGCGTTCGCGCCCGGCCAGCGCCACCAGCCCCAGCGTCACCCGGTCGCGGTCGGGAATGTTCGTGCCGTCCTCGGCGCCTGCCACGGCCTTGTCCAGCCGTTCGGCGAACCGCTTTGCCTCGTCGCGCACGATGTCGCGGTTCAGCCCCAGGTCGCGCGCCGCGTCGGCCACCGTTTCGCGCACCGATTGCAGCGCGACCGCCACCACCTGCCGCGACAGTGCAAGGTCCAGCGGCGACAACCGGTCGAGCCCGAGGCGCGCGATCACCCAGCGCAGCGTGGTGCCTTGCACGATCAGCGTGAACAGCGTGAAGCCGGTGGCGACGATGCCGACCTCGCGCTTGATTTCGGGGGGAATGCGAAAGCTTTCGGTCACCGCCAGCGCCAGCGCCAGCGTCACCGCGCCGCGCAGGCCCCCCCACAGGATCGCCAGCCGATACGGCGTTTCCACCCGGGGCGAGACGCGCAGCGCGGTCAGCAGCGGCAAGAGCCCGAACAGGATCATCGCCCGCGCCACGAGGGCCGCCAGCACCGTCACCAGCACAAGCCCCAGATCGGCCCAGGTGGCCTGCGCCAGCAACCGCGGCACCAGCAGCGCCGCCATCACGAAAATCAGCCCGCCGGCCCAGTAGGCCAGCAGATCCCATGTGTCGCGCAGCTTGGCCAGCGTCGGCGGCGAAAGCCGCCCCGGGGCCAGAAAGTTCACCGTCAGGCCCGCCGCCACCACCGCCACCACGCCCGACACCGCCAGCACCGCATCGGCCAGCAGATACACCAGAAACGGCAGCGCCACCGTGATGGAAACCTGCGCCAGCGGATGATCGGGAAGGCGGTGGATCAGCGCCACCGTTCCCAGCGCGGCCGCCCAGCCCGCCAGCGCCCCCCCCGCCAGCAGCCAGGGAAACCCGGCCAGCGCAGCAGAGATCGTCGGGCCTTCGACCCCGATGGCCAACACGGCAAAGAACACGCCGAACAAGGCGATGGCGGCCGCGTCATTGAGCAGGCTTTCGCCTTCGACGATGCGGGCCAGGCGCTGCGGGGCGGGTGTGGCGCGAAAGATGCTGACCACCGCCGAGGGGTCGGTGGTGGAAACGATCGCCCCGATCAGCAGGCAGGCCATCAGCGGCAACCCGGCAAAGGGATAGAGCGCCAGGCCCACCACCGCCGTGGCCACCGCCACCGCCACCACCGCCAGCACGAGGATGGGCACCCAGTCGTCCAGCATGCGCCGCAGGTTCAGGCTGAGCGTCACCTGAAAGATCAGGATGGGCAGGAATACATACAGGAACAGCGACGACCGGATCGGCAGGTTCAGGATGGCCAGCGCCACCGGGTTCAGCGCATCGGTCAGGTCGGTGCGCCAGAAGAACGTGGCCCCCGCGCCCAGCGCGATGCCGAAGGCGGCCAGCACCACCGCGACCGGCAGGCGCAAGCGCGCTGCCACCGGATCGGCCAGACCGATCAGGATGAACAACGCCGAAACGACGGTCAGAACGACGATCAGATCCATGTGCGACCCATGCCGCCCCACGGCGGCCGGTGCAACCGGCGGGCCGGTCAAATGTTTGATGCAAACTGAAACCTCGCGCCGCCGGGGCCGGGGTCAGAGAGGATCCACCTCGATCTGCACAACGCTTGCCAGCGAGGCAAGCGACCAGAACCACGGCAACGAGATGGAATGGTCCACCGCGCCGTAGACGATATTGTCCAGAAAACGGAAGGTCACCCGCGACAGCACCGGGTCAAGGCTGGCAAAGGTATTCACCACCCATTGGGCATCGGTGTTCGGCGTGTCGCCGTGCACGGTCCAGAGGTTGGCGTTCAACCGCAGGCGGTCACCCTCGACCGGCGAAAACCCGGTGATGACGTCGTGCCCCCCGGTTTCGATCAGCACGGGCAGACCATTCACATTGCCGTAAAGCGTCTCGCGCCCGAAGACAAAGACATCCGCCCCCGCCCCGCCGTCCAGCGTGTCATTGCCCGTGCCGCCTACAGGGCGTCGTTCTCGGTGCCGCCCGACAGCCGGTCGGCGCGGGCACCGCCGAACAGCAGGTCGTTGCCGGCGCCGCCGAAAAGGCGGTCGGCATTCTGCCCGGGGTTGGCGTAGCTGGTCACGTCGTCGCCGATCAGGGTATCGTTGCCCGCGTCGCCATAAAAGCTGTCGTGGCCGCCGCCGCCGTGCAGCAGGTCGTTGCCGTTGCCGCCCCGGAACAGGTCGGCCAGGCTGCCGCCTTCGATCGTGTCCTGGCCATTGCCGCCGTTGATCCCTTGCGGCGCGCCCGACACGCCGATCAGGCTGACGCTCCAGTCGTGGCCTGCCCCGCCCGAAACCGCGCCGGCCACCGTGCCGGTCTCCAGCACAAGCTCGTCATGGCCGGCGCCAAGCGCGATGTCGCCTTGCACCGTGGCGCCTGTCAGCGTCACATTGCCTCCGGTCATGGCGATCCCGGCCCCGAACACGGCCCCTGCGCTTGCCGTCACCGTGCCGGCGGCCACGCTCAGCAGCCCGGTGACCAGCCCGCCGTTCAGCGCCAGCGCGCCGTGCGACTGCACCGCCCCGTCGATCATGCCCGAAACCGTGACGCTGCCGAAGCTGCCGAGCCCGCCGGTCAGCGCGCCCTCGACCGTCAGCGCCGCGCCGGCCCAGACCAGCACATCCCCGATCAGGTCGCCGGAACCGCGCACCCGCAGCTGCGCCGTGCCGGTCATCGACACGAGTTCGGTGGCGATCAGCGACCCGAACAGCGTGATGGTGCCGCCGGAGTGTTCCAGCCGCGCGATGACGCCGCCGGTGCCCGCGTTCACCTGCGCGGTGCCGAAAAGGTCATGTTCAGCGTATCGCCCGCGCCCGGCGCCTTGACCGGCGCCCAGTTGCGCGCGGCCAGCAGATTCTTGCTGAAACTTCCCGTCCAGTTCAAATTCGCCATGACAATCACCCAAATCAGCCGGCGGAAAACTGCCGGAACAATCATGTTCGCACCGTGCCACATCGCGCCTGGCCCTGTCCAGCGCAACAGGCCGTGGGGCGCTTGCAAACGGCGATGGATCGGGCATTCTGTTGGAACACGAACAATGGCCGGGGCAACCGGCCGCGACAGGGAAGGGGGCCCGCGATGGCCGCAGAGGTGAAGGACGGCCCCGCCACGGGCCGCACGCTGATCCGCAATGTTTCGCTGATGCTGTCGGGCGACCTGGCGGCGCCGATCCTCGATGCCGATTGCCTGCTGCTGGACGGTGGCACCATCGCGCAGGTGGGCGGCGCGCTGTCGCCCGAGGATGCCGACCGCACCATCGATGCCGGCGGCAGCGCGCTGTGCCCCGGGCTGATCGACAGCCACTGCCACCCGGTGTTCGGCGACTGGACGCCGCGCCAGAACCAGCTGGGCTGGATCGAGATGGGCGTGAACGGCGGGGTCACCACGCTGATCTCGGCCGGAGAGGTGCATCTGCCCGGCCGCCCGAAAGACCGCGAAGGGGTCAAGGCGCTGGCCATCGTGGCGCAGAAATGCTTTCAGAACTTTCGCCCGCTGGGCGCCAAGGTTATCGCCGGCGCCCCGGTGATGGAACTGGGTTTCGACGAAAGCCTGGTCGCGGAACTGGCCGCCGCCGGCATCCGCCATATCGGCGAGATCGGCCTGGGCACCGTCGCCAGGGGGCCGGATGCTGCACGGATGACCGCGTGGTGCCGCGCGCACGGGCTGGAAACCATCATGCACACCGGCGGGCCGTCGATTGCGGGCTCCCACTTCGTCAGCCGCGACGACGTGCTGGAAGCACAGCCCGATGTCGTCAGCCACATAAACGGTGGGCCGACCAGCATTGCCCATGACCACATCCGCGACCTGTGCGACCAGGCCACCGGCGCGCTGGAGGTGGTGCACAACGGCAACGAACTGTCGGCGCTGGTCGCCTTGCAGGGGGCGCAGAACGCCGGGCGTCTGGCCGACCTGCTGATCGGCACCGATGCGCCGGCGGGGTCGGGCGTGCAGCCCAACGGGATGCTGCGGATGGTGGCGCTGATGGCCAGCCTTGGCGGGCTTCCGGCCGAACAGGCCATCTGCCTCGCCACCGGCAACATCGCCCGGCGGCGGAACCTGGCGCAAGGCCTGATCGCCGCCGGGCGGCCGGCGGACCTTGTGTTCCTCGACCGGCCCGAGGCCTCGTCGGGGCGCGACGTGCTCGAATCGCTGTCCTTCGGCGACATTCCCGGCATCGGCGGCGTGATGATCGACGGCAAGATGCGCTGCGGCCGGTCGCGCGCCACCCCTCCGGCGGCACGGGTTCCGGTGTGACCATGCCGGCGCAAATCCGCAAGATCGCCGTGTTCCTCGAGGAAACCCACCGCGAGATGGGGCAGGCCATTTCGCCCCCCACCCGCAAGGCTGCGGCGGTCGCCGTCATCGCCAACCCCTTTGCCGGGGTCTATGCCCAGGACCTCGACCTGCTGATGCAGATCGGCGAGGAGCTGGGCGGCTTGCTGGGCCAGCGCTGCGTGCAGGCGCTTGGCATCGCCCCGGCGCAGGCCGAAAGCTATGGCAAGGCCGCGATGGTGGGCGAGGCGGGCGAGCTGGAACATGCAGCCGCCATCCTGCACCCGCGCCTGGGCGCACCCTTGCGCGCGGCGGTGGAAAAGGGGGCGGCCCTGGTGCCCTCCAGCAAGAAGATGGGCGGGCCGGGCCAGCCGCTGGATATTCCGCTGGGCCACAAGGACGCGGCCTTCGTGCGCAGCCATTTCGATGGGATGGTGGTGCAGCTGAACGATGCGCCGCGGGCGGGCGAAATCCTTGTGGCCGTGGCGGTGACGGATTCGGGCCGGCCTCTGGCGCGCGTGGGCGGGCTGACCAAGGACCAGATCGCCGGCAAGGACGGGCTGCGCTGATGGTGGCCTGGGCGCGCCCTGCAAGCCTCGATCAGGCGCTGGCGGCGCTGGCAGCCGACCCGTCGTTGCGGGTGGTGGCCGGGGGGACGGACGTCTACCCCGCCCTGGCCGAGGCGGCGCCGCGCACCCCGATGCTGGACCTGTCGGCCTTGCCCTTGCGCGGGATCGCGCGCACCCGGACCGGTTGGTGCTTCGGGGCCCTGACCACCTGGACCGACATTGCCCGCGCCCGCCTGCCCGCCCCGATGCGCGCGCTGCAACAGGCGGCGGTCGAGGTCGGCAGCCCGCAGATCCAGAATGCCGGGACCATTGCGGGCAACATCGTCAATGCCTCGCCTGCCGCCGATGGCACGGTGGCGCTGCTGGCGCTGGATGCGCAGGTCGAGGTGGCGGGCCCCGCCCCCCGCCGCGTGCCGCTGGCCGATTTCGTCCTTGGTCCGCGCAAGGTGGCGCTGAACCCGGGCGAGCTGGTGACGGCGGTGCATGTGCCCGACCCGGGCGACGGTGCCGGCGGCTTTCTGAAGCTGGGGGCACGCAGGTATCTGGTCATCTCCATCGCCATGGTCGCGGCCAGCCTGCGGCTGGATCGCGGGGCGATCGTGCAGGCGGGCATCGCGGTGGGCGCGTGCGCGCCGGTGGCGCGGCGCCTGGCGGGGCTGGAGGCGCGGTTGCAAGGCGTGCCGCTGGCGCAGGCGGCGGCGCTAGTCCGGCCCGAGGACGCCGCCGGCCTTGCCCCCATCTCGGATGTGCGCGCCGATGCCGCCTACCGGGCCGAGGCCGTGCCCGTGCTGGTCGCGCGGCTGCTGGAACGTCTTGCAAGGGAAGCGACATGAAGGACCACGCCCCCGGAATCGCCTTTACCCTGGACGGTCACGCCGTGACCGCCGACCTGCCGCCCCAGACCCGGCTTTCCGAGGCGCTGCGCGCACTGGGCGCCGAAGGCGTCAAGTCCGGCTGCGATGCCGGCGATTGCGGCGCCTGCACGGTGCTGGTCGATGGCGCGCCGGTCTGCGCCTGCCTGGTGCCGCTGGGGCGCATGGGCGGGGCGGCGGTGGAAACCGTGGCCGCGCTGGCGGCGGGTGGGGTGCCGGACGCGCTGCAGGCCAGTTTCCTGCGCCACGGTGCGGCGCAATGCGGCATCTGCACGCCGGGCATGCTGATGGCGGCGGCGGCGCTGCTGCGCGAAACCCCGCAGCCCGACGCTGCGCAGGTGGAACAAGCGCTGTCGGGGGTGCTGTGCCGCTGCACCGGATACGGCCGGATCGTGCAGGCGGTGGTGGAGTGCGGCCGGGCCTTGCCGCCCCCCGCCGCCCCGGCGGCCGGGCAGGCGGTGGGGGCCGCGCTGGAGCGGCTGGATGGTTTGCCCAAGGTGCTGGGGGTCGAGGACTTCGGCGCCGATGGCTGGCCCGAAGACACGCTGCTGGTGCGGCTGGTGCGTTCGCCGCACGCGCATGCGCGGTTCACCTTCGGCGATGCCGAAGGCTGGGCAAGGTCGCATGGGCTGACCTTGTTGACATCTGTCAACATTCCGGGGCGCAACCTGTTCGGCACCATTCCCGCCTTTGTCGATCAGCCGGTGTTCGCGGTGGACCTCGTGCGTTTCAAGGGCGAGGCGGTGGCAGCCCTGGTCGGCCCGCGCGAGACCCTGGGCGCGATGGACCTGTCGGGCTTTCCGGTCACGTGGCACCCGCTGCCGCCGCTGATGGGCCTCGATGCGGCGCTGGCGCCCGATGCGCCGGCCTTGCACCCCGGCCGGCCCGGCAACGTGATGGTGCGTGGGCGCGTGCGCAAGGGCGATGCCGCCGCCGCGCTGGCCAGGGCCGCGGCGGTGGTGGAGGGCACCTTTCACACCGGCTTTGTCGAACACGCCTATATCGAACCCGAAGCCGGCTATGCCATCCGCAAGGGCGACCGGCTGGAAATCCGCGCCTGCACCCAAGCCCCGCAGATGGACCGCGAGGAGGTCGCCGCCATCATGGGCCTGGCGCCCGAGGCGGTGCGCATCCTGCCTTGCGCCACCGGCGGCGGGTTCGGCGCCAAGCTGGACCTGTCGGTGCAACCCTACATCGCGCTGGCGGCCTGGGTGACGGGACGGCCTTGCGGCATGGTCTGGTCGCGCGGCGAAAGCATGGCGGCCAGCACCAAGCGCCATCCGGGCCGCATGACCGCGCGCATCGGCGCCGATGCCTCGGGCCGGCTGGTGGGGATGGAGTTCGACGCGCTGTTCGACACCGGCGCCTATGCCAGCTGGGGCCCGACGGTGGCGAACCGGGTGCCGGTGCATGCCTCGGGGCCCTATCACGTTCCGCATTACCGGGCCGAGGCCGCGGCGGTGCACACCAACGGCCCGGTGTCGGGCGCCTTTCGCGGCTTCGGGGTGCCGCAATCGGCCTTTGCGCAGGAAAGCCTGTTCGACGAGCTGGCCGACCGTCTGGGGCTGGACCGGCTGGAGTTCCGCATCCTGAACGCGCTGGCGCCCGGCCTGCCCACCAGCACCGGCCAGACCTTTGCGCAAGGGGTCGGCATCCGCGCCTGCCTCGAGGCGCTGCGCCCCCACTGGGCCCGGGCCCGGGCCGAGGCTGCGGCGGCCAATGCGGCCGGCGGCCCGGTGCGGCGCGGGGTGGGGGTGGCGGGGCTGTGGTATGGCTGCGGCAACACCTCGCTGGCCAATCCTTCGACGATCCGGGCCGGGATCACGCCCGACGGGCGGCTGGTGCTGCACCAGGGCGCGGTGGACATCGGGCAGGGCTCCAACACCGTGATCGCCCAGATCCTCGCCGATGCGGTGGGCTTGCCGGTGGGGCAGGTGGTCCTGATCGGGGCCGATACCGACCTGACCCCGGATGCCGGCAAGACCTCGGCCAGCCGGCAGACCTTTGTCACCGGTGCGGCGGCCTATCGCGCGGGCCGGGCCTTGCGCGCGGCGGCCTTGCGGCGGCTGAACGCGGGCGACGATGCGGTGCTGGTGCTGGAAGGCGGCACCTTGCGCGCCGGCGATGCGGTGCTGCCGCTGGCCGCGCTGGAACCCGATGCGCTGGGGTATGTGCTGGCGGCCGAAGAAAGCTTCGACCCGCCCACCACCCCGCTGGATGCCGACGGGCAAGGCAGCCCCTATGCCACCTACGGCTGGGGTGCGCATCTGGCCGAGGTGGCGGTGGATACCGACCTTGGCACGGTGCAGGTGCTGCACCTTGTCTGCGCGCATGACGTGGGCCGGGCGATCAACCCCTTGCTGCTGCAAGGCCAGATCGAAGGCGGCAGCGCCCAGGGCCTCGGCATGGCGCTGATGGAGGAGTTCGTTCCCGGCCGGTCGGAAAACCTGCACGATTACCTGATCCCCACCATCGGCGACATGCCGCGCGTGACGCCCATCCTGATCGAGGATCCCGACCTGCACGGCCCCTACGGCGCCAAGGGCATCGGCGAACAGGTGCTGATCCCGACCGCCCCGGCGATCCTGAACGCGCTGAAGGATGCCACCGGCGTGCGCCTGCACCGCCTGCCGGCCACCCCCGACCGGGTGCGCGCCGCGCTGAGGGCGCGCGGATGAGAGAGGCGCCCGAGGTCACCCCCGCGCACGACCCGGCCGAGCGCATCCCCCCGGGCAAGATCCGCTGCGATGCCTGCCCGGTGCTGTGCTTCATCGCCGAAGGCCGCGCCGGCGCCTGCGACCGCTATGCCAACCACGGCGGCACGCTGGTGCGCCTGGCGTCGCACCTGGTGCTGGAGGCAGGCGCCGAAGCCGTGCCCGTGCCGCCCGATTGGGACGGCCGCCTGCTGCCCGACGGCCATTTCGTCACCGCCGTGGGCGCCGGCACCACCTATCCCGACTGGAAGCCGGCGCCCTTCATCGTTGCCAGCCAGATGGATGGCGTGGACATGGTCACGGTGGTGACCGAGGGCATCTATTCCTACTGCGGCGTCAAGGTGAAGATCGACACCGACCGCCACATCGGCCCCGAACAGGCCACCGTCCGCCACCGGGGCGAGGCGGTGGGCCATGTGACCACCGGCGAATACGGCAGCCAGATGCTGAGCCTCGGCGGGGTGCATCACCTGACGGGGGGCAGCAAATACGAAGGCCGCGCCACCTGCGATGCGCTGCTGGCCTTGTGCGACCGGCAGGCGGTGGACCTGACGGTCGATGGCGGGGCCGCGCTGGTGGTGCAGGCCGGGGCGCCGCCGGTGGTGGATGGCGTGCAGGAACAGCGCATGCGCGTGGGCTGCGGGTCGGCCGCGATCGGCATGTTCGCGCAGCAATGGTTCGCCCATGCCGACGAGGTGGTGGTGGTCGACGACCACATCACCGGCGTGTTGTCGGAACATCAGGCCGGCAAGCTGCTGGGCGTGCCGCCCAGCGGCATCCGCATCCGCGGCCACAAGTCCACGCCGGGGCGCTATTTCCGCGTGGCCGGCCCGGGGGCAGGCTGGGGCGGCACCACGATCACCGACCCCTTGTCGATCATCGACAGGTTCGACCCGCGCCATGCCCGCCCGGGCCTGCGGATGCTGATGGTCTCGACCACCGGGGACCATTCCGGCTGGTTCGTGCTGGACGAGGAATTGCGCCCGCAACCCGCCCCGATGCCGCCCGAGGTGGCAGCGAGCGTGGCGCGGGTGCAGGACAACTGCGAACCGGCGCTGTGTTCTGTGGTGTTCGTGGCCGGCGCGGGCGGGTCGCTGCGCTCGGGCGTGACCGAAAACCCGGTGGCGCTGACGCGGGCGGTGCGCTCGGCGCTGGTGCAGGTCACCTGCGGCGGCGCGCCGGTCTATCTGTGGCCGGGCGGCGGGATCACGCTGATGGTCGATGTTCTGGCGATGCCTAAGGGGTCGTTCGGCTGGGTGCCCACCCCGGCGCTGGTGGCACCCATCGAGTTCACCATGCGGCTGGCCGACTACGCCGCCCTCGGCGGGCATATGGCCTCGGTCGTGCCGCTGGCCGAGGTGCTGGCCCGGGCGCCCGAGCTGCAAGGCCCGCCGGGTGCGCACTGGCCGCTGCGCAAGGAACACTTCGCATGGGCGCGCTGACGCCGGCGCCGCGTCCGGCGCCGGCGTCAACGGCCGGGGCCATCGGGCCGGACGCGCCCGACATCCGCATTCTGCCTGACGGTCGGCTGTGGATGCGGCATGGCCCGATCGGGCTGGTTGCCGCCTGCGACGGCCCCGGGGCGGCCGACGCGCGCCGGCGCGCGGTCGCGCGGTTTGCCGGCCTGCTGGCCGAGGTGGCGGGCGCCTTGCCGGTGCTCCGGGCGCCGGCGGGCGCAGGGCCGGTGCTGGCGGGCGTGCCCGGCCGGATGCAGGCCGCCTGCGCAGGCTTCGATGTGTTCGTGACCCCGATGGCCGCCGTGGCCGGCGCCGTGGCCGAGGCCGTGCTGGCGGCGATGCTGGCCGGCCCCGGCGTGCAGCGCGCCTGCGTGAACAACGGCGGCGATCTGGCGCTGTGGTGCGCCAAGGGGGCGGCGCCCTGGCGCATCGGGCTGGTGTCCGACCTTGCCAGCCGCGCCTCGCCGGGTTGGCTGGAGGTCGCCTCGGGCGGTGTGGCCACCAGCGGCTGGCCGGGCCGCAGCCATTCGCTGGGCATTGCCGATGCGGTGACGGTGCTGGCCGGTTCGGGCCCTGCGGCCGATGTTGCCGCCACCCTGGTGGCCAATGCGGTCGATCTGCCGGCGCATCCGGGTGTGCTGCGGGTGCCGGCCTGCGACCTTGCCCCCGACAGCGACCTTGGCGCCCGCCGCGTCACCCGGGCCGTGCCGCCGCTGGCCGCGCCCGACATCGCCGCGGCGCTGGACGCCGGCGAAGCCTTTGCCTTGCGCCTGATCGGCCAGGGACGCATCCGGGGCGCGGCGCTGGCCTTGCAAGGCACCTTGCGGCTGGTCGGCGCGGTGCCCTTTCACCCCCATGCAGGAGACCGCGATGGCTGAGGTCGTCATTCGCAAGCAGGCCTTGATCCGCGAGGAGATCTTTCACGAAGGCGGGCCAAGGGCGGCACAGCCGCTGGTCCGGCTGGCGATGATGACGGTCATCGCCAACCCCTTCGCCGGGCGCTACGAGCCCGAGATCGCCGGCTTCATGGAAGACCTCAAGCCCCTGGGCCTGGCCATGGCGCAACGCATGGTGGCCGAACTGGGCGGCGACCCCAAGGCGGTGCAAGGGTATGGCAAGGGGGCCATCGTCGGCGCCGCGGGCGAGATCGAGCATGGCGCGACCTGGCACGTGCCGGGCGGCTATGCCATGCGCGAGGCGCTGGGCGGCGCGCTGGCCATCGTGCCCTCGACCAAGAAGGTGGGCGCGGTGGGGGCGCGGCTGGATGTGCCGATCACCCATGTGGATGCGTCCTACGTGCGCAGCCACTTCGACGCGATGGAAGTGGGCCTGCCCGATGCGCCCAAGGCCGACGAGCTGGCGCTGGTGCTGGTGATGACCACCGGCCCGCGCGTGCACGAACGCATGGGCGGCCTGCGCGCCGACCAGATCAGCGCGCACGACGGGTTGCGGTAAGGCGGCCTCTCAGGCGCCACCCTTGACCAGGCGCAGATAGGGCCGCGTGCCCTTGGGGGCCGGCGCAAAGGGGGCGGCCGCTTCGGCCAGCCCCGGCACGGCGGCGGGCGTCGGGGGGGCGGGGGTGCGGTGCGCCGCCCCGACCATTCCCGGCACCGGGCGGCAGGTCGCGCGGATGAGGTCGAACCGGCGCGGCGCGCGGCCCGGGCTGCCCGTGGTGACAAGGCAGGCCAGCGCCCGATCCACCCCGCCGCTCAGCCCGCACATCGGCAGGATCAGCAGCTCGCCCCCGAAGGCCGGGCGCAGCAGGCCCTTTTCGCCGCTCAGGCTCAGATGCGCGATGGCCGGCCCGTCGAACACCTGCTCCAGCCGCGTGGCCAGCCCCTCGCGCGAGTCGCTGGTCATCAGCGCCGACAGCGGCATGCCGCGCAGGTCCATGCCCATGAGGTCGCACAGCGACATGCCCGCCAGCCGGATGCGCACCTGACCGGGGGCGATGCGTTCCAGCAGCAGCGTGGCATGCAAAAGGTCGGCCACCCCGCGCGGGTCGAAATCGGCCCGGCGCGGCAGCTGGTCGGGCGCCGGCCGCAGCGATTGCCAATAGGCCTCGATCTGCGCCAGCGCGGGGGGAATCGGTCCTGTGCCGCCTGTCATCGAAACCACCTTTCCCGATCCGTTCCAGCCGTCGCGCCGCCAAGCCATCCGCCCATCCTCCGCGTGCGAGAGCCTGCGACAGGGCATTGTGGTTAATCGTGCCGCAAGTCTCGTTACCGATGTGTTAACATACCACCTCTGGCGCGGATTGCGCGGGTTTGTTGCGAATCTGGTTAAACCTTGAGCCATTCCGCGGGGGCTTGACCTTCCGGTGCCGGAAGGTGCCAGCATCGGACCGTCAGCAAGGAGACTACCGATGGACCTTTCGATTCCCGACATGACCTGCGGCCATTGCAGCCGCTCGGTGACCGCTGCGGTCAAGGCGCTGGACCCCAAGGCCGAGGTCGCGGTCGATCTTTCCACCCGCCGCGCCCGGGTGGAAACCTCGGCCCCGGCTCCGGCCGTGATCGCCGCACTTGCCGAGGTGGGCTTCGACGCCACCCCGGTCTGAGGCGGCGCCCGCGACAGGGTTCGATGACGATGCGTGATCGGAAACCGCAGGAATCGCTATTGGACCCTGCCGCCGGCTCGGCGTAGAAGCCGGGGGCCGCAGACGCGGCGCGCTTCCCCAGACTGCACCGGCCCGAGGGGTCCGTGCCCTCGCGAAAGGCCCTGTCATGTCCCAAGCCCCCGGCACCGGCGATTCGCCCCGCGGCTTTGCGCTGGCGCTGATGAGCTATCTGATGTGGGGTTTCCTGCCGCTCTACATGAAGGCGCTGGCGCATATCCCGACGCTCGAGGTGCTGGCGCACCGGGTGATCTGGTCGGTTCCGGTGTCGCTGGCCATTCTGGTCTGGCTGGGCCGAACGGGCGACCTGATGCGCGCGCTGCGCACGCCGCGGATGCTGGCGATGGCGGGGCTGACGGCGGCGCTCGTGTCGGTGAACTGGGGGGTCTATGTCTATGCCATCCAGTCCGGGCGGGCGCTGGAGGCGGCACTGGGCTATTACATCAACCCGCTGTTTTCCATTTTCCTTGCGCGTGTGCTGCTGGGCGAGCGGTTGGACGCGCTGCAATGGGCCGCGGTGGCGCTGGCGGCGCTGGCGGTCGGGGTGCTGACGCTGGATACCGGGCGGCTGCCGGTGGTGGCGCTGGCGCTGACGCTGTCCTGGGGGTTCTACGCCTATTTCAAGAAATCCCTGCCGATCGGGCCCAATCAGGGCTTCGCGCTCGAGGTGCTGTTGCTGGCGCCCTTTGCGCTGGCGGGGGCGGTGTGGCTGGCGCTCGGCGGGCAGGCGCAGTTCCTGAACGGCCCCTTGTCCGACGACCTGCTGCTGCTGGGCTGCGGGATCGTCACTGCCGTGCCGCTGATGGTTTATGCCAATGCGGCCAAGGGCCTGCGGCTCGGCACCATCGGGATCATGCAATACATCACGCCGACGATGATCTTCCTGACGGCGGTGTTCTGGTTCGGTGAACCCTTCGGCACGGTGCGCGCGGTGACCTTTCCGATGATCTGGGCGGCGATGGTGCTGTATTCGGTGGCGCTGATCCGCAAGGCGCGCAGCGCCCAGACGGCGCCGCAAGCCCCCGAAGCCGCGGGTGCTGCGCCGCAAGACCGGCCGGTCAGGCCGGCCGGCTGATCTCGCCGCCGCCGATGGCTGCGGGGACGCCGGTGGTGCCGGGGCACGAGGTCGGCAACCCGCGCGCGACGCGCACCGCAAGATGGGCAAAGGCCTGCGCTTCCAGC
>NZ_JBKBQM010000059.1:0-17845 GCF_046292685.1 Gemmobacter sp.
CGGGGGCGGCAGCCCCCGCACCCCCGGCTCAGAAATCGAGCACGCTGTAATGCTTGGCCGGCGGGCTGCCGGGCACCTGATCGGCCAGCAGCGACCGGAAGCACGGCCGCGACTTGATCTTGGCATACCAGTCCTTGACCGCAACCTGCCGGTCCCAGTCCACATCCGACGCATAGTCGAGGCAGCTCAGATGCGCCGCTGCGGCGAAATCGGCCAACGTCATCGTATCGCCGGCCAGCCAGCGGCGCTGATCCAGCAACCAGGCCATGTAATCCAGATGATACTTTATCCGGTTGGCCCCTTCGCGGATCGCCTTGCCGTCGGGGTAGCCGGATTTCATCACCTTCTTGAGCAACCGCTCGTAGAGCAGATTGGTGGTCACCTCGTGGTGGAACTTGTCGTCGAACCAGGCACACAGCCGCCGCACCTCGTAGCGCCGCATCGGGTCGCGCGGGATCAGTTGCGGCTCCGGCACCGTTTCGTCAAGGTATTCGCAGATCGCCTGGCTCTCGCTCAGCACCCGCTCGCCCAGCCGCAGCACCGGCACCTTGCCGGCCGGGTTGCGCCGCAGCAGGTCGTGCCCCTGTTCCCAGTAGCGCTCCTCGACCAGTTCCACCTCGATGCGCTTTTCGGCCAGCGTCAACCGCACCTTGCGGCAGAACGGCGAGAGCGGAAAATGGAACAGTCGGTTCATGCACGTCGGATCCTGCAAGGGCAGGCCTTTCTTGCACCGCCCCCCGGCGGAATTCAACCCGCCCCGCGCGTCAGCCGGACTCGAAGCAGGCCGCGCGTCCATCGCGGCGGATGGTTTCGGCACCGTCCACGATGCGGGCAGTGCGTGCGCGCTGTGCCGCGGTCGGGCGTGCGGCGCTGCGCGCCTTGGGGTTGGGCAGCACCATCGCCAACCGGGCGGCCTGCACATCGCTCAACGCCGAGGCCGGAACCTTGAAATAATGCTGCGCCGCCGCCTGCACGCCGAACACGCCTTCGTCGAATTCGGCGACGTTCATGTAGACTTCGAGGATCCGCCGCTTGGACCAGAACAGCTCCACCACCGGGGTCAGCACCGCCTCCAGTGCCTTGCGCGTCCAGGTGCGGTCGTGCCAGAGAAACACGTTCTTGACCACCTGCTGCGTGATGGTCGAGGCACCGCGCGTGGCGCCTTGATCCAGCGCCTGCCGGATCGCGCCCATGTCGAAGCCCCAGTGCAGGCAATAGTTGGCATCCTCGGCCGCCACGACCGAACGCGCCATCACCGGCGCGATGTCCGACCAAGCGACCCATTCCTGCCGGATCTCGCCCAGGCGATGCGCCTCGGCCCGCATGTAGATGCCCCGCGGCGGGTTGACGACCGACAGCAGCATCACCCAGGCCAGCGTCAGCACCACCCCGCCGGCAACCGCACGCGCCGCCCAGAACAGCCCGCGCCGCCAGCGCGGCCGCCGGGGTGCAGGCGGCGCGTCCTCGGCGGCCTTGCGGCTGCGGGGTTTCTTCGGGGCGTTTGCATGGGCCATGACCGCCATCCAGACCACGGCGCGCCCCGCGGCGTCAAGCGCAAGCGGTCGCGCAGGCGTCAGTCCAGCAGACGCCGGGCGATCACCTGCGCCTGAATCTCGCCGGCCCCTTCAAAGATGTTCAGGATGCGGGCGTCGCACAGGATGCGGCTGATCTGGTATTCCAGCGCAAAGCCGTTGCCGCCATGGATCTGCAGCGCATTGTCGGCCGCAGCCCAGGCGACGCGGGCCCCCAGCAGCTTGGCCATGCCGGCCTCCAGGTCGCAGCGCTTGTCATGGTCCTTCTGCCAGGCGCTGAAATAGGTCAGTTGCCGCGCCACCATGATTTCCACCGCCATCATCGCCAGCTTGTCGGCCACGCGCGGGAAGTGGATCAGCGCCTTGCCGAACTGCACGCGGTCCTCGGCATATTTCATGCCCACTTCCAGCGCGTTCTGCGCCACTCCTATGGCCCGCGCCGCCGTCTGGATGCGGGCCGATTCGAAGGTCTGCATCAGTTGCTTGAAGCCCTGCCCCTCGACCCCGCCCAGAAGGTTCTCGCCCTTGACGCGGAACCCGTCGAAGTTGACGATATATTCCTTCATGCCGCGGTAACCCAGCACCTCGATTTCGCCACCCGACAGGCCGGGATCGACAAAGGGCTTGTCATCCGTTCCCGGCGTCTTTTCAGCCAGGAACATCGACAGGCCGCGATAATCGGTGGTGCCTTCGATGCTGCGCGCCAGCACCGTCATCACATGGGTGCGGGCGGCATGGGTGATCCAGGTCTTGTTGCCGGTGATGACCCAGTCATCCCCATCGCGCCGCGCCCGCGTGCGCAGGCTGCCGAGGTCGGAGCCGGTGTTGGGTTCGGTGAACACCGCCGTGGGCAGGATTTCGCCCGACGCGAGGCCCGGCAGCCATTTTGCCTTCTGCTCGGGCGTGCCGCCGCACAGAATCAGTTCCGCCGCAATCTCGCTGCGCGTGCCGAGGCTGCCCACGCCGATATAGCCGCGGCTCAATTCCTCGGACACCACGACCATGCTGGCCTTCGACAGGCCAAGCCCGCCGAATTCCTCGGGGATGGTCAGGCCGAAGACGCCCAGCTCGGCCAGCTCGGCGATGATCTCCATCGGGATCAGTTCGTCCTTCAGGTGCCATTCGTGGGCGTGGGGCACCACCTTGTCATCGGCAAAGCGGCGGAACTGGTCGCGGATCATTTCCAGCTCGTCATCCAGCCCGCTGGCGCCAAAGGTCGCGCGGCCGTGATTGTCGCGCATCAGCGCAACCAGCCGTGCCCGGGCGGCGGGCGTGTTGCCTGCCATCAGCGCCACGACCGCCGGGGTGGCAAAGGCCGCCATGTCGGCGGCCGTCAGCCCCATGTCGGCCGGGCGCAGGATCTCGCCCTGGTTCATCGGCAGGCCGCCTGCGATCTGGCACAGATATTCGCCACAGCCGATCTGCAGGATCAGCGCCTCCATCTCGCCGAACCGACCGGCCTCGTCCAGCCGCGCCGCCCAGGCCTGCATCTGGCGCAACGCCTCGACGTAAGTGGCAAGCCAGGCCAGCCCATGCGCCATGCGCTGATGCTGTTCCAGCGCACCGGCGCTGATCTTGCCACCCACAGTGACCGTTTCGCGCAACCGTTCCGTGGCGGTTGCCAGCAGCGTGCCTGCGGGCGCGAGCGCCTGCTCGGCAAGGCCGGTCAGACCGGAAAGAAGTGCGGAAGCGGGCATGTCCTGGCCATCGTGCGGCATGGCGACTCTCCTCGGAAACTGCTGGGCCGGGGATACGGCCTTTGCAGGTGCAGCGCAATAATAATTCAATGCTCGCAGTCGTCCAGCAGGAAAATGTCGTGCGCATTTTGCCCGTGCAGCGCCCATCGGGCTGAGCTATGGCTGCCGCCGACGGGGAGATACGGTATGGACATCCTGTTTGGCGGCTTGCCCGCATGGGCGTTCTGGACGGCTTGCGCGGTGGCGCTGGGGGCGGGGTTCGTCAAGGGCGCCATCGGGTTTGCCATGCCGCTCATCATGATGTCGGCCTTCGGGTCGTTCATGCCGCCCGATCTGGCCCTGGCGGGGCTGATTCTTTCCACGGTGACCACCAACGTGCACCAGGCGCTGCGCGATGGCTGGGGGCCGGCCCGCGATGCCGCCTGGAAATACCGCCGGATGATCGCCATGATCGTGGTGGGCATCGTGGTTACCGCGCCCTTGGTGCCCTATCTGCCGCAGCGCGTGCTGATGGGTTTGCTGGGCGTGCCGGTGCTGGCCTTTGCGCTGGTGCAGATCGCCGGGGTTCCGCTGAAGCTGAAGCTGGAACACCAGACACGGGCGGAATACGGGCTGGGCATCGTCGGCGGGCTTTACGGCGGGGTTTCGGGGATCTGGGGGCCGCCGGTGATTGTCTATCTGCTGTCGATCGGCGCCGGTAAGGCCGAGACCGTCCGTGTGCAAGGCGTGACCTTTCTGCTGGGGGCGGTGGTGCTGATGGGGGCGCACCTGAATTCGGGCGTGCTGAACGCGGTGTCCTTGCCGTTTTCGGCCGCGCTGGTGGTGCCGGCGGCGCTGGGCATGTGGCTTGGGTTCCTGTTGCAGGACCGTCTCGACCCGGCCCGCTTTCGCCGCTGGACGCTGATCCTGCTGGCGCTGACGGCGCTGAACCTTTTGCGCAAGGCGGTGATGTGATGGGGTGATGCCATGCTGAACGTGCTGACCTACGGCGACCACAGCGGCGTGCCGGTGCTGATCGTGCACGGGTTGTTCGGATCGGGGCGGAACTGGGGCGCCATCGCGCGGCGCCTGGGCACAAGCCGCCCGGTGATCGCGGTCGACATGCGCAACCACGGCGATTCGCCGCGCTTTGCCACCCAGAGCTACGCCGACATGGCGGCCGATCTGGCCGAGGTGATCGCCGCACATGGCGAGCAGGCGGATGTGATGGGGCATTCGATGGGCGGCAAGGCCGCCATGATGCTGGCTTTGACCCACCCCGAACGGGTGCGGCGGCTGATCGTGGCCGACATCGCGCCGGTGGCCTACGGCCACACGCAGGTGCAGCACATCCATGCCATGCGCGCGCTGGACCTGACCGGGCTGAACGCCCGCTCCGAGGCCGACCGCCGCTTCGCCGCGACCGTGCCCGACCCGGCGTTGCGCGCGTTCTTCCTGCAATCGCTGGACCTCAAGTCCGACCCGCCGCGCTGGAAGCTGAACCTCGATGCGCTGGAGGCGGAAATGCCCGCCATCGTCGGCTGGCCCGACCCGCCCGGCACCTACGACGGCCCGACGCTGTTCCTGTCGGGCGCGCTGTCGGATTACGTGCGGCCGGAACACCGCGCGGCGATCCTGCGGCAGTTTCCGCATGCACGCTTTGCCCGCATCCCCGGCGCGGGCCACTGGCTGCACGCCGACCGCCCACGCGAGTTCGAAGCCGCGGTCGCCACCTGGCTGGATGCGACCGACCCGGGCGTCAGTTCGTGAAGACCCCGCAAGGGTCAGGGCGCGGCTGCGGTGCTGTCACCACCCACAGGTCGAAGGGCGCATCGGGTCCGGGGTCTGCCTCCAGCTGGCCCACGGCCAGCACCCGCAGGCCAGGCGCCGCCACCGACAGCGCGGCCGGAATACCCTGATCCTTGCGCACATGGCCGGTTCCGGTGATCACCGCGACCGGGCCGCCGGTCGCCGCCATCGCCTGCACCACGGCCCGCGCCAGCGCCGCATCGCGCAGGCGCTGCGCCTCGACCATGCCGGGCAGCATGGTGTCGGGCAAGGCGCCGCAATGCGCCTGCTGCTGCAAGGCTTCGCGCGCGGCCTGATCGGCGGGCTCCAGCGCCCGATCCAGCCCGTAACGCGCGGCATCGGGCCCGAAGGCAGCCGCCGCCCCCGAAACAAAGGCCGAACGCACCTGATCGCGCGGCAAGGCGGCGCCGAACACCTGCGCCTCGGGCGCTGCCAGAAAGATCGGGTGATACATGGCAAAATCGGGCCAGCCAGAGGTTTCCCACCGCAAGGCTGCCGCCAGCGCCGCAGGATCGTTCCGCAAGGCGGGGGTGACCAAGGCCGCCTGCTCGGGGCTCAGCATCTCGAACACCAGCGCCCGGGGGCGCAGCGCCGCCACCGCTTCGGCCTGGACGCGGTGGTGTTCGGCGTTGTCATGCACCTCGCCCAGCAGCACGACCGGCCAGCCGGCGAGGGCGCCGGGCAGATCGGCCGGGGCAATCGGCGCCGCCGCCACGGGCAGCACCGACACCATCAAGGCCAGCAGCGCCCTCACAGCAGGAAGTGGCGCACCTCGCGCGACTGGTCCTCCAGCGCACGACGCATCTTGGCAAAGGCGGCCGCCTCGAGCTGGCGCACCCGTTCCTTGGAAAGGCCCAGCTCCTCGCCCAGCGACTCAAGTGTGCGCGGGTCGTCGCGCAACTTGCGTTCGGCCACGATGAACCGCTCGCGCGGGCTCAACCGTTCCAGCGCCGAAGCCAGCCATCCGCGCAGATGTGCCGTATCGTGGCGGTTCTCGACGATCTCGGCCGCCTGTGTGCCCTCGTCCTCCAGCACGTCGATCCATTCGCGCCCGTCTTCGTCCGACGACTGCATGGCATTAAGCGAAAAGTCCGTGCCCGACAACCGCCCGTCCATCATCTCCACATCCGCCAGCGGCACGCCCAGATCGGCAGCGATCATCTGGCGCAGCTGGTGGCCATCCAGCGCTTCGCCGCGCTGCGACGCCTCGCGCTCGATCCGGGCCTGAACGCGCCGCATGTTGAAGAACAGCGCCTTCTGGCTGGAGGTGGACCCGGTGCGCACCATCGACCAGTTGCGCATCACGTAGTCCTGGATGCTCGCCTTGATCCACCACACGGCATAGGTGGAAAAGCGCACGCCGCGATCGGGGTCGAACTTGTCGGCCGCCTTCATCAGGCCAAGGCTGGCTTCCTGGATCAGGTCGTTCATCGGCGCGCCATAACGGCGGAACTTGGCCGCCATCGAAATCGCCAGCCGCATGTAGGCGGTAATCAGCCGGTGCAGCGCCTGTTCATCGCGCTGGTCGCGCCAGGCATAGGCCAGCGCAAGCTCGGTTTCCGCATCCAGCATTTCCGCCTTCATCGCTTGGCGGGACAATTTCAGATCGGTATAGCCATCCAACGCCATGACAACCCCCTTGGACCTTTCAGCGGTCTTTTGCCCAAGGATACGCACGCCGATGCCGACCGGATCACACTTGCCGCACCTGAGTTTCGTGACCGGCGGCGCGCGGTCGGGAAAGTCGCGCTTTGCCGAAGGCCTGGTCCGTTCCGGCGCCGCGCCCTACACTTACATCGCCACCGCCGAAGCCTGGGACGACGAGATGCGCGAGCGCATCGCCCGCCACAGGGCCGACCGCGGCGACGGGTGGCAAACCGTCGAGGCGCCGCTCGACCTTGCGGCGGCGCTGGCACAGGTCGGGCGCGGCACGGTGCTGGTCGATTGCGCGACGCTCTGGCTTTCGAACCACCTGCTGGCCGGACACGATCTGGCACAGGAAACCGCGCGGCTGCTGGCGGCGTTGGCCGCCTGCGCCGTGCCCGTCGTGGTCGTTTCGAACGAGGTCGGCTGGGGCATCGTGCCGGAAAACGCGCTGGCCCGGGCGTTTCGCGATGCGCAAGGCCGGCTGAACCAGCAGATCGCGGCCGAAGCCGCGCTGGCGGTTGCCGTGATCGCGGGTTTGCCGCTGGTGCTGAAGGGCAGCTTGCCGGCGGGGCCGGCATGACCCGGTTCTTCTGGCTGCGCCATGCCCCCACCCACGAACGCGCCTTTACCGGCTGGCGCGATGTGCCGGCCGACCTGTCGGACCGCAACCTGATCGCCCGCGTCGCCCGCTTGCTGCCCACCGATGCGCTGGTGGTATCGTCCGACCTGATCCGCGCGCGCACCACGGCCGACGCCTTGACCGGCCCGCGCACACGGCTGCCCGACGACCCGGGCTTGCGCGAGTTCCATTTCGGCATCTGGGATGGGCAAATGTGGCACGAGGTGGCGGCCTCGGACCCCGAGCTGAGCCGCGCCTACTGGGAAACGCCGGGCGACATCGCCCCGCCAGGAGGCGAAAGCTGGAACATGGCCGACGCGCGGATCGAAGCGGCCGTCCAGCGGCTGATTGCGGCGCATGCGGGCCGCAACATCGTGGTGGTGGCGCATTTCGGCACCATCCTCACACAGGTGGCGCGTGCCCGCGCGCAAAGCCCAAGCGAGGCGCTGGCACAACTTGTCGAACCGCTGTCGCTGACCGAAATCGTGGTCGACGGCGCCGAACGGCGGGTTCTGCGCGTCAATCACCTAGCGTAAACCGGGCAGGATCGCTGCCGGCGTTGTGAAGTGCCCCCCCATGCGTTACGATGCGCGGAAAACACAAGGCAGGGCACCGGCCAACGGTGCACGCGGGGCAGCATGACCGCTCTGAAGAAATACGCGAGGTTGGAGGCCACCGGCCTTTGGCGCGCCTCGCCCGATGCCCAGCGGCGCGAGGTTGCCGTGGCCTTCGGCGATGCCACGCTTGTTCTGTCGGAACTGCGGGGAACGGGGGCGGCAATCACCCATTGGTCGCTGTCGGCGGTGGAACGGCGCAACCCCGGGCAGTTGCCGGCGCTTTATGCGCCTTCGTCCGATCCGCTGGCCGAGACGCTGGAAATGGACGACCCCGCCATGATCGAAGCCATCGAAACCGTGCGCGCGGCGCTGGCGCGCCGGCGGCCGCGGCGAGGACGGCTGCGGTTCGGCGTGGTGGCGGCCACCGTTGCGGCGGTGGCTGCGCTGGGGCTGTTCTGGTTGCCGGGCGCCCTGGTCGAACACGCGGCTCGCGTCGTGCCCTTCGTCAAGCGGCAGGAAATCGGCCGGACCCTGCTTGCCGGCATGGAACGCTATACGGGCGCACCCTGCGCCAGCCCGGAAGGCGCCGCGGTGCTCGAACGACTGGCAGAGCGGCTGTTCGACGGCGACGGCACCCGTATCGTGGTGTTGCGCGATGGCCTGCCGCCCGGCGCAGGCACGCAGGTGCCCGGAAGGCTGATGCTGGTGGACCGGCGGGTGCTGGAAAACCACGACGGCCCCGAGATTCTGGCCGCAACACTCGTCGCCGAACGGCTGCGCGCCGACCTGTCGGACCCGCTGGTCCGGGTGCTGCGCGCTGCCGGCACCCGCGCCACCTTCGTGTTGCTGGCCACCGGTTCGGTTCCGGTCGAGGCCCTGTCTTCCCAGGCCCAGGCGCGCTTGCGCCCCGATACCGCCGCCGTCCCTGCCGAACCGCTGCTGGAGCGGCTGAAGGCGGCTGGGGTGCCCTCTACCCCCTATGCGCTGGCGCTAGACCCCACGGGGCGCGAGACGCTGGCCCTGATCGAGGCTGACCCTTTCCCGCCCGGTCAGGCAAGGCCCTTGCTGCCCGATGCCGACTGGCTGGCCTTGCAGGCCATTTGCGCGCGCTGACCTGCCCCGCGACGCCGGCAACCCGCTGGATCAGCGCCGCAGGATGGCGTCGCCAAAGCCGGCCGCGCGCACGGTCTGCAACACCGACTGCGCCTGACCGGGGGCATCGAAGGGCCCGGCCTGCACCACCTGCACGGGCTTGCCCTTGATGTGGCTGCGGCTGACCTGCACCGGAAGACCCAAGGCCTGCAGCCGCGCCACGGCCCGGGCTGCATTTTCGGGCACGCCGAAACTGCCCACCTGCACGAAGCGTCCCGCCGCCACCGAGGCCGGGCGCGGCGTCACCGGCGCCGACATGGAGCTGGCAACCGACCTGCGCGGCTGGGCATAGGCGGGGTCGCGCAGCTTTTGCGGCGGCCGATCCGTCCAGATCTGCAGCATCTGCTGGTGCCCCTGCGGGGTGCCGGCCGCCCGGTTCGGGTTCAGCCGGTCATCGCGCCAGGCCGGCTTGAACCCGGCCGGCGGGGCCATCAGATCGGTTTCGGCCATGCGCACCGGCACGGCCTGCGACGCGGCCCGGATTTCGGCCATGCGCTCGATATCGCCGGGACGCAGGCCGGTCAGCCGGTGCGGTCCGCTGGCGCAAACCAGCATGCTGCCGCCCCGGTGCAGCGGATAGACCTTGCCGAACGGGGCATAGTCCGGGCACCCGGCGGTGCGGCTGATCGGCTCGGCCGGTTGCCGGGCGGCGCCGGCCACCGGCGCGGGGGCCACCGTGGCAGCCGGCGCCGGCCAAGGCACAGCCGGTGTCGCCGCAGGGGCAGGCGCCGTCGCCACACGGGCAGGCTGCAAGGGCGTCGGTGCGCCATAGGTCACGGGCGGCGGCACGTAAGAGGCCGCCGGCACCGTCCCACGCGCCGGGCTGCGCGGCACCGGGGCCGGCGCAGTCGGAGCCGGTGCCGGGGCGGCCGCCACAACCTGCGGCGCCGGCTGCACCGGCTCGGCCGGGGCCGCCAGTTCGCGGCGCGCCGCGGCCATCACGCCAAGGCTGGGGGGCTGGCCGCAGATTGGCTGGCGGTTGCGGTCGATCCGTGCGACCCAGTTCACTTGTCCGCCGTGCCCGGCCCGGATGAACAGGCACCCGCGGCTATCGACATATTGCTGCCCGGCAAAGTCTGCCGGGGGCAATTCGGCCGGGGCGCGGCCCTGAGCCTGAGCGAAAGTGACAAACGAAAAGGTCGCGACAATCGCAACCGACGAAAGCTTCAGCAGCATGGACCACCCCCTGGCAGTTCCGGCCATCATGGCGGCGTTTGCCTTGCGAGGCAAGGGCCGCAAGCCCTTGGCGGTGCCTTACTTCGTGCCGAACATCCGGTCGCCGGCATCGCCAAGACCCGGCACGATGTAGCCGTGGTCGTTCAGATGGCTGTCGACCGCGGCGGTCACGATGGGCACGTCGGGGTGCGCGGCCTTCATGCGGGCAATCCCTTCGGGCGCTGCCAGCAGACACAGGAACCGGATGTTCTTTGCCCCCTTGGCCTTCAGCAGGTCCACCGCCGCAGCCGAGGAATTGCCCGTGGCCAGCATCGGGTCCACGACGATGGTGATGCGTTCGTCCAGGGCATCGGGCACCTTGCAGTAATACTGCACCGGCTGCAGCGTCTCGGGGTCGCGATAGAGCCCGATGAAGCCGACCCGCGCCGCCGGGATCAGTTCCAGGATGCCGTCCAGCAACCCGTTGCCCGCCCGCAGGATGCTGATGAGCGCCAGCTTCTTGCCCTCGATGCTCGGGGCCTCCATCGGCTCCAGCGGCGTTTCGATGTGGCGGGTCGTCATCGGCAACTCGCGCGTCACCTCGTAGGCCAGAAGCAGGCTGATTTCCCGCAAGAGCTGGCGAAAGGTCTTGGTCGAGGTCTCCTTGTCGCGCATGATCGACAGCTTGTGCTGCACCAGCGGATGGGTGACGACGGTCAGATGGTCCAGCATCAGGCGGCCTCCAGCTTCTTGGCAATGCGCGCACGGGTATCGGCGTCGCAGAAGGCGGCGTCAAGCGCGATGCGGTTCAGGCGGCGGAACTGGCCTTCGTCCCAGTCGAAGGCGCGGTGCAATTCGGCATACTCGCGTTCCATCGTTGTGTGGAAAAAGGGCGGGTCGTCGGTGGACACCGTCACCTTCACCCCGCGCCGGTCCAGCTCGGCAATCGGGTGCTTGCGCCACGAAGGGAACACGCCCAGCGCGACGTTCGACCCCGGGCAGACCTCCAGCACGGTGCCCCGCTCGGCCAGTTCGTCCACCAGCGCCAGATCCTCGATGGCGCGCACCCCATGCCCGATGCGTTCCACCCCCAGATCGCGCAAGGCATCGCGGATGCTGTCCGGCCCGCCCCATTCCCCGGCATGAGCGGTCAGGCGCAAGCCCGCCTCGCGGGCGCAATCGAAGGCCCAGGCGAAATCTCCGGGCTTGCCGGCCTTTTCATCCCCCGCAAGGCCGAAGCCGGTAATGAAATCGCCCACCGTCTCGGCCGCACAGACCGCGGTTTCCCGCGCCTTGTCGGGGCCGAAGTGCCGGATGCAGGTGACGATGCCGCGCAGCTCTGGGCCGCCTTGTGCCGCCACCGCTGCTGCCGCCTCCTGCATCGCCGCCAGATACTCGCGCCAGGCCCCCACATCGCGCCCGCCGCAGAAATCGGGGCTGAGGAAGGTTTCGGCATAGACAACACCCGAGGCAGCGCATTCCTCCAGCACCGCCCGGGTCAGGCGGGCATAATCGGCCGGGCTGGTCAGCACCGATGTCGCAGCCTCATAGACCTTCAGGAAGTGCCAGAAGTCGGTGTAGCTGTAATTCCCCTGCGCGTCGAAGATGCCGCCGATGTCGATGGACTTTTCCTTTGCCAGCCCGCGGACAAAGGCAGGGGGCGCCGCGCCTTCCAGATGCAGATGCAGTTCGATTTTCGGCAGCATGCCCTCGCCTCTCATTTTCTGTCTCTAAATATCCCGGGGGCGCCTGTTGGTGCGCCATCGGTTCAAGAACCGACAGGCGCGGGGGGCTGGCCCCCAGGCCCTGTCAGATCAGCGCACGCCCGGGCCCGGGGTTCGGCACCCTCAGATGTGCGGCCACCGTCGCCGCCACATCGACAAAGGCGCACAGGCCCAGCGCCCCTGCCCCGACCCCTGCACACAGCACCGGCACCCGTTCGCGGGTATGTTCGGTGCCCCGCCAGGTCGGGTCGTTGCCGTGGTCGGCGGTGAACACCGCCAGATCGCCGGGGCGCAGCCGCGCCAGCAGCGCACCCGCCTGCGAATCGAACCATTCCAGCGCCCGGGCATAGCCCGCCACATCGCGGGGGTGGCCATAAAGGCTGTCGAACTCCACGAAGTTGGCAAATGTCAGCGAACCGTCCTCGGCCTCGTCGGAAAGACGAAGAAGATGTTCGAAAAGCGAAGCATCGTTCTTGCCCTTGTGCAGCTTGCCCACCCCTTTCATGGAAAAGATGTCGCCGATCTTGCCCACCGCATGGGTCATCCGGCCGGCCGCGGCCGCCACATCCAGCAGCGTGGGCGCCGGCGGGTCGATGGCGAAATCCTTGCGGTTGGCGGTGCGGCGGAAATCGTCGCAGGTGCCGGTAAAGGGCCGGGCGATGACCCGCCCCACCTTCATCGCGTGCAGATGCGGGGCCAGATCGGCGCAAAGGCGATAGAGCCGCTCCAGCCCGAACGCCTCCTCGTGGGCGGCGATCTGGAACACGCTGTCGGCGCTGGTGTAGCAGATGGGCCAGCCGGTGCGCAGATGTTCATTGCAATGCGCCGCGATGATCGGCACGCCCGAGGCATGGCAATTGCCCAGCGTGCCGTCCGTTCCGGCCAGCCGCGCCACCAGCGCCATCAGATCGGGCGGAAAGGCCGGCTGCGTGTCGGGGAAATAGGTCCAGTCCCAGGGCACGGGCACCCCGGCCAGTTCCCAGTGGCCCGAAGGCGTGTCCTTGCCGCGCGACACTTCCGTGGCCGCCCCCCAGCGCCCTTGCGGCACCGCGCCCAAGCCCGGCGCGTCGAACCCGCTGGCCAGCCGGATCGCGGCGCCAAGGCCCAGCCCGTCCAGCACCGGCATGCGCAACGGCCCGCTGCGGCCCTGTTCGGCGCGGCCGGCCGCACAGGCCTGTGCGATATGGCCCAACGTATTCGCCCCGGCATCGCCGAAGTCGGCGGCATCGGGGGCACCGCCGCAACCCACGCTGTCCATCACGATCAAAAACGCGCGCGGCATCTCAGGCCACCCGCCCCTGAACAAGGTCGGGCGCATCCGCACCGTCGCCCAGCACATAGGCGGCCTGAACCGCAGCAATCGCCCGTTCGGCCGCCGCTTCGGTAGCCGCATGGACGACTGCAAGCGGATCGCCCGGCCCAACATTCATTCCGATGCCCTTGAGCTCGGAAAACCCTACGCGCGGGTCGATGGCGTCGCCGTTGCGCAATCGACCGCCGCCCAGATGCACCACCGCCTCGCCCACCGCCCGGGTGTCGATGCGGGCGACGATGCCCTGCCCGAGCGCCGGCACATCGCGCACCACCGGCGCAGCAGGCAGATGGTCGCGCCAGCGTTCCAGAAAATCGGCCGGGCCGCCTTGCGCCGCCACCATGCGGGCAAGGCGTTCCGCTGCGCGGCCCGAACGGATCGCGGAAATGATGCGCTGCCCGCCGGTCGCAGCATCGGGCGCCGCCCCGCACAGGGCCAGAAGCTCGCCGCCCAGCGCCTCGGTCAGATCCCACAGGCGCTGGTTCACCGGATCGCAGGTCAGGGCGCCCATGACCTCGGCCACCTCAACCGCATTGCCGGCATTGCAGGCCAGCGGCTGATCCATATCGGTAATCAGCGCACTGGTGCGGCACCCGGCGCCTATCGCCGTATCCACCAGCGCCCGCGCCAGCGCCTGCGCCTGATCGGCCGAAGGCAGGAAGGCGCCCGAGCCGACCTTGACATCCAGCACCAGGGCCTCCAGCCCCGCCGAAAGCTTCTTGGACAGGATCGAGGCGGTAATCAGGTCGATCGACTCGACCGTCGCCGTCACGTCGCGGATCGCGTAAAGCCGCCGGTCGGCCGGCGCGATTTCGCCGGTCGCGGCCACGATGGCACAGCCCACCTCGGCCACGATGCGGCGGAAGTCGGTTTCGGACTGGTCCACGGTGTAGCCCGGAATCGCCTCGAGCTTGTCCAGCGTGCCGCCGGTATGTCCAAGCCCGCGCCCCGAAACCATCGGCACATAGACCCCGCATTCGGCCAGCGCCGGCGCCAGCAGCAACGAGATGGAATCGCCCACCCCGCCGGTCGAATGCTTGTCGACCACCGGCGCATCCATCCGCCAGGTCAGAACCCGGCCGGTGTCGCGCATGGCCCGGGTCAGCGCCACGCGCCCCGGCTCGCCCAGGCCTTTCAGCAGCACCGCCATCGCAAAGGCCCCGGCCTGGGCATCGGTCACCCCGCCCGTGGCCAGCCCTTGCGCAAACCATTGCAGGTCGGCCACCGAAGGCGACCCGCCATCGCGCACAGTCGCAATGATGCGGCGCGCGTCGCTCATGTCCGGTCCATGTGCGCGGGGGTGAAGGCGCCGGGCAGCAAAGCGCCGATGGTGGTGGTCAGGCTTTGGCCATCGGTGGTGCACAGCGTGACCGGGGTTTCGGGCTGGCCGAACTCGGCCAGCTTTTGCCGGCATCCGCCGCAAGGCGGGACCGGTGCGGGGCAATCGGCGATGACCAGAACTTCGGTCAACCGCGTTTCACCGGCGGCCACCATTGCGGCAATCGCGCCGGCCTCGGCGCAGGTGCCTTCGGGATAGGCCGCATTTTCGACATTGCAGCCGCGGTAGATGGCACCCGAGGCGCCGCGCACCGCCGCCCCCACCTTGAAACGGGAATAGGGCACCCAGGCGTTTTCGCGCACTTCGGTAGCAGCTTGCAACAGTGACATGACCCCTCGCGGCGTTGGAAAGCAGCATCCTGACGCGCGGCGAAGAATTTGTCCAGATGGTCAGAATCCAGCCTTCTGCCCGCGGGCGCGCGCCTCGATCATGGTGGCAAGCTGGGCAACGCGCGCCTGATACTTGCGCACGACCCGGCCACGCGCAAGCTTCATCGATTGCAGGAACAACCGCGCGGCCAGGCTGAGCGGCCGGACCTCGGTGGTCACGGTCATGCGCGTGCGGCGCGGGCCCAGCTCCAGCAGCTCCACCTGCATGTTGCCTTCGAGGTGGCGCCCCTCGCCGGAAAAGGCCAGCAGGCCCGCGGCCTCGATACGCTCTTGCCGGATGGTGACATGGCGCCGCTTGCCGCGAAAGACAAAAGCCACCTGCCAGGCCGGCACCTTGCCCTGGTCCTTGCGCTGCACCTCGGCGCCACGGCGCAGGGCCGCCCGCTCGAACGCCTCGTAATCGGTCAGCACCGCCCAGACCCCGGCCACCGGAACCTCTATATCCTCGCGCGCGCCGAACTTCATCCCCTGCCCTGCCCCTTGTCGTTGGTTCTTGCAGATATGGACCGAGCCGCCGGATCAGTCCAGCGCATCGGCCAGCCAGGCGCGGATCAGAAAATGCGCAATTGCACCCTTTCGTGCCGGGCGCAGTTCGGGATGGCGCCCCCCCATCACCTCGACCATCTCCTCGCGCGTCACCCAGCGTGCCGCTTCGAGCTCGGCGGGGTCGATGGTGATGGCATCGCCCAGCGCCTCGCCCGCGCAGCCCAGCATCAGCGAGGCCGGAAAGGGCCAGGGCTGGCTTGCCAGATACCGCACGGCGCCCACCGGGACGCCGGTTTCCTCGGCCACCTCGCGGCGCACCGCGGCCTCGATCGTCTCGCCGGGTTCGATGAAGCCCGCCAGCAACGAAAACATCCCCGGCGGCCACCCGGGCGAGCGCCCCATCAGCACCCGGTTGCCGCGTGTGATCAGCATGATGACCACAGGATCGGTGCGCGGGAAATGCGGCGCGCGGCAGGCCGGGCACTGGCGCTGCCAGCCGGCCATCGTCACCTCGGACCGCTGGCCGCAGCGCGCGCAGAAGCCGTGCGTGCGATGCCATTCGAACAGCCCCCGCGCCATCGCCGCCAACTCGGCCTCGAGCGGCGACAGCGCCGCCATCACGCCCCGCAGTTCGGCAAAGCGGTGATCGGCGGGCAAGGCGGGGTGGTGCTGTTCGGTCGGGTCGAAAAAGGCGCCTTGCGCGCCGGCATCCAGCCCGGCGGGTTCCCACCCCGAAAGGTCGGCGGCAAACAGCGGCGCATCGCCGGCAAGCCCCAGAAACAGCGGGGGCGTGCCGGCGGCCTCGGCCAGAACCGGGTGATCGGGTGGCACAAGCCCCAGGGCCGAACGGGCCTCGCCCGCGATCAGCGGCTTGCCGCGCCACATCGGCAGAACCCGCGTGGCCGGGCCGCGCCACATCGCCGCCTGCCGTTCCGCATCGCCCCGCAGGGCGGCGCCACGGTCCAGCCCGCCCAAGCCCCCGAAGGTCACCGTTTCCGCATCGCGCATGGCCTTGCCCCTGTTGCCGTCTGCGATGGATGCCACGCCGCGGCCACCGGCGAAAGGGCGGATGGCCGCCGTTGCCGAAATGCAACCCTTGATTGCGCAACGCACTCCCGGCTCGCCGCAGGCTGGACGGCTGCCATCGCCCGGCTAAGGTAACTGCGCATGACAGCGAGGAAAACCCCGTTGCCGCCCAAGACCTTGAAAGAACCGCCGACCCCGCGCTGCACGGTCACTGTGTTGGCCACCAGCGATCTGCACCTGCATCTTTGCCCCTGGGACTACTACGCCGACCGCCCTGACCCGGGCGAAGGGCTGGCCTCGGTGGCAGGGCATATCCGCGCGCTGCGCCGGACCTTTCCGAATGCGCTGCTGGTCGACAACGGCGACTTCCTGCAAGGCACCGCCCTGGGCGAGGCGCTGGCCGACGCGCGCCCCCCGGGCCCCGGCCACCCGCACCCGATGGTCGAGGCGCTGAATGTGCTGGAATACGATGCGGTGGCGCTGGGGAACCACGACTTCAACTACGGCCTCGGCTTTCTTGCCGATGCGCTGGCGGGTGCTCGGTTTCCGGTGTTGTGCGCCAATCTGCGGCGGATCGACGGCGGGCCGATGCTGTGGGGCGGGTGGACGTTGCTTGACCGCAAGGTCATCTGCACCGATGGCCGCGAACGATCACTGCGCCTGGGGCTGGTGGGCTTTGTTCCTCCGCAGGTGATGATCTGGGATCACGCCCACCTGAACGGACGCGCCCAGGTCGAAGGCATCGTGGCCGCGGCCAATCGGGTGGTGCCGCAGATCATCGCCGCCGGGGCCGATGTCGTGGTCGCGCTGTGCCATTCCGGCATCGGCACGATGGATGGTGGCGCGGAGCCCGAGGCCGAAAACGCGGCACTGGCGCTGGCGGCCGTGCCGGGAATCGATGCCGTGGTGGCCGGGCACAGCCACCAGGTGTTTCCGGGCTGCGGTTTCGACGACCTGCCGCACATCGACAACAAGGCAGGGCTGCTGTCGGGCAAACCGGCCTGCATGCCCGGGTTTTCGGCCAGCCACCTCGGGGTGCTGCGGCTTGATCTGGAGCTGACGGCCGGCCGGGGGTGGCGCTGCAACGGCGGGGCGGGCAGCACCGTCAGCCTGTCGGCGGTGGCCGGTGCCGGGCCGCCGGACGACGCCCGGCCGACCGGCGCGGATGACGAGCCGCTGCTGCGCCTGTGCGAAGCCGCACATGTGGCCACCCGCCGATACCTCGACCGCCCGGCGGGGCACACCGAAACGGCGCTGACCAGCTATTTCGCCATGACCGGCGATTGCGCAGCCACCCGCCTGATTGCGCGCGCGCAGGCCTGGCACGTGGCGCAGATGCTGAGCACCGGGCCCCATGCCCATCTGCCGGTGCTGTCGGCCGCCGCCCCGGCGCGGGCCGGCGGGCGCGGCGGGCCCGGAAAC
>NZ_JBKBQM010000060.1:0-17437 GCF_046292685.1 Gemmobacter sp.
CGGCCGCGGCCGAGACGAGGATCACCACCTTGGCAAAGCGGGAGAAGGCGTCGTCGACGAACAGACCGCCGAAGGCGATGCGGTCGCCGCCGGTGGTGCCGACCCAGGCAGCCAGCGCCAGGAACAGCGCCGCCGCCCCCCAGGTGAGCGTCGGGGTCAGCCGGTCTTGCGCGGTGTAGACGGCGCCGAGAAGTGCGGCCATGCACAGCAGCGCCAGCACGATCTCCGGCAGGAGGATCGAAAGATCTGCGGGGGTCATGTCACGCTCCTCAGTGGCTGGCCAGGCGCGTGCCGGCTTCTGCAAGCGGCACCGCGGCGCGATAGTCGGAAATCAGGGCCTCGACGCTGGGCCCGATCAGGTCGGTGACCAGCGCGGGATAGACGCCCAGCAACAGGGTCATGGCCACCAGCGGCGCAAAGATCGCCCTTTCGCGGCTGGTCATGTCGGTGATCGACCGCAGGCTTTCCTTGATGAGATCGCCCATCACCACCCGGCGATAGAGCCACAGCGCATAGGCCGCCGAAAGGATCACCCCCGTGGTGGCCACCACCGCGACCCAGGTGTTGACCTGGAAGACGCCCATCAGGGTCAGGAACTCGCCGATGAAGCCCGAGGTGCCGGGCAGGCCCACGTTCGCCATCGTGAAGAACATGAAGATCAGCGCATAGGCGGGCATCCGGTTCACCAGGCCGCCGTAGGCGTCGATCTCGCGCGTGTGCATCCGGTCGTAGATGACGCCGACGCACAGGAACAGCGCGCCCGAGATGAAGCCGTGGCTGATCATCTGGAAGATCGCGCCGTCGATGCCCTGCTGGTTCACCGCGAAGATCCCCATCGTGACATAGCCCATGTGCGCGACCGACGAATAGGCGATGAGCTTCTTCATGTCGTGCTGCGCCAGCGCCACGAGGCTGGTGTAGACGATGGCGATGGCCGACAGCCACAGGACCAGCGGGGCCAGCAGGTCGGACGCCACCGGGAACATCGGCAAGGAGAACCGCAGGAACCCGTAACCGCCCATCTTCAGCAGGATCGCGGCCAGAACCACCGACCCGGCGGTCGGCGCCTGCACGTGGGCATCGGGCAGCCAGGTGTGCACCGGCCACATCGGCATCTTGACCGCGAAGCTGGCAAAGAACGCCAGCCACATCAGCGTTTGCGCTCCGCCGACGATGTGGATGCCCAGGACGGTGAAATCCTCGGACCCGAAGTTGTGGCGCAACAGCGCCGCAATGTCGGTCGTGCCGGCATCGACATACATGGCGATCATCGCCACCAGCATCAGCACCGAGCCGAGGAAGGTATAAAGGAAGAACTTGAAGCTGGCATAGATGCGGTCCTTGCCGCCCCAGATGCCGATGATAAGGAACATCGGGATCAGCCCTGCCTCGAAGAACAGGTAGAACAGCACGAGGTCCAGCGCCACGAACACGCCGATCATCAGCGTTTCCAGCAGCAGGAACGCGATCATGTATTCCTTGACGCGGGTGGTCACATCCCAGCAGGCCGCGATGGTCAGCGGCATGAGGAAGGTGGTCAGCAGCACGAACAGGATCGAGATGCCGTCGACCCCGACCTTGTAGGTCAGGCCCATCACCCAGGGCCGGGTCTCGACGAACTGGAAGCCGGTGTCGGCCGGATCGAACCCTGCCAGCAGGAACAGCGACAAGAGGAAGGTGACCGTGGTGGTCATCAGCGCAGCCCATTTGGCGTTGCGCTGCGCCGCCGCATCGTCGCCGCGCAGGAAGGCGGCAAGCACCAGGGCGCCGACCGCCGGGGCAAAGGTGATGATCGAAATCAGGTTGTCCATCGTTCTGCCCTCAGTGTCCGGCCGCCAGCGTCATCCAGGTGACCAGCACCACGATGCCCAGCACCATGGCGAAGGCGTAGTGGAACACATAGCCCGACTGCGCCCGCCCCGCGAGCCGCGTGAGCCACGGCACGATCCCCATCGCAATGCCGTTGATCGTGCCGTCGATCACGTTGCCGTCGCCGCGCTTCCACAGGAAGGCCCCCAGCCACTTGGCCGGACGCACGAAGATCGCGTCGTAGATTTCGTCGAAATACCACTTGTTGAGCAGGAACTCGTAAAGCGGCTTCTGTTCGGCGGCCAGTTTCGCCGGCCAGTCGGGGCGGCGGATATACATCTGATAGGCAAGCCCCAGACCCAGCAGCATGGCGACGAAGGGCGAGACCTTGACCCACTTCGGCACCTCGTGCGCCGCGTGCAGCACGTGGTTGTCGGGGTGGAAGAACAGCGCCCCCTGCCCCGGCACCATCGCATCGCCATTGCCTTCGGCCGCCGCCGGCGCGCCGTGGGTGGTGGTGGCGGCAGCGTGGCTGTCGGTCGCCGGCGCGGCGCCATGCGCCTCGGCCACCGGCATGCCGAACCAGGCGCGCACGCTTTCGACCGAGCCGAAGAAGCTGTTGTACCACACCATCCCCGAGAACACCGCGCCAAGCGCCAGCACACCCAGCGGGATCAGCATGACCTTGGGGCTTTCGTGCGGCTCGTGGGCGTGATCGTCATGCCCGTGGCCATGCCCATGCCCGTGGCCGTGGCCGTGGCTGTTCGCCCGGCTGGTGCCGTAGAAGGTCATGAACATCAGCCGCCAGCTGTAGAAGCTGGTCATCGCAGCCCCGGCCACCAGCAGCCAGAAGATGATGGCGGGCCCGCCGGCATAGGCGCTCTCGATCACGGCATCCTTCGAGATGAAGCCGGCGAAACCGATATGCGTCAGCGGGATGCCGACCCCGGTGATGGCCAGCGTGCCGATCATCATGGCCCAGAAGGTCAGCGGGATGTGCTTGCGCAGGCCGCCGTAGTTGCGCATGTCCTGTTCGTGGTGGGTGGCGTGGATCACCGAGCCGGCGCCCAGGAACAGCATGGCCTTGAAGAAGGCGTGCGTGAACAGGTGGAACATCGCCACCGAATAGACGCCCACCCCGGCCGCGACGAACATGTAGCCCAGCTGCGAACAGGTGGAATAGGCGATCACCCGCTTGATGTCGTTCTGCACGAGGCCGACGGTGGCCGCGAAGAACGCGGTGAAGCCGCCGATATACACGATCATCAGCTTGGCCTCGGGCGCGTATTCGAACACCGGCGACATGCGGCTGACCAGGAACACACCGGCCGTCACCATCGTCGCGGCGTGGATCAGCGCCGACACCGGGGTCGGGCCTTCCATCGCGTCGGGAAGCCAGGTGTGCAGGAACAGCTGCGCCGACTTGCCCATCGCCCCGATGAACAGCAACACCCCGATCAGGTTGGCAGCGTTCCAGTCGGTCCACAGGAAATGCAGCCGGGTTTCGGCCAGTTGCGGCGCGGCGGCAAAGATGTCGTCGAAGCGGATGCTGTCGGTCAGGTAGAACAGCGCGAAGATACCCAGCGCAAAGCCGAAGTCGCCCACGCGGTTGACGACGAAGGCCTTGATCGCCGCAGCATTGGCGCTGGCCTTCTTGTAGTAGAAGCCGATCAGCAGATAGGAGGCGACCCCCACCCCTTCCCAGCCGAAGAACATCTGCACCAGGTTGTCCGAGGTCACCAGCATCAGCATGGCGAAGGTGAAGAACGACAGATAGGCAAAGAACCGGGCGCGGTAATGTTCGTGGTGGCCCCAGTTGTCGTCATGCGCCATGTAGCCGAAGGAATAGAGGTGCACCAGCGCCGAGACCGAGTTCACCACCACCAGCATGATCGCGGTCATCCGGTCCAGCCGGATCGCCCATTCGGTTTCCAGCGTGCCCGAGGAGATCCAGCGCAGCAGCGTGATCTGCCGGGTTTCGCCATCGAAGCCGAGGAACACCACCCAGGACAGCAGCGCCGCCAGGAACACCAGCCCCGTGGTCAGCACCTGGCCGGGCCTTTCCCCGATCAGACGCCAGCCGAAGCCGCAGATCAGCGCGCCGACCAGCGGCGCAAACAGGATGATCGTTTCCATCGGCTCAGCCCTTCATCACGTTGACGTCTTCGACGTCGATGGTGCCGCGGTTGCGGAAGAAGCAAACGAGGATCGCAAGCCCGATCGCCGCTTCGGCCGCCGCCACGGTCAGCACGAACATGGTGAACACCTGCCCCACCAGGTCGCCCAGAAAGCTGGAGAACGCCACCAGGTTGATGTTGACCGACAGCAGCATCAGTTCGATCGACATCAGGATGACGATCACGTTCTTCCGGTTCAGGAAAATCCCGAAGATCCCGATGACGAACAGCGCCGCCGCCACCGTCAGGTAATGTTCCAGTCCCACCATCGTTTGGTCCCTCGTCGGCGGTGTCTCCCGCCCGTTGTATTGTCGCGGCCCGGAAGGCCCGGGGTCAGAGCCCCTGGCCCGGCTTCACGTCCTTGAGTTCCATCGTCTTGGCCGGATCGCGCCACATCTGTTGCAGCACGTCCTGCCGCCGGATGCCCTGGCGGTGCCGCAGCGTCAGCGCGATGGCGCCGATCATCGCCACCAGCAGGATCATGCCCGCCAGCTGGAACAGCAGGAAGTAGCGGTCATAGAGCAGCAGCCCCAGCGCCTTGGCGTTTTCCACCTCGGCCGCGTCGGGCGTCACCGCCTGGCGCAGGCCAAGCGCGCCGTCGGCCTGCACCCAGGCGCCGAAGGCCAGCGCGAACTGCATGATGAGCACCACGCCCACCAGCAGCGCCAGCGGCATCGCCCGCGCCATCTCGCCCTTGAGCGCTGCGAAATCCACGTCGAGCATCATCACCACGAACAGGAACAGCACCGCCACCGCCCCGACATAGACAATGACCAGCAGCATCGCCACGAATTCCGCCCCCAGGAGCACGAACAGCCCCGCCGAGGAAAAGAACGCAAGAATCAGCCAGAGCACCGAATGCACCGGGTTGCGGGCCACGGTGACCAGCAAGCCGGCCACCAGCGTCACGACGGCAAAGCCGTAAAAAGCCACGTCGGCGATGGTCATGGCTTGCTCCCTTCGGTCGCGGGGGTCATTCCTTGGTCTCCTCGGTTTCGGCGAACACGCCTTGCGCGATGTCCAGCGCCTTCTGCATGGCGGGCAGGCCGCCGAACAGGCTCATCTGATAGATCACTTCGGCAATCTCGCGCTGCGTCGCCCCGGCCTGCAGCGCATGGCGCACCGTCAGGCGCAGTTGCGGTTCGGCCTGCGCGCCCAGCACGGTCAATGCCGCCAGCGTGACCAGCATCCGCGTCTTGGCATCCAGCCCGTCGCGGTTGAAGGTCTTGCCGAACACCATTTCCATGTAGTCTTTCGACAAGGTGGGGATCAGGTTCTCGAACCCCTTGACGGAAAAGGTTTCCAGCGCCGGGTTGACCGCACGCATCATCTGCTGGGACTGTTCCAGCATGGCCTGCATCATCTTTTGCCACGCGTCGTTCATGCCGTGCCCCCCTTGCCCTCGCCCGGACGGGCGCCGCCCGCAACCACCATGCCGCAGGTGCCCATCGGCAGCGCCACCCTGACCCCGAACGCCGGCATCGCACCGGCCGCCGACCAACCGGCCTGCACGACCGGAAGCCACCAGGCCCAGGGGCCCAGCATGGCCATCGCCAGCGGCGACGGAAAGCCGAGGACGGTGACGGGGCTCATCGGTAGGGCGCGTCCAGTTCCAGGTTGCGGGCGATCTGCGCTTCCCAGCGCTCGCCGTTTTCCAGCAGCTTTTCCTTGGTGTAGAACAGTTCCTCGCGCGTCTCGGTGGCGAACTCGAAGTTCGGACCTTCGACGATGGCATCCACCGGGCACGCCTCCTGGCAGAAGCCGCAGTAGATGCACTTGGTCATGTCGATGTCGTAGCGCGTGGTGCGGCGGCTGCCGTCCTCGCGCGGTTCGGCGTCGATCGTGATGGCCTGCGCCGGGCAGATCGCCTCGCACAGCTTGCAGGCGATGCAGCGTTCCTCGCCGTTCGGATAGCGGCGCAGCGCATGTTCGCCGCGGAAGCGGGGCGACAGCGGCCCCTTTTCGTGCGGGTAGTTCAGCGTGTCCTTCGGGGCGAAGAAGTATTTCATCCCCAGGCCGAAGCCTTTGATGAAGTCGACCATGAAGAAGTATTTGACGGCGCGGTTGATATCGATGCCCATCGCTCAGCCCCCCACGGACCAGCGCGCCCAGGCGCCGCCCAGAACCTCGAATTTCGCCAGGAACGCCACGATCACCACCCAGGCCAGCGACAGCGGCAGGAACACCTTCCAGCCGATCCGCATCAGCTGGTCATAGCGGTAGCGCGGCACGATGGCCTTCACCATGGCGAACAGGAAGAAGAAGAACACCATCTTGGCGAACATCCACAGGAACCCGTCGGGCAGCCCGGGGACGGGCGAGAGCCAGCCGCCGAAGAACAGCAGGCTGAGCAGCGCGCACATCAGCCAGATGGCGATGTATTCGCCGGCCATGAACAAAAGGTAGGGCGTGGACGAATATTCCACCATGAACCCCGCCACCAGTTCCGATTCCGCCTCGGGCAGGTCGAACGGCGGGCGGTTGGTTTCGGCCAGCGCCGACACGAAGAACAGCACCACCATCGGCAGATGCGGCAGCCAGTACCAGTTGAACAGCCCGTAGTCGCCGCGCTGCGCCTCGACGATGGCGCTGAGATTCATCGAGCCGGTGGAAATGATGATGCCGATGATGATGAGGCCCAGCGACACCTCGTAGGAGATCATCTGCGCGGCCGAACGCAGGCCCCCGAGGAACGGGTATTTCGAGTTCGAGGCCCAGCCGCCCATGATGACGCCGTAAACCTCGAGCGAGGACACCGCGAACACGAACAGGATGGCGACGTTGATGTCGGCCAGCACCCAGCCGTGGTTCAACGGCACCACCGCCCAGGCCAGCACCGCCAGCACGAACGACAGCATCGGCGCCAGGAAGAACACCGGCCGGTCGGCGCCGGCGGGCACCACGATTTCCTTGAGCATGAACTTCAGCGCGTCGGCGAAGGTCTGCAGCAGGCCCCAGGGGCCCACCACGTTCGGCCCGCGGCGCAGTTGCACGGCGGCCCAGATTTTCCGGTCGCCATAGACAAGGAAGATCAGGCTCAGCATCACGAAGCCGATGATCAGGAGGCCCTGGGCCGCGATGATGGTCGCGATGCCCGCCCCGGTCTGGAAAAACTCAGCCATGTTTCCTCACGTCCCCACGTTCCTTGTCCGGGCCCTACACCGTCGGAATGCCGCGGGCGCCGCAATCGCGCACCGTGACTTCCGCATCGATGGTGGCCACCCCTTTCGGCAGCGCCGGCGAAATGGTGTAAACCGCATCCGCCCTGGCAACAGACCCGTCCTGAACCACGTTCGTGCGCACATGGCGCGCAAAGCCGTAGCCCCGGATCAGCGCATATTGCGCGGCCGCGCAGGCCGCGTAATCTTCGACCAGGCGGCGGCTTTCGGCATGACGCATCGCCACGCGGAAATTCACCAGGTCGCCATCGAGAAGCCGGGTCTCGATCCCCAGAAAGGCCGGCGGCAAGGCATGCTGCCCCACCTGCGCGCTGTCGGCGCAGGCCGCAAGCCCGGTCAGGGCCAGTGCGAGGGGGGCGGTTGCCCGGGCCATCGGCATCACTCCGCCGCCATCGGGCGCGCGGCGCGAGCGGCGGCATTGGCCGAAAGCTGCGCCATCAGCGGCGACGACCGGGCAATCGGGTTGGTCAGCCAGAAATCGCGGATCGCCAGGCGGAAATCGGCATTGGCCGGTTCGCGCAGCGGAATGCGGTTCCAGGCGTTTTCCGCCACGCGGTCGATGCGGCCCAGATGCGGATGGTCGGCCACCAGCGCGCGGCGCAAGGATGCCAGATCGTCCCAGGGCAGCACGGCCCCCAGTTCGGCCGAAGCCGCGCGCAGGATCGCCCAGTTTTCCTTGGCCTCGCCCGGCGGGAAGCCGGCGCGGATCGCCAGTTGCGGGCGCCCCTCGGTGTTGACGAACAGGGCGTTTTCCTCGGTGTAGCAGGCGGCGGGCAGGATGATGTCGGCGCGGTGCGCGCCACGGTCGCCGTGGCTGCCCTGATAGATCACCACCGGACCGGGGGCGATGTCGACCTCGTCGGCGCCCAGGTTCCAGATCACCTCGGCCCCGTCCATCGCCGCGGTCAGCCCGCCGGGGGTGACGGCGCCCACATCCATCGCCCCCACCCGGGCAGCGGCGGTGTGCAGCACCAGAAGCCTGGACTCGCCAAGCTCGGCGATCTTCATCGCCTGGCTCAGCACCGCCTCGCCATCGGCCTCGGTCAGCGCGCCCATGCCGACGATGACCAGACCGGGGGTTCCGGCGGTGTTGGTCAGATCCTCTTTCAGCAGGGCGGTCAGCGCCTCGCGCCCGGTGCCGAAGTGGTGGTAGTCGTAGGTGAGGTCGACCGCAGGGCCGACCAGCGCCACATCGGCACCCGCGGCCCAGGCCTTGCGGATGCGGGCATTGAGCACCGGCGCCTCGGACCGCGGGTCCGTTCCGATCAGCAGGATGCGCTTTGCCTGGTCGATATCGGCAATGGCCGCGGTGCCGACATAGGCGGAACGGTTGCCCTCGGGCAGCTTGGCGCCGTCGGTGCGGCATTCCACCTTGCCGCCCAGCCCTTCGACCAGCCGCTTGAGCGAATAGGCCGACTCCACGTTCGCCAGATCGCCGACAAGGCCCGCCACCTTGCGCCCCTTGACCGCCTGCGCCACGGCGTCCAGCGCCTGTGCCCAGGTCACCGGAACCAGCCGCCCGCCGCGGCGGACATAGGGCCGGTCCAGCCGCTGGCGGCGCAGGCCGTCCCAGACGAAGCGGGTCTTGTCGCTGATCCACTCCTCGTTCACGCCGTCATGGTTGCGCGGCAGGATGCGCATGACCTCGCGCCCCTTGGTATCGACGCGGATGTTCGACCCCAGCGCGTCCATCACGTCGATGGTCTCGGTCTTGGTCAGCTCCCACGGCCGCGCGGTGAAAGCGTAGGGCTTGGAGGTCAGCGCGCCGACCGGGCACAGGTCGATGATGTTGCCTTGCAGGTTCGAGTCCAGCGTCTGGTTGAGATAGCTGGTGATCTCGGCATCTTCGCCGCGGCCCGTCTGGCCCATCTGGGTGATCCCCGCGACCTCGGTGGTAAAGCGCACGCAGCGGGTGCAGGAAATGCAGCGCGTCATCGTGGTCGCCACCAGCGGCCCGAGGTTCAGATCCTCGGAGGCGCGCTTGGGCTCGCGGTAGCGGGAAAAATCCACGCCATAGGCCATCGCCTGGTCCTGCAGGTCGCATTCGCCGCCCTGGTCGCAGATCGGGCAGTCGAGCGGGTGGTTGATGAGCAGAAACTCCATAACCCCTTCGCGCGCCTTCTTGACCATCGGGCTGTTGGTCTTGACCACCGGCGGCTCGCCGTTCGGGCCGGGGCGCAGGTCGCGCACCTGCATCGCACAGCTTGCCGCAGGCTTGGGCGGGCCGCCGACGACCTCGACCAGGCACATCCGGCAGTTGCCCGCGATGCTGAGCCGTTCGTGATAGCAAAAGCGCGGGATCTCCACGCCCGCCACCTCGGCGGCCTGGATCAGCGTCATCGCCGGATCGACCTCGACCTCGATGCCGTCGATGATGATCTTCTTCAGCGTGCTCATGCTCGCGCCTCTTTCATCCCGGCCCCTCGCGGGTGCCCCTTGTCGTCGTCGCAGGGCGCACCGACGCGCGCCCCCGAAGTTTCATGCCCGGCAACGCGCCTGAAAGGTCAGGTCGCCTTGCGGCGTTGCGGTATAGGCCCAGTCGCCCGTGGCCGGATCGGTGACCCAATCGGCATCGGACGACCCGCGTTCCAGCAGGCAATACCGGGTCACCGGGTAACGCACGCTTTCGCGCACCATGTCCACCGTCGCCCCCGGCGCCTTGACCGTGACCGTCAGCGCACCGTCCCGGTCCGCGCGCAGCGCGGCGCGGTAAGGCAGGCTTGCCTCGGCCGCATCCTTGCGCTTGAACGGGTTGACGCGGTCGAGCGTGGAACACCCCGCCACCGCCAGCGCCACCCCGAGGATCAGGACCGCGCGCCGCATCATTCCGCCGCCATCGCGCCCATGCGCCCGGTCTTGCGCGCCTTGATCCGGTCTTCGATCTCGTCGCGAAACTGGCGGATCAGGCCCTGGATCGGCCAGGCCGCCGCATCGCCAAGCGCACAGATCGTATGGCCTTCGACCTGCCTGGTCACCGACAAGAGCATGTCGATTTCCTCAAGCTCGGCCTCGCCCTTCACCAGACGTTCCATCACCCGCATCATCCAGCCGGTGCCTTCGCGGCAAGGCGTGCACTGGCCGCAGCTTTCGTGCTTGTAGAACTTGGAAAGCCGCCAGATCGCCTTGATGATGTCGGTGGACTGATCCATCACGATCACCGCCGCGGTGCCCAGGCCCGATTTGCGCTCGCGCAGCCAGTCGAAATCCATGATGCACTCGTCGCATTCCTCGGCGCGCAGCATCTGCACGGACGAGCCGCCGGGGATGACCGCCTTGAGGTTCTTCCACCCGCCGCGCACGCCGCCGCAATGCCGCTCCAGCAGCTCCTTGAGCGGGATCGACATCGCCTCCTCGACCACGCAGGGGTTGTTGACGTGGCCCGAGATGGCGAACAGTTTGGTGCCGGCGTTGTTCGGGCGGCCGAAGCCCGCAAACCAGTCCGGCCCGCGGCGCAGGATGGTGGGCACCACGGCGATGGATTCCACGTTGTTCACCGTGGTCGGGCAACCGTAAAGCCCCGAGCCGGCCGGGAACGGCGGCTTCATCCGCGGCATCCCCTTCTTGCCTTCCAGGCTTTCCAGCAGGGCGGTTTCCTCTCCGCAGATATAGGCGCCGGCCCCGTGGTGCAGGAACAGGTCGAAGTCCCAGCCGCTGCCGGCCGCGTTGCGGCCCAGAAGCCCGGCATCATAGCATTCGTCGATCGCAGCCTGCAGCGCCTCGCGTTCGCGGATGTATTCGCCGCGGATGTAGATATAGCAGGTATGCGCGCCCATCGCGAAGCTGGCGATCAGCGCCCCTTCGATCAGGGTATGCGGATCGTGGCGCATGATCTCCCGGTCCTTGCAGGTGCCGGGTTCGGATTCGTCGGCGTTGATGACCAGATAGCTCGGCCGCCCGTCCGACTGCTTGGGCATGAACGACCACTTGAGCCCGGTCGGGAACCCTGCCCCGCCGCGGCCGCGCAGGCCGGATGCCTTGACCTGATCGACGATCTTGTCGCGCCCGCGCGCGATGATTTCGGCGGTGCCGTCCCAATGACCGCGCTTGCGCGCCCCCGCCAGGGTGCGGTCGTGCATCCCGTAGAGGTTGGTAAAGATCCGGTCCTGATCCTTCAGCATCCGCGTTCCCTCATGTGTCCCGGCGTTTCCGCCAGAGTTGCCAGGCGTTGATCAGCGCCCAGACATAGGCGGCCAGCGCCGCCAGATCGATCAGGAAGGCGTAACGCGCCTCCCACCCGTATTGCCGCCCGATTTCGCCCAAGACCAGCCACAACAGCGTGGTTCCGGCAATAACCAGCGCCACCACCCGCATCTGCCGGGCAAAGGCGGCTTGCGCCGCTGTGGGCTGGCGCGCCATCGGGGCGGCCTCAGTAGTCGTTGGTCCTGGCGCGGCGCAGGAACTCGTCCATCCCGACCTCGCCGATCAGTTTCGCCTGGGCCACCCAGCGGTCGCGGCTGACGCGGCCCTTGAAGCCCTTGAGGTTGCTGTCCATCCACGCCACTTCCGCCGGGCCCCAGGCCGCGATCTGGTCGTAGTGGAAGATGCCGAGCTCGTGGCACAGCTTTTCCAGCACCGGACCGATGCCCTCGATCTTCTTCAGATCGTCGGGGCGGCCGTCGCGCGCGCCCGCCAGGGCCTGCGGCCGGGTGCCTTCGGCCGCCGCCGGCGTGGCAGCGGGCGCGGGGGCCGCAGGTGCCGCCTGCGGTTCGGCGCGGGCTTTCCACGACACCACAAGCGGCACCTCGGTGCCGTCGATGCGCTTGACCGTATCGCCGATGTCCACCGCCGCCTGGGCGCTGGCGTTATACTGGGTGCGGCCGGATTCGAAATCCTTCAGCGAGGTCAGCCCCGACTTCGGTTCCGACGCATAGCGGCCGTTCTGGGGCCCCGGCACCGGCACGCGGCCGGCCGACAGCTCGTCGAGAATCCATTCCAGCCGCTCGGGCGTCAGATCCTCGTAATAGTCCTTGCCGATCTGCGCCATCGGCGCGTTGGCGCAGGCGCCCAGGCACTCGACCTCCTCCCAGCTGAACTTGCCGTCGGCCGACAGGGTGTGCGGCTTGGCGGCGATCTTGCGCTGGCAGACCTCGACCAGATCCTCCGCGCCGCAGATCATGCAGGACGTGGTGCCGCAGATCTGGATGTTGGCCACCGACCCGACGGGGTGCAGCTGGAACATGAAGTAGAAGGTCGCCACTTCGAGCGCGCGGATATAGGGCATGCCCAGCATGTCGGCGACATGCTCGATGGCCGGCTTCGACAGCCAGCCTTCCTGTTCCTGCGCCCGCCACAGCAGCGGGATGATCGCCGATGCCTGGCGCCCGGGCGGATACTTGGTGATCTGCGCCTCGGCCCAGGCCTGGTTGGCCGGGGTAAAGGCAAAGCCCGCAGGCTGGTGGGCAGCAAGCCGGCGCAGCATCAGTTGCACCCCGCCGTCTTGAGCTTCAGGTTGCCGTCGATGATTTCCGCCTGGCCAAGGCCCAGCAGCGCATTGACGACCACCTGTGCATCCTGCCCCTGCAAGCCGGCGGCCGACAGGATGGCGGCGTTGTTGTCGGCGTTCACGACGCAGCCGGCCTCGGCAATCGCCTTGACCAGCGCCTGGACCTGTTCGGGCGTGGCCTGGGCCTGCGCGGCCCCGGCAGCAAGCGTCAGCGCGGCGGCGGCAAGGAAGGAACGGAACATGGCATCAACTCCTGTGGTTCGGGTGGCGCAAGGCCCTTGCCCTGCCCGCCCGAGGTGGGAAGCCGACGGTCTGATATGCAATATCAACGGTCGATCTCCCCGAAAACGATGTCCATCGTGGCGATGATGGCCGCCACATCGGCCAGCTGGTGACCGCGGGCCATGAAATCCATCGCCTGAAGATGCGCGTATCCCGGCGCGCGCAGCTTGGCGCGCCACGGCTTGTTGGTGCCGTCGGCCACCAGATAGACGCCGAACTCGCCCTTCGGCGCCTCGACGGCGGCATAAACCTCGCCGGCAGGCACGTGGAAGCCTTCGGTATACAGCTTGAAGTGGTGGATCAGCGCTTCCATCGACCGCTTCATCTCGGCCCGCTTCGGCGGCGTCAGCTTGCCGCGGGCCAGAACGTCGCCTTGTTCCACCCGCAGCTTGGCGACCGCCTGCTTGATGATCCGGGTCGACTCGCGCATTTCCTGCATGCGCAGCAGGTAACGGTCGTAGCAGTCGCCGTTGCGGCCGATCGGGATCTGGAAGTCGAATTCGTTGTAGCACTCGTAGGGCTGGGCGCGGCGCAAGTCCCAGGCAAGGCCCGAACCGCGCACCATCACGCCCGAAAAGCCCCAGTCCAACGCATCCTGCGCCGAAACCACGGCGATATCGACGGTGCGCTGCTTGAAGATGCGGTTTTCCGTCAGCAGCCCGTCGATATCGTCCAGCAGCTTGGGAAAGCGGTCGGCCCAGGCATCGATATCGTCCAGCAGGTCGGAGGTCAGATCCTGGTGCACACCGCCGGGGCGGAAATAGGCGGCGTGCAGCCGCGCCCCGCAAGCGCGTTCGTAGAACACCATCAGTTCTTCGCGCGCCGTGAAACCCCAGAGCGGCGGGGTCAGCGCGCCCACGTCCATCGCCCCTGTGGTCACGTTCATCAGATGGTTCAGGATGCGGCCGATTTCCGAAAACAGCACGCGGATCAGGCTGGCCCGCCGCGGCGCCTGCACCCCGGTCAGCCGCTCGATCGCCAGGCACCAGGCGTGTTCCTGGTTCATCGGCGCCACATAATCCAGCCGGTCGAGATAAGGCAGGTTCTGCAGGTAGGTGCGGCTTTCCATCAGCTTTTCGGTGCCGCGGTGCAACAGGCCCACATGCGGGTCGGCGCGTTCCACGATTTCGCCGTCAAGCTCCAGCACCAGGCGCAAGACGCCATGCGCCGCAGGGTGTTGCGGGCCGAAGTTGATGTTGAAGTTGCGAATCTTCTGTTCGCCGGTCTGCGCGTCGTTGAAGGTGCCGTCCATCACTTCGCCCCCTTTTCGTCGCCCGGAAGGATATACTGCGCGCCTTCCCAGGGGCTGAGGAAATCGAACTGCCGGTATTCCTGCACCAGCTTCACGGGCTCGTAGACCACACGCTTCTGCGCGTCGTCGTAGCGCACTTCGGTATAACCGGTGGTCGGGAAATCCTTGCGCAGCGGATAGCCGCGGAAACCGTAGTCGGTCAGGATGCGGCGCAGGTCGGGGTGACCAGAAAACAGGATGCCGAACATGTCGAACACCTCGCGCTCGTACCAGTTGGCCGAAGGCCAGACCGACACGACCGAAGGCACCATCTGGTCTTCCTCGACCGCGGCCTTCACCCGGATGCGCTGGTTGCGCTGCATCGACAGCAGATGCCAGACCAGATCGAAGCGCCGGTCGCGCTCGGGCCAGTCCACCGCCGTCACGTCCACCAGCGTAGTGAACAGGCAGTTCTGGTCGGTTTTCAGGTATTCCATGAACGTCACGACGTGCTGCGGCGCGATTTCCACGGTCAGCTCGCCGTGGGCGACCGACCAGCCGATCACGTCATCGCCGCGCTTCAGTTCGATCAGCGCGCCCAGTTCCCGCAAGGCTTCCGACATGACCCCTCCTCAGCGCACAAGCGTGCCGGTGCGGCGGATCTTCCGCTGCAGTTGCAGGATACCGTAGAGCAGCGCCTCGGCCGTAGGCGGGCAGCCCGGAACGTAGATGTCCACCGGCACCACACGGTCGCAGCCGCGCACCACGGAATAGCTGTAGTGATAATAGCCGCCGCCGTTGGCGCAGGACCCCATCGAGATCACATAGCGCGGCTCGGGCATCTGGTCGTAGACCTTGCGCAGCGCGGGCGCCATCTTGTTGGTCAGGGTGCCGGCCACGATCATAAGGTCCGACTGGCGCGGCGAGGCGCGCGGCGCGGTGCCGAAGCGTTCGAGGTCATAGCGCGGCATCGACAGCTGGATCATCTCGACCGCGCAGCAGGCCAGGCCGAAGGTCATCCACATCAGAGAGCCGTTGCGCGCCCAGTTGATGACATCCTCGGTCGAGGTCAGCAGAAAGCCCTTGTCCTGCAACTCGCGGTTCAGGGCGGCGGTGACATGCTCGCGATCCACCCCGGCGGTGTTCGCCCCGGTCATCACTCCCATTCCAGGGCCCCCTTCTTCCATTCATAGGCAAAACCGACGGTCAGCACCGCCAGGAACACCATCATCGACCAGAAGGCCGTCATGCTCAGGTCGCCAAAGGCCACGGCCCAGGGGAACAGGAACGCCACTTCGAGGTCGAAGATGATGAACAGGATCGACACGAGGTAGAAGCGCACGTCGAACTTCATCCGCGCGTCGTCGAAGGCGTTGAAGCCGCATTCGTAGGCCGAGACCTTTTCCGGGTCGGGCTTGCGCACCGCCAGCACCGCCGCCGCCAGGATCAGCACAAGGCCCAATCCTACGGCCAGCCCCAGCAAAATGAGGATCGGAAGGTATTCTCGCAGAAGAGCGTCCAATTGTGGCTCCTTCGGCTGGGCGGACGGAACGCCGCCGGTTCGGCTTGGCCCCCCGTTTACTCTGCGCCCGGTGACGGGTCAACAAACCGCATGGGAAAGGCCGGTCGAATCCGGCGGATTTCGCTGCTTCGTATGCAATTGCACACCAGAACACAAGCCCGACCGTGCAGCTGCGGCATCGTTAGGCGGCTTGCGCCATCCAAGGCAAGCTTCGGGAAAAATGTCGATTTCACGGCAAGCTCTTGCCGCCCGCCCTGCCGATGCCGCAAGGCCGCGTCGCAATCTGACATGACGGCTGTCATGCCGAGTTGACAAGGCGCCGATCACCCCCAGGCCGGCTTGCGTTTTGCAAAAAAGGCCCCGATCCCTTCGGCCGCCTCGGGGTCTTCCCAGGTGGCCACCAGCGCCTCGATGCTGGTGGCGATGGCGGCATCGTCGATCCGCGGCCCCAGCGCGCGCGCCAGCCGCTTGGCCCGCGCGACGGCGCCGGGCGCGCAGGACAGATAGGGGGTCACCTCGGCCTCGACCGCGGCATCCAGCGCCTCGGCCGGCACGGCTGCGGCCAGCAGGCCCAGTTGCACCGCCTCGGCCGCGCCGAACAGCCGGGCCGACATGAACACGCGGCGGGCCATCGCCTCGCCCATGCGGGCCAGCACATAGGGGCCGATGGTGGCGGGAATCAGCCCCAGCCGGGTTTCGGTCAGCCCGAAACGCGCGCGATCCACCCCGATCGCCACATCGCAGACCGACATCATGCCGACGCCGCCGCCAAAGGCGTTGCCCTGCACCCGGCCGATCAGGGGCTTGGGCAGCTCGTTCAGCGCCCGCAGCATCATGGCCAGCTTCGTCGCCTCGCGCGCACGGGTGGCGCCGTCGGCGGCCATCTGTTCGCGCATCCAGCCCAGATCGCCCCCGGCGCAGAAGGTTTCGCCTTGCGCGCCCAGCACCACCACCCGCACCGCCGGATCGCGGCCAAGGCGTTCGGCGGCCGAAGTCAGTTCGGAAATCATCTGCGCAGACAAGGCGTTGTGCTTTTCCACCCGCGCCAGATCCAGCCGGGCAACCCCGCGACCATCCACCTCGATACGGATCGTTTCCATCCTGCCCTCCTGCCCCGGCTTGCACGCCAGGGCTGCACAACCCCGGCCTAAACCAAGGTTTAGGCCGATCCGCCGCCCGGGGGAAGGCGCCGATTTCGGCCGCGCGGCGGATTTCCCGGCGCCACCGAACCATGCCCGATGCGCTGGCCACGGCCACCGCCGCGGCCTGCCGGGGGAGACCGGCAGACACCTTCAAGACCTAAACGGGAGAACCGACATGAAATTCCCCTTCGTTCTGGCCATCGCCATTCTGGCCCCGCTGAGCGCCAAGGCCGGGCTGACCGCCGACCGGCTGACCAGGGACTTCGCCGCCGCCGGCTATGGCCGGATCGAGGTCGAGCAGCGCCGCGACCAGCTGAAGGTCGAGGCGTGGAACGACACGCACAAGATCGAGGCGATCTACGATATCCAGACCGGCGCCTTGCTCAAGACCGAGACCGCCGGGTTGAAAGACCTCGACGACCCGCGGCGCGCCCATTCCGACGACCGGCGCGGCGACGATCGCAAAGGCAGGGGTCGCGGGCGCGATGGCGATGACGACCGCATGGGCGACGACGACCACGGCCCCGGGCACGACGCCGGCGACGATCACGGCAGCGGTCATGACGACGGCGGCAACGACGACGGCCCCGGGCACGACGCCGGCGACGATCACGGCGCGGACGACTGAAACCGACCGGGCCGAGGGCGGCGC
>NZ_JBKBQM010000061.1:0-16281 GCF_046292685.1 Gemmobacter sp.
GACGAGGGGTGGCATCGGGCACCCATACCTCGCCTCGACCAGCACGACGCTCACCGCTGCCGCCCAAACAGAGGGAAAACTGTTCCGCCTCGTGGACTTCTTCAGCAGCCTGCTAGAGGCCGCGCACCTGTCCGAGGTTTCTGCCAGCGCCGCGCGGCTGGGGCGGCTGCCCTTGCCCGACAGCGCGCCGCCAGCGGGGCTGCCGGATTGGCTGGTTTCCTCGCGCCGGTTCGTGGCGGTCGAGTGCGACAAAATCTGTCATGGTCTGAGCTATGACCCGGAATTCGGTCTGATTTTCGCTTGGCGCGGGTTTTGGGGCGCCACTATCCTTCGTGCAGGTTGTACCGGGTGCGGCATGCTGAACCTGATTTCCAATGCATGGATTCCCGTCCTGCACAAGGATGGCAGCCGGTCGGTGATCGCGCCCTGGCAGATGGCAGATGGCGGATGACGGGCTGGCATCTCCCGACTGGCCGCGACCCGACCTGAACATCGCCTGTCTGGAACTGCTGATCGGGCTGGTGTTCCTGGCCGATCCGCCCCGCGGTGCAGGCGACTGGCGCGCCCGCCGCCGCCCCGACCCCGCGCGGTTGCGCGCCGCGCTGGAACCCTATGCGCCTGCGTTCGAGCTGATGGGCGATGGCCCGAGGTTCATGCAGGATCTTGAGGCGTTCGAGACCGGCGAGAACGGTCCCAATGGCCCCGACATGCTGTTCATCGACAGCGCGGGTGGCCAGACGGTGAAGAACAATGCCGATCTTCTGGTCAAGCGTGATCGCTACCCGGTCTTGCCGCCGGCGCTGGCGGCGATGGCGCTGTTTGCCTTGCAGGCGCACGCGCCCAAAGGCGGGGCGGGCAACCGCACCTCGATGCGCCGGGGCGGGCCGATGGTGACGCTGGTGGACCCGGGCGAAGGGCTTTGGTCGCTGGTCTGGGCGAATGTGCCGGATGGCGCGCCGGCGGGCGCCGAGGCGCTGGCCTGGATGCACCCGGCGCGGGTGTCCGACAAGGGCCAGCAGGTGTTTCACGATCAGGTTCTGGCGGTGCAGGCGTTTTTCGGCATACCGCGGCGGTTGCGGCTGGTGGTCGGGGCGGGCGGGATTTCCGGTGTGGTGCAGCGCCCCTGGGGCGCGAATTACGCCGGCTGGGTGCATCCCCTGACGCCCTATTACCGGCAGAAGCCGGGGGCTGAGCTGTTGCCCCGGCGTCCGCGGGCCGGGGCCTTCGGCTATAGCAACTGGCTGGGCGTGGGGGCGGCGCGGCGCTCGGCCGACGGGCTGGCGGAACGGGCGAAGGTGGTGGATGGGTGGGAGGCGCGGTCGCCTGGGCGGGCGTATGTGATCGTGGCCGGCTGGGCGATGGACAACATGAAGCCGCGCGATTTCACCTTTTCCTGCGCGCCCTTGCTGGACCTGCCCGACGATCAGGCCGACCGGCTGCAGGGCATGATCGAGGCGGCCGAGGTGCTGGCGGTGGCCTTGCGCGGCGCGGCTGCGGCGGGCCGATGCGCTGGACACGCTGACGGAACCCGCGGTGCAGGCGCTGGCGCGGCGGCTGGGGATGGGCGCGGGGGGGGGCGCCGTAGCTGGTGCGGCTGGTGCAGGTGCTGGCCGATCTGCGGGCGGACGACCGGGACAGCCTGGCACGGCGGCTGGCAGGCGTGCTCTCGTCGTTGCGGTTTCGGCGCCTGATGCGGGTGGAGGGCGACGAGTTCACCGTCCAACTGCGCCGCGCGATCGTCATGGCCGACCGGCGCTGCGATGTGGCGCGGCTGGCCGGCGACCTGCTGGCCTGGGATCGCCCCGAGGCGGGCGACCGGATCCGCGCGCAATGGTGTTTCGACTATTTCGGCGGCTCGCTGGACGAAGCGCCCGCGATTTCCGAGGAGAAAGCCGGATGACGACCTTTGTGCAATTCCATTTGCTGACGCCCGATCCGCCATCCAACCCGAACCGCGACGATCAGGGCCGGCCCAAGCAGGCGATGGTCGGCGGGCAGCCGCGGCTGCGGCTGTCGTCGCAGTCGATCAAGCGGGCGGTGCGGGAAACCGCCTATTTCCGGCAAAACCTGGCCGGCCATGTCGGCACCCGCACCAAGCGCATCGCCGAGGAGGTGGAAAAGCACCTGTTCGCCAAGGGCATCGACGGGGCGAATGCCCGGTCGGCGGCGGCGACCGTGGCGAATGTGTTTTCCAAGCTGGAGGCGGAAAAGGATGGCAAGCCGCCGCTGACCACCACGTTGGCCTTCGTGTCGCCCGACGAATGGCGGTTCGCGCACGATCTGGCCGAACGGCTGACGGCGGGCGAAAAGCTCGATACGAAGGAGCTGAAAAAGCTGGTGCTGCGCCGCGCCGACGGGGCGGTGGACATTGCTATGTTCGGCCGGATGCTGGCCGAAGGCCCGGATTTCAACCGCGAGGCGGCGGTGCAGGTGGGACATGCCATCACCACCCATCGCGCCCTGGTCGAGGACGACTGGTATTCCGCCGTGGACGATCTGAAGACCCGAGAGGAGGATGCCGGCGCCGGCCACCTGGGCGAAACCGGCTTCGGTTCGGGCATCTATTACCTTTATGCCTGCGTCAACGTCGAGCTGCTGGTCGAAAACCTGTGCGGCGACCATGCCCTTGCAGCCAAGGGGCTGGAAGCGCTGGCATGTGCGCTGGCCACGGCCACGCCCAAAGGCAAGCAGAACAGCTTCGGCCACCATCCGCGGGCGCATTACATCCGGTTGGAACGGGGCAGTGCGCAGCCGCGCGACCTGTCGGGGGCGTTCTTCAAGCCAGTGGACCTGCGCGCGAACGATAATGATGGTGTGCGCGCCTGGATTTCGGCGCTGGAGGAGATGGCGGGCAAGCTGGACCATTGCTATGGCCCGGCCTGCGATGCGGTCATGGTGCTGAACGTGCCCGAAGGGCAGGGCACGCTGGCCGACCTGGCCGCCTTTGCCGCGGCGGCGGCGCATGGCTGAGCATCTGGTGTTCACGCTGGCCGCCACCATCGCCAGTTTCGGCGATGTGGCCGGGCACGAACGGCGCGGGTCCTGGGGCTGGCCGGGGCGCTCGGCGCTTCTGGGCCTCATGGCGGCGGCGCAGGGCATCCGGCGGGATGGCGATTTTTCGGCGCTGGAGACACTCCGGCTCTTGGTCGCGGTGTTCGAGGGCGGCCAGCCCTGGCGCGACTATCACACGGTGCAGACGGTGCCGACGACGCTGGCCCGCCGCCCGCAAGCGCGCCCCGAGGCGCTGGCGCGTGCCGGCAAGGAGGCCCACACCACCATCACCTTGCGCGATTACCGAACGGGCGTTCTGTTCGGCGGGGCGGCGACGGGGCCGGGGTTGCCCACGCTGGCCGAGTCGCTGCGGCGCCCGGTGTTTCAACTGTATCTGGGCCGCAAGTCCTGCCCGCTGTCGGCCCCGGTTGCCCCGCGGGTGGTCGAGGCCGACACGCCCGAGGCCGCGCTGGCGCAGCTGCAACTGCCGCCCTGGCACAAGGGCGCCGTCGCGCGGATGCTGTTTGCCGACGCGGGCCCCGAAGGCCAGACCGAAACCCGCCCCGATACGCCGCGGGACCGTTTGCGCTGGCATTTCGCTGCCCGTCCGGTTCACAGTCGGGCGGTGGAGAGCCGACCGGAAGGCTGGCCATGAGTTTCCAGACCAACCCCGTGCCCTTGCGCGACCTGCTGAACGCCGCCCATGCCGGGCGCCTGCAACTGCCGGATTTCCAGCGCTCCTACGTTTGGGGGGACGAGGATGTGCGGATGCTGGTCGCCTCGATCCTGCGGGGCTTTCCGGTGGGGGCGCTGCTGACGCTGCGCAGCGGGGGCGAGGTGAACTTTCGCCCGCGCCTGCTGCAAGGGGTGGAGGCCGCGCGCAAGGCCCGCGGCGAAGGCGCCGCCGGCGCGGCCGAGGAATTGCTGCTGGATGGCCAGCAGCGCATCACCTCGCTTTACGGGGCGATGGTGACGCCGCAAGCGATGGTGGTGCGCAAGCCGCGCAGCGAACGGCAGCATCTGCGACGGTTCTATTACCTGCGCATCGATGCCGCGGTCGAGCACCCCGAGGATATCGAGAAGGCGGTTCTGGGCGTGCCCGAAAGCCGCCAGCGCCACGACGAGGTGCTGCGGATCGACCTGTCGGACCGCGAACGCGAGTTCGAGGAGGGGTGCTTTCCGTTGAACCTGGCGTTTTCGGATGCGGCCTTCGACTGGATCGACGATTACCGCGACCATTGGCGCGCCCGCGATGCCGCCCGGGCCGGACGGGCCCGCCGGTTTCGCAAGGATGTGCTGGAACCGCTGCGGGCCTATCAGATGCGGGTCATCAGCCTGGGCCAGGACACCACGCGCGAAGCGGTATGCATGGTGTTCGAAAAGGTCAACGTCGGCGGCAAGAAGCTGGATGCGTTCGAGCTGGTGACGGCGATCTTTGCCGGGGCGGCCGAGCCCTTGAACCTGCGCGACGACTGGGAAACGCGGCGCGCGCGCATCCGGCGCGGGGCGAGCCTGAAGGGCATGGAAAACCCGGTGTTCGACCATCTGCGCGGCTTCGACTTTCTGCAAGGCGCATCGCTGGTACTGACCCACGCCGCGCGCAAGGCGGCCGAGGCGCGGGCCGAGCGCGAATTGCCGCAAATCTCGTGCCGCCGCGATGCGCTGCTGAAGACGGAGCTGGGCGGCTACAAGGCGGTTGCCGACCGGCTGGAGGACGGGTTCCGCGAAGCCGGGCGGTTCCTGAACGATCAGGGCATCCTCTGGGCCAAGGATCTGCCCTATCCGGCGCAGGGGGTGACGCTGGCGGCGGTGTTCGCCATTGCGGGCAAGGCGGCGCAGTCGGCGGCGGCCAAGGACAAGCTGCGCCTGTGGTTCTGGCGCACCGCGCTGGCCGAGGATTACGGGCTCAGCCCCGAATCCAAGCTGGCCAAGGATGCCGAGGATCTCAGCGCCTGGCTGGCCGGTGGGCCCGAGCCGGTGCGGATGCCGCTGTTGACCTTCAACCCCGACCGGCTGGACACGCTGCGCAACCGCATTTCGGCGGCCTACAACGCCTTTGCGGCGCTGCTGCTGCGCGAAGGCGGGCGCGATTTCATCACCGGGGATCGGGCGGATATCCTGACCTTCGGCAACGACCCGATGGACGTGCACCATATTTTCCCGCGGAAGTGGTGCGAGGATCAGGGCATCGACGTGGCGCGCTATGACACCATCCTGAACAAGACCCCGCTGACGGCGGCCAGCAACCGCGCCATCGGCGGCGACGCGCCATCGGTCTATCTGAATCGGATCGAGGCGCAGCATGGGCTGACGTTTGGCCAGATAAACAGCATCCTGCGCAGCCACCTGATCGACCCGGACCTGCTGCGTCAAAACGATTTTGCGGGGTTCATTGCCGATCGCAAGGCGCGGCTGGCAGGGCTGGCCGCCAGGGCCATGGGGCTGGCGGTTGCCGCCGCGCCCCTGGCCCCGACCGAGCCCGAAGCCACCGCACCGCCCGAGGAGGAGGCCGCCTGACGTTTCTTTCGCGCCTTGTGCTGCGGCAGGCCTCCGTTGTGGCTGCCCTGGGCCGGTTGCTGAACCCCGACCACGACGGGCGGCGGATGGATGCGCAGCACCGCTTGATCTGGTCGGCCTTTGCCGGCGGCGCGGCGGCGCGGCGGGATTTCCTGTGGCGCGAGATGGGGCAGCGGCAGTTCCTGGTGCTCTCGGCCCAGCCGCCGAAACCCTCGCCCTTGTTCGAGGAGCCGGAGGTGACGGGCTTTGCCCCGGCGCTGGCGGCGGGCGACCGGCTGGCGTTCCTGTTGCGCGCCGATGCAACCCGGACGGTGACCGTGGCGGACGGGAAAAAGCGCCACCGCGATGTGGTTATGGAGGCGCTTCATGGCTTGCCTGCCGGGGACCGAGCCGAGACCCGGATGGACCTCGCGCAGGAGGCCGGGGCGGCCTGGCTGACAGGGCAGGGGGCGCGGGCGGGGTTTACCATGCTGCGGGCCGATGTCACCGCCTATCGCGTGGTGGAACCGCCGGGGCAGGGCCAGCGGCGCCCGCGGTTCGGTGTGTTGGATCTGGAAGGGGTGATCGAGGTTACCGACCCGGCGCTGTTCCTGCCGAAGCTGGTGCAGGGCGTCGGCCGGGCCAAGGCCTTTGGCTGCGGGCTGATGCTGATCTGCCGGGCTTGACCGGATGGAATGCGCATGTATCCTGCGTATGATGTATGGAGCTTTCCCATGGGTGCCGTTCGCAAGGCTGCCAACCTGACGCTGGATGCCGCCTTGCTCGAAGAAGCGCGTGGGCTGGGCCTGAACCTGTCGGCGGCCGCCGAGCAGGGGCTGCGCGCGGCAGTGGCCGAGGCGAAGGCCGCCCGCTGGCAGGCCGAGAACGCCGCCGCGCTGGCCAGTTCCAACGCCTGGGTCGAGGCGAACGGCCTGCCGCTGTCGCGCCACCGTCCGTTCTGATGGCGCGCTTCGATGCCTGGCCTGACCCCGATGGGGAAGGGTGGTTGCTGCAGGTGCAGGCCGACCTGCTGCGCGGCCTGAACACCCGCGTGGTGGTGCCGCTGCTGCCGCGCAACCGCGCGCCCTTGCCCGCGGCACGGCTGAACCCGGTGCTGGCGGTTGCCGGGGCCGAGCATGTGATGGTCACGCAGTTCCTGTCGGCTGTGCCGGCCGCGATGCTGACGGGCGCGCCGGTCAGCCTGGCCGGGCAGGGCGATGCGATCATGGGCGCGCTGGATATGCTTCTGACCGGGGTCTGAGAGAGGGCGGCGGATGTCCGAAACTCCCGGCTTGCCGCCCCCGCGCCCCATCCCGCTGAACGACCGCGCGGCGCTGGTGTTCGTGGAACAGGCGCAACTGCATGTCGAGGACGGCTGCTTTGTCGCCATCGATGCCGAAGGGGTGCGCACGGTCATTCCGGTCGGCGGCATCGCCTGCCTGATGCTGGAACCGGGCACACGGGTCAGCCATCGGGCGGCGGCGCAGGCGGCGCAGGCGGGCACGCTTCTGCTCTGGGTCGGCGAAGGAGCGGTGCGGCTGTATTCCGCCGGCCGTCCGGGCGGCGAACGCGCCGACCGGCTGCTCTGGCAGGCGCAGATCGCGCTGGACGAGGCGGCGCGCCTGCGCGTGGTGCGCCGGATGTACGAGATCCGCTTTGGCGAGGCCGCACCGCAGCGCCGCTCCATCGACCAGCTGCGCAGCATCGAAGGCGTGCGCGTGCGCGAAACCTATGCCCTGCCCGCCCGCCACCACGGGGTGCACTGGGCGCGCGGCGCGTATGACCCGGGGGAATGGGAGGCCGCCGATACCCCCAACCGCTGCCTGTCGGCCGCCACCGCCTGCCTGCACGGGCTGTGCGAGGCCGCGGTGCTGGCCGCCGGCTATTCCCCTGCCATCGGCTTTCTGCACACCGGCAAGTCGCTGAGCTTCGTCTACGACATCGCCGATCTGTGGAAGCTGCAGACCGTGGTGTCCGAGGCATTCCGCATCGCGGGTCTGGCCGCGAAGGGCAAGCTGACCATGCCGCCCGAACCTGCCGTCCGCCACGCTTGCCGCGATGCCTTCCGCCGCTCGGGCCTGCTGGCGCGGATCATCCCGCAGATCGAGGAGGTGCTGGCCGCGGGCGAGCTGCCCGAACCCCCGCCCCCGCCCGAGGCCGCGGGCCTGCCTTTGCAGACCCCGAGGACGGGCCATGATGGTCGTGGTGCTGACCAACGTGCCACCCCGCTTGCGCGGGCGGTTGGGCGTGTGGCTCTTGGAGATCCGCGCCGGGGTCTATGTCGGCGACTATTCCGCCCGCACCCCCGAAAGCATCCGGGATCAGGTCTGCGCCTGGATCGAGGACGGCGACGCCGTCATGGTCTGGAAAGCCCCCACCGACCAGGGCTTCGACTTCGCCACCACGGGCCGCAACCGCCGGATGCCGGTTGACTTCGACGGGCTGAAACTGGTCAGCTTCTACCCGCCGGACCACCCCAATTCGACCCGCCCCGGACAGGCGACGAAAAAGGGCCCGAAAGACCCGGAAACCCGGTAGGCTTTTTGACAACCGAATTCCCTTGGTGCATCAATGCGCTGCAGCAAGAGCGTTCCCCGCCCACGCGGGGATGAACCGTTGGCCGATGTGCGCCGTCCCGGGGTGTATACGATGCTGTCCCGTTGAGTGGTGTAGCGGGTGCTGATCGTCACCTTGGTGCTTGGCGCGGGCCAGCCTGGGCACCTTGGGCCGGCTCTGCTCGGCCACGGCGGTGTCCTGGGCAAAGGCGGTGGCGATGAAGGCGGAGACGACGCGCCGCCCTTCCCGGCATGGGCAAGGGCCTTGCGCTGGAAATGGACGCGGCACCGCTGCCAGGGGGCGCTGAGAACCTTCGAGACGGCCGCCTTGATGCCCTCGTGGGCGTCGCTGATGACGAGGTTGACCCCGCGCAATCCCCGGCGGGTCAGCTTGCGTGAGGCAACCCCGTCCAGATCGGCTCGGCCTCGGATGTGCCGATGTCCAGACCCAGACCCTCGCGCCACCCGTCGGTGTTCACGCCGATGGCGATGATCGCGGCGACCGACACGATCCGCCCGCCACGCCGGACCTTGAGGCAGGTGGCGTCGATCCACGGGCCAGCCATTGTCCGCCATTGGTCCGAGGACAATGGCGAACGCCAGTCGCCTCCGAGGGGACGGTTCAGAAAGGCTTTCGGCTTGCCGTCGATCTCCTTGCAGAGCCGCGACACCTGGCTCTTGCTGATCCCCGACAGGCCCATCGCCTTGACCAGGTCATCGACGAACAGCGTCGGGATGCCTTGAACACAGGCCTCCCGGATGCGCGCGGCACAGCCGCCACACTGTTGAATGCGGGCCTGACTCTCGCGCAGATTGCGTCCGTCACGGGCTGGGGGTTGCACCATGCGCAGAACGTCATTGAACACTGTGCGCGCATGGCGCCCCGGCGAATCCGACACCCTTCTGGCGGCCCTGACCGCAGCGAAACGGGGGGGGAGAGCGTGAACGGATTTGCGGAACGTCTTGCAAAATGCCCGCCCGAAGGCGCGGAATTTTTCGGCTAAGTCATTGGAAATGTTTGGAGGCGGGTACCGCTCTGGTAGACCTTTGAAATCAAACGGAAACGAGGCGCATCTACCCCCGAGTATACCCACGATTCAGATGGACTGTGCGCAATTTTCGTGCCCTGTTGCCCTGCCGACACAGGTTCGGCCCGCCACAAGATAGACCACAGCCGATCTTCTGTCACGCCGCGCGCGCTGGGCTGGGGGCGATCATGGGTCCCTTTCCAAGTGCCACCCCTGCGGTTGCCCTGATCCGATACTGGTCAGCCTGTGCAGAATTTCTGCAATACTGGGGCCAATCTTGCTGCCCGAAAATCGAAATCGCGCGATCTTCGCGGGTCGGCGTCCCCGCCCGACATAGCCCCGCCCCAGGAAGGACCCAAAGCCAAGATGGGGTAGGGCCGATGATGCGTCCTGTTCCATCTTGCCCTGTAGCCCATCAGAGAGCGGCGGGCCGTCCGATTTGAGGATACTCGGGCGGGACGCTCGAAAGTCGCCCGAAACTGTCCGAATAGACCTGCGGAATCATTTTTCGGACGCTACCGAATAATCGGACAGTCTATCGGGACACAAGGGGACAGGTATGGGCGAGTTGATCGGGTATGCGCGGGTTTCGTCGGTTGGGCAGAAGCTGGACGTGCAGGTTGCCGCGTTGAAGGCGGCGGGTGTCAGCGACGAACACCTTTACAGCGAGAAGGCCAGCGGGACGAAGCGCGACGGCAGGCAGGCGCTGGACGATCTTCTGACGCGCGGCATCCGCAAGGGCGACACGCTTGTTGTGACGCGCCTCGATCGCCTGGCGCGGTCGACTCGCGACCTGCACAACATCGCCCACACTCTGACTTCAAAGGGCGTCGGCCTGCGGGTCTTGGAACAGGCCATTGATACCACGACGCCGGAAGGGCGAATGTTCTTCACCATGCTGTCCGCCGTGGCAGAGTTCGAAACCGAAATCCGAAAGGCGCGTCAACGCGAAGGCATTGGCGCGGCACTGGCCAAGGGCGTAGGCTCCCCCTTCAAGGGCAGGCCCGCGACGATTGAAGGCGAGAAGGTGAACGCCCTGCGCGCCAAGGGCATGACCCCCACGGCCATTGCCAAGGCGCCGGGCGTAGCCCGGTCCAGCGTCTATCGCTACCTGCGAGAGGCGTCCTGAGTCACCGTGCCAGAAGCGCCGGTAGCCTTGCCGGAACGTCCTCCATCAGCACCAGCGCGCATTCCACCGTCTCGCCGGTCATCGCAATCTGTAGCTGCCCCGCTGGCACCGCCTGATCCCAGGAGAAGTTCTGCGTCAGGAAGTCCAGCACGTCGCGCTTGTAATCGGTGTCGGGGTTTTGCAGGTGGTCGCCCTTGGTTTCCAGCACCACGATCCGCCCAGCGCCTGCGTTGCCGCCCGTGGCAAAGATGAAGTCCGGGTAGATGCGCCCGCGCTTCCAGCCTTGCAGGCCCATGCCGTAGCCTGCCTTGGCCACGTTGCGATGCCACCACTTCACCGTGGCGTCCCCGTCCAGATGCACCGCCACGTTCTGTTCCTGCCCGTTCAACTCGTTACGGAACACCGGGGAAAACAGGCTGCGGGTCAGCGCGCCGCCGTCGCCACCCGTCAGATGCGGCGCATTCGCCGCCTCCAGGGTCAGCATGTGGTCGGGCATCTGCCAGTTGTGACCGTCGAGGCGCAGGCGGAATTGAATGTCGCCCGCCTTGACCGCCGCGCGGAACAGGGCTTCGGCCCGCGCATCGCGTTCCTTGGTCAGGGCCAGCCGCAGCCGGTCGATGATGACGCCTGATGCTGCGCCCAGCCTGGCGGCATCGAAGCCGCGCGCTTCCAGCCCCGCCACCAGGTCGGCCACGATCCCGCGCGCGACGAAGGGGTTGGGCACCAGATCGGAGATCACCCGCACCGCGTATGTGGGATCGAAGCGCAGGGTTTCCGCCGCCGCCGCCACCGCCTCGCCCCGGAAATACTCGTCCGCCCCGGCATCGGTCAGGGCGATGCGCTGCAACTGCGCGGCCGCCTGCGCGGGGTTGTCCGGTATCTCGGCCGCCACGGCGGCGGGGGAGAAATCGCGCCAGTCGATGCCCGCCAGAATGTCGGTCTCGTAATCGAGGTCGCGCACCGCGTCGCCCTCCACCCGCAGCACGCGCGGCAGGTAGATTTGCAGGTTGCGGAAGTCCGCCCGCCGTTCCACCCGCCGCGCCGTGCCGGGGGTGCCATTGGCCCCGCCTTGCGGCACCTCGATCACCAGATCGGCCAGCCCGTCCTTTTCGAGGCCCGCCTTGATCGCCTCCACCACCGCCTGCGTTGCGGCGTGATGCGTGACCACATAGCATTCGTCCAGCGCCGCCACGCCGGTTTTCAGCGCGTGCGGCTGGCGCAGGATACGGCCCACAAGCTGCGTCATGGCCGACAGGTTCGAGGCCGCCGCCAGCGAACACAGCACATAGGCGAAGGGGCAATCCCAACCCTCTTGCAGCGCGGCCTTGGTCACGATCACCCGCACGCGGTTGGTGGGCGACAGAAGGTCCAGGTTCTCGGGCTGGGTCAGATCGTTCTGTTCGGCGGTCTTGATCGCCACCTCGGCCGCGTCCAGCCCTGCGGCCAGCAGCCATTCCTTCACGTCCTCGGCATGGATGTGCAGCCCGTCGCGCTGATCCTTGCCGGTGCGTTCCACCTGCACCAGCATGATCGGGCGGATATAGCCCTGCGCGCCCTTGTCGGCCCCATAGGCCAGCGCCGCCGCCTGCACATCGTTCAGCCGCCCCAGCGCCGCCGTCAGCGTGCCGCGCCAGTCGGCGCCCTGCCGCGGGTCCAGGTTCAGCGGCATCTTGATCATGTCCTCGGCATGCAACTCGCGCCCCGTCACCTCGACCAGCAGGTTGGCGTGCCGCGTGCCCCCGGCGCGGGTGCGCACATCCTTGGGCGTGGCGGTCAGTTCCAGCACGAAGATCGGGTTGAACCCGTAAAGCGTGTCATGCGCCAGTTCGGACGTGGCCTTCTGCCCCTCGTCCAGCACCACAACCGGCCTGATCTTGCGCAAGGCATTGCCAAGCGAGTCCTTCACCATCGGGAACATGCCGGTGTAGCCGTCCAGGTTCGGCACGGCCGCCAGTTCGCGGGCATGCGCCGCCTGATCGCCCTCGGGCGGAAAGAACCCGTGCACGTCGCCCCGGTCGCGGAACATGCGCAGCGTTTCCTGCGTCTGCCGGTTCGCCGCCTGCAACATCAGCACCATGACGCAGAGGTTCGCCGCCACGTCGCGCGCGTCCAGCCGGTCGCCCTTTTCCATCACCTTCACCCGCCCCGCCGCCGCGCGGTCGAGCGCCTGCCGGTAAGGGTGCTGGCGGTCCTTCAGGTGCTTCAGCGTCTGGGCATAGATCGCCTCGTTCGGCACGATCCACAGGACAAAGCCGGAGTTCCTGCCCAGATACCGCCCCATGATCCGGCTGACGGCATTGACCGCCAGCCAGGTCTTGCCGCCGCCCGTGGGCACCTTCAGCGTGGCATTTGGCACCGGCCGCCCGATGCCATCCTTGCGCGGGGAAAAGGGAATATTCGCGCGGGAGGCGGGCAAGCGGTCCTTCATCGCCTCCCATGCCTTCAAGGTGAAATCGGGAAACTCCATCCCCTCGGCATCATCGCCCAGTTCGGCAATGACACGGGCGCGGCGGTCGGCCCGCTCTTTCTCGGTCTTGAGAACACCAAGCCAGGCATCCAGCGTGTCCAGCACCCGGACCTGATAATCCAGCGTGCGCATCTACGCCCGCTCCAGCCGGTAGAGCGCAAAGGGCAGGGGGACAAACTCCACCGCCAGCCCCTCGGCATCCAGGAGGCGCTGCGACACATGCCGCGCCGGGGCAAAGACAAGGTGCCGGTCGCCGGGGTGTTCGGCGGCGCGCTCCCGCGCGTAACTCAGCGTCAGCGCGGCGGCGGGGGATTTCAGCCAGTCCAGATCGGGGCGGTAGATCAGCCAGACATGCGCGCCGCCCGCATGGCCGACATAGCCGCGCCCCTCGTCCATCTGCGCGGGGTCCACGGGCTGCGAGGTCGCCATGTGGAACAGCACGCCCGCAAGGGACGCAAAGGACGGCAGGTCCGCGCCTTGCAGGATCGCGTCCAGTTCCACCGGCGCGCCTAGGGTGCAATAGGTGAATTCGCCCCCCAGCCCCTCGGCCCGGTCCGCCACCGCCTTTTCGCCGGTGACGATCAGCGCGCCGTCCTTCACCTGCTTGGTGATGCGGTCGTATTCGTGGCCGTGCAGGTTTTCGATCTTTTCCACCTGTTCGGTCAGGCGAGAGGCAGCTTGCAGCTTGGTCCAGGTCAGGCTTTCGCGCAGCAGTTCGGTGCGCTGCGTGCCGGTAAAGGCATAGCCGCCCATGACCCGCCGCACCCGCTCGGCTGTCAGCCGGTCGGCATAATCTTCCATCTCCACCAGGATGAAGCGCCGGTTGCCGCCGTCGCGCCTGTTGGCCTCCAGCACGGCATGGGCGGTGGTGCCGGACCCGGCGAAGGAATCGAGGATGAGGGAGTCGGGGTTTGTTGCCAAATCTAACACCTTCTGGATCACGCCTAGCGGCTTCGGCGTCACGAAAACATCGTCTGAGGAGTCGAAATTTAGAGCTGCTAGAAGTTGTTTCTTGGCATCTTGCGTGTGGCCCACTTCGTCGTAGAACCAAAGTGTTTGAGGGACCCGCCCATTCTTGACGTCAGTCAAGTATCGCTTCAGGCGCGGTTGGTTGTCTTGGTCAGCGCCCCACCAAATTCGACCTTCGGTATCTAGTCGATGAAAATTGGCCTCAGATACTCGCCAATACATTCCTGTCGGAGGACCGGGGATAACCCTGCCTTTTGGTGTTGTTATGGCGTAGGTTCCGTCTCCATAATAGTTTCTGGCCGACAAATCCCCGGAAGTCCAAGGCCCTCTTGGATCATTGTCAGGGTTTGTATATCGTGCTTCCATTTCTTCGGTGCGTTCCAGAAGATTGGGTCGCCAAGAAAATTTGTCCTTTGCGTAAACAAGCACATAATCATGATCTTCGGAGAAGTATTGTGCTGTATTCTTCGGGGAGAACACCTTTTGCCAAATGCAAGCTGCAACAAAATTATCCTCGCCAAATATCTCGTCCAGCATTGACCGCGCCCGATGCACCTCGTTGTCATCCAGCGTGATCCATATGCTGCCCGTCTCGCTCAGCAACTCATGCAGCAACCGCAGCCTTGGCCACATCATCGCGCACCATTTGTCGTGGCGCAGGCCGTCCTCGATGCCGATGGGGTTGGCGTCCAGCCATTCGCGGATCATCGGCGCGTTCACGGCGTCGTTGTAGGCCCAGCCCTCATTCCCCGTATTGTAGGGCGGGTCGATGAAGATGCAGTCCACCTTTCCCGCATACATCGGCAACAGCGCCTTCAGCGCATGCAGGTTGTCGCCCTGCACGATCAGGTTGCCGTCCAGCCGCGGCGCGCCGATGCCCTTGTCTGGGTGCATCACCAAGGGGCGGAACGGCACGGCAAGGTGGTGGTTCCAAACGAATTCCTTGCCCTTGAACAGCAGTTCCGTCATCGCCCGCCCCCTTGTGCCGTCTTTGCCCCGTTAGACCATTTCCCGCCGCCGCTCGGCAAGCCGAAACCGGCACGGCGGGTGGACCAGGGGCGCGACAGGCATCCACCGGGAATGCCTGCCCAAGGCAGCCTTGGACAGGCGTTTCTCAGGTCAGCGCGTCACCCTCCGCGTTTGCTGTCGGGCGTGCGCTGAACCGGCTTCCACTCGTGACCGGGCTTGGTGGTCGGCGGCAGGCGCGTGTTGTCGGGCACGGTCGCATAGTTCGGCTTCTCTCCGCCCCGCAGCCCGACTTCCTGCCAGCTTCCGCCGTTCCGGCCGGTGGTGTCACCGGGCTTCTTCGTCATTCTCAAAGCACCCCCTTGCCAGCGCAGCGGCGCTGAAATCCCAGATGGGAAATGTTGGGGGCAGTTCAATAGGCTGTGTTTGGGAATCTTCTTGCCCCAAAATGTAGAAGGCCCAAGCCGAAATGCCTGATGTTCACGCCGCCTTGGTCTTGCGCTTGCGGTCCCGCCGCAGCTTTGCGCGATACCCTGCCCAAACCAGACGCGCTGCCACGATCGCATGGCCTTGGCCACGGCGCAGAAGATACCGCTGCAACTGGTCCCACTCGGTCAGGTCGGAGAGTTGGAGGTCGCCCAGCGCGTCCGTCACGAAGGATGCAAATTCGGGTTCCCAGGACTGGGGCATGCGCAGGTATTCGATGAAGGTCATGCTGCGTTACTCCGCTGTGCGGGTGGCGTGATTGCGCCCGATGGTGAACCCGGTGAACCCCCGTTTCCTATATTGCCGCCCGAGACGCGCAGCCCGCCCTTCCGGCCCCACCGCTGCCGTTCCATGGCCAAGGGTTTTGGTGGGTCTGCATGGGTTCACTGGGTTCTCTGCCGGTGCAAGGCACTGGAAAGGCGTATTAAAATGCTGAACCCAAGCTCCATTTCCCGCGTTCGCGTCGGGTTCAGCCGGCTCACCTTTCCAAGGGGCAAGCACGCTGCAACCGATGACCCGGCGAAAGCGATGCACGGTCGCAGGTGATGATTGAACCTTCCGCATCACGGCCGCACCCAAGGCTTCTGCCCCGAAACGTGCCAGCGTCTGGTGTTCGATCCACATGCCCAAACCCAGTTCCAAGGGGCGTTCCCAGCGATAGGGCTGCCCGGTGTCCGGGTGGATCGAGGGCGGCAGGACATCTTGCGAACCGGTCCCCATCAGGTCAATTTCCCATGCCCGCTTGCGCTTCCCGCCGATGGTGATGAAGTCAGGTGACTTCACAAGGTTGCGTTTGGGCATCGCCACGGGGGACAGGAAGTAAAGATGCCGCGACTGCCCGCCGCTGCCACTCACCACAGAAGGGAAGCCCCTGGCGGCAGGCCACAGCACCAGAAGCGCCGCCCAAGCTTCCCCGGCCTTGCTGGCGTCCCGAATGTCGAGGTCGACCAGGTGCAGGAAGTCCCCGCCGATCTGCGACGGCTGGGTCACGTCCGTGAAGCTGGTGTAAATTCCTGGATGGCCTGAGGGCATGATCAGGCGGCTTTCGTGGTTATAGTGAGAATGGGGTCGAACTCCTCCTTGTCGATCTGAGCGAAGGCTTCGACCATCATGTAGCGGCTCGAGGTCTGCCATTCGTCGTTCTGCTCGAACAGCACAGCGCCGATCAGGCGCATGATCGAGGCGTCGTTCGGG
>NZ_JBKBQM010000062.1:0-14642 GCF_046292685.1 Gemmobacter sp.
GTCCGGGCCGCAGGCCCGGATCGGCCGCTCCGGTGGAGCGGGCGAAGCGGCGAACGCCCGAAGCGCAAGCGGAGGGCCGGCAAGAGCGGTCCGGGCCGCAGGCCCGGATCGGCCGCTCCGGTGGAGCGGGCGAAGCGGCGAACGCCCGAAGCGCAAGCGGAGGGCCGGCAAGAGCGGTCCGGGCCGCGTCGCCTGCTGATGCGGGCTACTGCGCCAGCCCCTGGCCGATGGCGGCAACCGGCGACAGGATGATTTGCGTGGCGCCTTGCACCGTCAGCACGGCGCCCGGCAGCAGCCCCACGCGCGAGGTGGCATCCTGGCCCAGCGCCTCGTCGATGTCGCCGATCCGGTTCAGCAGCTTGATCAGCGCAGGCGAGTTGCCGGCGGTGAAATGCCCGTCGCCGCTGGCAAAGGCGCCGACTTCCAGCAAGGTCACGTCCAGCCCGGCGAGTGCGCGGACATCCCGCAGGTTGCCCAGCCGCGCCTGTTCGCGGGCGATGGTGGCCGACAGCGCAAGCGCGCGGTCGCGGGCCGAGGTGAAGACGACAAAGGGCTGCGGCAGCCGGCCGATGGCCTGCGCCTGGGCGCGGAACACGTCCACATCGATATCGGGCGAAATCAGCAGCACGCCGCCGATGCGACGCATCACCTTGTCATCCTTGCGGATGGCCATTTGCCGCAAGGCCTCCATCGTCAGATGCCCGCCCATCGAATGCGCCACCAGCAGGATCCGGTCGGCCCCGGCCAGGGCCACCTGATGCAGCAACTTTTCCAGGCCATCGCGGGAAAACAGTGCGGAATCGCGGTCGTAGGCATAGCCCAGCGCATTCGCTTTGGACGGCCAGCTGTAATGCACCGGCACCCCGGGCAGGTCGAGGTCGCGGTTCAGCTGGGCAAAGCGGTAAAGCCCTTCGGCAAAGGTGTTGTTGAAGCCGTGGACGAAAACCACGGCCTCGCGCATGCCGCGGCGGGTGCCCCGCATCGCTTCGGCCAGCTCGGCGCGGAAATCGGCATCGCTGTCGAACCGGCGCTCGGCCAGCGTGGCGATCTGGCGCCGCGGATCGACCTCGCCTCGGCGCGGCGGCATCGGCAGGCTTCCGGCCTGGCGGTCGATCGGCAACGAGATGTCCTGCCGCAGGTAACGCGTCTCGAAGCTGCGCTTGCCGATGTTCAGCGTGCCGTCCGGGTCGTCGGTGCGCGTGGTGCCGACGAAGACGCGCTCGACCACCACGGCTTCGGGCGGCGCTTCGGCAAAGCGGATGACCGTGCGCGGGGCGCAGGCCGTCAGAGCCACCGCCAGCAGCAGAAATGTCCATCTGTTCGTCGTCATGCGCCCTCGCACCATACCCCCGCTTGCCCGTCAAGCCGCCGCCTGCAACTCGGCGACCAGAACCTGCCCCGCCGCTGTCAGCTCCACCCGCCCCGCCCCGATCAGGCAGCCCCAATGCTTCACGTGAAACGGGGCGCCGCCGGCCCGGATGCCTTGCGCCCGCAGTGCCAGCACCGCCACGACATCGCCTTCGGCCGTCATCGCCCCGGTCCCGACGCGCACCCGCGCCAACATCGCGCCGCGCCGCCACATCACGTTGCAGTCCACCGCCGGCCCCGCCACATCGCAGGCCGACACCGGCACATCCCCGGCAAACCCCACCGGCACCAGCGGATCGGCGCGCAACCGCCCCTCCGGCCCTGCCAGACCGAAGCCCGGCCCCCCGATCACCGTCAACGACCGATCCACGCCGGCAAAGCGCGAAAAGGGCCCATCCTCCACCACCTGCGCCAGCGACAGCCGCCACAAGAGCCCGCCGGCATCGTCCACCCGCATCACCTCGGTCGTCACGCCGCGCCCGTTGGCCCAGGGCATCTGCACATAGCCTTCGGGGTCCAGCACCTGCATCACTTCGCCGCCTCCGCCTGCAAATCCTCGAAATCGAACGCATCCAGCCGCCGCGCCCGCCGCCCGGCCTTTTCCGCCGAAATGCGGATCTCCTCCACATCCTTCGCGGCGAGGCCGAAGTGGCGGTCCAGTGCCTCCACCCGGGCGCCCAATCGCTCCACATCGGCATGCAGCAGGGCCAGCTCCTTGCGGATCGCCCCGGCCTGCTCGCGCATCCGCGCATCCTTCAGCACGGCGCGCATGGTGTTCAGCACCGCCATGCAGGTGGTCGGCGACACGACCCAGACCTTCAGCGCAAAGCCCTCGCGCACCACATCGGCGAAATTGGCGTGCAACTCGGCATAGACCGCTTCCGAAGGCAGAAACATCAGCGCCCCGTCGGCGGTCTCGCCTTCCACGATATAGCGCTCGGCGATCGCCCGCAGATGCGCGCGCACGGCCGCCCGAAACGCCCGCCCGGCCTCCTGCGCGGCGGCGGGGGTGCGCGCCGCCCGCAGCGCCTCATAGCCTTCCAGCGGGAACTTCGCATCCACCACGATCGGCCCCGGCGGCTGCGGCAGATGGATCAGGCAATCCGCCCGCCGCCCGTTGCCCAGCGCGGCCTGCATGGTGAAACTCCCCGGCGGCAACGCCTTGCGCACGATGTCGTGCAGCTGGATCTCGCCAAAGGCCCCGCGGGTCTGCTTGTTGGACAGGATGTCCTGCAACCCCAGCACCTCGCCCGAAAGCTTTTCCATCCGCGCCTGCGCCCGGTCGATGGTTTCCAGCCGCTGCTGCAATTCGCCCAGCGACCGCGCCGTCCGCGTGGCGGCGCCTTGCAGGCTTTCGCCCATCCGCGCCTGCACCTCGGCCAGACGCGCCTCGATCAGCTGCAACATCGCGGCCTGCGCCCGGGCCTGCGCATCCGACACATGCGCAAGGCCCCCCGACAGGCGCTCCTGCCCTTCGCCCAGCGCCTGCACCCGGTTCGCCAGCCAGCCCAGATCGTTGCGCAACGGCTCGGCCGCCCGTGCCGCCCGCGCCGCCGCCCGCAGCGTCAGCAGCATCACCAGCCCCAGCCCCAGGCCCGCCGCTGCCGCCAGCACGCGCCAGTCGTCCGGCACCCATTCGGCAACCGCCATCATGCGCGCCCGAACAGCCGTTCGATATCGGCCAGCCGCAGCTCCACCCAGGTCGGCCGGCCGTGGTTGCACTGGCCCGACAGGGGCGTTGCCTCCATCTCGCGCAACAGCGCGTTCATTTCGTCGGCGCGCATCTGCCGGCCGCTGCGCACCGACCCGTGACAGGCCATCCGGCTCAGGATCGCCTCGATCCGGGCCTGCAACCCGGCGATGCTGCCCTGCGCGGCCAGCTCGTCGGCCAGGTCGCGCACCAGCGCCGCCGCGTTCACCTGCCCCAGGATCGCCGGGGTTTCCCGCACCGCCACCGCCCCGCCGCCAAAGGGCTCCAGCCCCAGGCCCAGCCGTGCCAGTTCCGGCGCCGCCTCCAGCAGCCGCGCGGCCTCGTCGGCGCCCAGTTCCACGATGTCGGGAATCAGCAGCGCCTGCGCCGCCACGCCGCCGGCCTCGGCCTGCCGCTTCAACCGCTCGTAGACCAGCCGTTCATGCGCGGCATGGGCATCGACGATGACCATGCCGGTTTCGGTCTGGGCGATGATGTAGGTTTCGTGCACCTGCGCGCGTGCGGCACCCAGCGGCCGGCGGATCGCCTCGGCGCTTTCGTCCGAAACCGGCTCGACACGGCCCGCCGGCCCATCGGCAAAGCCCATCGGCGCCTGAAACGCGGCCGCCCGCGCCAGCGTCGCGCCGCCCGGCCGGTCCATCTGATAGACCCGGGGCGCCGCCGCCGGCGCCGCCGGCGCGGCCCGCATCGCCTCCAGCGCGGCAGCCCCCAGCGTGGTCGAGGCGCGATGCCCCGCCTCGGCCAGCGCATGGCGCAAGGCCGAAACGATCAGCCCGCGCGCTGCGCCCGGGTCGCGGAACCGCACCTCGGATTTCGCCGGGTGCACGTTCACATCCACCAGATGCGGGTCGCAGTCCAGAAACAGCACCGCGCCGGGGTGGCGGTCGCGGCTCAGCACATCGGCATAGGCGGCACGCAAGGCGCCGAACAGCATCCGGTCCAGCACCGGCCGCCCGTTCACGAACAGGAACTGCGTCACCGCCGCCCCGCGCGACCAGGTCGGCAGCGCGGCATAGCCCGACAGCCGCAGCCCGTCGCGCGTCGCGTCGATGGGCAAGGCATTGTCGGTGAAATCCGCCCCGATCACCCGCGCCAGCCGCCCGCGCAAGGCGCCGAACAGATCGCCGGTTTCGGCATCGGCGCGAAACACCAGCCGGCCTTCGCCGCCTTCGGTCACATCGCGCAAGGTGAAGGCCACGCCGGGTGCTGCCATGGCCAGCCGCCGCACCACATCGCCGATCGCCATGGCCTCGGCCCGGTCGCTGCGCAGGAACTTCAGCCGCGCCGGGGTGGCAAAGAACAGGTCGCGCAATTCCACCACCGTGCCGCGGCTCAGCGCGGCAGGGCGCACCGGCTCCATCCGCCCGCCGGCGACGCGCAGCTGCGCGGCCTCGGCCCCGGCGGCGCGGCTGGTGATGCTCAGCCGCCCCACCGCGCCCAGGCTCGGCAGCGCCTCGCCGCGAAAGCCGAAGGTGTGGATATCCAGCAGGTCGCTGCCGTCGATCTTCGAGGTGGCATGCCGGCTCAGCGCCAGCGGCAGATCCTCGGCCGTCATGCCGCAGCCGTCGTCCGCCACCCGGATCAGCGCCTTGCCGCCTTGCGCATAGGCCACCTCCACCCGGCGCGCCCCGGCATCCAGCGCGTTTTCCACCAGCTCCTTCACCGCCGAGGCCGGGCGCTCCACCACTTCGCCGGCGGCGATGCGGTTGATGGCGGCTTCGTCCAGTTGCCGGATGACCGGGCGCATCTTGGGGGTTTGGCTGTTCATGCCCCCAGATATAGCAGGCCCCCGAGCGCCGCGCTACAGCCAATCCCGGGGGCAAACCTTGACGATTCGTTAAAACGCGCCGCCAACCCATTGGAATCCCTGGGGTGGCCCCCTGTCCCTTCAAGGGACAGGCGGTTTACCGCGGCTCCAGCCCCTCGGGCGCGCCGACGACGACAAAGCTCAGCCGGGCCGGGTCGAACACCCGCGCCGCCGCGCGCCGGGCATCCTCCAGCGTCACCGCCTCGATATAACCGTTGCGCTTTTCGGGGTAGTCGGGCGGGTAGCCGTCCAGCATCAGCCCGACCAGCTGCCGGGCGATGGCGGCGTTGCCGTCCCAGCGCAGCGGGTAGGCTCCGGTCATGTAGGTCTTCACCGCCTCCAGTTCCTCGGCCCCGATGTCGGCGATGCGCGCCCATTCCGTCCGGATCACCTCGATCGTCTGCGCCACCGTCGCGTTGGCGGTCTGGACCTGCCCCGACACCAGCGCGGCATGGTCCAGCTGCGCCAGCCCGGCCCCGATGCCATAGGTCAGGCCGCGCTTTTCCCGCACCTCGGTCATCAGCCGCGTCCCGAACCGCCCGCCGCCCAGGATTTCCGAGGCGACGAAGGCGGCAAAGAAATCGGGATCGCTGCGGTCGATCCCCTCGTGGCCGAACAGGATCACCGACTGCGGGCCGGGAAAGGGCTCGATCTCAACCTGCCCGTTCAACCCCACCGTCGCCGGCCCGGGCAGCGCAGCACCCTCGGCCGGCAACCCGCCCAGCAGCCGGTCCAGCATCGGTGCAAGGTCGGCCGCCGAAATGTCGCCCACCGCCGCCACGTAAACCCGGTCCCGCGCCAGCGCCGCCCGATGCGCCGCCCGCATGTCCTCCACCGTCAGCCCCGCCACGCTTTCGGGGGTGCCGTCGCTCGGCCGGGCATAGACGTGGTCGCCGAAGGCCAGCCGGTCGAACACCCGGGCCGCAATCGCTTCGGGATCTTTCGCATCCTGCTGCAAGCCCGCCAGCACCTGCCCGCGCACCCGTTCCAGCGCATCGGGGGCGAATGCCGGCTCCACCAGCGCCCGGCGCAGCAGGTCCACCGCCTGATCCCGGTTTTCCGACAGGAACCGGGCCGAGACCGAAACCGTCTCGCGCCCCGCCGCAAAGCGATAGCTCGCCGCCAGCCCGTCGCGCGCCGCGGCAAAACCCTGCGCGTCCAGCTCGCCCGTGCCTTCCTCCAGCAGCCCCGCCATCAGTACCACGCTGCCTTCCTTGCCGGGGGCGTCCAGCGTGGCGCCGCCGCGAAAGCGGATTTCCAGCGCCACGAAGGGAATCGCCGGCTCCTCGACCAGCCAGGCCGTCACCCCGCCCGGCGAGGTCACGACCTGCACCGGCACCTCCGCCCAGGCCGGCAGCGCCGCCAGCCCCAGCAACCCCACCAGACGCGCGATCATTGCCCGGCCTCCTTGCGCAGCCAACCCGTCACCGATTGCCGCCGGTCCAGCACGGTGCGGGCGGCCTCCATCACCTGCTCGGGGGTCACGTCTTGCAACACCTGCGGCCAGGCCACCACGTCGCCCACCGTCAGCCCGCTGGTCAGCGCCTCTCCATAGCGGCGCGCCACGCCCATCGTGCTGTCCAGCGCATAGATCTCCTGCGCCCTCAGGCGGGCCTTGATCCGCGCGAAATCCTCGGCGTTCACACCCTCGGCCAGAAACGCCGCCAGCGCGGCATCCATCGCTGCCTCGGCCTCGGCCAGCGTCACGCCGGGCGCCGGCACCGCGACCACCGATAAGGACGAGTGATCGTAGCCGGTCGCGTCGTAAAAGGCGCTAGTCTGCACCGCGACCTGCTTGTCGAACTGCAAGGCCCGCGCCAGCACCGAATTCGGCCCCGACCCGCCCAGCAGCTGCGCCAGCACCACCAGCGCCGCCGCCTGCCCCTGCGCGCCCGACTGGCGCGAGGGCGCCAGGTAGCTGCGGATCACATAAGGTTGCCCGACGCGGGCATCCTCGAAGATCACGCGCCGCTCGGCGATCTGCGGCGGTTCGGCCGGGCGCTCGCGCCCCGCGATGCGCCCGCTGGCCGGCAACACGCCATAGTGCCGTTCGGCCAGTTCCTGCACCTCGGCGGCGGTGGTGTCGCCTGCCACCACCAGAATCGCGTTGTCCGGCGCGTAATGCGCCCGGTAGAACCGCAACGCCGCCTCGCGGTTCAACTGCTCGATCTCGTGGCGCCAGCCGATGATCGGGCGACCGTAGGGATGGTTGAGATACAGCGCCGCCAGCCGCTGTTCGGTGAACAGGCCGTTCGGGTCGCTGTCGGTGCGGGTGGCGCGTTCCTCCAGCACCACCCCGCGTTCGGTATCGACATCGGATTGCGCCAGCGTGAGGTTGACCATGCGGTCCGCCTCCATCGCCATCACCATCTCCAGCCGGTCGGCGGCGACGCGCTGGAAATAGGCGGTGTAATCCCAGCTGGTAAAGGCATTGTCGCTGCCGCCCTGCGCTGCCACGCGCTGCGAAAACTCGCCGGGCGCCATCGTCTTGGTGCCCTTGAACATCAGGTGTTCCAGAAAATGCGCCAGCCCCGATTCCCCCGGCGCCTCGTCGGCGGCGCCGACGCGATACCAGACCATGTGCACCACGACCGGGGCGCGATGATCCTCGATCACCACCACCTGCATGCCGTTGCCCAGGGTGAAATGGCTGACCCGGTCGTCCGCCAAAGCCAGCATCGGCCAAAGCGACATCAGCAGCAATACAAGCAAACGCATCGGGCCCTCCGCCAGCAGACGTGGCCGGAACCTACGCTCTCGCCGGGCAGGGTCAAGCCGACCGACAGGAAAGTGAACGGGTTACTTGCGGTCGTAAGGCGGGGTGGCCGAAGGCGTGCGCGCATTGGCCCGGCGCCAGCGTTCCAGTTCGGGGTCCGCGCGCAGGGCGCTGTTGCCATAGACCCGGTGATAGGTCGAGGTGCCGAAAAGCCGCTCCAGAAGCCGCGGGCTGTTGCGGCTGCGGAACGCCTCGTCCTCGGCCGCAAGCTGCTCGCGGATGTTGCCGGCCACGCCGCCGCGCCCGGCGGCCGCCACCAGCGCCGCATCGGTGCCGCCCGCCCCCGGCCGCCCGCCCAGGGCAATCACGGCATCGTCCAGCGGCGCGGGGTCCACCAGGTTGCGCGCGCCCGGTTCGGGCGGCGGGAGCTCCTTGAAATCCTTGGGCATCTGCAACGGCTTGGTCGGCAGGATGGCAAACTCGTCCGGCCCGTCATGCGGCGAACGCAGGTTCATCAGGCGCTGCGGCTCGTCGCGCGACCCGCAGGCCGACAGCACCAGCACCAGCCCCAGCGCACCCAGCGCTGCACCTTTCCCTGCTGCCATGCCTGCCTCCTTGCGCCAACCCTGGCCCGTCTTACCCCAAGGCGCGGCGCCCGTCACGGGGTCTTTCGCCGCTTCGGCGCGCTGCCGCCGCCCGAAAACAGCACCAGCCCGAAGGCACCGGCAAAGATGCTGATGTCGGCCACGTTGAAGGAATAGGGGTTGGCAAGACCGCAACACGACATGTTCAGAAAATCCGCCACCGCGCCGTAAACCACCCGGTCCACCACATTGCCCAGGGCGCCCCCCACCAGCAGCCCGGCGGCAACCTGCGCCACGGGCCGCTGTGCCTCGCGCCGCGACCAGACCCAGACCCAGCCCGAAATCGCCAGCGCCAGCACGATCAGCGCCCAGCGCGTCAGGTCGCCTTCGCCGGCGAACAGGCCGAAGTTGATGCCATGGTTCCACGCCATGCGCAGGTTCAGAAACGGCGGCCAGACATCGATGGCCAGCACCCGCGCCAGATCCAGCACATGCACGACCAGGTATTTCGTCGCCTGATCCAGCCCGAATATCCCCAGGGCCACCGCTCCTGCCAGTCTCACCGCGCCTGCCTTTCACCTTGTCCAAATATCCCGGGGGTGCGGGGGCAGCGCCCCCGCGCGCTCAGTGCCGGAAATGCCGCATCCCGGTAAACACCATCGCCAGCCCCGCCGCATCGGCCGCGGCGATCACCTCGGCATCGCGCATCGACCCGCCCGGCTGGATGATGGCGGTGGCCCCGGCCTCGGCCGCCGTCAGCAGGCCATCGGCAAAGGGAAAGAAGGCATCCGACGCCACGACCGACCCGCGGGTCAGGGGCTGCGCCAGCCCCAGCACCTCGGCCATGTCCTGCGCCTTGCGTGCGGCGATGCGGGTGCTGTCCACCCGGCTCATCTGGCCGGCGCCGACGCCTACGGTTGCGCCGTCCTTCACGTAAACGATGGCGTTCGACTTCACGTGCTTGGCGACCTTCCAGGCGAACAGCAGGTCGGCCATCTCGGCTTCGGTCGGGGCGCGCTTCGTCACCACCTGCAAGGCGGCCGGGTCCAGCCGGCCGTTGTCGCGGTCCTGCACCAGGAACCCGCCCGCCACCTGGCGGAAGGCCAGCCCCCGTGCCGCCGGGTCGGGCAGGGCGCCGGTCGTCAGCAGGCGCAGGTTCTTCTTGCCCGCGAACACCGCGCGCGCGGCCTCGTCGGCCTCGGGCGCGATGACGACTTCGGTAAAGATCTCCACGATCCTTTCGGCGGTGGGGCCGTCCAGCAACCCGTTGAGCGCGATGATCCCGCCGAAGGCGCTGGTCCGGTCGCAGTCGAAGGCACGGTCATAGGCTTCGGCCAGGGTGGCCCCGGTCGCCACGCCGCAGGGGTTGGCGTGTTTCACGATCACGCAGGCGGGCTGGCCCGCGCCCAGTTCCGCCACCAGCTCGAAGGCGGCGTCGGTGTCGTTGATGTTGTTGTAGCTCAGTTCCTTGCCTTGCCACTGCTTCGCGGTGGCCACACCGGGGCGGTTCGTGCCGTCGGTATAGAAGGCTGCGGCCTGATGCGGATTTTCGCCATAGCGCAGGGGCTGGGCCAGCGTGCCGGCAAAGGCGCGCCGGCGCGGCGTGGCCTCGCCCAAGGCACCGGCCATCCACGACGACACGGCAGCATCGTAGGCGGCGGTGCGGGCATAGGCGATCTGGGCCTGGCGCTTGCGGAACGCGAGCGTGGCGGCGCCGTCATGCGCCTTCATCTCGGCCAGCAGCGCGGCGTAATCCTCGGGGTCGGTGACCACGGTGACGAACTTGTGGTTCTTGGCCGCCGCGCGGATCATCGCCGGGCCGCCGATGTCGATGTTCTCGATGCAGGTGTCGTAATCCGCACCCTTGGCCACGGTCGATTCGAACGGGTAGAGGTTGACCACCAGCAGGTCGATGGGCTCGATCCCGTGCGCGGCCATCGCCACCAGGTGTTCGTCGTCGTCGCGCAAGGCCAGCAGGCCGCCATGCACCATCGGGTGCAGCGTCTTGACGCGGCCGTCCATCATTTCGGGGAACCCCGTGACCTCGGCCACATCGCGCACCTTCAGCCCCGCCGCCCGCAGCGTCAGCGCCGTGCCCCCGGTCGAGATCAGCTCGACCCCGTAGCCGGCCAGCGCCCGGGCAAAGGGAATGAGCCCCTCCTTGTCGGAAACCGAGATCAGCGCGCGGCCAATGGGGACAAGATCGGTCATCGGGTTGCCTTTCAGTCAGACGGGAGGCTCGTCCCGTTCGAGATCGCGGATGGCCAGCGGCGTATCCTGTGCCTTCGCCAAGGTCCAGCCGACTTCGCAGGCATAGTCCAGAACACGCGCGGAAAGGACGATCTGTTTTGTCGCGCGCGGCTTGAGGCGGCCCTTTTCCAGGTAGACCGACGGTTCCAGCGACAGGGCCGCGGTGCCGTCGTGGCGAAACACCCAAATCTCGCCCGACCGCAGCCCCAGCGAAACCGCGGTGCCGCCCATGTCGATTTCGGCATCCACCTCGGGGTGCAGGTGAAAGCGGATCGAGAACGCCACCCCCTGCAACCGCGTGGCCGACAGCACCGCATCGAAGCGCTTGCGTTCGGCGGTGGTGAAGGCGCCCAGCGTATCCTGCCCCGACAAGGCCCGGCCGTCGGGCGAAAGATCGAGCCCGCGCATGTGCGTCAGCCCGTGGGTCTGGGCCCAGCCGGTGTGCCCGATCAGCACCGCCTGCCCGTCGGCGCCTTGCGTCAGCCGGGCGGGAATCGCCTGGGCGCGGTCGGTCAGCCGTTCGCCGGTGCCCAGCCGGCTGGAGGAATAGCCGTCGATGGCCAGGGTGGAATGACTGGCGGTGGCGCGGCCCGCGCGGCGCCACTCGGGGCCGAAGGGCGCGCCCGAGCCGCAGGACACGATCACCGGGCGGCGGCCCGAGGTCAGCTCGAACGCGAGGGTCGAGGCGTGGGCCGCGGCCGAGGCTCGGCCTTCGGGCGGGGCCTTGGCATCGACGATCACGGTGGTGCGGCCGGCGTGCAGCCGGGCAAAGCCCATCGCAAGCCCGGTCACCGCCATCGGCTTGACCCCCGATTGCGCCAGCGCGTGGTCCAGCCGCCCTTCCAGCCCGCGCCCGCCGCCATGAAACCGGGCCAGGCCACCATCGGCATGGCGCAAGGCGCGCAAGGTGGGCGCCACCCGCCCGATGGCTGCGGTCAGGTCGGGCAGGGGCTTGCGCCCGGCATCGGCCAGCGCCTGCGCGGCCCAGGTCAGCAGGCTGAGCACATCCAGCAGCTCCTCGGGGTTGCGGGTGGGAATGCCGCCTTCGGCGTCGATCTCGGTGCGGCATTCGCGGGCCAGCGCGGCCAGCGCCGGATCGACCAGCCCGCCCAGCCCATCCAGCGCGAGGCTTGCGCAGATCAGGCCGGTCAGTGCCTCGAACCGCGGCAGGCCGGGGGCGGCGGCACGCCAGCGGCGCGACAGATACAGCGCCTGCCGGGTCAGCGCGGCGAAAAACGCATCGGCATCGCGCTTGTCGCGCCCGGCCAGCAGCATCAGCGCATGGTTGACCCAGCGGATCAGCCGCCGCCCGGTCAGGTCGGGGGTCCAGCCGGGCCCCTTGCCGGTGCCGCAGGCGGCGATCCAGTCGAAAACCCAGGTCTGGGCCGTGCTGCGTGCCGCATGGTCGCCGGCCGCGGCCAGATCGTCGAGCCAGGCAAAGCCGTGCGCCGCCTCGACAAAGCCGGGGTCTTCGGGCATGGCCTGCCACAGGGTGCGGCCCGGCGCCTCGACCAGGACGCCGCCCATCAGGTAGTTGCCCGCCACCAGCTGCCGCCCGCGCGCCACCATGCCGATGCTGCGCGGTTCGGGCTGCGCCACGAAGCCCGAGGACGGGCGCGCAAACCCGGCGCGCCACGCCGCGATGCGGTCGGCCAACCGCGGGCGGCGGTCGGGTTCGGGGCCGGGGGGTGCGGGGTCCGCCATGATGCTGTGTCGGGCCGTGATGCTGCTCGGGCGCACCATAGCCGCGGCGCAGCGGCCTGTCACCCCGCCCGGGCGCTGCGCCGGATTCCCGATTGCACGAGGGCACGGGTTGCGGTTAGCTGCCTGCCCGGCTGACGACGAAAGGATGTGCCATGCCCCTAGCCCCCGATCCCGCCCGCCAGATCGCCTTGCGCATCGCGGCCGACATTTCGGCCCGCCCCGACCAGGTTGCCGCCGCGGTCGCGTTGCTGGACGGGGGGGCCACGGTGCCTTTCATCGCGCGCTATCGCAAGGAGGCGACCGGCGGGCTGGACGACACCCAGTTGCGCACGCTGTCCGAACGGCTGGTCTATCTGCGCGAACTGCATGCCCGACGCGAGGCGATTCTGGCCTCGATTTCCGAACAGGGCAAGCTGACCGACGACCTGGCCGCGCGCATCGCCGGGGCCGAGACCAAGGCCGAACTGGAAGACCTGTATCTGCCCTACAAGCCCAAGCGTCGCACCAAGGCGATGATCGCGCGGGAAAACGGGCTGGGGCCGCTGGCCGAGGCCATTCTGGCCGACCGGGCGGCCGACCCGGCGGTGCTGGCGGCCGGGTATGTCACCGAAGCGGTGCCGGATACGAAAGCCGCGCTGGAAGGCGCGCGCGACATCATCGCCGAAGCGGTGGCCGAGAATGCCGACCTGAAGGCCCGTCTGCGCGACCTGATGCGGCGCGAGGCGCGGCTGGAGGCGCGGGTGGTCGAAGGCAAGGAGGCCGAGGGGGCCAAGTTTTCCGATTACTTCGCCCATTCCGAGCCCTTTGCCACCTGCGCCGGGCACCGCGCGCTGGCCATGTTCCGCGCGCGCAACGAAGGCGTGCTGACCCTGGACCTGAGCCTCGACCCCGAGGCGGCGCCGGGGCAGGGCCGGGCCGAAGGGATGGTGAAAGGCGCGCTGCAGGTGGGCCGCGCCGGCAAGGGCGACGCATGGTTGGGCACGGTTGCGGGCTGGTGCTGGCGGGTCAAGCTGCGCCCCAGCCTGACCGTGGACCTGATGATGGACCTGCGCGAACGCGCCGAGGAGGAGGCGATCCGCGTTTTCGGCCGCAACCTGAAGGATCTGCTGCTGGCGGCACCCGCGGGCGGGCGGGCGACGATGGGCCTCGACCCCGGGATCCGCACCGGGGTGAAGGTGGCGGTGGTGGATGCCACCGGCAAGTTGCTGGAAACCGCCACGGTCTATCCCTTTCAGCCGAAGAACGACCTGAAGGGGGCGCAGGCCATGCTTGGCGCGCTGATCGTGAAGCATGGGGTCGAGCTGATCGCCATCGGCAACGGCACCGCCAGCCGCGAGACGGAAAAGATGGTGGCCGACCTGCTGTCGCTGCTGCCCGGGGCGCGCAAGCCGACCAGGGTTGTGGTGTCCGAGGCCGGCGCCTCGGTCTATTCCGCCTCGGCGCTGGCGGCGGCGGAGTTTCCCGACCTGGACGTGTCCTTGCGCGGGGCGGTGTCGATTGCGCGGCGGTTGCAAGACCCGCTGGCGGAACTGGTCAAGATCGAGCCGAAGTCGATCGGCGTGGGCCAGTATCAGCACGATGTGGACCAGTCGAAGCTGGGCCGTGCACTGGATGCGGTGGTGGAAGATGCGGTGAACGCCGTGGGGGTGGACCTGAACACGGCATCGGCCCCGCTGTTGGCGCGGGTGGCCGGCATCGGGCCGGGGCTGGCCGAAACCATCGTCGCGCATCGCAACGCCAACGGCCCCTTTGCCACCCGGCGCGAGTTGCTGAAGGTGGCGCGCCTCGGCCCCAAGGCCTTCGAGCAATGCGCAGGGTTCCTGCGCATTCCCGGCGGCAAGGAGCCGCTGGATGCCAGCGCCGTGCACCCCGAGGCCTATGACGTGGCACGCCGCATCGTGGCGGCCTGCGGGCGCGACCTGCGCGCGCTGATGGCCGACCCAACGCCCTTGCGCAAGCTGGAGCCTCGGGACTTTGTGGACGAGAAATTCGGCCTGCCCACGGTAAAGGACATTCTGGCCGAACTGGAAAAGCCCGGCCGCGACCCGCGCCCGGCCTTTCGCACCGCGACCTTTGCCGAAGGCGTCGAGGAGATTTCCGACCTGCGCGTCGGCATGGTGCTGGAAGGCACGGTGACGAACGTGGCGGCCTTTGGCGCCTTTGTGGATATCGGCGTGCACCAGGACGGGCTGGTGCATGTCAGCCAGCTGGCCGACCGCTTCGTGAAAGACCCGCACGAGGTGGTGAAGGCCGGCGATGTCGTGAAGGTGCGGGTGACCGAGGTGGACGTGGCGCGCAAGCGCATCGGGCTGACCATGCGCAAGGAGGGTGGCGGCCGCGACGAGGCGCCGAAAGGCCGCGAGGTGCCCCCCAAGGGCGGCCGCGGGCCGATGCAGGCCGGGCCCAAGGTGGGCGGGTCTGCGCCGGGGGGGCTGGGGGCCGCGCTGCTGGATGCGATGCGCAAGCGGTGAAAATGGCGGCGGGGGGTGCGGGGGGCCAGCC
>NZ_JBKBQM010000063.1:0-14341 GCF_046292685.1 Gemmobacter sp.
CCCCCACCCAACCCCCCCCCGCCCCCCCCCCCCCCCCAAACCCCCGGGCCCCCCCCCGGGGGGGCCCCCGCCGCCTTGTTTTTCGTGGGTGGTTCAACCCTGAATCGGCGCCAGCCGGTGAAAGCGCTGGCGTTCGTAAACCAGCGGGGTCGCGTCGGTCAGGGTGATGCCGACGATATGGCCGATGAACACGGTATGCGACCCGGCCTGCACCTGCTCGGCCACCTCGCAGCAGAAATTGGCCACCGCACCGGCCAGGATGGGCAAGCCGCGCGCATCGATGCGCCAGTCGCCCAGGGCGAACTTGTCGTCGCCCGTGACCCCGCCGGCCCCGGCAAAGCGCATCGCAGTTTCGCCGCCGTCGCCTGCCAGCAGCGACACGTTGAACATGCCGGTATCGGCCACCATCGCACAGGTGCCGGTCGCCCGGTTCAGGCATACCAGCAGGCTGGGCGGATCGGCGCTGACCGAACAGACGGCCGTGGCGGTGATTCCGCGCCGGGCCCCTGCCCCGGCGCTGGTCACGATGGTCACGGCGCCGGGAAACCGGGCCATCGCGGCCCGGAAGGTTGCGGCATCGACCGGCACGCCCATGTCACGCCGCCTGCCGCAGATCGGCCAGATAGGCGCCGGCCGCCTCGGGGTCGGCGAACCACGGGAAGAAATCGCGCGGGTCGTCGAAGGCATTGGCCATGCGGTGCGCCAGCGCCGGGGCCGCGCAGGCGGTGCCCATGATCTCCAGCACGAAGGGCGGGGGCGGCAGCAGCAGCATGTTGGTCCAGCGCACCACCCACTGCGCATAATCCCAGAACCGTTCGAACGTGGCCTGCATGAAGGCCGCGTCATAGGGCCGGTCGCCATGCGCCAGAATCGCATCCAGATAGATCGCGGCGGCTTTGGACGCGTTGTTCGACCCCTGCCCGGTGATCGGGTCGTTCAGGCACACCGCATCGCCCAGGCCCAGCACCTTGCGCCCCGAAGGCAGGGTGCCGACCGGATGGCGGATCGTGGGGGCAAACCGCCCCGACAGGATGCCGTTGTCATCGGTCAGCACGCAGTCCTTCGACCGCTCGTATTCCCAGGGCAGGTAGGTGCGCAGGATCTCGAGCGACTTGGCCAGGTGCTGTTCGGGCGATTTCACCTCGGCCCAGCAATCCATCGGGCCACCCGGGATGCCTTCCAGCACCATGATTTCGCAAGGGCCGCTGGTGGTCAGCGACGGAAAGACGAAATATTCGCCCACGCCCGGGATCAGGTTGAACTCCACGGCCGAATGCGGCTCGCGCGGGGTCATGCCCTTGACATAGGTCAGCGCCAGCGCCCGCATCGGCTTGTCATAGGCCGACCGGCTGGCATCGCGGGCGAACATCTGGCCGATCTCGCCCTTGCCGGAGGCGACGATCACCAGATCGTCCTCGCGCGCCCAGGTTTCCAGCTCGGCGATGCCGGCATCCTTGATGACCAGGTTGCCGCCCAGCCGCTGAAACTCGGCCAGCCAGCGCGGCATCTTGACCCGCTGGTCCACGGCATAGGCGGGCCTGTCCAGCTTGCCGGTCCAGTCGATCAGCTTGGTGCCCGACCCGTCGTGGTTCGGAACGATGAAGTTGATGCCTTCGACCGGCGGGCAGGTATCGGACCAGAAGTCGAGGCCGAGGTCGCGTTCGTGCTGCACCGCATTGGAAAACATGCACTGGCTGGACAACACCTTGCCGGTGGCAATCTCCTCGGCAGTGCGGTTCTGCACGACGCGCACCTGATGCCCGGCCTTGAGCAGCCCGATGGCGACCATCAGCCCCGATTGACCGCCGCCGACGATGGTGAATTTCCGCATGATCTCTCTCCCTTTCGTCTTGTTTGTCACTGCATCAGTTTCGGAATCGCCGGCACGGCCTGTTCTGGGCCCATCGCGGTATAGCCGCCATCGACGCGGATATCGGTGCCGGTGATGAAGCTGGCCTCGTCCGAACACAGGAACAGCACGGCCTGCGCCACCTCCTCGGGGTTGCCGACCCGGCCGAGCAGGTGGAACGGTGCGGCCACCGCATCGGTCTTGGCGCGGTTGCCGCCGGTCAGCTGATCCATGATGTTCGACCAGGTCCAGCCAGGCGACACCGCGTTCACGCGGATGCCCTCGGGTGCCAGGTCCATCGCCTGGTTGCGCGTGAGCTGCAGGATCGCCGCTTTCGACACCGGGTAGACCCAACGCCCGGTCTGCGCGACCCTGGCCGAGATGGAGCCGAAGTTGACGATCGCGCCCTTGTTGGCGGCCAGATCGGCACGCGCCGCCTGCATCAGCATGACCGAGCCGACGAGGTTGATATCCAGCGCTTCCAGCCATTCGGCCCGGGTCGAGGCGGCGCCGTTGTCCAGATAGCTGCAGGCCACGTTCACCAGAAAATCGATGCGGCCGAAGCGTTCGCGGGTTGCGGCCACCAGGGCGGCGATGTCGTCGTCCGACCGCAGGTCGCAGCGGACAAAGGCGGCACCTTCGGGCAGGTTGCCCGGTTCGGCGATATCGGCCACCATCACCCGCGTTCCCGCCGCGACAAAGGCCTGCACCACCGCCTGCCCGATCTTCGTGACCCCGCCCGGCACGATGGCCACCTTGCCTTGCAATCCGCGCATAGCGCCCCCCTTGATGCTTGAAGTTTCAAGCAGTGTTTCCTGCCGCGACCGGGCCCGCTATCCGCCGTGCGCAGCGACTATCCGCAAAACGAAAAAATCGGCGGCACCTTGTGCGCCTGCGCCGATTCGGTGGTAACCTGCGCCCCAGGGAGGCACGCCATGCTGCACACCGGGGCCAGCCTGCCGTTGCAGGCCCATGCGCTGTTCCAGTCCTGCGACCTTGACGAAACGCGCGACCGCGTGGCGGCCGTGTTCTGCCCGCACCGGCTGGAAACCGTGGGCCGCAACACCCGGCTGGCCGCTCGCCACCACCATTTGCGCGGCGACCGGATCAGCCTGAACTACATCGACTATGGCGCCAAGACGCTGATCGCCCCAGGCGAGATGGAGCGGTTCTATCTGGTGCAGATCCCGCTATCGGGCGGGGCGATGATTGCGAACGGCCCGGCCTGCTATGCCTCGGACCCGGGCCGCGCGGCGGTGCTGAACCCGCATCACCCCACCACGATGATCTGGGAGGCCGAGACCCCGCAACTGCTGGTGCAGATCGACCGGCAGGCGATGACCGACCACCTGTCGGCGCAGCTGGGTGCCCGCGCCGAACGGCCGCTGACCTTCGACGGGCCGCTGGACCTGACCGGCGGGCCGGGGGCGGCGCTGCGCCGGCTGGTGCTGTATCTGGTGGCCGAGGCCGATGCCGGGCGGGCCTTGCCCGGGCGCGGCCTGATGGGCCGCCAGGTCGAGGCGGTGCTGATGTCGGGCCTGCTGGATTCGGGCCGGCACGATCACGCGGCCTTGCTGGGCCGGGTGCGGTCGGCCCCCCGCCCGCGCCACCTGCGGCTGGCCGAAGGCTTCATCGAGGCGAACCTCGCGCGCCCCATCACGCTGGACGATGTGGCCGAAGCCGCCGGGATCAGCGCCCGGGCGCTGCAACTTGCGTTCCGCCAGTGGCGCGGCACAACCCCGCTGGGCTGGTGGCGCGACCGCCGCCTGGAACGCGCCCATGCCGACCTGATGGCGGGCCGCGGCACGGTGACGGAAATTGCCTTGAAATGGGGCTTTACCCATTTCGGCCGCTTTGCCGAAACCTACCGCGCGCGTTACGGCCTGAGCCCGCGCGACACGCTGAGCGCGGGCCGCACCGGCGGGTATCAGGACTGAAAAGCCTTACTGTTCGGGCAGCAGGATTTCCCGCTTGCCGACGTGGTTGGCCCGCGTGACCACGCCTTGATCCTCCATCTGCTCCACCAGACGCGCGGCCTTCTGATAGCCGATGCCCAGCTTGCGCTGGATGTAGGAGGTCGAACACTTGCGGTCGCGCGCCACGATCGCCACGGCCTGATCGTAAAGCGCGTCTTCGGAATTGTCGCCGCCGCCAAGGCCCAGCACGGCGTCGATATCCTCGGCCTTTTCCTCGTCGGGGCCATCGACGACGCCCGACATGTAGCTGGGCGGGCCGAAGGACTTCAGGTGGTTGACGATCTCCTCCACCTCCTCGTCCGAAACGAACGGCCCGTGGATCCGGCTGATGCGCCCGCCGCCGGCCATATACAGCATGTCGCCCATGCCCAGCAGCTGTTCGGCGCCCATTTCGCCCAGAATGGTGCGGCTGTCGATCTTGCTGGTGACCTGAAAGGAGATTCGGGTGGGGAAGTTCGCCTTGATCGTGCCCGTGATCACATCCACCGACGGGCGCTGCGTGGCCATGATGAGGTGGATGCCGGAGGCACGCGCCATCTGCGCGAGGCGCTGGATGCAGGCCTCGATCTCCTTGCCGGCCACCATCATCAGGTCGGCCATCTCGTCGACGATGACCACGATGTAGGGCAGCGCCACGGGGGCGAATTCCTCGGTCTCGAACACCGGATCGCCGGTTTCGTCGTCGAACCCGGTCTGGATGGTGCGGCGGAACATCTCGCCCTTGGCCAGCGCCTCGCGCACCCGGCCGTTGTAGCCTTCGATGTTGCGCACGCCCATCTTGGACATCTTGCGATAGCGTTCCTCCATTTCGCCCACCACCCACTTCAGCGCGACGACCGCCTTTTTCGGGTCGGTGACAACGGGGGACAGCAGGTGCGGGATGCCGTCGTAGACGCTGAGTTCCAGCATCTTGGGGTCGATCATGATCAGCCGGCATTCCTCGGGCGTGAGCTTGTAGAGCAGCGACAGGATCATGGTGTTGATGGCGACGGACTTGCCCGAACCGGTGGTCCCGGCAATCAGCAGGTGGGGCATCTTGGCCAGGTTGGCCACCACGGGTTCGCCGGCAATGTCCTTTCCCAGCGCCAGCGGCAGGCGCATGGAGCTGTCGCCGAAGTCGCGGGCCGACAGGATCTCGCGCAGCACCACCTTTTCGCGGTGGGCGTTGGGCAGTTCGATCCCTATCACCGAACGTCCCGGCACGGTGGACACGCGCGCCGCCAGTGCCGACATGCTGCGCGCGATGTCGTCGGCCAGCCCGATCACCCGGCTGGCCTTCAGCCCCGGGGCGGGTTCCAATTCGTACATCGTCACCACCGGCCCGGGGCGCACGCTGACGATCTCGCCCTTGACCCCGTAGTCGTCCAGCACGTTTTCCAGCATGCGGGCGTTTTCTTCCAGCGCCTCGTCCGAAAGGTGGTGGCGCTGGATGCTGGCGGGGTTGGTCAACAGGCCCAGCGGCGGCGGCTCGTAGGCGGGCGCGGAACGGTCGTCGAACTTCAGGCGCGGCTGCGCCTCGGCCTGGGCCTGGCGCGACGGCGCTGCGGGCTTGCGTTCGGGGTGCTGGACGACATTACGGCGAATACCCGGCGACACTTGCGGCGCGCGTTGCGGGGCTTCCCACGACGGCAGGTCGTCGTCCTCGTCCTCATCCGCGGGCTGCGCCCAGGCTGGCGCGACCTGCCGTTGCGGCAGGGCAAGGTCGCGTTCGTCCTCGACGTCGATCAGGGCTTCGTCCGGCTCAGGGGCAGGCATCGGCGCCGGCGACGCGGCCGGCGGCGCCATGCGGGGGGGGGCCGGCGGGGTGGCGGGTTCCGCAGGCCAACCGGGCGATACCGCCAGCCGCATCGGGGCCTCGGCGGCCGCGCGGGCCTGGTGCTGGGCAATGGCGCGGCTCACCGCCGGCGAAACCGGGGGGGCATCGGCCCGGCGCACCACCGGCGGCTCGGCGCGGCCCGGCAACACCGGCGCCGGGGCGCGCGTCTTGGCGCGGATGGCGTCGGAGATGCGCGCGCGAATGCGGTCTTCGCTGGGGGCCTCGGGCGCTACGGCCGGGGCGGCGGGCATCGGCCATTCGGGCTCTGCCTCCGGGGCGCGGCGGATCAACCCTTCCATCCGGGCGCGCAGGCCGCGGGGCGGTTCGGCCACGTAGGCCGCAGGCGGCGCCGTCAGCGGCGGTTCGGCGGCATGGCCCAGGGATTGAGGGCGGTCGAACCCTGGGGCCGCCTGCACCCGCGCCGGCGCAGCCGCGCGCGCGGCCCGGCGGGCCTGCAAGCGCGCGCCGACCCCTGCGGCACCGGCCGCCGCGCCGATGCCGGCCGCGCGCAGGCCCCGCAAGCCGGTGTCGTAAAGCACGATGCTGCCCAGCAGCAGGAACCGCCCGATGATGCGCAGTTCGGCCCGGTCGAACCCCATCGTGAACAGGCCCGACGACAGCAGCGCCAGCGCCATCAGCACCGACACGACCTTGAGTTCCAGCGCCGTCCCCATCGGCAGGACGTTCAGCATCACACCGACCAGCGTATCGCCGAACAGGCCGCCCAGGCCAAAGGAATGCACCCAGGTGCCGCCCGGCACATGGGTTGCGGCATAGGCCGCAGCCGACATCACCAGCATCCAGGCAAAGATGACGCGGCCCAGCGCCCGATCCTCGCCGCGGTGGAACAGGAACCGCAGCCCCCACATGCCGATCAGCACCGGCAGGCTCCAGGCGCCGAGCCCCAGGATGATGATCAGGGTCGAGGCCGCAGCCGCGCCGGCCCGGCCCAGCAGGTTGCGGGCAGGTTCGTCGGTGGCGACCATCCAGCCCGGATCGTCGGGCGAATAGCTGCCCAGCATGGCCGCCAGCGCCAGCGCCACCACCAGCAGCCCCAGCCCCAGCAGTTCCTTGCCGCGCTTTTCGACCATCGCCTGTGTGGTGCGGTCCAGAAGCGGTTCGCGTTGCCTTGCGTGATAGCTGGCCATGCCGGTCCTCACCCGTAAAGACAGTCGCGCAAGGCCACCAGCCCGCGCCTGGTTTCGTCTTGCGGCGCCACCAGCGCCACCCGGATATAGCCCTTGCCGGGGTTGTCGGCCCCGGTGCCGCGCGCAAGGTAGGCACCGGGCAACACGCGCACCCCGGTTTCGCGCCACAGCTTCAGGGCCGCGGCCTCGCCATCCTCGACGGGCAGCCACAGGAAGAACCCACCGTCAGGCAGCGTCAGCCCCTGATGCCCGGCCAGCACGGCGGCCGCGTCGCGGAACTTGGCCTGATAGAGCGCGCGGTTCTGTTCGACATGCGCCTCGTCGGCCCACAACCGTTCGGCCACCCGCTGCAACGGCAAGGGCAAGGGCGCCCCGGCATAGGCGCGCAACTGGCGGATGCGCGGCATGGCGCCCGGACCGGCCGCCACGAAGCCGGACCTCAGCCCCGGCACGTTCGACCGTTTGGACAGCGAGTTGAACACGACCACCCGGTCGGGGTCGGTGCCGCGCGCCGCCGCCACCTGCAACAGCCCCGGCGGCGGCGCCTCGCGCCAGATTTCCGAATAGCATTCGTCGGAAAACACCGTGAAGTCGTGCCGCTCGGCCAGGTCCAGCAGGTCGGCCAGGTATTCGGCCGAGGCCACCGCGCCCTGCGGATTGGCGGGCGAACAGATATAGGCCACCGCCACGCGGTCCAGCACTTCGGGCGGCAGGCTGCGATAATCGGGCAGGAACCCCGTCGCGGCGGTCGCGGGCACGTAAACCGGCTCGGCCCCGATCGCCAGCGCCGCCACGGCATAGACCTGATAGAACGGATTTGGCACCAGGACCACCGGGCGCTTGCCGGCCTTGGTTTCGGGGCAAAGTGCCACCAGCGTGTTGAACAGCCCTTCGCGCGTGCCGTTCAGCACCATCAGCCCCGAGGCCGGATGCGCAACCCCATAGCGGCGCGCGATCCAGCCGGAAATCGCCGCCAGCAGTTCGGGTGTGCCCTCGTTGGGCGGGTAAACGCCGAAGCCGGCCAGATTGTCGGCCAGAGTCGCGCCCAGCCAGTCGGGAAAAGCATGCTTGGGTTCGCCGATGGTCATCGCCAGCGGCGAACCGCCCGGCGCATGATGATCCAGCAGCGCCCGCAGGCGCGGAAACGCATACTCCGGCAAGTCGGAGAACCGCTCAGGGAATGCCATATCTGCCTCGTCTGCCGGGGTCATGCCGCCCCGTTCGTGGCCAGACTAGCGACGTTTTTCCTGCGGGTCCAGAAAAACGCTGCATCGCACGGGGGTTGCGTGGCGGAAATGGCACGTCGAGCCGTGGCCGTCCGGCGCGGTCAGTCGATCTCGCGCGCCTCGCTGACCAGCATCACAGGAATGCCATCACGAACCGGATAGGCCAGATGCGCCGCCCGGCTGACCAGTTCCTGCCGCTCGGCATCCCAGGTCAGGGGGGCGCGGGTCACCGGACAGACCAGTTGTTCCAGCATCCGGCGGTCGAAGGCGGCCTCGTCGGTCATTGCAACGGGTCCGGCGTGTCGCCTGCGAGGGCGAATTCGATCAGCGTGACCAGGGTTTCGCGCCGCGTCTCCAGCGACGGGGCTTCCAGCAAGGCCTGGCGGTCTTCGGGGCCAAAGGGGCAGAGCATCGACAGGGAATTGATCAGCAATTCGTCCTCGGCCTCGGCCAGCGCGCCCCAGTCGGTGTTCAGCCCGCGACTTTCGAAGAACCGCTTGAGCAGCGGCAGAAATGTCTTGCGGTTGAACCCGGGGTCGCGTTCGGCACCGCCCCGGTCGCGCGCGAAAGAGGCCCAGTCGGCGCGCACCCGGCGATAGGGGGTAAAGCCCGGCACCTCCTCGACCACGCGAAACCGGGAGACGCCGGTCAGGGTAATCATGTAGCGGCCGTCCTCGGTTTCGGAAAACCCGGTCAGGCGCCCCGCACAGCCGATGGCCTGCAGCCGCTTTTCGCCGCCCGGCACCTCGCGCGGCTGGATCATGCCGATCAGCCGCTCGGGCGTCTTCAGGCAATCGTCGATCATCGCCAGATAGCGCGGCTCGAAGATATGCAGCGGCAATCGCCCGCGCGGCAGCACCAGCGCGCCCGAAAGCGGGAAAATCGCAATCACCTCGGGCAGATCACCCAGCCGTTTCATTCCGTCTCCTGACTGCCGCTGCTTGCCGGGCCCGGATGCGCCGGGTCTTGCGGCCCCCCGGGGCGTCGTCAGCGGCGGCGCCCAACAGATAGGGCGCGCGCGCGATCAGGCAAAGATCAGCGAGGAAAGCTTGCGCCGGCCTTTCAGCACGATCGGATCGGTGGGCTTGAGCGCATCGAAGATCGTCATCAACTGCGCCTTTGCCGCGCCGCCATTCCATTCGCGATCGCGGCGGAACAGTTCCAGCAGCTCCTCGACCGCCGCCTCGACCTTGCCCGAGGCATGCAGCGCCAGCGCCAGATCGAACCGGGCCTGGTGATTGTCGGGTTCGGTCAGCACCACCGACAGCAGCTCGGTCACCGGCCCGGCCTTGGCGGCCTGGCGCGCAAGCTCCAGCTGGGCGCGGGCGGCCTCGACCTCTTTCGATTTCGCAAGCTCGGGGCTGGCCGAGGCAAGGAAGGCTTCGGCCTTGTCCAGTTCGCCCGCTGCCATCCAGGCCCGCGCGAGGCCAGCGAAGGCCGCTGCATTGGCGGGATCTTCGCCCAGGATCGCGGCAAAGGTTTCGGCGGCATCGGCGGCGGCGCCTTCGGCCAGCATCTGTTCGGCCGCGGCCAGCGCATCGGCCAACCCGCCGTCGCCGGCCAGGGCTGTCAGCCGGTCGATGAACTTCTGGATTTCCGACCCGGGGATCGCGCCCTGGAACATGTCCACCGGGCGCCCATCGACAAAGGCCACCACCGTGGGGATCGACTGCAAGGGCAGGCCCTGCTGCGCCAGCATCGCGCACAGGCGCTGGTTCTGGTCCACGTCGATCTTGACCATCCGCACCTTGCCGCGCGCCGCCTCGACCGCCTTTTCCAGCGCGGGCCCCAGCGTCTTGCACGGGCCGCACCAGGGCGCCCAGAAATCGACGATGACCGGCGTTTCGCGGCTGGCCTCGATCACGTCCTTCATGAAGGTGGCCTCGGTTGCGTCCTTGACCCAACCGCCTGCCGCTGCCTTCGGCTTTGCCTCTCCGAACCCGAGCATGACGCCCCTCCTGATTGTGAATTGCCCCATATATGCGCATGACGGGGCAAAAGGGAAAGGGGGGGCAGCCGGGGGCTGTTGCCGGCCCTTGCAGGCTGGTATCGGTGGCGGGCAGTCTTTGCGTTTCAAGCTCGTTGCAAGGCAACCGCCCGGCCATGACCCGCGCCATCATCGCCCCGCGCCTGTTCGACGGCGACCGTTTCCACCGGGATGCGGCCGTTGTGATCGACGGCGGGCAGGTCGTGGCGGTGCAACCGCTGGCCGAATTGCCGCAAGGCGTGGCGGTGGAACGGGTCGCGGGGCTGCTGGTGCCCGGCTTTGTCGATGCGCAGGTCAACGGCGGCGGCGGGGTGCTGCTGAACGACGCCCCAACGCCCGAGGCGATGCGCGCCATCGCCGCTGCGCACGCGCGCTTCGGCACCACGAGCCTTCTGCCCACGCTGATTAGCGACACCCCGCAAATCGTCACGGCCGCGATCGGGGCGGCCATCGCCGCCACGCGCTGCCCTGGCCCCATCGCCGGCCTGCACCTTGAAGGGCCGCATCTGGCGCCGGCCCGCAAGGGCACGCACCTGGCATCCCTGATGCGCCCGATGACCGAGGCCGATGTGGCCGAACTGTCGGCCGCAGCACAGGCCCTGCCGGCGCTGCTGCTGACGGTGGCGGCCGAACAGGTCACCCCCGCGCAGGTCCGGGCGCTGGTGGCGGCAGGGGCGACGGTCAGCCTGGGGCACAGCGACTGCACGGCCGAACAGGCGGGCGAACTGTTCGCCGCCGGCGCCACCGGCACGACGCATCTGTTCAACGCCATGAGCGGCTTGTCCCATCGGGCCCCTGGGCTGGTCGGCGCCACGCTGGAGGCGCCGCATGTCTGGGCCGGGATCATCGCCGATGGCGCGCATGCGGACCCCGCCGCCTTGCGAATCGCCTTGCGCGCCAAGCGCGGACCCGGGCGGCTGTTTCTGGTGACCGATGCGATGTCGCTGGTGGGCAGCGATGCCGAAACGCTGACCCTGAACGGCCGCAGCATCCGCCGCCACGCCCGCCCCGGCGCCGTGTCGCGCCTGACGCTGGAGGATGGCACGCTGGCAGGCTCGGACCTCGACATGGCCACCGCGCTGCGCTTTGCCGCGCGTCACCTCGACCTGCCGCTGGACGAAGCCTTGCGGATGGCGACCCGCCACCCGGCCAGCTTCCTGCGCCTGCCCGACCGGGGGCGCATCGCGCCGGGTTGCCGCGCCGACCTCGTGCTGCTGGACGATGCGTTGCGGGTCTGCCGCTGCTGGAGCGGCGGGGTGCCCGTGGATGCGGCACCGCAACTGCCGCCCCCGGCCTGAGCCGGGCACGACCCTGCGGGTCAAGGCAAAAGGATGCCTGCGCTGGTCAGGGCTCGGCGCTGGCCGGGTCGGGTTCGGCGATCAGCACCACCTGCATCGCCAGATCGCCCGCCACCGCCTCGGACGCCGGACCATGGGGTACCGCCAGCCAGCCGAGCCCCAGCGGGTTGCCCGCGCCGGCCGGGGTCAACCAGTCGTCCGGGCGGCCACCACCCTGGCCGAAGTGCTTTTTCAGCACGCCTTCGACCTGAAACACCAGGCCGGCCGCCAGACCGGCCGGGACCGGGCCCGTGCCGCCCTGCAAGGTCATCTCGGGGCCGGGCGCCAGACCCGGGCGGGCAAAGACCCGCCGCGTCAGGTAGGAATGCCGCAGCACCGGGGCCGGGTTGCGCGCGCCATAGCCCCAAAGCCGCAGCCATTCGGCGCGAAACGCATCGAGATCGGGGTTGAACCAGACCCTCTCCAGATCGTCGCGCGATGCAAGGCCCTGAAAATCCAGATAATCCCACACCGGCATTGCACCGCGCAGCATCTGGGCCACCCGCCAGTTCGCATAGTGCCGCGTGCCGGGAATGGCATTGAGGAACGGGTTGTCCACCGCCACCAGCCAGGGGGAACAGCCGCGGGCCTCGGCATCGCGGGGGACGGTATGGGCGATGAAGATCATCGCGGGGCATTCGGCCAGCGTGCGGGTCATGGCGCCTCTCGGGTCAGGAAGTCGTGCAGGATGCGCGCAGTGCCCGGGGCGAACCCCGGCGTGTGCCAGGGCGGCAGTTCGGCGGTCGCAGCCCCCGGCGCCAGCGCCGCCACATCGCGGAAACAGGCGAACAGCATGTCCGAAGGCGAGGCACAGACCAGCGTCGGCACTGCAATCTGCGGCAGGCGGTCGCGCTTGGGGTGGCGGAAGGCGGCGCGATACCTAAGGTGATAGCTGCGCAGCGCCTTCGGTAGCTCGACGCTGAAATCGTGCAGCGCGTCGTCGGGCGGCAGGCCACCGGGCAGGCGCCCCTCGGCGGTGCGGTTGTAATAGGGCCAGAACAGGAACTGGTCGCGGCAGAAATGCCAGACCTTCATCAGGTGCGTCGCTTCGGCATCGGGGGCGATCTCGCGGGCGTCGCGGTCCAGCACCTCGGATTGCAGGTCGCCGGAGTATAGCCCCATCCCGTCGATCACCAGCCGGCGCACGCGGGCGGGATGGGCGATGGCGATTTCCATGGCGATCGAGGCGCCGGTATGGCTGCCGTAAAGGTCGAAGCGTTCCAGCCCCAGCGTATCCAGCGCAGCCAGCGCGTGCGCGGCCAGATCGGGGATGCCGGGCTGCGCCAGGGGCAGCGGCTCGCTGTCGCCGTTGCCGGCGGTGTCGGGCGCCACGACCCGACCAGATCGGCCCGCGCCTGCATAAGGCCAGACAGTTGCTTCGATGACCCGGGCGCAGGATGGATCATCACAAGGGGCGAGGCATCGGCAGGCCCGGTGGCGCGGTAATGCACCTGCAAGGCCCCCACATCGGCAAACCCGCGCTGCAAGCGATGCGACGTCATCCCCGAACCTCCTCGGCCAGTGTCCACCCCAGCCAGCCGCCACGCTCAGCGCCGGTGTCACGCTCATGCCGCTGACGAACCCAAGCCCCGACAGGGTCGAGCCGCCGATGCATTCCCCCACGGCATGAAGCCCGGGAACGACCGTGCCATCGTCGCGCAGCGCATGCGGACGATGGGTGCGGCCCATCGGGTCGGGGGTGCCCTGCTCAAGCCCGGCAACAGCGGCGGCGCGGCCGACCAGGCGGCATCGTCGGTGACGCACCAGAACGACAGGTCGGGCAAGCCGTTCAAGGCGTGCTCGCGGCGATCGACGCTTTCGTCGTCCTCGCGCACGAATCGGGCGCCTTGGGCGGTCAGGTGCAGGTTCCGGGGTTGGCGCAGCTGCGGGGTCCGGCTGGGCATTTGCCGCCAGTCCACCCGGTGCTGGCCGGGCGGCGGCGCCACGGCCGCGTAGGTGGGCAGGAACATGTCGGGGCAGGACCGGGCGGCCCCGGCCTGCCAGGCGGCTTCGATCCCGCTGCCGTCCGAAGTGGGCATCGCGGCCGTCACCTGCCGGCGCCCGCCGGTCAGGCGCGCGAAGACCTCGGGGTTGCCGCCATAGCCCCCGGTGGCCAGCACCACCGCCTTGGCAGGCACCAGCTGCGCGCCGGCAGGCCCCCGCCAGCCGCACACCGACAACCCGCCCGGCACCGTCCTGCACCAGACTTTCACGGCGCGTTGCGGTGCGCAGCTCTGCCTCGGGCCGCGCCATGGCGGCAGCGAACAGCGGCTCCAGCACGCGCAACACCGAAACCCCGCCTTCGACGCCCCAATAAATGCGCGCGGTGCGATAGGCCTCGTGCAGATGCAGGATCGCCGGGCAAGCCGGATCCATCGCAAAGCCGTGGTCCATCAGCCAGTCGATCGTGGCGCCCTGCCCCGCCGTGGTGCGCGCCAGCAGGTCGGCCCGGCCGGTGCCGCGATTGATGCGGATGATGTCGGCCAGATGCTCGGCCGCGCTGTCGGCGATACCGCGTTCGGCCTGCGACCGGCTGCCCGCGCCCGACAGCTGCCCCAGGCTGACATGCAGCGTGCCGCCGACGCGCGACGCCTGATCCACCACCAGAACCCGCGCCTCGGCGGCCACCGCCTTGATCGCGCAAGGCATGCCAGCCGTGCCCGCCCCGACGATCACGATATCCGGCTGATCCATGCCAAGGCGCCTTCCGCGCTTGCATCGGGCCCGTGGGGCCGCACCTAGGCAACAGCACATCCGAGTCCAGAAACTTGTGGACAAGCTGTCCTATCCATAAAACAGTAAGTCAAAAAGACGGAATACAGCGTAGCGGTGGCTGTTGAGAAAGCCCCGCGCTTCTGCTTCACTTTGTTTATCGCTGGATAGGAGCTATAGCTGAAAGTTGGTGACGGGGGGATTGGGTGGCATATCAAGGCGTTGTTGACGCGCCGCAGTTCTCGCAGAGAAAAGGATATGCCACATGACGAAGGATACGGTTGTCGCGT
>NZ_JBKBQM010000064.1:0-13656 GCF_046292685.1 Gemmobacter sp.
GCCATGACCGAACATGGGTGATGGGGCCAGAGATGGCGGCGTATCGTGGCGGGTGTCGAAGCCTGCCAGAACCTCCCGGAGGAGCGATACGCCGTGACGGACGATACCACGATCACCGCGCTCCACCAGCCCGGAACGATCCTCGGCCCGCCGACCGAGATTGCCCGCGAGAGCGCGCGCCAGATGCTGGCCGCGGCGCCGGGGCGGAAGCGGCGAGCTTTGTCGCCAGTGTCGCGGACGCGCGTCTGCCCGATGGCCGGCAGCGCGTCGTCCACCACGGCACCGGCCCCGAGCGGACCATCCAGACCGGGATCGGCGCCATGCCGGTGCAGCGGCACAAGGTGCGCGACCGCGCCACCGACGTGCCGGCCGAAAAGAGGCTCCGCTTCACCCCGACCCTCTGCCGCGGTGGGTGCGGCAGTCGCGCAGCCTCGACGCCCTGTTGCCGGTGCTCTACCTGCGCAGCGCGTCGAGCGGGGATTTCCAGGAGGCCCTGGCGGCGCAGCTGGGGCCGGACGCGCCGAACCTGTCGCCGCCGGGCGTGATATCGCGCCTCATGGCGGGCTGGCAGCAGGACTACGACCGCTGGCTGCGCCGGGATCTCTCGGCCCGCAGCTACGTCTGCATCCGGGCGGACGGGGTCTACCTGCAGGCCCGGATGGAGCCGACCGCCGAATGCATGCCGGTCGTGATCGGCGCGACGCCCGAGGGCCGCAAGGAACGGCTCGGCTGCCAGGTCGGCGTGCGCGAGAGCGCCCGGCGCTGGCGCGCGTTGCGGGGCGACCTCAAGGCCCGCGGGCTCGGGGTGCCCCCGAAGCTGGCCGTGGGTGACGGCGCTGGGGTTCTGGAAGGCGCAGGACGAGGTCTTCCCAGGCACCCGCCACCAGCGCTGTTGGTTCCACAAGATGTCGAACGTCCTCAACCACTTCCCCAAGTCGATGCAGCCCGCCGTCGCCGCCGGCCTGCGCGAGATCCCGCACGCTGCCACCAGCGCAAGCGCCAGCGCGGTGGAGAGGAGGAAGCGGCGGGAGATCATGGGCGGGCCGGACCCCGCCTCCCCTCGCGCACACGGGCCGTCAGCGGCCGAGGGTTGCGACGACCAGTTCCGCCGCTGCGCCGCCCGAGAACTGCTGCTGGCCGGTGATCAGGTTGCCGTCGCGCACCGCGAAGGGCTTGAACATCGAATTGACCACGAAGTTGGTGCCTTCGATCTTCTTCGCCTCCTCCTCGATCCAGAACGGCTGGATCTTCTGGCCGACGAAAGTATCGGCGAAGGCCTCTTCGCTGTTGGCGAACCCGGTCCAGGTCTTGCCCTTGACCAGCAGGTCGCCGTTCGACAGCCGGGTTTTCAGCAGGATGCAGGTGCCGTGGCAGACGATCGAGACGATCTTGCCCGCCTCATAGGCCTTGGCGACAAAGGCGTGCAGGGCGGCATCGTCGATCATCGTCACCATCGGCGACTGGCCGCCGGCAAGGAAGATCGCGTCATAGGCGGTCGGGTCCACCTCGGCGATGGACTTGGTGCCCTTCAGGAGGGCGGCGTGTTTTTCCGACTTCTTGAAGCCCAGCGAGATCACGTCGTGCGCCGAATAACCCGACGCATCCTCGGGGTCCGAGAAGCCGTCGGCGACCAGATCGCCACCCTTGGCGCTGATGATCTCGACCTCGTAACCGGCCTCGGTAAAGGTCCAGTAGGGGTGGGTCAGCTCGGCCCACCAGAAGCCGACAGGCCAGCCCGTGGTGGGCGAGGTGCCGGGGTTGGCGGCGATCATCAGGACTTTCTTCTTCGTGTGCACGTCGATGGCGGCAGACATTTGGCAATCCTTTCAGAGGGTTTTGGAGGAGGGGTAGATGAAGCGTGCGATCAGTGGCGTCAGACGCGGCATGATGACGTAGGTCATCAGCCCGACCTGGATGGTGACGGTCACCAGCACGCGCAGCGCCAGCGGCCAGCCGGTCATCAGCGGGCCGAGGGTGAGGTTGAGAATCAGCACGAGGCAGAACACCACCGCGATCAGCACCAGCGCCATGCGGTGCGGGCTGGGTTGCGGCACCTTGGTGCCCGGCGGCGGGTCGAACCAGAACTCCAGCCCGGTCATCCGCTGCCAGGCGGCATCGGCGGCGAAGAGGTCCGCGGCCTCGGCCAGCATCGCTTGCCGAAAGCCTGACCGCTCGAACACCTCCAGATGCTCCAGACTGTCGAAGCGGAACACGCTGCGATACTCGCCGCCGGGGGAAGCGGGGCGGTGGAACTCGGCACCCAAGTAACCCAGAAAATTCTCCGCCGCCCCGCGTGTCAGGCGTTCCAGCCAGACCTCGTAATCCTTCTCGCGCCCCGGTTTCACCTTGCGGCGCACGACGATGGTGACGGGATCACTCATGGTGCACCTCCGGCAGGGCATACCAGTCGGGTTTCGACTGCGCCCAGAGGTTGCGCATCAGATGCCGCCCTGTCGGCCCGTCGATCAGCCCGGCCGAGACCAGCCAGCGCCCCGGCTGTTCCTTGACCACCCGCGCGCCGCAGGTGCCGCAGAAGGCGCGGCGGCTGGCGGGCGAGGACTGATACCAGACCAGCGCGGCCTCGCCTTCGATCCCGATGCCCTCGCGGGGGGCGGCGACGAAGGCGTTGAAATTGCCGTGCATCTTCTGGCAGTCGCCGCAGTGGCAGGCCATCACGCCCGACGCCTCCGCAGGCAGCGTCAGCCGCACGGCGCCGCAATGGCAGGTGGCGGTAAGGGTCTGGGTCATGGCCTCGTCTCAGGATGTGAACAGGTTCGGTGTGCCACGGGTCCGGCGGCAGTCGGGCCGCCGGACCGGCGCTGTCTCAGGATGCGAGCTGTTCGAGGATCAGCCGCGCCACCGAGCCGCCCGAGTTCTGCTGCTGCCCGGTGATCAGGTTGCCGTCGGCCACGGCGTAGTTGGCCCACATGCCACGGTCGGTGTAATTCGCGCCGCGCTCGCGCATCGCCGGTTCCACCCACCAGTCGAAGAGCTTCGCCCCCAGCACCTGATCGACATAGGCATCCTCGGCCGCCGAAAAGCCGGTCACGGTCTTGCCCGCGATCAGATAGCTGCCGTCGTCGAGCTTCACGTCCACCAGCGCCGAGACGCCATGGCACAGCGCCGCCGTCGGCTTGCCCGCATCATAGAAGGCGCGGATCAGCCCTTGCAGCGCGGGGTTCTCGCGGAAGGTGAACATCGGCGCCTGCCCGCCCGCGACGATGATCGCGGCGTGATCGGCGGGGGTGATGTCGGCCAGCGCGGCCGTGGCATCCAAGAGCGGCGCATGTTTCGGCGAGGTCAGGAAGCCCAGCGAGACGAAGTCCTGCGCCGAATAGCCCGAGGCATGACGCGGGTCGGAATAGGCATCCACCGTCACCTTGCCACCTTGCAGGCTGGCGATGGTGATCGCATGGCCGTGGGCCACCAGTTCGGCATAGGGGTGCGTCAGTTCCGCCGCCCAGAAGCCCAGCGGAAAGCCCATCGTCGGATGCGCGATCTCGTTCGCGACCACGATCAGGATATTGCCGGGGGCGGCGGCGGGGGCATCGGCGCGGGCGCGGGTGACAAGGGGCAGGCTGCCTGCGGTCAGGGCCACGGCGGGCGCGGCGGCAAGAAAGGTTCTGCGGGTCAGGGTCATGTTGTGTCTCCTTGAGGGGGTAAAAGTCACCGCGCCAGGTGCGCGCCGCCGTCCACGTCAAGCGTGGCGCCGGTGAGGAAGGGGTTTGCGGCCGCCAGCAGGATCGCCTGCGCGATATCCTCGGGCGCGCCGATCCGGCCTGCGGGCAGGCGGGCGGCGGTGGCGGCGAACATGCCGTCGCGGGCGGCCTCGGGCATTCCCGCATAAGCCTCGGTCGCGGTCATGCCGGGCGAGACGGTGTTGACCCGGCGCGGCGCCAGCTCTACCGCCAGCACCCGCGCCATCGCCTCGAGCGCGCCGTTCACCGCCGCCAGACCCGAGGTACCGGGCAAGGCCGCCCGCGCCGCCGCCCCGGTGACCAGCGTCACCGATCCGCTGGCGGGCAGGTGCGGGGCCAGCGCCCGGACCATCCGCCAGTAGCCCCAGAACTTGGCGTCGAAGGCGGCGCGCAGGGCGTCCTCGGTCACCTCGGCAAAGGGGCCCCAGGCGACGGCGTCCGAGGCCGACAGCACCAGATGATCGACCGCGCCGATGCCGTGGGCCAGAGCCGCGACCGAGGTCGTATCGGTGAAGTCGAGCACTAGGCCCGCCGCGCCTTCGGGCCGCGCATCAACGCTGGCGGCGCTGCGCCCGGTGACGGTGACGCGCGCGCCTGCGGCCAGCGCGGCCGTGGCGGTCGCCCGGCCGATGCCCCTTGTGCCGCCGACGATCAGGATATGGGTATTGGCAAGGGTCATCGCTCAGCCCTCCACCGCCGCAAAGGCCCAATTGCGGCCCTTGCCGCGGAACAGGGCCTGGTTGATCCAGACCATGCCGAAGGGCTCCAAGAGGCGCGCCTTGGTCAGGTCGCCCGCGTCCAGCGGCTCGAACCCGAGGTCGGTCAGCATCTCGGCGACCTGCGCCTTGGCGGCGTCATTGTCGCCCGCCATGAACATCACCGGGCGATGCGGCAAATGGGCGTTCTGCGCCATGATCTCGGCGCCGACCTGGTTGAGCGTCTTGACCACCTGCGCGCCCGGCAGCCAGCCCGCGACCATCTCGCCGCCGCTGGTGGTGTGCCCGATGGTCAGCCCCATACCGGCGGCGGTGCGCCCCAAGGGGTTCATGCAGTCGATCACCACCTTGTCCGAAAGGTCGCCAAGCGCCTTGACCGCGCCTTCGGCCACGCCCCAGGGCAGCGCGAGGATCACCAGATCGGCGCGTGTTGCCGCCTCTGCGGGAAAGGCGACGCCCGCGCCCGTCTCTGCGGCGAGAGCCTTCACCTCAGCATCGTCCGGGTTGCGCGCGCCAAGGGTCACGGCGTGGCCCTTGCCCCTCAGCCCCCGGGCGATGTCGCCGCCGACATTGCCGGTGCCGATGATCGCGATCCGCATCTGTCTTTCCTCTTGCTTCATTCGTTGAAACGGAGATATGCGAGCAACGAAAGAAATGGTAACGAATAAGACTCATGTCTGACTTAAGCACATCCGAACTCCGCCGGCTGGATCTGACGCTGCTGCTGGTGTTCCTCGGCCTCCTGCGCCACCGCAAGGCGCTGGACGTGGCGGCTGACCTGGGCCTGACCCAGTCGGCAATCAGCCAGTCGCTGAAACGCCTGCGCGACATCTTCGGGGACGAGCTGTTCCTGCGCCGCCCGCACGGGATGGACCCCACCGCAACCGCCCTGGCGCTGGAGGCACCGGTGGCGGCGGCGGTCGATGCCCTGCGCGGCGCGCTGGGGGCTGCGCGTGCCTTTGACCCGGGCACAGCGACGGGGCTGGTGCGGATCGCGGCGCTCGATGCCGAGCAGGCGGTGCTGATCCCGCCGCTGGCCGCCCGCCTGCGCGCCCGCGCGCCGGGGCTGACGCTGACGGTCCTGCCGTTGGGACGCACGGCCGCGATGGAGGCGCTGGCCGAAGGCCGTGCCGATCTGGCCTTGGGCTATGTCTGGGAGACCCCCGAAACAATCTGCCGCGAACGGCTTTACGACGAGGGCTTTCTGGTCGCCGCCCGGCCCGAGGTGCTGCCGGATGCGCCTGCGCTCGACCTCGACACCTATTGTGCCGCCGACCACGTCCTGATCTCGCCCGGCGGCGATCTGCGCGGCGTGGTGGACGACCAGTTGGCCGTCCTGGGCCGCGCCCGCCGCGTGGTGCTGGGCCTTCCGGCCTTCCTGCCCGCCCTGGCCGCCGTCGCCGCCTCGCGTGCGCTGGTCACGCTGCCCGCCCGCGTGGCGCAGGCCTTCGCCCCCGGCTTCGGCCTTGTCACCGCGACACCTCCGCTGGAGGTGCGCCGCTTTCCCGTCTCGGCCTTCTGGCACCGCCGCAACGATGCCGATCCGCAGACCATCTGGATGAGACAGCAGTTGCTGTGTCTCTGACAGCGAGTTTCTGCCGCAGCAGTTGGTCAGCTGAGAGGTTTTGCATTGAAAAGTTGGGATTTTTTGCAGAGATGGGATGAATGCCGTGCTCCGCAGACGGCATCGCGGTGCGCCAGGCTTGGGGTATTGGATCACAAGCTGAAGGCGAGGGCATCCTTGATGGAACTTGGCATCATCGGCGTCGAGCTGGCAAAGAATGCGTTCCAGTCGATCAAGCAGTCCCGCCCCGAGCAACACGGCGACGATCAGCGCCAGCCACACCACTCCACGGGACAGCATCCATGGGCGTGCTGGCGCGGCGTGCAGGTTTGTCGGTGGCCGCTGATCCGGTAAAGGGCTGCGCCGGTGCGAAGTCGGTCTCCGCTCGAGGCAGCCGCCTGTTGCCTTTCGCCTGCTTCGCTGTCGCGCAGCATTTCCTGCTGCAACGCATCCAGAGGCCGGGTGTTGTAACAGGCCGCCTCGTCGCCGTCGCCGCGCGACAGCGCGCCCAGCGTCGTGACGTGGCCGATCTCGCCGGAAAACTCCGAAGGCTTGCCGTGCCGCACCGGCAACAGCAGCGGCTGGCAAGTGATGAGATCACCCAGAAAGCGCGAGATGTAGCGGTTGCCCGCCCGCACCAGCGACACCACCCGCTCTTCGGCGGCGGGGCCGCCTTTCAGCATCGCGGCCCGACTGCGGGGCCTGATGGCCAATGGAGTTGCCGCAGCGGCATCACCTGCTTTGCCGCATTACGCTAGAAGCGATTCGACTTTTTTTGTAAACAGTATTTACTTTCTCTTTTTATTTCAGAAGGCCTAGTTTTTTGATCCTCGGTCAGCAATGCCGACGGCCCGGCGCGACACCACCGAGCCAGCCGCCGCAACGGCAGCCGGAAACAGCCCGGAGCACCGGTGCCGCAGGCAGGCCAGCTTTACAGGCCGGACCATCGCGCGCCCGGCAGCCCGGACCATCGAAGGGGGATAGGGAAGTTGGTGGCGAGGGGGGGACTCGAACCCCCGACCCCGTGATTATGAGTCACGTGCTCTAACCAGCTGAGCTACCTAGCCACTGGCGCGCTGACTAAGCCCGGGCGCGGGGGCCGTCAAGGGGAAATCGCAGCATGGGCCACCCGCGGGCGACCCGAGGCAGTGACCGTGACCTCGGCCTCGATGAACATCTTGCGGCCCTCGATCTCGGCTTCGCGCAGATCGCGCGTCACCTCGATCCGCAGGTCTTCGGCGCCTGCGGCCTGGGCGCGTGCGGTCACGGTGGCGGTCAGGGCCGCCTCCAGCGCCGCAAGCGCGGCCTCGCGGCTGGCAAAGCCTTGCGGCCCCTCGGCCAGATGCGCGGTAAAGCGGCCTTCGGCGGGGCTCGTGACCAGCCCGCTGGCGCGCATCGCCACCTGCCCCACCACGGCACCGATGGCATTGGCAACGCCGGCATGTTCCGGCAGGATCATCCGCGCCCCCAGGGCATCGCCCACCGCGCCGTAATAGCTGGGCGCCGAGGCGCCAAGCCCGATCACCGGCACCCCCAGCGTGGCCGACAGGCGCAAGGCCCCCGCATGGCCGCGCACGGCGGCCTGCAACAAGGGGTGCGCCACCAGCGCCGCCGGGTCTTCGGCGCCGAACCCGTCTTCAGCCAGGGCGGCCTCCAGCAGGCAGGCGGCGGTCTGCGCGGTCAACTGGTCGACGATGGCCTGTGCCAGCCCCGGCGCATCCGGCGCGATTCGCTGCCCCGCCCCGTTGCGCCGGCGGGTCATCAGCCGCAAGGCCTTGTCCGCCGCCGACGCATCCCAGACCGTCAGCCGCCCCAGCACATGCGCCGCGTCCGAAGGCGTCACCCCCGACAGCATCACCAGCCCGCGCGCCACCAGCCGGTCCAGCGCGGCATGTTCCAGCCGGCTGCGCAACACCTGGCCCAGCGGCACCGGATCGCGGCCCAGCCGGGCAAAGACCTCGGCCTCGCGGCCCGTCAGCCCGGCCGCCTGCGGCACCAGGCGCAAGGCAAAGCGGGCATCGCCTTCGCCCGGCACCTCGCGCGTCAAGGCGGCGTCCAGCGCGGCATGAACGACGCCCCCCGCCTCGGCCGCCAGCAACGACACCGGGATCAACCGCCGCGGGCCCAGACGCAGGCCACCGGCCAGGCCTTCGGCCACCACATGCACCTCGCTGTCGCCGCCCAGGCCCGTCGTGCGCATCGCCACCGCCTCGACCATCGTGCGGAACCGGCCGACCCGGGCGCCGGCCGGGTCGATCATCGGCAACCCGCCGCGCAACAGGCAGACATCGGTGGTGGTGCCGCCGATGTCGCTGACCAGCGCATCGGCCTCGCCGGTCAGCCAGCGGGCACCGACGATGCTGGCCGCCGGCCCCGACAGGATGGTCTCGATCGGCCGTTCGCGCGCCTGCGCGGCCGAGATCAAGGCCCCGTCGCCGCGCACCACCATCAGCGGCGCGCGGATGCCCTGCGCCGCCATCTGCGCCTCGCAAGCCCCGATCAACCGCGCAATCATCCCGATCAGCCGGGCGTTCAGCACCGCCGTCAAGGCGCGCTTGGGCCCGTTCAGCCGGGCCGACAGCTCGTGCGAACAGGTCGCTGGCAGGCCCGTCACCTCGGCCACCAACGCCCGCGCGGCCAGCTCGTGCGCCGGGTTGCGCACCGCAAACCGCCCCGCCACCGCCACGCCCGCCAGCCCGTCGGGCAAACCCGCCAGACCTTCGCGCAAGGCCGCAAGGTCCAGCGGCGCAGCCTCGGCGCCCGAGGCTTCGTGCCCGCCCGTCACCGCAAGCACCGGGTCGCCCTGCATCGCCTCGGCCAGCCCGGCGCGGGTCAGGTCCGCCGGATCGAACCCGATCGCCACCAGCGCCACCCGGCCGCCCTGCCCTTCGACCAGCGCATTGGTGGCCAGCGTGGTCGAAAGCGACACCAGCGCCACCTCTGCCGGGTCGGTGCCAGAGCCCGCCAGCGCCGCCGCCATCGCCCCGGCGATGCCGACGGACAGATCGGGGCGCGAGGTCAGCGCCTTGGCCTTGCCCAGCACCGCCGACTGCGCCGCATCGACGACCACGGCATCGGTATAGGTGCCGCCCGTGTCGATCCCCAGAAACACCGCCATGCGCTGCACCTCTTGCCCTCTGCCTGACGCGAGATACCCCAAGCCCGCGCCCTGTCCAGCCCCAGCCGCGACACCCGCCGCGCAAAGGCGACACCCCCCGCTTCACCTTGCCGCAAATATCCCCGCCGGAGGCCGACCCGAGCCGACCGGCCCCGCCGGGCGGCGAGACGAAAGGGGTGGCGCGGCACGCGCCGCCGCAGGGCGCGGGCTCAGCCCGCGCACACCTCGATCAGCCGCGGGCCGCGGCGCGGCGCGCGCAAGGCCGCCGCCAGCGCCTCGGGCTCGGCCGGGACCGAGGCAAAGCCCACCCCGCAAGCCGCGGCCAGCGGCTCCAGCCGCAAGGGCGTCGGGTCGCACCCGATCGGCGCGGCTCCGGCCGCCTGCATCGCCTCGGCAATCTCGCGGTAGCCGGCGTTGTTCCAGACCACGAAGGTCACATCCAGCGCCTCGTCCGCCGCCGTGCGCAGCTCGGCCACCGAAAACTGCAAGCCACCGTCGCCCACAAGGCAGATCACCGGCCGCCCCGGGTCGCCGATGGCCGCGCCATTGGCGGCCGGCACCCCATAGCCCAACGCGCCGAACCCGGTCGCCGCGTTGAACCAGCCTCCCGGCGCCCCGGCCTGAAACCCGAGGTTGCCGGCATAGACCGGCTGGGTGCTGTCGCCCACGATGCGCGCATCGGGGCAGGCATCGCGCATCGCCTCCAGCAGGGCAAGCTGTGCCGGAAAGGCCGGGTGCAGCGCGGGCAAGGCCGCACGCGCCGCAGCCCGCGCCTCCGCCGCCCGCGCGGCCCCGTCGCCCGTTCGCGCCGGCACCCGGGCCGCCAGCCCGGCCAGCACCGCCGCCGCATCGCCGACCAGCCCCGCCCGGCAGGGGTGCCGCGCGACCTGCGCCGCGCAGACATCCACCCGCACCAGATGCGCCACATCGGGAAAGCCGCCCACGGCATACATGTCGCAATCCGTCGGCCCCAGTTCCGACCCCGCCACGACCCCGCCATCGGCGGTGCGGATCAGGTCGCGCACCGGCGCCAGGCTCGGCGAAAACGGCACCGACAGGGGGTGCCCGGCCAACAGGCCGCGCGCATTGCTGGTCAGGATCACCGGGGCGTCCAGCGCCTCGGCCAGCGCGCGCAAGCCCGGCTCGGCCCGCGCGGCACCGCCGCCCGCCAGGATCACCGGCCGCCGCGCGAGGGCCAGCCCAGCCGCCACCCGGTCGAGCCCGGCGGGATCGACCGGGCGCGGGCAAGGCAGTTCGCGCAACACTTCGGGTTCCGACGACAACCCCATGACATCAAGCGGGATTTCCAGATGTGCAGGCCCCGGCCGGCCTTCGGTCATCGCAGCCCAGGCCTGCGCCAGACAGCGCCCCAGCGCCGCCGGCTCGGTCACCCGAAAGGTCGGGCACAGGCTGCGCACCATGCCGGCCTGATCGGGCATTTCATGCAGGAACCCCAACCCTTGCCCGATGCTTGCCCTTGCGTTCACCCCCGACACCAGCAGCACCGGCACCGAATCCGCCCGCGCCTGCGCCAGCGCGGTCAAGGCGTTGGTCACCCCGGGCCCGGTAATCACCAGCGCCACGCCCGGCCGCCCGGTCGCGCGCGCATAGCCGTCGGCCATGAAGCCCGCAGCCTGTTCGTGCCGCGGGGTCACATGCCGGATGCCGCTGCCCGCCAGCCCGCGATAAAGTTCGATGGTATGCACGCCGGGAATGCCGAACACGCAATCCACCCCGCGCGCCGCCAGCCCGGCGACCAGCGCCTGCCCGACCGTGCTCATGCCGCCCCCCGCAAGGCGGCGGCAAAGCCGGCGATGCGGTCGCAGGCGGCGGCGGTGCGCGCATCGTCCTGCGTCAGCGCAAGGCGCAGCCAGCCGCCCAGCCCCGCGCCAAAGCTTTCGCCCGGCATCGCGGCCACGCCGGCCACCTCCAGCAACTGCGCCGCAAAGGCAGTGCCGCTCAAGCCCGTGGCACGCACGTCCAGCAGCGCGAACATGCCCGCCTGCGGCCGGTTCACCGCCAGCCCCGCCACCCCGTGCAGCCGGTCGCGGATCAGGCCGGCGCGCCGCGCAAGCCGCGCGGCCATGTCTGCCGCCACCGGCGACGGCGCAGAAACCGCCGCCGCCGTCATGTCGGCAATGAAAGGCTGGTTGCCGAACAGCATCGTTTCCGCCAGAGGCAGCAGCCGGTCGCAAAACGACTCGGGCCCCACGCACCAGCCCGACCGGAACCCCGGCGCGGCGTGGGATTTCGAGATCGACGAGGCAACGACCACCCGGTCGGCAAACTCCGGCAGATCCAGCGGCGAGGCAAAGACCACCCCGGGAAACACCAGATCCTCATACACCTCGTCGCAGACCACCCACAGGTCATGCGCCGCCGCCACCGCACAGATCGCGGCCAGATCGTCGCGCCCCAGCACGGCGCCGGTCGGGTTATGAGGCGTGTTCAGCAGCACGACCCGGCTGCGCGGCGTGATGCGCGCGGCCAGGTCGGCGGCATCCAGCCGGAACCCGCGGTCGGGGCGCAACGGCACTGGCACCATCGTGGCGCCGGTCACGCGGACCAGGCCTTCGTAGGTCGCATACATCGGGTCGCCGACCAGCACTTCGTCGCCCGCCTCGACCAGGGCGCTCAGCACCGCATAAAGCGTGGTCTGCGTGCCCGGAAAGCACATGACCTGCCGCGGCGAAATCGCCCGCCCCCGCCGCGCGGCATAGCGCGCCGCCAGCGCCGCCACCAGCGCGGGCTCCCCGCGCCCGTTGGAATAGCCCGTGCGCCCGGCCCGCATCGCCGCCGCCGCCACCTCGGCCAGGCCGGGCGGCGTCGGCACGTCGGGTTCGCCGATCGTCAGTTCGATCACATCGCGCCCGGCCGCCGCCATTGTCCGGGCGCGGGCGTGGATTTCCCACTTCGCCCCGCCCAGGCCCGCCAGACGTTCCGTCACCGTCGCATAGCGCATGTCATCCCCCTGCCCGATCCAGATCCAACCCCAGGATCCGGCCCGCCGCGGCCAGGCCGATCCGCTCGATTTCCCCAACGGCGAAAGCCCCGGGCAAGGCCGAGGCTTCCAGCCACAGCCCATCCACCAGCGCATTCACCGCAATCGCCTTGTCGCGCGGCGCCGGCAAACCGCAGGCCGCAATCAGCGCCTCCAGCCGGTCGCGGTAGCCGAGGTATCCTGCCTTGTGCGCCGCCGTCAGCACGGCATCCCCGTGCATCCGGTGCAGGAACCCCGCCCACAGCGCCAGCGCCCGACCATCGACCACCGGCGGGCGCAGGCTTGCGCCCACGAAACGCGCCAGCCGGTCCACCGGGTCGGCCAGGGCATCCAGCCCGGCATCGCCGGCTTCGGCCATGCCGGCCATCAGGCTTTGCCAGGCTTCGGCCAGCAACGCCTCCTTGCTGCCGAAGTAATGCCGGATCAGCCCGGGCGTCACACCCGCGCGCGCCGCAATGGCCCGCACGGTGGCCCGTTCGGGCCCCGCCTCGGCCACGGTATCCAGCGCCGCCGCCAGCAGGTCGCGCCGTCGAACCTCTTGCCCTGCCCGCTGGAACGATCGCCGCTCGGCCACGCCTTGCCCCTTCGCAATTATACGCTTGCATAATTGCAGGCGCCGCGCTTGACTGCAAGGGTGGCCAACCGGAGCCCCAGATGCGTGATACGAGTGTCCTGATCCCCCCCGAAACCCAAGGCCGAAGTCCCGAAGCGATCCGGGTCGAGGCGCTGCACAAATCCTTCGGATCGCTGGAAGTGCTGAAAGGAGTCGATCTCTTGGCCCGCGAAGGCGATGTGGTGGCCATCATCGGCGGGTCGGGCTCGGGCAAGTCCACCCTGCTGCGCTGCATCAACTTTCTCGAAACACCGTCCTCGGGCCGCATCGTCATCGGCGGCGAGGAGGTTGCCATGCGCACCGACGGCGCCCCCGCCAGCCGCCGCCAGATCGAAGGCATCCGCCGCCGGCTCGGCATGGTGTTCCAGCAATTCAACCTCTGGACCCACAAGACCGTGCTGGAAAACCTGATCGAGGTTCCGGTGCATGTGTTGGGCACTCCCAGGGATCAAGCCATCGACCGCGCCCGCCGCCTGCTGGCGCGGGTGGGGCTTGCCGACAAGGAATCGCAATACCCGGCCTTCCTGTCGGGCGGCCAGCAGCAGCGCGCCGCCATTGCCAGGGCGCTTGCCATCGAACCGCGCGCCATGCTGTTCGACGAACCGACCAGCGCGCTCGACCCCGAACTGGTGGGCGAGGTGCTGGCCGTCATCCGCGACCTTGCCGCCGAAGGCCGCACCATGATCCTCGTCACCCACGAGATGAAATTCGCCCGCGAGGTGGCCAACCACGTCGTGTTCCTGCACAATGGCCGCATCGAGGAGGAAGGCCCCCCCGAAATCCTGTTCGGCGCCCCGCGCTCGGACCGCCTGAAACAGTTCCTGAAATCGGTGGACTGACGAAACGTAGGCATTTTCTGTCTTCAAATATCCCGGGGGTCCGGGGGGCGCGCCCCCCCCCCCCCCCCCCACCACAGGGGGGGGGGGGGACCCCCCGCAAACCCCAG
>NZ_JBKBQM010000065.1:0-13617 GCF_046292685.1 Gemmobacter sp.
CGAGCGCAGCATGGAAATCCAGCGGCTGCTGGGGTCGGACATCGTGATGTGCTTCGACGAATGCCCGGCCTTGCCGGCCGACGAGGCAACGGTGGCCGCCAGCATGCGCCTGTCGATGCGCTGGGCCCAGCGCAGCCGCGACGCCTTCGGCGACCGGCCGGGGCATGCGCTGTTCGGCATCATGCAAGGCGGGGTCACGCGGGCGTTGCGCGAGGAAAGTGCCGCGGCGCTGCGCGCGATCGGCTTCGACGGTTATGCCATCGGCGGGCTGGCGGTGGGCGAAGGCCAGGAGGCGATGTTCGGCGTGCTGGACTATGCCCCGGCCCTGCTGCCCGAGGACCGGCCGCGCTATCTGATGGGGGTGGGCAAGCCCGACGACATCGTCGGCGCGGTGGAACGCGGCATCGACATGATGGATTGCGTGCTGCCCAGCCGTTCGGGGCGCACCGGCCAGGCCTGGACGCGGCGCGGCGCGGTGAACCTGAAGAACGCCCGCCACCAGGACGACCCCCGCCCGCTGGACGAGGCCTGCACCTGCCCGGCCTGCCGCGACTACAGCCGCGCCTATCTGCACCACGTGATCCGCTCGGGCGAGATCATCGGGTCGATGCTGCTGACCTGGCACAACCTGCACTACTATCAGCAGCTGATGCAGGGCCTGCGCGACGCGATCGAGGCCGGGCGGCTGGCGGCCTTTGTCGCCGCGTTCCACGCCCTGCGCGCCGGCGGCGACATCGAGCGGCTCTAGCCCGGCCGCGATGCCCACTTGATTTTCGCCGGGATTTGCGGCCATCGCCTCGCGCGGGTCCGGCCCCCTGCCGGACGCATCCGATGGAGCCCGCCTTGCCCTTGCCGTTCCGCCCGCTTTCCGCCGCCCTGACCCTGGCCGCCGCCCTGATGGCCGCCGCCCCCGGCCTGGCCCAGCAAACCGCCGCCCCCTTCGTGCCGGTGCTGGGCGCCCCTGCCCCGTTCAGCTTCGAGCTGCTGGCCGACCGCGCCAAGGCGCTGGCGCTGGCGCCCTATGTGCCCACCCCGGTCGAACAGCCCGAGGTGCTGGAAAAGATCGATTACGACGCCCACTGGCGCATCCGCTTTCGCCCCGAGGCGACGGTGATGGCCGGCAAGACCCCGGTGCAGTTCTTTCACCTCGGCACCTATTTCCGCCAGCCGGTGAAGATGTTCATCACCACGGGCGACACCGCGCAGAAGGTGACCTACGATCCGGGCTTCTTCGACATGCCCGAAGACAGCCCGGCCCGCGGCCTGACCCGCGGCGCAGGCTTTGCCGGGTTCCGCATCATGCGCCCCGACCTCAAGTCGGACTGGATCTCCTTCCTCGGGGCGGCCTATTTCCGCACCGACGGCGCCTTGCGGCAATACGGCCAGTCGGCCCGCGCGCTGGCGCTCGATACCGGGTTGCCCACGCCCGAGGAGTTTCCGCGCTTCACCGAATTCTACATCGGCGAGGCCGAAGACGGCCGCGTCCTCATCCATGCGCTCATGGACGGGCCGCGCGTTGCCGGCGCCTATCGCATGGCGATTTCCCATGTCGAGGGCCAGGGCCAGGTGATGGAGATCGACAGCCGCCTGTTCTTCCGCGCCGCGGTCGAACGGCTGGGCGTTGCGCCCCTGACCAGCATGTTCTGGTATTCGGAAACCAACCGCTACCAGGCCACCGACTGGCGCCCCGAGGTGCACGATACCGACGGGCTGATGCTGCTGACCGGCGCGGGCGAACAGATCTGGCGCCCGCTCAACAACCCCGACCGGGTGGTCACCTCGAGCTTTGCCGACGAAAACCCCCGCGGCTTCGGGCTGGTGCAGCGCGACCGCGCCTTCGCCAGTTACGAGGACGACGGCGTGTTCTACGACCGCCGCCCGGCGGTCTGGGTGGAACCCACCCACGGTTGGGGCAAGGGCGCGGTGCAGCTGGTGGAAATCCCCACCGACGACGAGATCTACGACAACATCGTGGCGTTCTGGAACCCGGCCGAGCCGCCGCAGGCGGGCAGCGAACGCGCGTTCGGGTATCGGCTGCACTGGGTGGACCAGGTGCCGGTGGGCGGCGCGCTCGCCCGGACGGTCGCCACGCGCTATGCCCACGGCGGCGTGCCGGGCCAGCCGCGCCCGGCCGACCTGACCAAGGTGGTGATCGATTTCGAAGGCCCGGCGGTCAAGGGCCTCGGCCAGCAGGATGGCGTGACGCCCGAGGTGACGGCGCCGGCGGGGGTCGAGATCGTCAACCCCTACGCGCTGCCCGTGGTCGGCACCGACCGCTGGCGGCTGATCTTCGATGTGCGCGCACCGGCGGGCACCGATACGCTGGACCTGCGCGCCTATCTCTCGCGCGACGGCGCGCCGCTGACGGAAACCTGGCTGGGCCAGCTGCACCCTGCGCAGCTGCACGGCTATTTCCGCTAGGGCGCGGCCCCGCCCCCGGCCGGGCCGCCCTGCCCGGCCAGCCAGACCCGCACCGCCTGCGCCACGTGGCGAAAGCGGTCGCCGCCCAGGGGCTTGCCGCCATACCAGCGCGTGACCACGACCACGTGGTCGCGCAAACCCGCGGCCTCCAGCTGGCGCAGGATGATGGCACCGGCCCCGGCCTCGCCATCGTCGGCCTTCACCGGCCCCTCGGCCCCGATCAGCGCCCAGCTGTGATGCGTGGCGCGGGCAAAGCGGCGGTCTCGGCACAGCGCGCGGACAAAGGCGCGCGCCTCGGCCTCGGTCCGGGCCGGGCCGCCCGCCACGGCATAGCGCGACCCGCGGTCGGAAATGACGTTGTCGATGATGCGCATGCCCGCCCTCCGCTTCCGCCCCGGTGCTGGCACGGCGCGCCGCGGCGGGCAAGAGCCGGCGCAAGCGCCCGGGTGCCTTTCACCTTGACCCAAATATCCCGGGGTGAGCCGCGCCAGCGGCGAGGGGCAGAGCCCCTGCCCTGCTGCACCCTCCGCCGCGCCGACGGCCCGCCGATGCGGCGCCGGCGGCTTGCCCCCGCAGGCCAAGGGTGCAAGATGCGCGCCGGGACGATGGCGAAAGGGTGCCGGAATGAACCACGACGACTTGCGCGACTGGTCGAAGCGCGCCGCAGACTGGACGCAAGATTACCATGCCACCTTGCGCAGCCGGCCGGTCCGCGCACAGACCCTGCCCGGCGCCACCCGCGCCGCCTTGCCTGCCGCTGCCCCGGAATCGCCCGAGCCGATGGAGGCGATCTGGGCCGATTTCGAACGGCTGATCCCCCCGGCGATGACGCATTGGCAGCACCCGCGCTTCTTCGCCTATTTCCCGGCCAATGCCGCGCCGGCCAGCATGCTGGCCAGCCAGCTGGCCAATGCCATCGCGGCGCAAGGCATGCTGTGGCAAACCGCGCCGGCGGCGACCGAGCTGGAACAGGCGATGGTCGGCTGGCTGCGTGCGGCGCTGGGCCTGCCCGACCGTTTCGGCGGCACCATCCACGACAGCGCCACCACCGCCACGCTGTCGGCGGTGCTGACCATGCGCGAACGGGCGCTGGACTGGGCCGGGGTGCAACAGGGCCTGTCGGAGGCGCCGCGGTTGCGGCTCTATGCCAGCGCCGAAACCCATTCGAGTGTGGACAAGGCCGCGCGCATCGCCGGCATCGGGCAGGAAAACCTGGTCAAGGTGCCCACCGATTCCACCTTGTCGATGAAGCCCGGGGCACTGGCCGGCGCCATCGCCGCCGACCGCGCGGCAGGGTATCTGCCGATCGGCGTGGTGATCTGCGCGGGCGGCACCTCGGTCGGGGCCTTCGACCGGGCGGCGGATGTGGTGGCGGTGGCCAAGGCGGCGGGCCTGCCCACGCATGTCGATGCCGCCTGGGCCGGCAGCGCGATGATCTGCCCCGAGTTCCGCGACCTCTGGGCCGGGGTCGAAGGTGCGGACAGCATCGTGTTCAACCCGCACAAGTGGCTCGGCGCGCAGTTCGACTGTTCGGTGCAGTTCATCGCCGAGCCGCGCCACCAGATCCGCACGCTGGGCCTGCGCCCGACCTATCTGGAAACCCCCGGCCAGGACGAGATCGTCAATTTCAACGAATGGACCGTGCCGCTGGGGCGCAGCTTCCGGGCGCTGAAGCTGTGGTTCCTGCTGCGGGCGCAGGGGCTCGAGGATTTGCGCGGGCGCATCCGCAACCATGTCGCCTGGTCGCGCGCGCTGTGCGAGCGCCTGCGGGCCATGCCGGGGGTCGAGATCGTGACCGAACCGTCGCTGTCGCTGTTCAGCTTTGCGCTGGCCGAAGGCGATGCGGCGACCGAGGCCCTGCTGGCGCGGATCAACGACGACGGTCGGGTCTACCTGACCCAGACGCGGCACCGCGGCCGCTATGCGATCCGGGTGCAGGTCGGGTCGTTCGACTGCACCGAAGCCGATGTGATGACCGTGGCCGAGGTGGTGCAGGAGCTGCGGGCATGATCCTGCGCGCGCTGGCGGTGGTGCTGGCGCTGGCGCTGCCGGGGGCAGCGCAGGATCTGCCCGCGCCGCTGTCGCCCTTCGTCAGCGATTTTGCCGGGGTGCTGGACGCATCCGCCGAGGCGCGGCTGACCGAACGGCTGCGCGCCTTGCGCGCCGATCCGGGGGTGGAGGTGGCGGTGGTCACGCTGGCGCGCCTGCCCGGCGGCGAGGCGGCGCTGGAAGCCCATGCCACCCGGCTGTTCAACGCCTGGGGCATCGGCGATGCCGAGGCCAACGACGGCGTGCTGCTGCTGCTGGCGGTGGAGGATCGCGCCGCGCGGATCGAGCTGGGCGCCGGATACCCCCCCGTCTGGGACAATCGCGCGCAGCGGGTGATGGCGGCGCTGATGGTGCCGCGCTTTGCCGCCGGCGACCCGGCCGGCGGGCTGGAAGCCGGGTTGCAAGGGCTGGAGGAGTATATCCTGCGCCCGTTCAAGGCCGGGGCGGCGGTGCAGGGCACCGACGACATGCCGGCGGTGCCGGACGCGGGATCGGGCGGGGGCCTGGGCGCGGACTTCCTGATCTTTGTCGCCTTCGTCGCGGGCATCTTCGGCTTGCAGGGCTGGCGCGCCCGGCACCGGATCGGCGACCGGCTGGCCCAGCGCCGCCCCTGCCCCGGCTGCGGCCGGCCGGGCGTGGTGGTGGAACGTGTCGCCACCCTGCCGCCGGGCGAGACGACGCCGGGGTTGGAGACGGTCAGCCGGCGCTGCCCCTCCTGCGGCTGGCATCTGGACCGCAGCGAGCCGTTGCCGTCGCGGGCCGCGCGGCGCGATGGCGGGGGCAGCGGCGGGTTCGGTGGCGGGCGGTCTTCGGGCGGGGGCGCCTCGGGGCGGTGGTAGGGGGCGCCGGGCAAGGGGCGCAAGCATAGGGGCGCTGCCCCTCGCCGCTGGCGCGGCTCACCCCGGGATATTTGGGGCAAGGTGAAAGGGCGGCTCAGCGCGCCTTGAACAGCGTGCCGAGGATGCCGCGCACGATGGCCTGGCCGGATTTGGTGCCAAGCTGGCGGGCCACCGACTTGGCGAAGGTTTCGGCGATGCTGTCGGGTTCGCGCGAGGATGTGGTGCGGCGCGTGGTGGTGGTGGCGGTCGGCCGGCGCGGCGGTTCGTAGCGCGGCGTCGGGTCGTAGCGGCGGGCGTTGCGATAGTCGCGGTCGCGGTCGGCTTCGGCCTTCTGGCGCGCGGCTTCGGCCTCGGCCCGGGCGGTTTCGGCGGCCGCGGCCTCGGCCCGGCGGGCGAGAATCTCGTGGGCGGAGTCGCGGTCGATGACGCGTTCGTATTTGCCGGCGAGCGGCGAGGCGGCGATCAGCGCGGCGCGGGTGCCGGGGTCGATGGGGCCGAGGCTGGCCGACGGCGGGCGCACCAGCGTGCGTTCCACCATGCCGGGGATGCCCTTTTCCAGCAGGAAGGAGGTCACCGCCTCGCCGGTGCCGACCTCGCGGATGGCGTCTTCGGTGGAAAAGCGCGGGTTGGGGCGGTAGTTCTGCGCCGCCATGCGCAGTTCCTTCTGATCCCGGGCGGTGAAGGCGCGCAGCGCGTGCTGCACGCGGTTGCCCAGCTGGCCCAGCACCGCATCGGGCACGTCGGCCGGATTCTGGGTGATGAAATAGACCCCCACCCCCTTGGAGCGGATCAGGCGCGCGACCTGTTCGACCTTGTCCACCAGCGCCTTGGGCGCACCGTCGAACAGGAGGTGCGCCTCGTCGAAGAAGAACACCAGTTTCGGCTTGTCGGGGTTGCCGACCTCGGGCAGTTCCTCGAACAGTTCCGACAGCAGCCACAGCAGGAAGCTGGCGTAAAGCCGGGGCGCGTTCATGAGCCGTTCGGCCGACAGGATGTTGATGCGCCCCTTTCCGGTGGCCGGGTCGGTCAGCAGCATGTCCGACAGCGCCAGCGCCGGTTCGCCGAACAGCGCAGCACCGCCCTGGTTTTCCAGCACCAGCAGGCGGCGCTGGATCGCCCCGACCGAGGCCGGCGAGACATGGCCCCAGGTGGTGCCCACCGCCCTGGCGTTTTCGGCTACCCATTGCAGCATCGCCGTGAGATCCTTGAAATCCAAAAGCGGCAGGCCCTGTTCGTCGGCGATGCGGAAGGCGATGTTCAGCACGCCTTCCTGCGCCTCGGACAGTTCCAGCATCCGGCTGAGCAGCAAGGGCCCCATTTCCGCCACCGTGGTGCGGATCGGGTGGCCCTGCTGGCCCCAGATATCCCAGAAGGTCACCGGAAAACTGTCGTAGCGCAGGTCGAGCCCGATGGTGGCTGCGCGTTTCAGGAAGGCGCCGTGCAGCCTGGCCTGATCCGACCCCGGCAAGGCCAGGCCCGCGAGGTCGCCCTTGACGTCCGAGAGGAACACCGGCACCCCGGCGGCCGAGAACCCTTCGGCCAGCACCTGCAGGGTGACGGTCTTGCCGGTGCCGGTGGCGCCGGCGATCAGGCCGTGCCGGTTGCCGTAGCCGAGCAGCAGATACTGCGGTTCGCCATGGCCTTCGCCGCCGCCGCCTACGAAGATCCGGTCTGTCGTCATGCTGGTCCTCTTGCCTTGCTGCGCGCCGGGGCAGCGCCCGGACGCTATCGGCGGCCAGCATGCGCCGATCCGGGGCCGGGCCGCAAGCGCCGCGGTTGCATGGGCCGCGGAACGGCGATTTCGAGCCCCGTTGTCACAGAATTGATGTTGACGGAAAGGGCCGCGGCGAATAGCGTTTGGCCCATAAGTCGGCCGGTCCGACAGGGAGCAACAAACACCGGGAAAGGGGCCTTACGGGGCCCTTTTCCTTTTGGGCTTCAAGAAGTTGTGCCGGGGGCAGATCACGTTTGCGCCATGCGGCCGGCGGCAGGTCGCCGGGGCTGCGTTCCGGGGCTGACTTGCGCGGCGACGCATGATAGACGCGGGCCGAACCTGCTGCGACCACGGGATTGACATGACCTCTTACGCTTCGTTTCTTGCGCTGGCATTGTCGCTGGGGCTGACCACCGCCGGTCTGGCCCAGACCACGACCGCGCCGACCACCCCCACCACGGGAACCGAGGCTCCGGTGACCCAGGAGGACATCAACAAGGCCGGCATCTCGCTGGGCGAAACGGTGGACGGCGTGGGCACGACCTATGTCAAGGAAGTCTTCGGCGACTGGCAGCTGAGCTGCGTGCGCAGCGAAACCGGGGTGGATCCGTGCCAGCTTTACCAGCTGATGCAGGACGACCAGGGCAACTCGGTGGCCGAGATCAACCTGTTCAACCTGCCGCCCGGCACGCAGGCCGCGGCGGGCGCCTCGATCGTGACGCCGCTGGAAACGCTGCTGACGGCGCAGGTGACCATGCGCGTGGACAACGGCCAGGCCAAGCGCTATCCCTTCACGCTTTGTGCCTCGATGGGGTGCATCGCGCGGGTCGGCTTTACCGAGGCCGAGCTGAACAGCTTTCGCCGCGGCAACAAGGCGACCTTCGTGATCGTGCCGGCGATGCTGCCTGACGAGCAGGTGGAAATCACCATGTCGCTCAAGGGCTTTACCGCCGGCTACGAGGCGGTGGTGGCCGCGAACGATGCCGCCGACAAGGCTGCCGCCGAGGCCGCCAAGGCGGCTGCGGCCGCGGCCCCCAAGCAGGGGAACTGACGGCGCGCGGCCGCAGGGCCGGACAGGGCCGCAGGACAAGGGGGGGCCGTGCCGCGGGGCATGGCCCCCCTTTCGGCTGTGGGCCGGGCCCGGCCGACGCCGGGTTCGCGCCGGGGTCACGCAAGCGCGCCGGGTTCACGCAAGCCCGCGCGTGATCTGGGGGCATCCTCTCCGCACCGCCCCTTGCCCCTGCGCCCCATACGGCCGCCGCGCCGGCAAAGCCGCCCCCCGGGCTGGTGGCGCCCGCGCCCTGCGGACCCGCCGCTAGACCCGCCGAAGCGCGATCACCGCGTTCAGGCCGCCGAAGGCGAAGGCGTTGGACAGCACGGCCTCCACCCGCCTTTCGCGCGCCACGTTGGGCACCACGTCCAGCGCGCATTCGGGGTCGGGCTCCTCGTAGCCGATGGTGGGGGCGATGACGCCTTCGGTCAGCGCCAAGAGGCAGGCGAGCAGTTCCACCGCGCCGGTGCCGCCGATGCAGTGCCCGTGCATCGCCTTGGTCGAGGAGATCATCAGCGCATCGGCATGATGCCCGAAGGCATGGGCCACCGCGGCGCATTCGGTCTTGTCGTTGGCGGCGGTGCCGGTGCCGTGGGCGTTGATGTAGCCCACGTTCTCGGGGTTCAGCCGCGCATCGCGCAAGGCGCCGGTGATGGCGCGTTCGGCGCCGGCGGCCTGCGGCATCACGATGTCGCCGGCGTCGGACGACATGGCAAAGCCGGCCACCTCGGCCAGGATCGGCGCGCCGCGGGCGCGGGCGTGGTCCATGTCCTCGAACACGAAGACGCCGGCACCTTCGCCCTGGACCATGCCGTCGCGCGTGAGGCTGAACGGGCGGCAGGCGCTGCGCGACATCACCCGCAGCCCTTCCCAGGCCTTGATCCCGCCAAAGCACAGCATCGCCTCGGACCCGCCGGTCACCATCACCGTCGCAGCCCCCGAGCGCACCATCTGGAAGGCCAGCCCCATCGCGTGGTTGGACGAAGCGCAGGCGGTGGAGACGCTGAACACCGGGCCGCGCAGGTTCCATTCCATGCTGATGTGGCTGGCGGCGGCGTTGTTCATCAGCCGCGGCACGACAAAGGGATGGACGCGATTCTTGCCTTCCTCGTAAACCGCCCGGTAATTCTCGTCCCAGGTGTTCACGCCGCCGCCGGCGGTGCCCAGCACCACGCCCGAGGTCAGCGACAGGTGATCTTCGAACACGAGGCCGGATTGGGTGATCGCCTCGCGCGCGGCGTGCAGGGTGAACTGGGTGAAACGGTCGTAAAGCGCGATCTGCTGGCGGTTGAAATGCGCCTCGGCATCCCAGCCCCGGACCTGCGCGCCGATGCCCACGCCCAGGCGTTCCTTGTCGCGGATGTCGAGCGGGCCGATGCCGCAGCGGCCTTCGCGCATCGCCGCCAGCGTGCCCGGCACATCCTGCGCCAGCGCGTTGACGGTGCCCGCGCCGGTGATCGCCACCCGCCGCATCAGCCGCGCTGCTCGGCGATCAGCCGTTCGACCCCGGCGACGATGGCCGCGACCGACGAGATGTCGAAGTCGGTGCGGCCGGGATCGTTGGCGTTGAAGGGCACGCTGATGTCGAACGCCTCCTCGATGGCGAAGATCGATTCGACCAGGCCCAGGCTGTCGATGCCCAGCGATTGCAGGGTGCTGTCCATGCCGACGTCGGCCACGTCCAGCACGGCCTGCTGGGCGATGATGGCGATGACCTGATCCTTGACGTTCATGTCTCCTCCGGGGCGTCGGCGCCCTTCTGCACGGGTCCGGTAACGGTTTTGCGAAGCTCGGCCACCTGCGCGGCCAGCCGCGGCAGGCGGCGCAGGGCCTTGTTGATCTCGATCTGGGTGTCCATCCTGACCGCGGGGCTGCCCAGGATGGCGCGACCCGCCGGCACGTTGGTGAATATCTTGGTGGCGCCGCCGGCGATGACGTCGTTGCCGACGGTGATGTTGTCGGACACGCCGCATTGCCCGCCCAGCACCACCCGGTCGCCGATCACCGACGACCCGGCGATGCCGACCTGCCCGCACAGCAGGCAGTCGCGGCCGACCTGCACGTTGTGGCCGACATGCACGAGGTTGTCGAGCTTGGTGCCCGCCCCGATGCGGGTGGCGCGGATGGTGCCGCGGTCGATGGTGGCATTGGCACCGATTTCCACGTCGTCGCCGATCTCGACCCCGCCGATGCTGGCGATGCGCAGCCATTTCTGTTCGGTGTAATCGGCGCGCGTGCCCAGGGTGCCGCGCACCTGTTCCACCCCCGACTGCTCGGCGGTGACAAAGGAAAACCCGTCGGCCCCCACCACCGCCCCGGGCTGCGCGACAAGGCGGTGCCCGATGGTGACGCGGTGGCCGATGCGCACCCCGGCATGGATCAGCGCGTCGTCCCCGATCGTCGCGCCGGCGCCGATGCTGACATGGGCGGCGATGCGCGCCCGCGCCCCGATGCGCGCCCCGGCGCCGATGGTGACGAAGGGGCCGATGGCGGCGCCGGCGCCGATGTCTGCCGTGGGGTCGATCACGGTCATGGGGTGCACCCCCTCGGCCAGCCCCGGCCCGGGGTCGAAGGCGGCGGTGATGCCGGCCAGCGCCAGCCGCGGCCGTTCCACCAGAATCGCCGCGGCAAGGCCCAGGGCCTGCCAATCGGCCCCCGACCACAGCACCGCCGCCTGCGCGCGCCCCTGCGCCAGACCGGGGGCATATTTCGGGTCCATCGCCAGCGCCAGATCGCCCGGGCCGGCGGCGGCCGGTTCGGCCACGCCCGACACGCGCAGATCGACCGCGCCCACGGCCCGGGCGCCGATGGCGGCGGCGATTTCGGCGATGCTGTGCGCCATGCGGCACCTTCTTGTTGTTGTGCGGCCCCTTGCGGCCCTGCCCCGATGTAGGCAACCGCAGCGGCGGGGAAAAGCCCCCGCGCGCCAGAGGGGCGCCTGCCCCTAGGTCAGGCGGCGGGCATGCGCGCCTCGGCCAGCCCGACGAACCACGACACCCCGGCCGGAATCACGTTGTCGTCGAAGTCGTAGGCCGGATGATGCACCGAGGCGGTGTCGCCGTTGCCGACCAGGATATAGGCGCCGGGGCGTTCTTCCAGCATGTAGGCAAAATCCTCGCCCCCCATCAGCGGCGGCACCTCCAGCACCTCGCGGCCCGAGACCTCGGCCGCGACGCGCGCGGCATGGACGGTTTCGGCGGCGTGGTTGGCCATCACCGGGTAGCCCGCGCGCCAGGCGATGGTGGCGGTGGCACCGAAGGCCGCGGCGGTGTGTTCGGTCAGCGCGCGGATGCGCGCCTCGGCCAGCGCGCGCATTTCCTTTTCCAGCGTGCGCACGGTGCCGCGCAGCTCCACCGTCTGGGGGATGACGTTGAACGCCTCGGATTCGGTGCGGAACGAGGTGACCGAGACCACCACCGATTTCAGCGGATCGGCGTTGCGGCTGGCGATGGTCTGCAAGGCCAGCACCAGATGCGCCGAAACCACGGTGGGGTCCACCGTATCGTGCGGCTTGGCCGCGTGGCCGCCGCGACCTTCGATCACGATGGAAAAGGTATCGGTCGCGGCAAAGAACGGGCCCGGCCGGATGGCGAACTGGCCCACGGGCAGGCCGGGCATGTTGTGCATGCCGTAAACCTCCTGGATGTTCCAGCGCTCCATCATGCCATCGTCGCACATCACCTTGCCGCCGCCGCCGCCTTCTTCGGCGGGCTGGAAGATCACCACGACGGTGCCGTCGAAGTTGCGGGTTTCGGCCAGGTATTTCGCCGCCCCCAGCAGCATGGCGGTGTGCCCGTCATGCCCGCAGGCGTGCATCACGCCAGGGGTCTTGGAGGCATGCGGCGCCCCCGTCGCCTCGATGATCGGCAGCGCGTCCATGTCGGCGCGCAGGCCGATGACCCGCCCCGACCCGGTGTTGCGGCCGCGGATCACGCCGACCACGCCGGTCTTGCCGATGCCGGTCACCACCTCGTCACAGCCGAAGTCGCGCAGGCGCTGGGCCACGATGCCGGCGGTGCGGTGCACCTCGAACATCAGTTCGGGGTGTTCGTGGAAATCGCGCCGCCAGGCGGCGATTTCGGGCTGCATCTCGGCGATGCGGTTCTTGACGGGCATGGGTCTTCCTTTCAGGCAGAATGCGGCAGGCGCCGCTCGGTCAGCACGACGAACCAGCCGGCCCCGGCCGGGATGGCGTCGCCGTTGAAATCGTATTGCGGGTGGTGCAGCGGCGCGCTGTCGCCGTTGCCGGGCAGGATGAAGGCGCCGGGGCGCGCAAGGATTCGGCCACCCGGGCGGCGGTGCGGTGCACCTCGGACCGGATTTCGGGGGGGCGGTGGAACTCGTGCCGCCAGGCGGTGATCTCGTCGTGCAGCGCGGCGATGCGGTTCTTGACCGGCATGATGGCCCCTCCCTGTGCAAGGGGCAGCGTGACGCAGGGCGCGGGCAGGTTCAACCCCCGGCGCGCCTGCGCCCATCGCCCCGGCGCGCCGGCAGCCCCCCCCTTGCGCAACCGCGCCCGCCGCGCCACCCTGCGCACCCGAGGAGGAGGCGCCCCATGCCGCATCTGCGTTTCGACCATTCGCCCGGCCTGGGCCCGCTGGCCGACCTGCAAGGCTTTGCCGAACACATGCGCGCGGCGATGGTGGCAACAGGTCTGTTCCCGATGGGCGGCATCCGCGTGCGCGGGCACGAGGCCGGGGTGCAGGCGGTGGCCGACGGGTCCGACCGCTGGCACTGGCTGGACATGGAATTGCGCATCGGTCAGGGCCGGTCCGAGGCCGACCGCCGCCGCGCGGTCGAGGCGCTCTATGCCGCCGCCCGGGCCTGGCTGGAACCGCGGCTGGGCGACCGGCCCTTTGCGCTGAGCCTCGAGCTGCGCGAGATCGACCCGCGCTTTTCCGCCAAGGCCTGGAACAGCATCCACGCCACGCTGGCCGGAGAGGGCAGAAGCTAAGTCTTTTCAGGCCGTTGCAGCGCAATATTCGTGCGTTGCGGCAGGATTGCCTGTTTTCCCAACTTTGCCAGAGCCTTATCTGGCGAAGTTCACAGAAATCCGGAACGAAACCGCCTCCACCGTCGCCCCTTGCGGTGCCGGCGGAAAGGGGGCGGCCGCCCGGGCGGCGCGCAAGGCGGCCTCGTCCAGCGCGGCATGGCCTGACGAGGCGGCGACCCGTGCGGCCACCAGCGCCCCCGAAGGCGCCACGGTAACCAGCACCACCACCTTGCCCACCGCGCCCCGTGCCGCAGGGGGGTAGGATTTCTGCCGTTCGATCCGGGCGCGGATCGCGGCCCCCCAGGCGGCGCGCAGATCGTCGCGGCTGGCGCGCGCCTCGGTTGAGGCGGCGGCCTTGCCGCGGTTGCCGGCGGCGGCACCGCCCCCCGCCCCGGCAGCCTTCTGCGCGGGCTGCGCCGGCCGGGCCACCGGCTGCGGCGGCGGGGCGGGCCGAGGCGGCGGGGCCGCAACCCGGGGCGGGTCGGGCAAAGACGGCGCCCCCTCTGCCGGCGCCGGCGGTGGCGGCGCCGGCCGAGGGGGCGGGGGCGCC
>NZ_JBKBQM010000066.1:0-13467 GCF_046292685.1 Gemmobacter sp.
AGTGGCGGGGCAAGCCGGGCACGATCAGGGTCGACAATGGCCCCGAATACATCAGTGAAACGCTGCGAAAATGGGCTGAGAAGCATAAGATCACCATCCAGCACATCCAACCCGGACAGCCCCAGCAGAACGCCTATGTCGAGCGCTACAACCGGACGGTTCGGCACGAATGGCTGGATCAATACATCATCGAAAGCATCGAGGAGGCTCAGGATCAAGCTACGCAATGGCTATGGACTTACAACAACGACCGCCCCAACATGGGCATCGGCGGCATCACACCCGCAATGAAACTGAAAATGGTCGCGTAAGTTCTACGGATGCACCCCGTTAAAAACGGGGAGATTACCCACGAACCAGCGGAACATCAGGTTATACTGCATCTGCTCCATCAACTGCCGCTCCGAGCGGACCGAAAACAGGATCTGGATCAGGCTCGCCCGGATCAACCGTTCCGGCGCAATCGAGGGCCGGCCAAAATCGGTGTAAAGCGCCTCGAACTCGGCATCGAGACTGGCCAGCGCCTCGTTGACCACCTGCCGGATCTTGCGCAGCGGATGCCGGGCGGGGATGCGCGCTTCAAGGTCAACATAGCTGAACAGCGACCCGCTCGCCTCGTCCGTCCCGCGCATCATCACCCCCACCGTTGTCGTGCAAAGGGTGAATCATGTTCCTAACTCCGGGTCGAGGGCTGACTTCTTCAGCAGCCTGCTAGAGCGACATCTTCAATCTGATCAAGGCGACCAAGGATTTCGGAACTGCGGTCAACGACATTTCGCTCCGCACCGGCTTCGATGCGGTCATGAGCATCGGCAGCGTTGTTGCGGAGTTCTTCAAAGATACGGCGAATAGCCTTTTCGGCCTGTTCAAGAAAGCCTCGCTTTTGCTTTTTGTCGGAGAAACGGTGATCGAGGGGTTGGAGGACCTGAACGCCGACGATCTGGTGCTGGGCGGCGACGGCAGCGATGTGCTGTATGGCCTTGGTGGGCAAGACACGCTGATCGGTGGCCGGGGTGACGACCATCTGTTCGCCGGACGCGGGTTTGATCTGCTGTTCGGCGGGGTCGGTGATGACGTGCTTTACGCATCGGTGCGCCGGAAAGCCCTCGCGCGTCGATTTCCACCCTGTCCCGCCACTTCGGTTTTGACGCCATCGAGACCGAGGGCGTGATCCGCTTCGTCATGCGCGGGCGGGCGTCGGTTCTGACCTTTGCGCATGACGACCTCGTGTCCTCCCGCGAGGGCGAGGCGCTGGAACTGGTCCGCGCGCAGGAAACCGAACTGCCACAGGCGCTGAAATGGCAGGTCGCGCGGGCGGATGAGGACTATGACGCGGCCCTCGTCGAAGCCCGTCGCATCACAGTCGACACCACACGCATCGCGTCCGAGTCCTTCCCCATGGCGATCCCACCCGAGGGTGAGGCGGCTGCGCCATCGGTCCGAGCAGCCGCCGAACGAACGCCGCTGCCGGCGTGCGCTGATGGAAGCGTGGATCGGCCGGGAAAGTGCCACCTTCCGCCTGCCGCCCTCGCGGCTCGCGCTCGATCCAGCCGACGTGATCCGGCTCGCGCATGACGGCCGCGAGGTGGAGTTCCGGCTAGTGTCCGTCGCCGATACCGAGGCGCGAGGCGTCGAGGCAGTGCGGCAGGATCGTGCGGCCTACGATCTGCCGCCCGGCGATCCGCGGCCCGCAAGCCTTGCCAGCCCCGTCGTCTTCGGCACGCCGGAGGTGGTGATGCTGGACCTGCCGCAGATCAGCGAGGATCAGCCCGCCCATCGCCCTCTGATCGCCGCGCATGCCAGCCCCTGGCCCGGCGAGATCGCGGTGTTCCGGAGCGCCTCGACGGATGGCTTCAATCTGCTGACCACCTTCGGCAGTCGCGCGCGGATCGGTACGCTGGCCTTCGACTTCCTTCCTGGGCCGAGTTCGAGGTTCGATCTGGGCAACGCGCTGGTCGTCGATCTCCTGTCCGGAACGCTGGAAAGCGTGACCGATGTCGCACTGTTCGGTGGGGCCAATGCGTTGGCGGTGGAAAGCGCCGCTGGCCAGTGGGAGATCGTCCAGGCGGGCGCGGCCGAACTGATCGCGCCAGGCCGGTACCGCCTGACCCGGCTCCTGCGCGGCCAGCGCGGAACGGAACATACCATGGGCAATCCGGCACCGGCCGGAGCGCGGGTCGTGGTCCTGGACGCCGCGCTGGCCTCGCTGCCCATCGCCGAAGCTGACCTCGGCCTGCCCTGGAACTGGCGCGTGGGCCCGGCCGCGCGCGCTGTCAGCGATGACAGCTATGCCGCGCTGGGCTTCACCCCGACCGGCCGGGGCCTTGTCCCCTTCGCGCCGGTCCATGTCGAACAGCCGTGGCGGACGGCGCGCAGCCCCGGCGATCTGACCATCCGCTGGACACGGCGATCCCGCGCGCTGGTCGCCGATGCCTGGGAGCAGGTCGAGGTGCCGCTGGCCGAGGGTGAGCGGGGACCCTGGCCCCAGTGGGGCCAGGCAAGCCCCGCGAACGAAAGCTACGATGTGCAGATCCTCGATGGGGCCGCCGTCAAGCGCCATCTGACCGGCAGCACGACCTCCGTCCTCTACACCGCCGCCCAGCAGACCGCCGATTGGGGCGCGCCGCTCGGGCCCAGCCAGACGCTGGCGATCCGCATCTACCAGCTCTCGAACCGCCTCGGCCGCGGCACGCCCGCGAGCCTGACCCTCCAGTTCTGACGGGATTTCTCATGTCCGACACCACGACCCATCTGGGCCTGCCGTACCTCATGGCCGCGCAGGCGCAGAAGCATGTCACCCACAACGAGGCCCTGCGGCTGCTCGACGCGATGGTGCAGCTTTCCGTTCTTGACCGCACGCGGACTGCACCGCCCGCCAGCCCCGCCGACGGCAACAGGCACCTCGTGGCATCGGGCGCCACCGGCCTCTGGGCCGGGTGGGACCTGAACATCGCCTTCTGGGTGGACGGCGCGTGGATCCGGCTCGTGCCACGGACCGGCTGGCTCGTGTGGGTCGCAGCCGAGGGGCTGTTCCTCGTCTGGACCGGCAGCGCATGGGAGGTGGTGGGCGAGCCGCGCGACGTCTCGGACGCCGTGTTCAGCCTGGTCAACGACGCCGATCCGACGAAGAAGGCGACCTTCTCGCTGGCGGGGATCACAACGGGCACCACGCGCAGCTTCACGTTGCCGAATACCTCGTCGGAACTGGCGATCCTCGCGGGCACGCAGACCTTCACCGGCAACAAGACATTTTCGGGGACTCTGACCGCCTCGGGCACGGTCACCGTTTCGGCGGCGTCGGCCAGCATCGGCACGGCAACCGGGACCGCGACCTACGGAATGGGCACCGGCGCCACGACCACGGGCGTGACCAAGACGGTGAACATCGGCACCGGCGGCGCGTCCGGATCGACCACGGTCGTCAACATCGGCTCGGCCACCGCCGGGGCGGGCGGCACCACGGTGGTGAACACGCCCACCGTCACCTTCGCCAATGCCGTCACGCAGGTCGGCATGCCGCAGGCGAACCTGACCGCGCAACTGCTCGGCCTCGGCGGGGCGACGGCTGACAGCTACAACCGTCTGTCGGTCAACACGCCTGCGGTCCTACTGAACAACGCAGGCGCTGGCATCGAGGCGACCGTCAACAAGGCCGTTCCTGCCAATGACGCGGCCTTCGCCTTCAAGACCGGGTTTTCGGCTCGGGCGCTGATCGGTCTCCTCGGCAATGACGACTTCAGCTTCAAGGTCAGCCCGGAAGGGTCGGCCTTCTTCGATGCGATCCGGATCGACCGCACCAGCGGCCAGGTGGAACTGCCGCAGCCGACAGTCCTGCCGGGTCTGACCGCAGCGCCGACCCCGCCGCCCGCGGGCAAGGCCACCCTCTATGCCCGCAACCGCGCAGGCGCTCCGTGGATCGACGTCATGCGCCCCTCTGGACGGGATTTCCCGCTCCAACCCCATTTCGGGGTGAACCGCATTGCCAACTGGTCCCCCTCGGTCAGCACCACGATCACGACCGAGGGCCTGCCGATCACCTCGGTCGGTACCGTCTCGCACCCGGCGCTGGCCGCCACCAACCTCGCCGCCAGCATGCGCCGCTGGCGTCTGACCTCGGCGGCTGTCGTGGACTCGGTCGCCGACCAGCGATCTGCAGGCTGGGCCTGCTGGCGCGGCAATGCGGCGGGCCTCGGCGGCTGGACCTTCGTGACGCGAATTTCGCTGACGACCCTGCAGGCAACTGGCATGGGGTTCTTCGGCCTCTATGGCTCGACCGCCGCGCTGGCCACCACTCTGACACTGGCTGCGGCCATCAACTGCATCGGCATCGGATTCCAGAGTGGAACCCACACCCGTTGGCAACTGGTCGCAAACGACGGCACCGGGGCGCCGACCCTGACCGACATGGGCGCGTCTTTCGCCATCGCCACCGGTGGCGTGCTGACCCTGTTCATCGCAGCCCCCCCGAATGGTTCATCCGTCTGGGTCCGCGTGGTCGACGAGGTTTCCGGCGCGGTGTTCGAGCAGGAGATCACGGCGGATTTGCCAGCCGCGACGCAATTCCTGTCGCCGCGCCTCTTCCTGAAAACCGGCGCGACCGCCGCCGCCGTCGCCTACGACTGTGCCGGGGTCTATCTGGAGACGGATTTCTGACCCTCGTTATGAAAAAAACGAACCGAATTGATTTGCATCATATCGAAAAATTTCGCGCGCTGACGGTAGTTGTGCAGGTTGAAGATCTTCCTGGAGCACGCGCATGCTGTTCGCAACAGAAGCCGTCATCTGTGCCCCCGTCCGCACCGCCTTGGGCACATACAACGGAACGCTGAAATCCACGCCCGCCACGGAACTCGGGGCCATCGCCATTCGCGCCGTGCTCGCGCGCTCGGGCCTCGATCCGGCAAAGGTTGACAGCGTCGTGATGGGGAACGTCATCCAGGCGGGCAACAGGATGAACCCGGCCCGTCAGGCGGCAATCGGCGGTGGGGTTCCGGTCGGTGCCCCTGCGCTGACCGTGAACCGCGTCTGCGGGTCCGGGGCGCAGGCGGTGGCCAGTGCGGCGCAGGAGGTCTGGCTCGGTCTGGCCGCTGCTGTCGTGGCAGGCGGCATGGAGAACATGGACATGGCGCCCTATCTCATCCCCGGCGGTCGCTGGGGGCACCGGATGGGACCGGCGACGATCTACGACGCGATGCTGACCGATGGCCTGAACGATGCCTTCTCGGGCGAGCATTCCGGCTGGCATACCGAGGATCTGGTCACGAAATACGGCATCAGTCGCGACGATCAGGATGCCTGGGCCCTGCGATCGCAACAGCGGTTTTCCGAGGCACAGGCGGCGGGGCTGTTCGATGCCGAGATCGCGGCGGTCGAAGTGAAGGGCCGAAAGGGGCCCGAGAGCTTTGCCAGGGACGAACACAACCGGCCCGAGACGACGCTGGAGTCACTTTCCCGCCTGAAACCGGCCTTCCGCAAGGACGGCACGATCACCGCCGGCAATGCGCCGGGGCTGAACACGGGGGCGGCCGCGATGATCGTGGCCGACCGCGGGTTCGCCGAGAAGGCGGGCCTCGTGCCGCTCGCCCGGATCGCGTCCTTCGGCGTGGGGGCGGTCGAGCCGGGGATGTTCGGCATCGGACCGGTTCCGGCGGTGCGGCAGGCGCTGGACCGCGCGGGCTGGACGGTCGCGGACCTGGACCGGGTCGCGATCAACGAGGCCTTCGCCGCCATCGCGCTGGCCGTTCTGCGCGAGCTGGGTCTGCCCGAGGATATCGTCAACGTCGAAGGCGGGGCCATCGCGCACGGCCATCCGATCGGGGCCTCGGGCGCGGTGCTGACCACGCGGTTGATCCATTCGATGAAGCGCGACGGGCTGAAGAAGGGCGTCGTGACGCTGTGCATCGGTGGTGGTCAGGGGATCGCCCTTGCGCTTGAAATGCTCTGAGCGATGTCCGGCCCGATCCGCACGATTGACGCCAACGAGGCCGTAGCCGACATCGCCTATCGGCTGAGCGAGGTTGTCGCGATCTATCCGATCACGCCGGCCTCGGTCATGGGCGAACATGCCGACCAGTGGGCGGCCGACGGCCGTGCGAACCTGTGGGACACTGTTCCGCAGGTAGTCGAGATGCAATCCGAAGGGGGTGCCGCGGGCGCCGTGCATGGTGCGCTGACGGCGGGGGCGCTGACGACGACCTTCACCGCCTCGCAGGGCCTTCTGCTGATGCTGCCCGATCTTTACAAGATCGCGGGGGAACTGACGCCCTTCTGCCTGCATGTGGCGGCGCGCAGCGTGGCGACGCATGCGCTGTCGATCTTCGGCGACCATTCCGACGTGATGGCAGTGCGGGGCGCGGGGCTTGCCCTGCTGGCGTCGGGCACCGCCCAGGAAGCACAGGACATGGCCGCCATCGGCCATGCGGTGACGCTGGCCGCGCGCGTGCCGGTGCTGCATTTCTTCGACGGGTTCCGCACCTCGCACGAGATCCGCAAGGTCGAGGGATTGTCGGATGACACTCTGCGCGCGCTGATCGACGCGGGCGCGGTCGCGGCCCATCGTGCCCGCGCGCTGAACCCGGAGCGGCCCGCAATCCGCGGCACCTCGCAGAACCCCGACACCTTCTTTCAGGGTCGCGAGGCGGTGGAGCCGTTCTACACGGCCTTCCCCGACCGTCTGGCCGAGACCATGGCGCGCTTTGCCGACCTGACCGGGCGGCGCTATCGCCTGTTCGACTATGCCGGCGACCCGCAGGCCGAGCGGGTTGTCATCCTCATCGGGTCGGGAGCCGAGGCGGCAGAGGAAGCGGTCGATGCGCTGGTCGCGCGGGGTGAGAGGGTCGGCGTCCTGCGGGTGCGTCTGTTCCGCCCCTTCTCGACCGGTCACATGCTGGCCGCGCTGCCCGAAACCGTCACGTCGCTTGCGATGCTGGACCGCACCAAGGAGCCCGGATCCTCGGGCGAGCCCTTGTTGCAGGAAGTGACGATTGCGCTGGCCCTCGCCGTGCAGGACGGGCGGCGCGCGGGCATGCCGCGGATCATCGGCGGGCGCTATGGCATTGGCGGCAAGGACTTCACGCCCGGCCATGTCAAGGCGCTGTTCGACGAGATGGCCCGCGACCGGCCGAAGGCGCGGGTCACGCTGGGGATCCGCGACGACGTGTCGGGGACATCCCTTGACCCCGATCACGATTTCGAACGCTCTCTGATCGCGCCGGAGGTGACCGAGGCGCTGTTCTTCGGGCTTGGCTCGGACGGCACCGTGTCGGGGGCCAAGGCCACGATCAAGCTGATCGGCGAACATACCGGCCTCAATGTGCAGGGGCATTTCGAATACGACAGCCGCAAGGCCGGGCAGACGACGGTCTCGCATCTGCGGGTCTCGCCAGGTCCGATCCGGGCGACCCATGGCATTGCCGAGGCTGGCTTCGTGGCCGTGCACGCGCCGGAGTTCCTTCAGCGGCGGGACATCTTCGCCCGCGCCCGCCCGGGCGCCACGGTTCTGGTCAACACGCCGCTCGACCCCGCGCGCTTCTGGGACAGCCTGCCGCGCGAGGCGCAGGCCGCACTGATCGACCGGGCCTGCAAGCTGCATGTGATCGACGCCTATGCGATCGCCGGCAAGGCAGGGCTGGGGCGGCGGATCAACATGGTGATGCAGGCCTGTTTCCTGGCCCTGTCCGGCGTGCTGCCGCGCGATACGGCCCTTGCCGCGCTGAAGGACTCGGTCGCCGGGACCTGGGGCAAGCGCGGCCCCGAGGTGGTGCGGCGCAACGTGGCCGCCATCGACGCGGCCCTGGCGGGCCTGCGGGCGGTGCCATTGCCCGAAAAGGCGACCTCGGACCATCCCCTGCGGTCGTCAGTGTCCCCGGATGCCGATGATTTCGCACAACGGGTGACGCGCGCGCTTCTCGACGGTCGGGGCGATACGCTGCCGGTCAGTGCCTTCCCGCCGGATGGCACCTGGCCCACGGCGACTGGCCGGCTGGAAAAACGCGCCATCGCGCTGGAGATCCCGATCTGGGAGCCCGAGCTCTGCGTGCAATGCACGCGCTGCGCCATGATCTGCCCCCATGCGGCGATCCGGGCCAAGGTCTTTGACCCGGCGGCCCTCACCGATGCGCCAGAGGGCTTCCGTTCGCGCCCCGAGGCGTTCGAGCCGGCGCTGGAGGGGATGCACTACACGGTTCAGGTCGCGCCCGAGGATTGCACCGGTTGCGGGCTCTGCATCGAGCTCTGCCCCGCCCGCGACCGCCAGAACCCCAGGCGCAAGGCGCTGAACGCGGCCCCACTGGCTGATCATGTGGAAACCGAGCGGGCGGCGTGGGAGTTCTTCCGCACCCTGCCATCCGCCCCGCTGGATGCCCTGCCGATCGACCGCCGCACCGCCAGCCTGCGCGAGCCGCTGTTCGAATTCTCCGGCGCCTGCGCCGGTTGCGGCGAGACGCCCTATCTGCGGCTTCTGTCCGAACTCTTCGGCGACCGCCTTCTGATTGCCAATGCAACCGGCTGTTCCTCGATCTACGGCGGCAACCTGCCCACGACACCCTGGACGAAGAACGCCGAAGGGCGCGGCCCGGCCTGGTCGAACTCGCTCTTCGAGGACAATGCCGAGTTCGGACTGGGGATGCGGCTGGCGCTCGACACACGGCGCGCGCGGGTGCTGGCGGCAGCGCAGGCCGTCCTGCCCGAACGGATGGCTGCCGCACTGGCGGCGATCCCGCGGCAGACCGCCGATCCGGCCGAGGTTATGCGCATCCGGGCGCTGCTGGCAGAGGCAGCTGCGCTGGCAGGCGATGCCCTTGCGCCTGATCTCGACGCACTATTGCCCACCAGCCTGTGGATCGTCGGTGGCGATGGCTGGGCCTATGACATCGGTTATGGCGGCCTCGATCATGTGCTGGCCTCGGGGCGCAAGGTCAACGTGCTGGTGCTGGACACCGAGGTCTATTCCAACACCGGCGGGCAGGCGTCCAAGGCCACGCCCACCGGTGCCTCGGCCAAGTTCGCCGTGGCGGGCAAGGAAGGCCGCAAGAAGGATCTGGGGCTTCTGGCCATGTCCTATGGCCATGTCTATGTGGCCGAGGTCGGCCTTCAGGCCCGACCCGACCAGACCGTACAGGCGATGCTGGAGGCCGAGGCGCATCCCGGCCCGTCGCTCATCATCGCGGCAAGCCCCTGCATCGCACATGGCTACGATCTGGCGCAGTCCCCCCGCCAGCAACGCCGGGCCATCGCCGCGGGGGCGCTGATCCCCTACCGCTTCGATCCCGCCCGGATCGCGCGGGGCGAGGCGCCGCTGCAACTCGATGCGCCCGAGCCGTCACTCGATATGGGTGAGTACATGGCGCAGGAGGCGCGGTTCCGGATGGTCGAACTGCGCTCGCCCGAGCGGGCGAGAGCCTTGCTCGAGGCCGCGCGGGAAGGGGTGAGGCAGCGGCAGGCCCTGTATCGACAAGTGTCGGGCATCCATCTGCCAACCGACAAGGAGGGCGACAATGGTTGACCTGACAACCCGCTGGCTGGGTCTGACCCTGAAATCGCCCGTCGTCGTCGGCGCCGGGCCGCTGTCGCAAGACCCCGACGCAGCCCGGCGCGCGGTGGAGGCCGGCGCCGGCGCGATCGTCATGCACTCGCTGTTCGAGGAACAACTGGCCGAGGAACAGATGGCCGCGCATCTGATGATCGACGCGCTGGCCGACCACGATGCCGAAGCGGGCGGCTTCCTGCCCTCGGGCGCGTTCTCGATGGATGGCGAAGGATATCTTGCAGAGCTCGCCGCGCTGAAGGGGGCGGTGGATGTGCCCGTCGTCGCCTCGCTGAACGGCACCAGCGACGGCGGCTGGACGCGCTATGCGGTCAAGCTGGCGGAGGCGGGTGCCGATGCGCTGGAGCTGAACCTTTACGACATCGCGACCGACCCGGCCGAGGATGCGGCCGCGGTCGAGGCGCGGCAGGCCGGGCTGGTGGCCGCGGTGGTGCAGGCCGTCACCATCCCCGTCTCGGTCAAGCTGGCGCCCGCCTACACCGCGCTTCCCTCCTTCGCCACGCGTCTGCGCGGGGTGGGGGCGGCGGGTGTGACGGTGTTCAACCGCCTGTTCGCCCCGCGCGTCGATCTGGAGGCACTTGAGGTCGAGCGGCACCTGGAGCTTTCCACCGCCGCCGAGCTGCCGCCCCGCCTGCATGCGCTGGCGATCCTGTCGGCGCGGGTACCGGGGCTGGATCTTGCCTGTTCCGGGGGCGTCCATTCCGGCCAGCACGCGGCCCAGGCCATCGCCTGCGGGGCCGCCGTGGTGCAGGTCACCTCGGCCACGCTGGCCCACGGGCCCGAGCGGATCGGGTCGATCCTCGACGGATTGCGCCGGACGCTGGAGGCAGGCGGTTCCCCGACAAGCGATGCCCTGCGCGGCATCCTGAACCTTGACCGCGCGCCCGACCCCACGGCCTGGACGCGGCTGAACTATGTGCGCACGCTGGACGGCTGGCGCAGCATCCTGAATCGGAGGGCCTGAGCGATGAGCGGCGACAAGAAAACCTGGCACGGCATTCCGCGCGACGAAATCCCGTGGAAGCCGGCGGTCGATGCCGAGGCCTGCATCGGTTGCCAGCTCTGCTATGTCACCTGCGGGCGGGGCGTCTACGAGATCGAGGGCGGCGTGGCGGTGCCGGTGGCGGCCATGGAATGCGTGGTCGGCTGCTCGACCTGCGCCAATGTCTGCCCGACCGGCGCCATCAGCTTCCCCGCGCTCGACACCGTCTGGAAGGTCGAACGCGAACGCCAGATCTTCCGCAGCGTCAAGAAAGAGGCGCTGGCCAAGCACGAGCGCGACGACGCCCAGAAGATGCGCGCGACCGTTGCCGCCGCCAGCGCTGCCACTGCGGCGGTGCCGACCCGCGCGCAGGTCGAGGTGGCGGGAGAGTTCGGGGACAAGCGCTTCCTCGTCCTGCTGGAAGACCTGATCGCGGACCAGCCTTTCGACATCGTGAACTTGCGTCTCGAGGTGCCGACCGTGAAGGGCGCACGGCAGAAGGCCCCGTCCTTCATGAGCTTCGAGGTGACCTCCGAGAAGCAGGAGGCGGTGGCCCCGTTCCTCGACCGGATCACCGCTCTGGTTCACGATGCCGGGCTGGTTCTCGTGACGGCCAAGCCTGTCGCCTGACGCGCGACGCGACGGTCAGGTCGCAAGGCAAACTCACGCCCTCTCGCAGGGCGTGGTTTCCAGTTGCAAGGTGACATGGCTTATCCCGAAGTCATGTTCCAGTTCGTCGGTCACTTGGTCAAGAAAGGCATCCGCGTCGGGACCTTGCCAGACGACATGCGCGGCCAGCGCGGTCCGCGTGGTCGATAGCGCCCAGATGTGCAGGTCGTGCACTCCGGTCACTCCCGGCTGGTCGCCGATGAAGGTGGCAACCTTCTGCATGTCGATGCCTTCCGGCACGCCGTCGAGGCTGAGGTGCAGTGCGGCGCGCAGCAGGCCGGCCGCCGTTACGGCGATCAGCAGGCTGACCGCGATCGCAACGGCCGGGTCGATCCAGGTCTTGCCGGTCAGGATGATCCCCAGCGCAGCCAGCACCACCGCGCCGGATACGGCCGCATCTGCGGCCATGTGCAGGAAGGCGCCCTTGGCGTTCAGGTCGTCCTTCTGCGATTTCATGAACAGAAGCGCCGACCCCGTGTTCACGAGGATCCCGATCAGCGCGACCCACAGGATGGTGCTGCCCGGCACCTCGACCGGCGTGTGGAAACGGTGCGAATCCTCCCAGATCACCGCGCCGACCCCGACGATGATGGCAATGGCGTTGAACATCGCCGCCATGATCGTGGCGCGCCCAAGGCCCCAGGTGTGGGCCTGCGAGCCCGCCCGTTTCGCCAGCACCGCCGCGCCCCAGGCGATCAGCAGGCCCGCAACGTCGGTAAGGTTGTGCGCGGCATCCGCCAGAAGCGCCAGCGAGCCGGTGACGAAACCGGCAGCCCCCTCGACGATCACATAGCCGACATTCAGCCCGACCGCCCAGCGGAAGGCCGGACCGAGGTCCTTCGGTGCGCCGTGGGCGTGAGCGTGATCGTGGGCCAAGGCTCAGTCCTTCCGGCGGATCGTGCCGGACAACTCGGTCGCCTCGGCGACGGTGTTGTAGATCGTGCCGAAATTTTTCAGATTGTGGTGCAGCAGGTCGATACGGCGGTCGCTTTCATCGGTGTCCACCACGATTTCATAGTTGATCCGCACCATCTTCGGCGGGCTGTCCTGCCGGACCCCATGCAGCGAAACCTCGATCCCGCGCAGGTCGAACTTGAGCATCGGGATCATCCGTTCAGTGCCCTTGAGGATGCAGGCGGCGATGCTGGTGAGCAGCAGTTCGGCCGGGTTGAAGGCATCCGCCCGCCCGGCCATGTCGGTGTCGATCGTGATGCGGGCCTCCTTCGTGGTGGCCTCGGAGCCATGGCTGTCGATGCGGCGGGCGGCGACGCGGTATTCCAGCATCAGAAGTCCTTCCTCAATGAAGACACGCCTTTGCGAAGGGCACTTTGCATGGTTGCCAGCAGCACCCGCCGACCCTTGCCGTGTCGCCACCGCACGATGCATCGTCCGACCCGACGCAGCAGGAGGAAGCCGTTGTTGCGGCCGAACCGCCGCAGCAGGACGAAGCAGTCGCGGATGCCTCGACCGCCTCGGCCGATCCGGTGATGGGGAAATCGCGCGCGACCCAGCGGGCGATGCCGGGCTTCATGTTCATGAAACGGTCATAGCCCTGATACATGAGGAAATAGGTCGCCTTAGCAGGCTGCTGAAGAAGTCCACGAGGCGGAACAGTTTTCCGTCTGTTTGGGCGGCAGCGGTGAGCGTCGTGCTGGTCGAGGCGAGGTATGGGTGCCCGATGCCACCCCTCGTCGTCATGCGGCCAGCAGCCGGGGCAGTCGGGCGAGGTTGTTGGCTGCCATCGTCAGGATGAAGCGGGACCGCACCTTGTCGAGGCCGCGATAGACGGTCTGGGCCATTCCGCCGACGGTCTTGGCCCAGCCGAAGGTGAGGAGGATCAGCCAACGATCCGGGGGATCGTTGGCCCGACGCAAGTCGATCCGTTTGCGGTGCTTGATCGACAGGGCGTATCCCTCGTGCCGTGTGGTTCTGGCGTCGATCGCTGAATGGCGCGATTTCTGCGCGACATGCGGGGTGACACCGGCCTGCCGCAGGTCGGCGACGAACCCGGCCGCGTCGAACCCCTTGTCGGTCCCGAGCGTCAAACGTCGGGTCGACCCGGGGGAATGGCGGTGGATCATGTCAAGCGCGGCGCGCCGTTCGGCATGGCCGTCCGCCTGGGTCAGGTCGCCCTGCACGATCAGGCCGGAGCGGTTCTCCATCAGCGCATGGCCGATGAAGCAGAGCATCGCCCCGGTGCCGGGAGACTTCTTGTAGAGGCGCGCCTCCGGGTCGATCGTCGAGGCATGGGTGGCGTTGGACCGCCTCTCGC
>NZ_JBKBQM010000067.1:0-12607 GCF_046292685.1 Gemmobacter sp.
ACGACGAGGGGTGGCATCGGGCACCCATACCTCGCCTCGACCAGCACGACGCTCACCGCTGCCGCCCAAACAGAGGGAAAACTGTTCCGCCTCGTGGACTTCTTCAGCAGCCTGTTAAGCACCGAAACCCTCCGGCGCGCGTGCATGACGCCGCCAATGCCCTTCGAAACCAAGGACAACGCGAATGCGCAAGAAGGTGATAAAGGCGATCTTTCCGGTAGCCGGCCTCGGCACCCGCTTTCTGCCTGCGACGAAATCGATTCCCAAGGAAATCATGACCCTGGTGGACCGCCCGCTGATCCAGTACGCCATCGACGAGGCGCGCGCGGCCGGGATCAAGGAATTCATCTTCGTCACTTCGCGCGGCAAATCCGCGTTGGAGGATTATTTCGACGACGCACCCGAACTGGAAGCGGCGCTGCGCAAGAAGGGCAAGACCGAGCTGCTCGAGGAGCTGAAGTCCACCAACATGGACTCGGGCGCCATCGCCTATATCCGGCAGAACCGGCCGCAGGGGCTGGGCCATGCAGTCTGGTGCGCCCGTCGCCTGATCGGCGACGAACCCTTTGCCGTGCTGCTGCCCGATGACGTGATCGCGGCGGAAAAGCCCTGCCTGCAGCAGATGGTCGAGGCTTACGGCGAAGTCGGCGGCAACATGGTGGCCGCCATGGAAGTGCCGCCCGAAAAGGCATCGGCCTATGGCGTGCTCGACGTGGCCGAAGACATGGGCTCGGTCGTGCGCGCCAAGGGCATGGTCGAAAAGCCTGCCCAAGGCACTGCACCGTCCAACCTGGCAGTGATCGGGCGCTATATCCTGACCCCCAAGGTGATGCAGAACCTGTCGCGGATGCGGCAAGGCGCGGGCGGCGAGGTCCAGTTGACCGACGCCATCGCCGAGGAGGTCGAATCGGGCCAGGTGCACGGGTTCCGCTTCCGTGGTCAGCGCTACGATTGCGGGTCCAAGGCGGGTTTCCTGCAGGCCACCGTGGCCTTCGGCCTTGCCCGCCCCGACCTGCGCGACGAGCTGGCCGATTTCCTGACGCACATGGTCGCGCTGCCGAAGGCGGCGCAGTAACCGGCGATGCCCCCGTCGCGGCAACCTGCTGCGCCTGCGCAGCGGCCCGCCGCCGACGGGGACTCGCGCCCCTGGCCCGAACGCCTGTGGTGGGCGTTCCGGCTACGTCAGCGCCGCCGGTGGCTGCTGGCGCGCGCCATCAGCCGCAGGCACCAGTTGCAGCCGCAGGCCGACCGCACCGGGGCGCTGGTGCCCGGCATGATCCGCCTGTTCGCCACCGTGCGCAACGAGGCCGAGCGGCTTCCGTTCTTTCTCGACCACTACCGCCGCCTTGGCGTGGGGCATTTCCTGTTCGTCGACAATGCCAGCACCGACGGCACCGTCGACCTGCTGGCGGGGCAACCCGACGTGTCGGTCTGGACCACCCCGCACAGCTACAAGCGGTCGCGCTTCGGGATGGACTGGCTGAACTGGCTGCTCTTGCGCCACGGGTCGGGGCACTGGTGCCTGACGGTCGATGCCGACGAGATCCTGATCTATCCGCACTGGGAAACCCGCCCCCTGCCGGCGCTGACGGCCTGGCTCGACGATCACGACGTGCCGGCGTTGGGCGCCCTGATGCTGGACCTTTACCCGAAGGGCCCGCTGGACCAGGCCCGCCACGCCCCGGGGCAGGATCCGGCCGAGGTGCTGCCGTGGTTCGACGCCGGCAATTATGTGATGCGCCGCCAGCACAAGCTGGGCAACCTGTGGATTCAAGGCGGCGTCCGCGCCCGCACCTTCTTTGCCGACGAACCGCGCCGCGCACCGACGCTGGGCAAGGTGCCGCTGGTGAAATGGCATTGGCGCTATGCCTATGTCAGTTCGACCCACACGCTGCTGCCGCGCCGGCTGAACCAGACCGCCGCGCGTGACGGCGGCGAGGCGCTTTCCGGGGTGCTGCTGCACACCAAGTTCCTGCCGACCGTGGTGCCAAAATCTGCCGAGGAAAAGGCTCGGCGCCAACATTTTGCCAACTCTTTGCTGTATGAGGATTATTACGATGCGCTGATCCGGGCGCCGGACTTGTGGTGTGCCCGTTCGGCACGCTATCAGGGGTGGCGGCATCTGGAAGCGTTGGGGCTGATGTCGCGCGGGGGGTGGGTCTGACCCAGGGCCTGTTCCTGTCGCGTGCGTGGTTGGCAAACGGTCTGCACCGGACCGGCGGAGGAAGGGTTTGGGTCTGATCGGTTCATACCGGATGCGGTTGCGGCGCAAGCGCTGGCTGCTGCGGGCCTTTCTGCGCCGCCGCGATCTTGTGCCCGCGCAGGACCGCACCGACCGCATCCGCCAGCATGACATCCTGCTGTGCTGCTGCCTGCGCAACGAACGGGTGCGCCTGCCCTTTTTCGTCGAGTATTACCGCAAGCTCGGCGTCAACCATTTTCTGTTCATAGACAACGGCTCCGACGACGGGTCGGGCGAATGGCTGGCCGAACAGCCCGACGCATCGGTCTGGTCCACCACCGCCAGCTACAAGCGCGCGCGTTTCGGGCTGGACTGGCAGAACTGGCTGCTGCGCAAATACGGTCATCGGCACTGGTGCGTGACGGTCGATGCCGACGAATTCCTCGTCTATCCGTTCAGCGATACGCGCCCCTTGCGCGCGCTGACCGACTGGCTGGAAGCCTCGTCGGTGCGCGCCTTTGCGGCGATGATCCTGGACATGTATCCCAAGGGGCCGGTCGATGCGCAGCCCTACCGCGAAGGGCAGGATCCCTTCGAGATCGCCTGCTGGTTCGACAGCGGCAATTACTCCATCAAGCGCAACCCGACGCTGGGCAACCTGTGGATCCAGGGCGGCCCGCGCGCACGGATGTTCTTTGCCGATGCCCCGGAACGCGCACCGGCGTTGAACAAGATTCCGCTGGTGCACTGGCACCGCAGCTATGCCTACGTCAGCTCGACCCACATGATCCTGCCGCGCGGGTTGAACCTCGTCTACGACCAGTCGGGGGGCGAAAAGGCCAGCGGTTGTCTGCTGCATGCCAAGTTCCTCGACACGCTGACGATCAAGGCCGAAGAAGAAATGCAGCGGCGCCAGCATTTTGCCGCCTCCAAGGAGTATGTCGCCTACCGGGAGGGCCTGAAGGCCCACCCCGACCTGTGGACGAAATGGTCCGAAAAATACATCAACTGGCGCCAGCTCGAAATCCTCGGGCTGATGTCCAAGGGCAACTGGGCGTGACGCGATGAGCCTGGGCTTCATCATGCTGTGCCACACCGCGCTGCACCGCGCGGCCCAGGTCGCTCGGGTCTGGGCCGAGGCGGGCTGTCCGGTGGTGCTGCATGTGGATGCCCGGGTCAAGGCGGTGGCCTACGACCGCCTCGTCGCCGACCTGTCGGATCTGGCGAACGTGCGCTTTTCGCGCCGGCACGCCTGCGAATGGGGCACCTGGGGCCTGGTCGCCGCCACGCTGGACGCAGCCGGGCTGATGCTGCGCGATTTTCCCGGTCTGGGGCATGTCTACCTGGCCTCGGGCTCGTGCCTGCCGCTGCGCCCGGTTGCCGAGCTGCGCGATTACCTGGCCGCCCGGCCGCGCACCGATTTCATCGAAAGCGTGACCACCGCCGATGTCGGCTGGACGGTGGGCGGGCTGGACCGCGAGCGTTTCACGCTGCGCTTTCCGTTCAGCTGGCGCAAGCACCGCTGGCTGTTCGACACCTATGTCACGCTGCAACGCAAGCTGGGCATCCGCCGCCGCATCCCGGCGGGGTTGACCCCGCATCTGGGCAGCCAGTGGTGGTGCCTGACCCGGGCCACCTTGCAGGCCATCGTCCACGACCCCGACCGCCCGAAATACGACCGCTATTTCCGCCGCGTCTGGATCCCCGACGAAAGCTATTTCCAGACCCTGGTGCGGTTGCATTCCACCACGGTGGAAAGCCGGTCGCTGACGCTGTCCAAGTTCGATTTTCAGGGCAAGCCGCATATCTTCTACGACGATCACCTGCAACTGCTGCGCCGGTCGGATTGCTTCGTGGCGCGCAAGATCTGGCCGCAGGCCAACCGGCTTTACCGCGAATTCCTCGCCCCGGCCGAAACGCAAGGCCCACGGGCCGACCCCAATCCCGGCAAGATCGACCGGCTGTTTTCCAAGGCGACCGAGCGGCGGGTGCGCGGCCGCGCCGGGCTTTACATGCAAAGCCGCTTTCCCTGGCGCGGCTGGGAAAACGGCCTGACCGCGCAGCTCTATTCGGTGTTCGAAGGCTTCGGCGACCTGTTTCAGGATTTCGACAGCTGGCTGGCCCGCAGCATCGGCGGGCGGGTGCATGGCCACCTGTTCGCACCCGACCGGGTGCATTTCGCCGGGGGCGAGCGGGTGTATAACGGCTGCCTGTCCGACAGCGCCGCCTTGCGCGACTACGACCCGGAAAGGTTCCTGACCTCGCTGATCTGGAACACCCGGGGCGAACGGCAATGTTTTCAGTTCGGCCCGCGCGATGTGCAGGACATCGCCCCCTTCTTTGCCCGCGACCCCAACGCGCAGGTTTCGGTCATCACCGGCGCCTGGGCAGTGCCGCTGTTCCGCTCCAAGGGCGATTTTTCCGACCTGCGCCGCGAGGCTGCGCGCCTGCAACAGATCGAGGCGCGCCACGTCGCACAGCTGCGCCAGCACGATACCCGCGCGCGGGTGCGCATCTGGACGCTGGCCGAGTTTCTGGAAAACCCGATGGAGCCGTTGCAGACGATCGTGGATGAAATCAGCCCCAACGCGCTGCGCCGCCTTGCCGAAGCGCCCCGGCTGGCCGACCTTGGCGGTTTCGGCCGTTTCATCCAGGATCTGCGCAACCAGGGCATGCAGCCCACCATGGTCGGCGACATTCCCTTGGGCGAAGACCCCTCGCCCGCTGCCGGCCGCAAGGGCCGCCCCTATCTGGTGAAATAGGCCCATGCCCACCCTGCCCCGGTCTTTCGACCGCTTCATCGTGCTGGCCGACATGCGCACCGGCTCGAACTTTCTCGAAGCCAACCTGAACGCCATTCCGGGCGTGCAATGTCATGGCGAGGCGTTCAACCCGCATTTCATCGGCCGCAAGGATCAGGCCGAATACCTCGGCATCGGCCTTGCGCAGCGCGAGGACGACCCCTTGTCGCTGATGCGCGCGATGGAGGCCGCGACCGACGGGTTGGCCGGGTTCCGATTCTTTCACGATCACGACCCGCGGGTGCTGGCCGCCTGCCTCGCCGACCGGCGCTGCGCCAAGGTGGTGCTGACGCGCAACCCGCTGGAAAGCTATGTCTCGCTGAAGATCGCCCGCGCCACCGGGCAATGGAAACTGGGCGATGCCCGGCGCCGGCGCGCCGCGCGGGCCCGGTTCGATGCGGCGGAATTCGCCGATCATGTCGGCGCGTTGCAGGCATTCCAGCTGCACATCCTGCGCGCCTTGCAGACCAGCGGCCAGACGGCCTTCTACCTCGATTACGAGGATGTGGGCGACCTCGAGGTGCTGAACGGTCTGGCGGCCTTTCTGGGCGTGCCCGGGCGGCTTCAGGCGCTGGATGACCGCATCAAGAAGCAAAACCCCGAACCGCTGGACGATCTGGTCGAAAACCCGGCCGAAATGGCCGCCGGTCTGGCGCGGCTGGACCGTTTCAACCTTGGCCGCACCCCCAATTTCGAACCGCGGCGCGGGGCGGCGGTGCCCAGTTGGGTTGCGGCTGCCGGGGCGCCGCTGCTGTTCCAGCCGCTCAAGGGCGGGCCCGAGGCGCAGGTGCGCGGCTGGTTGTCGGCCCTGGGCAAGACCGCGGGCCTGCTGGAAGGCTTCAACCAGAAAACCCTGAAAGCCTGGCAGAAATCCAACCCCGGCGCGCGCAGCTTTACGGTGCTGCGGCATCCGCTGGCGCGTGCCCATGCCGCGTTTTGCGAACGGATCCTGTCAGGCGAGGCCGGCGAGGTGCGCGGCATCCTGAAACGGGCCTGGAAGCTGGACCTGCCGCCGCCCGACCGGCTGGACCGTCTGACACCCGAACATCAGGCCGAGGCGTTTCTGAAGTTTCTGACCTTTCTCAAGGGCAACCTGGCCGGGCAGACCTCGGTGCGGATCGATGCCTCCTGGGCCAGCCAGGCTACGGTGATTCAAGGCTTTTCCGCCCAGCTGCCGCCGGATGCCCTGCTGCGCGAGGATCGGTTGCACCAAGGGCTGGCCTGGCTTGCGGCCGAGGTCGGGACCGCCTGCCCGCCCGTTCCCGCGGCACCGCCGTCGCTGGCGCATCCGCTGGCGGCCATCGTGACGCCCGATCATCAGGCCGCGGTGCGCGAAGCCTATGCCCGCGACTTCCAGTTCTTCGGGTTCGACGACTGGCAAGGCTAGGCGGCCGCGCGTGTTTCGAGGCCCCTGCCGCAACGCAGGTCGGCAACGGCCGGACCCTGCCCCGGGTCAGCGGACCAGGGGTTCGCCCGAACCGATCCCGGCAAACCGAGGTCCGTCCTGGCGGCCCGCGCTGCGCGATGCCGCCAGCGCCACGAGAACCGTTGCCTCGGCCAACGGCACACGGCCGTTCCCGCCGCATGCCCTGCAACATCAGGCGAACTGTTCCGAGATCAACCGCTCCTCCAGCCCATGCCCCGGATCGAACAGGATCCGGTGCCGGATCCGCGGCTCGGACCGGATCTCCACCGCCACCACATCGCGCACCGAATGGCCGTCGGCATCGGCCATCACCGGGCGCTTGTGCGGCTCCAGCACCTCGAAGCGCACGGTTGCCGTGCTGGGCAGCAAGGCCCCGCGCCAGCGCCGCGGCCGGAACGCCGCCACGGCCGTCAAGGCCAGCACATCGGACCCGATCGGCAGGATGGGGCCGTGCGCCGAATAGTTGTAGGCCGTGGAACCGGCCGGGGTGCAGACCAGCGCGCCATCGCACACCAGTTCGGCCATGCGTTCGCGCCCGTCCACGAGGATGCGCAGCTTGGCCGCCTGCGGGCCGGCGCGCAACAGCGACACCTCGTTGATCGCAAGGCCCTGCACCACGGTGCCGTCGCTGCGGGTGGCCTTCATGGCCAACGGATGAATCACCTCCTCCACCGCGGCTTCCAGCCGCGCCTCCAGCCCGTCGGGCTGATAGGCGTTCATCAGGAACCCGATGGTGCCGCAATTCATGCCGTAAACCGGCAGGCCCAGGCTTTGCGTGGCATGCAGCGTTTCCAGCATGAACCCGTCGCCCCCCAGCGCAACGATGACGTCGGCGGCAAAGTCGGGGCTCTGGCCATAGCGGGCGGTCAGATCGGCCAGCGCGGCCTGGGCCTGGTCCGCAGGCGAGGCGCGAAAGGCGATGGTGCGGGGCAATCGGGCCTCCTGTTGGTGGTTGCCACTTTGCGCAGGCCGTCCCGCCGGCGCAAGCCGGGTTTCCGATTCGCGGCGGAGATTTCGCGCATTTCGCCGCAGGCGTCGCTTTCGTCGCTTTTCCAGGCGGTGCAACCGGGCTAGATAGCGCCAACCCATGCCCCGGAGGATCCTGATGACCGCCCGCGATACCGGCTTTTTCACCGAAACCCTGGCCACCCGCGATGCCGCGCTGTTCGACGCCATCCGCAAGGAACTGGGTCGCCAACGCGACGAGATCGAACTGATCGCATCCGAAAACATCGTCAGCCGCGCCGTGATGGAGGCACAAGGCTCGGTGATGACCAACAAATATGCCGAAGGATATCCGGGCAAGCGCTATTACGGCGGCTGCCAGCATGTGGACATCGCCGAAAACCTCGCCATCGAACGGGCCTGCCAGCTGTTCGGCTGCGGCTTTGCCAATGTGCAGCCCAATTCGGGCAGTCAGGCCAACCAGGGCGTGTTCCAGGCCCTGCTGAAACCGGGCGACACCATTCTGGGCATGAGCCTCGATGCCGGCGGCCACCTGACGCATGGCGCCGCCCCCAACCAGTCGGGCAAATGGTTCCATGCCGTGCAATACGGCGTGCGCAAGCAGGATCTGACGCTGGATTACGACCAGGTCCAGGCGCTGGCCACCGAACACAAGCCAAAGATGATCATCGCCGGCGGCAGCGCCATTCCGCGCATCATCGACTTTGCGCGCATGCGCGAAATCGCCGACAGCGTGGGCGCCTATCTGCTGGTGGACATGGCGCATTTCGCCGGGCTGGTGGCGGCGGGCCTTTACCCCTCGCCCTTCCCGCATGCTCATGTGGCCACCACCACCACCCACAAGACCCTGCGCGGCCCGCGCGGCGGCATGATCCTGACGAATAACGAGGACATTGCGAAAAAGGTCAACTCGGCGATCTTCCCCGGCATCCAGGGCGGCCCGCTGATGCACGTGATCGCCGCCAAGGCCGTCGCCTTCGGCGAGGCGCTGCAACCCGGCTTCAAGGATTATCAGGCCCAGGTCATCCGCAATGCCCAAGCGCTGGCGGACGAGCTGATGAAAGGCGGGCTCGACATCGTCACCGGCGGCACCGACACGCACCTGATGCTGGTGGACCTGCGCCCCAAGGGCGTCAAGGGCAACGCCACCGAAAAGGCGCTGGGGCGCGCGCATATCACCTGCAACAAGAACGGCATCCCGTTCGACACCGAAAAGCCCACCATCACCTCGGGCGTGCGCCTGGGCACCCCGGCCGGCACCACCCGGGGCTTTGCCGAGGCCGAGTTCCGCCAGATCGGCCGCTGGATCGTCGAAGTGGTCGATGGTCTGGCCGCAAACGGCGAGGCGAACGACGCTGTCGAGGCCAAGGTCCGGGCCGAAGTGCAGGCGCTGTGCGACCGCTTCCCGATCTATCCCGGGCTCTGAACGCAACCGCTCCGTTCGGGGGGCCGATGGCCCCCCGAAACGCCTTCGTCCCGCCCGGGCTCAGATCAGCCCGCGCCAGACCATCACACCGATCAGCCCCGCCGAAACCGCGAGCAAGGCAAACGCGATCGACCCGCCAACACCAATCAGCGCACCCTTCATCCGCTGGGCCGCCCCGATCGGGTTGAGGTATTTCACGCAGGCATCATAGGCGGCCGCGATCCGCGCATCGTCCAGCATCAGTTGCACCTTGGGATGCAGCGCCAGTTCGGCCACTTCGGCCAGATATTCGGCCTCGCGCCGAATCTTGCGCGGCAGTCGGCGCCCGCCGCGCTTGAGCTTTTCGCGCAGGCCCTTGCCGCCGACATTCAGCCTCTGCTCCATCAGCGCGGCCACCCGGTCGGCCATCTGCTGCACGGTCGTCACGCCCATCTGCCCTGCCTCGCCTGTTTTCCCGATACGATACAGGCAGCGCGACCTTCGCTCAAGCCGGCTGCTCACAAATGCGTCAACCGGGCAGACGCGCAGCGTTGGCGACCCTAGATGTCGGCTTCGGAAACAGGGAGAAGACACATGTTCAAGGGCTTGACCCGTAGTCTCATCATCATCACCGCGCTGATGACGGCCGTTCCCGCCGCCATCGTCGCCGCGCTCTAGGGCGCCCTGCCCCGGTTCTGGAACCCCGGGCCGGGGCACACCTGCCTGCCTGCATGGACCAGCCCCCTACCTGCCCGCTCTGTCTGCGGCCCATTCCGCCGGATGTGCCGCAATCGTTGCATCACCTGGTGCCGAAGCTGAAGGGCGGCAAGAACGGGCCTACCGTCCTCATGCACCACATCTGCCACCGCGAAATCCACGCCACCCTGTCCGAGGCCGATCTCGCGCGTGCCTACAACACGCCCGAAGCCCTGCGCGCGCACCCCAGGCTCGCGCGTTTCGCCGAATGGGTGGCGCGCCGACCGCCCGGCTTTCTGTCGCGCGTGCCCGGCAAGCGGCGCTGAGGCTTTCGCTTGCCGCCGCGATCCCCTACATCTGGGTCGCTGCCCGGCGCGGAGACCAAGATGCCCGAAGACCTTGCCCAGACGATCTATCTTGCCGATTACGAACCCTGGCCGTTCCGGGTCGAGTCGGTCGATCTGACCTTCCGGCTTGCGCCGCAAGCCACCCGGGTTGCCGCGAGGCTGCGCATCGCCCCGGTCGCGCCGGGTGCAGACCTGCGGCTGAACGGCGAAGGCTTGCGCCTGGTATCGCTGCGGCTCGACGGTGCGCCGCTTGCCGTCGCCCCCGATGCCGCCGGCCTGACCGTGCCGGCGGGTCTGCTGCCCGACCGCGCCTTCACCCTGGAAACCGAAGTCGAGATCGCGCCCGAGGGCAACACCGCGCTGGAAGGGCTCTACATGTCGCGCGGCATGTATTGCACCCAGTGCGAGGCCGAGGGCTTTCGCAAGATCACCTATTACCCCGACCGGCCGGATGTGATGGCCCCTTTCCGGGTGCGGATCGAATCCGACCTGCCGGTGCTGTTGTCCAACGGCAACCTGGTGGCCAGCGGGCCGGGCTGGGCCGAATGGCACGACCCCTGGCCGAAACCGGCCTATCTGTTCGCGCTGGTCGCGGGCGATCTGCGCGCGCATTCCGGCACCTTCCGCACCCGCTCGGGGCGCGATGTCGCGCTGAACATCTGGGTGCGGCCCGGCGACGAAACCCGCTGCGACTGGGCGCTGCAATCGCTGATCCGGTCGATGATCTGGGACGAACAGGTCTATGGCCGCGAATACGACCTGGACATTTTCAACATCGTGGCCGTCGATGACTTCAATATGGGCGCGATGGAGAACAAGGGATTGAACATTTTCAACTCCCGCTATGTTCTGGCCAGCCCTGCCACCGCCACCGACGACGACTTTGCCCGCATCGAGGCGATCATCGCCCACGAATACTTCCACAACTGGACCGGCAACCGCATCACCTGCCGCGACTGGTTCCAGCTGTGCCTGAAGGAAGGGCTGACCGTCTTTCGCGACCAGCAGTTCACCGGCGACATGCGCAGCCATGCCGTCAAGCGCATCGAGGATGTGCTGACGCTGCGCGCCCGCCAGTTCCGCGAGGATGCAGGCCCCCTGGCGCACCCTGTCCGCCCCGACAGTTTCATCGAGATCAACAACTTCTACACCGCCACCGTTTATGAAAAAGGCGCCGAGCTGATCGGCATGTTGCGTCGCCTCGTGGGGGCCGAAGCCTATGCCAGGGCGCTCGATCTCTATTTTTCGCGCCACGACGGGCAGGCCTGCACGATCGAGGACTGGCTGCAGGTGTTTGCCGATGCCACGGGGCGCGACCTGACGCAGTTCAAGCGCTGGTACGAACAGGCCGGCACCCCGCGCCTGACGGTGACCGACGCCTGGGATGCCGGAACCGGCACCTATACGCTTTCACTTTCGCAACAAACGAACCCGACGCCGGGGCAGCCGGACAAGCTACCCTTGCACATTCCGGTCGCCGTCGGCCTTCTGAACCCGAATGGCGACGAAGTGGTGCCGACCACGGTTCTGGAACTGACCGAACCGCGGCAGGACTTCGTGTTCACAGGTCTTGCGGCGCGCCCGGTGCCGTCGGTCCTGCGCGGGTTTTCGGCGCCGGTGGTGCTGGACCACGACATCGACGATGCCACCCGTGCCTTCCTGCTGGCGCACGACACCGATCCCTTCAATCGGTGGGAGGCAGGGCGCGCACTGGCCAAGCAGGTGATGGCGCGCATGGTGACCGAGGACGCGAGCCCCGGCCCGGCATGGCTGGACGCGATGGCAACCGTGCTGCGCGACGAAACGCTCGATCCGGCGTTTCGCGCCCTGGCCCTGCGCCTGCCGGGCGAAGACGACATGGCGCAAACCCTGCACGGGGCCGGCATCGTGCCCGATCCCGACCGCATCCACCGCGCGCGCAAACGCATGGCCGAGGCGCTGGCCCGCCACCTCGCCGCCGATCTGCCGCGCCTGTGGGAGGCACTGCGCCAGCCCGGGCCCTACAGTCCGGATGCCCGCTCCGCCGGCCAGCGCGCCTTGCGCAACGCGGTTCTGGGCCTGATGAACCGGCTGGACGGTGGTGCAACCGCCGCCCGGGCCTATGCCGAGGCCGGCAACATGACCGACCAGACCGCCGCCCTTGCCTGCCTGATCGAGGCCGGGCGCGGCACCGAGGAGACCCGCGCCTTCGCCCGGCAATGGGGCCACGATCCGCTGGTGATGGACAAATGGCTGTCGCTGCAGATCCTGCACGCGGCACCGCAGGACGCGCCCGCCATCACGGCGCGCCTGATGGGCGCTGCCGATTTCGACTGGAAGAACCCCAACCGCTTCCGCGCCGCCCTGGGCGCTCTCGCTGCGCATCACGCAGGTTTTCACCAGCCCGATGGCAGCGGCTACCGCCTGGCGGCCGATTGGCTGATCCGGCTCGATCCGGTCAATCCGCAAACGGCGGCGCGCATGTCGACCATGTTCGAAACCATCGCCCGTTACGATGCAGACCGGCAGGGGCTGATGCGCGCCGAACTGGGCCGCATTCTGGCGGCACCGGCCCTGTCGCGCGACCTGGCCGAAATGGTGCAGCGCCTGCACGGATGACCTTTCGGGGGGAGGCGCGGACCGCGAGGGGGTTGCGCAAGGGGGCGGTCGCCGCCCCCTTGCGCGGGGGGTGGGGGGGGGGGGGGCCCCCCCCCCCCCCCGCCCCCCGGGCCCCCCCCGCCCCCCCCCCACCCCCCCCCCCCCCCCCCCCCCCCCCCCCCCCCCCCCAACGGCCCCCCCCCCCCC
>NZ_JBKBQM010000068.1:0-12578 GCF_046292685.1 Gemmobacter sp.
GAATCCGGGCGGCAGGCTCATGCAACCGATATAGGCCGGGGGACAGCGATTCGCACCCCTGCTGCACGCAGGTCGCGGATTCGGGTGGCCCGGAGGGGCCGAAGGCCCTTCCGGCGGCGTGCGGGGCCGGCCCCGCGGGCGCCAAGCCCCCTCAACGGGGGCGCAGGCGCCCCTTTTCCTTCCGTCAGGAATACCGGGTAAAGAACCCGTCCGGGATCAGCAGGTTGTGCCGGCCGAGGTTGTGGATATCGCGCTCGCCGCACAGCGCCATAGACAGGTCCAGCTCCTTGTGGATCACCTCAAGCGCCTTGGTCACGCCGGCCTGCCCCATCGCGCCCAGACCATAGATGAACGCCCGCCCGATGTAGGTGCCGCGCGCCCCCAGCGCCAGCGCCTTCAGCACGTCCTGGCCCGAGCGGATGCCGCTGTCCAGATGCACCTCGACCCGGTCGCCCACCGCATCGAGGATCTGCGGCAAGACCCGGATCGAGGACAAGGCCCCGTCCAGCTGCCGACCTCCGTGGTTCGACACGATGATCGCGTCGGCCCCCACCTCGGCTGCCTTGCGCGCGTCGTCGGCATCGAGGATCCCTTTCAGGATCAGCTTGCCGCCCCACATCTCCTTCAACTTGGCGACCTTGCCCCAGTCCAGCTGCGGGTCGAACTGCTCGGCCGTCCAGGACGACAGCGAACTGGTATCGCCCACGCCCTTGGCATGGCCGACGATGTTGCCGAAGAACCGCCGCGGGGTGCCCAGCATGCCCAGGCCCCAGCGCCAGCGTGTCGCCAGATCGGCAATCGTCGAGGGCGTCAGCTTGGGCGGTGCCGACAGGCCGTTCTTCAGATCCTTGTGCCGCTGGCCGAGGATCTGCAGGTCCAGCGTCAGCACCAGCGCAGAACATTTCGCCGCCCGCGCCCGCTCGATCAGGCGGCGCACGAAATCCTCGTCGCGCATCACGTAAAGCTGGAACCAGAAGGGTTTTTGCGTGCGCGCGGCCACATCCTCGATCGAACAGATCGACATGGTGGACAGGGTGAAGGGCACGCCGAACCTTTCGGCCGCCTTTGCTGCCAGGATCTCGCCGTCGGCATGCTGCATCCCCGTCATGCCCACGGGGGCCAGGGCCACCGGCATCGCCACGTCCTGCCCGATCATCGTCGAGCGTGTGGTGCGGTTGGTCATGTCCACCGCAACCTTCTGGCGCAGGCGGATTTCGGCGAAATCGGCGGTGTTGTCGCGAAATGTCTGTTCCGTCCAGCTGCCCGATTCCGCGTAGTCGTAGAACATCTTCGGCGCGCGGGCCTTGTGCAGGCGCTTCAAGTCGTCGATGCAGGTGATGACGGGCATGGGTGGACTCCGCTGATTGGTCTGTCTGGCTTACCAATCGAGGCGCTTTCGCGCAACGGCAAAGCCGCGGCCCCCTGCGGGGCCGCGGCTGCGGTCGGTCGTTTCTGCGGCGTCAGATCGCTTCCAGCATCGCTTCGCCGCCCGAGATTTCGCAGGCGCCCGGGTTTTCCTCCATGTGGATCACCTCGACAACGCCATCCACCACATACATCGCATAGCGCCTGGACCGCCCGATCAACCCGCGCGCCGGGGCGCTGAAATCCACGCCCAAGGCCTTGGTATAGTCACCGGGGTCTGCCAGCAGCGTGATGCCGGCCGCAGTGGCTCCGGTCGCTTCGCCCCAGGCCTTCATCACGAAGGGATCGTTGACCGAGATACAGATGATCTCGTCCACGCCCTTGGCATCGAACTTCGGCTTGGTGCGGATGAAGCTGGGCACATGTGCCGAATGGCAGGTCGGGGTAAAGGCGCCCGGCACGGCAAAGATCACCACCTTGCGGCCCTTGGTCAGGCTGGAGAGCGAAACATCCTCCGGGCCGTTGGCGCCATTGCGGATCAGGGTGGCATCGGGCAGGCGGTCGCCTTTGGAAATCGTCATGGGTCTCCCTCGCGCGTTGTGTTTGTCGTGCGTCCAGATATAGGTTGCGCGCCGACGGCCGAACAGAGGGGGGAACGGGATCATGCATGTGGCGATCATCGGGGCAGGGCAGGCGGGGGCTGCGCTGGCGGCGCGGCTGCGCAGCGCAGGGCACATCGGGGCGATTACCCTGATCGGCGACGAACCCGTGGCACCCTATCAGCGCCCGCCGCTGTCCAAGGCCTATCTCCTGGGCGAAATGCCGCTGGATCGCCTGCTGCTGCGCGCGCCCGATTTCTGGGCAGCGCAGGACATCTGGCTGGTGACAGGCACCCCTGTCACCGCGGTGGATGCGGCAGCCCGCACCTTGCGCATGGGCGACGAAACGCTGGCCTGGGACCACCTCGCCTTCACCACCGGGGCGGTCGTGCGGCGACTGCCGGCGGCCATCGGGGGCGACCTGCCCGGCGTGCATTACGTGCGCACACTGGCAGATGTCGATGGCATGGCGCCCGAATTCGTGGCGGGACGGCGCGTGCTGATTGTGGGGGGGGGCTACATCGGGCTGGAAGCGGCGGCCGTGGCGGCCAAGAAGGGCCTTCGCGTGACCGTGGTCGAGGCCGCGCCTCGCATCCTTCAACGGGTGGCGGCACCGGAAACCAGCGACTACTTCCGCGCCTTGCACACTGCGCACGGTGTCGCCGTGCTGGAAGGCACCGGCCTTGCGCGCCTGACCGGGGCAGGCCGCGTCACGGGCGCCGAACTGGCCGACGGGCGCCAGCTGGCTTGCGATTTCGCCATCGTCGGGGTGGGCATCCTGCCGGCAACCGCGCTGGCCGAGGCGGCGGGTCTGGTGCTGGACAACGGCATTGCCACCGACGACCAGGGCCGCACCAGCGCGCCGCAGGTCTGGGCAGCAGGCGACTGCGCCAGCTTTCCGCACGCCGGCGGTCGTCTGCGGCTGGAATCGGTGCCGGGGGCCATCGACATGGCCGAATGCGTGGCGGAAAACATCCTGGGCGCAGGCAAGACCTATGTGCCGAAACCCTGGTTCTGGTCCGACCAGTACGACGTGAAGTTGCAGATCGCCGGGCTCAACACCGGCTACGACCGGGTGATCGTGCGCGACGGCGGTGCGGTGCGTTCGCACTGGTATTACCGTGGGGATCGGTTGCTGGCGGTGGATGCGATGAACGACCCGCGGGGGTTCATGATCGCCCGGCGCCTGATCGATGCGGGGCGCAGCGCCGACCCGGTGCGCGTGGCCGACCCTGCAACCGATCTCAAGGCGCTGCTGGCCTGAGGCCTGCCGCCTCGGGCCGTGCTGCGCCGGGCCGGGGCCTTGACCCCGGGGTCCGGTAACTCTGGCGGAGGATTGTCGATGCGGATCATCGGGGGGCAGTATCGCGGGCTGGTGCTGGCCGATGTCGGCGCCGGTGACCCGTCGGCGCATCTGCGCCCGACCTCGGACCGGGTGCGCGAGGCGATGTTCAACCTGCTGGTGAACGGCGGCTATGGCGACCCTGTGACCGGCGCGCGGGTGCTGGACCTGTTTGCAGGCACCGGCGCCCTTGGGCTGGAGGCGCTGAGCCGTGGTGCCGCCCGGGTTGCCTTTGTCGATGACGGCGCCGCGGCCCGGGCGCTGCTTCGACGCAACATCGAAAAGATGCACGCGATGGGCGTCACCGATGTCTGGCGCCGCGATGCCACGCGGCTGGGGCCCAACCGAGGCCCGGGCTACGGCCTCATCTTCCTTGACCCGCCATATGGCAAGGGGTTGGGCGAGGCGGCGATCGCGTCGGCGCTGGAAGGCGGCTGGGTCGCCCCCGATGCGATGATCGTGTGGGAGGAAAGCGCCCCCCCCGCGCTGCCGCCTTCGCTGACCCTGCTGGACCAGCGCAAGTATGGCGATACCGTCGTCACGCTGGCAAGCCCGACCCCGACTGCCTGAAAAAGCGGCATTCGGCAACGCCTTGCCGATGGCGCACCCGCGGCTTGCGACGGGTGCTGCGGCGGGACGCGACAATCGCCGTTACGCAGCGCGAGCAAGAGCCCCGGCGCGGCCCGAAACCCGCGGCACGCGCTGTTTCAAGCAGACGTTCTTTCATGGCGATTACCAAATCCGGCGCGCAGACGCTGCACCATGCGCCCGGGCTCTGCAACCTCGACCACGTCGATGCCTTGCTTGCGGACGATGGCAGCATCGTCTGGGCGATGGCTGGGGGCGACAACAACCTGAATGCCCTGCTCAGGGTCGGCACACTGGCCCCGGGGGCCACCGCGCTGGGCAGCATCGCAGATCGGGTCATTCCGCAGGCGACGGATGGGCTGCCCTTTTCGTCGGTCAACCGGGTGCAGCTGGAAAAGGGCCCGGCTGGCCAGATTGCGGCCTTGCTGCATCTGCCCGGACACGGGCTGGTGCGGGCGATCTGAACAATGCGCTGCTGGTGCAACGGGTGAATCGCGGCATGCTGTCCGGGCCGCTGTTGCCGGTCAGCCTTGCCGACCCCACCGACCGCCCATCGCTGTATTCGTCGCTTGTCTGGCTGGGGAACGGTGGCTATGCGGCGCTGACCGGCGACGAAACCAATGGCTCGGCCCGGCCAAACCCGATCGCCCGGCAACGCCTCGATGCCGCCGGTGCGGCGCAGGCCCCGGCGGTGGAGGTGGTGCCCGACACGCCGGCCGGTGGTCTGGTGAGCATCTACCGAAACCCCACGATGGTGCAGGCGGCCACGCTTGCCTCGAGGCGGGTTGCCATGGTGTGGAACTGACGGGTGTTTCTGCCCTGGCCTCGGACGACCTGGTATTTCTCTCGGTCGCTTGCCTGCGGATTTTCGGTTGCGCCGGCCCCCCGGGGCGGGGGCCGGCGTCTTGACGCCGGTCTTGGCGCTATTCTGCCGCCTGCCGCGGCAAGGCAGGCAGAACCGCATCGGTGCGGCCGCCATCCAGCCGATCCAGCCGCGCGGCCAGTTGCGCCAGCGCAGTTTCCCCCTGCTGCAGCCGCACGGCCACCTCCTCGGGCGGCAAGGCCTCGGGCTCGGCTTCCTTGGGGCCTACAAGGTTGCGGAACAGCCGCCCGATCAGGTTCGAAAGATCGTCCATGATCAGGTAGAACGCCGGCACCACGACAAGGCTGAGCACGGTGGACACGATGATGCCGCCGATCACGGCCGTCGCCATCGGCGCCCGGAACGCGCCGCCTTCGCCCACCCCCAGCGCCGAGGGCAGCATGCCCGCGGACATGGCGATCGAGGTCATGACGATGGGTTGCGCCCGTTTGTGCCCGGCCTCGATCACCGCCTGCAGACGGGTCATGCCGCGGTTGCGCATCTCGATGGCAAAGTCGATCAGCAGGATGGCGTTCTTGGTGACGATCCCCATCAGCATCAAAATCCCGATCAGCACGGGCATCGACAGCGCCGAACTGGTCAGGATCAGCGCCGCCGCCACCCCGCCGATGGCCAGCGGCAGCGACAACAGGATGGTGAACGGCTGGATCACCGAGCCGAACAGCAGGATCAGCACCGACAGCACGAACATCAGCCCCAGCACCATCGCGTTCACGAAGCTGACCATCAGTTCGGCCTGGACCTCGGCATCGCCAGCCTCGGCCACGCGCACCGTCGGCGGCAGTTCGACCGAGGACAGGATCTCCTGGAACCGTTCGGTCGCCGTGCCAAGCGCCACGCCCACGGGCAGGTTGGCGCCGATGGTGGCCCGGCGTTCGCGGTTGAGCCGGTCGATCATCGAGGGGCCTTGCGACACCTCGATATCGGCCACGGCCGAAAGCGGCACGGTGCGGCCCGTCACCGTTGCAACCCGAAGGGCACCGATGCGCGCCAGATCCGTTCGGGTGGCATCGTTCAGCCGCACGCGGATCGGCACAAGGCGGTTGTCGATCGACAGTTTCGCAAGGGCTGCGTCGTTTTCGCCGATCGTGGCCACGCGCACCGTTTCGGCGATGGCCGCGGTGGTCACGCCCAGCCGTGCCGCCTCGTCCAGTCGTGGGGTAATCTGAAGCTCGGGCCGGGGCAAGGCGCCTTCGGTGGCCACGTTCGCCAGCAAGGGCTCGCCGACCAGAGCTTCTTCCAGCCGGCGCACGGCCTCGTTCAGGTCGTCTTCGGACTGCGAGAGGATCGAGAACGAAATGTCGCGCGCCCCGCGGTCGTTCAGCTTGACAGCGCGCACATCGGGAATGGCGTGCAGACGGGCAAAGATTTCGGCCTCGATCACGTTCTGCGGCCGGATGCGGCCCTGCGGCTCCATTGGGGGCACCAGGGCGCCTACCACCGGCAGGCGCTGCGCCAGGCCCGACAGCTTGTAGCTCAGCCGGTGGTCCAGCTTTTCCAGCACTACCGTGATCGCGGCCCGGCGGATGTCGCGGTCGCCCTTGGGCGAGGCGCCGCCCAGCACGAAGATCGCCTCGATCCCCTCGACATCCTCGATGGCGGAAACCATGGCTTGCGTCGTGCGGTCGGTTTCCTCCAGCGTCGAGCCGGGCGGCAGTTCCACCGAGACCGAAATGCGGCTGACATCCTCGGGCGGTAGAAAGCTGCCCGGCACCTGCAACATGAAATGGACCGATACAAGCAGCACCCCAACCGCGGTGACCATCGTCAGATAGCGCGCCGGGATCCACAGCAACCGCCCCGAGGTCGAAAGCCGCACCAGCCGCAGGTAGAACCGCATGAACAGCCCGTCCTTGTGGCTGTCGTCGTGCAGCGCGTCCTTGGCGCGCATCAGGTAGGCCGCCATCATGGGCGTGATGAGCCGCGCCACCAGCAGTGAAAAGAACACCGCAATCGCCACGGTCATGCCGAACTGCCGAAAATACTGCCCCGGAATGCCGGGCATGAACGACACCGGCACGAACACCGCGATGATGGTGAAGGTGGTGGCAATCACCGCCAACCCGATTTCATCGGCCGCATCGATGGCCGCGCGGTAGGGCGTCTTGCCCATGCGGATATGTCGGGCGATGTTTTCGACCTCGACGATGGCGTCGTCCACCAGAATGCCGGTGGCCAGCGTGATCGCCAGGAACGAAACCAGGTTGAGCGAGAAGCCCAGCAGGTCCATCACCCAGAAGGTCGGAATGGCCGACAGCGGCAAGGCCACGGCGGCAATCAGCGTGGCGCGCCAGTTGCGCAGGAAGGCCAGCACCACCAGCACCGCGAGCAGCGCCCCTTCCAGCAACGTGTGCAGCGCGGCTTCGTAGTTGCCGTAGGTGTAGAACACCGTGTCGTCGACCTTGGAGATGCGCACCTCGGGGTGTTTTTCGCGCAAGGCGGCCAACTGTGCCTCGACCGCTTCGGCAACGGTTACCTCCGATGCGCCCTTGGCCCGGAACACCGAAAAGGTCACCACCTGTTCGCCGTTGAACCGCGAAAAGCTGCGAAGTTCCTGATAGGTGTCGCGCAACTCGCCCAGGTCCGACAGGCGCACGTGCCGCCCGCCCCCGACCGAGATCATGGTCTGCGACAGGCGTTCGACCGTATCGGCATTGCCCAGCGTGCGGATCGCCTGTTCGCCTGCGCCCAGTTCCGACCGGCCTGCGCCCAGGTCGATGTTGGTAGCACGCAGTTGCGCATTGACCTGGCTTGCGGTGATGCCCCAGCTGTCGAGCTTGAGCGGGTCGAGTTCGATGCGGATTTCGCGGTCGGCGCCGCCGTAGCGGTCGATGCGACCGATGCCGGGCTTGCCTTGCAGCGCGCGTTTCACCGTATCGTCGACGAACCAGCTGATTTCCTCGATGGTCATGTCCGGCGCCGACACCGCATAGGTCAATATCGCCTGCCCCTCGACGTCGATCCGGCTGACGACGGGGGCCTCGATCGACCCGGGCAAGGTGCCGGTGATGCGGTCGATCGCATCCTTGACATCCTGCACCGCGGTTTCGGTCGGGATTTCCATGCGGAATTCGACCGCCGTGGTCGAAACCCCGTCGGTCACGGTCGAGATGATGTTCTTGACCCCGGTGATGCCCGCAACGGCATCCTCGATTTCCTTGGTGATCTGGGTTTCCATCTCGGCCGGGGCGGCGCCGCCTTGCGCGACGGTGACGGCGACCAAGGGCACGTCGATGTTGGGAAACCGGGTGATCGGCAGGGTGTTGAACGAATTCCACCCCATCACCAGCAGGATGACAAAGGCCAGCAGCGGGGCGACGGGGTTGCGGATCGACCAGGCGGAAAAGTTCATGGCGCCCTCAGTTGGTTGCAGCCGCGACCGGGCGCACCCGGTCGCCGTCGCGCACGAAGGCGCCGGCCTTGGTCACCACTTGGTCGCCGGCGGCCAACCCCGAAATCACCTCGACGAAGCCGCCTTCGCGGATGCCGGTTTCCACCCGCACGCGCGAAACCTTGCCCGCCTCGTCCACCCGCATCACCCAGGCGCCATCGGCGGCCGTGGTCAGCGCGGTCACCGGCACGGCAAGCGCGGTCTTGCGCTCCACCAGGATTTCGGCATCGGCATACATGCCGGCGCGCACGATCCCGTTCCCGTCCAGCGCGATGCGGGCGTGGCCAAGGCGGCTGGTCGCGTCCACCACCGGCTCGACGCGGCGCACGGTGCCGCTCAGCGGCTGGGCGGCCCCCGCAAGGCGCAAGGTCACGGTCTGGCCCGGAGCCACGCGCACGAGGTCGCGCTCGGACAGTTCGGCGCGCAGTTCCAGCGCGGCATCGCGCGTCAGGGTGAACATCGGTTGCCCCGCGGCCGAGGCGATGGCCCCGACCTGGGCATTCCGGGCAATCACCTCGCCCGAGACGGGGGCCACGACCTCGGTTCGCGTCAGGTTCAGTTCCACATTGGCAAGCTGCGCCTCGACGCTGGCCACCTGTGCGCGCGCGGCCTCCAGCGATTGCCGGGCCACGGTGACGCGCGCTGTCGCCGACAGGGCCGTGGTCTGGGCCTGGTCCAGCGCGGCCTGGCTGGCATTGCCGCTTTCGCGCAAGGCGCTGGCGCGGCTGGCAACGCGCGCCGCCTGTTCGGCCGCGGCTTCGGCTTCCAGCACTTGTGCCTCGGCTTGGGCCACGGTCGCGCGGGCCGAAGCGACCGAGGCGAGCAACTGGCTGCGCGTCAGTTCCAGCGTGGTGCGCGACAGGCGGGCGAGGATTTGCCCCGCTTCGACCCGGTCGCCCACATCGGCCAGCAACGCCTCGATCGGCTGGCCTTCGATCAGCGGCGCGACCTGGACGGATTCGACCGCCTGGATCATGCCCCCTGCAAAAATGCGGTCTGCCAGTGGCATTTCGCGCACGGGCGAGACGGTGATCGCCGGCAAGGCCGGATCGGCGGCCGCGGTGCTGGCGGCAGCCTCGGCACGAAGGGTCTGCGGCAAGACCGCCGCCGCGCCGGAAAGGGCCAGCGCCAAGGCAACACGGGAAAGAACTCTGGGGGTCACGATGCATCCTCGGGCCGCGCGGCGGCGGCAATTTCGTCAAGCAGTCCGTCGATCTGGCGCTGGATCAGCGCGGTCAGCGCCGCGCCTTCGTCGGGGGGCAGGCGCCCGTGCATGGCGCTGGCCTTGACCAGCGCCACGATCAGACGGGCGTGCGCAGTGAACCGCGCCTGCGCCCGAACGGGCGATATTCCTGCCGCCAGCGCAAAGCCGCGGATCAGCCATGATACGATCTCGCCTTCCATCCGGTTCACAACCGCGCCGATTTCGGGCTTGCGCAACGCCGCCGCGGTGATTTCCGCCCACAGCGTCGCATCGTCGCAGGTGCAAAGTTCGTCGTGCACCCGGGCGTGCAGGGCCGCACGCAACACCGGCAACGGGTCGGGTGCCGCCAGCAGCGCGGCGAACTTCTGTTCCACTTCCTCCAGGTCGATCTGGATGATCGCCTCGACAATCGCGGCACGCGACGGGAAGTAGCGGTAGAAATTGCCCACGCTCATGCCAGCCGCACGTGCCAGATCCTGCATCGAGGCACCGTCGAAGCCCTTGGCGGCGAAAACCGGGCGGATGGCGGCCAGGATGTCGCGCTCGCGCGGGCCGAGGGCGGCAAGACCGGAGGAGTGGCGGGCAGGGCTGTTCATGGGGCTCGCGGCGGAGTGAACGTTCATTCACTGCGGGAGTTGGCGCGAAACCTCGGAAGCGTCAAGTGCGCCTGCGAAATTTTTCTTCGGTGCGACAGCGCGGCCGGCCTTGGCGTGCTTGCCGGCGCCGGGCGTGTCACGCTCAGCCGCTTGCGGCGGAAACGGCGGCCGGGCCGAAGGTGAACAGGACGATGACCTCGTCGCCTTCCTGCCGGACGTCGATCGCCCCCCCGACACTGCGGGCACGCTTCAGCATGCTCATCTGCCCCAGAACCGCCTCCGCGCCCAGCGTTTCGGCGCCGACATCGGTTTCGGGGGAGAACCTGCCACGGACCTCGAGCTGCACATGGTCTGCGGATTGTGCCAACCGCACCGAGAGGCCCTCGCCGCCAGCGTGTTTGCGGGCGTTGTTCAACGCTTCGTAAACGATCCGGTAAGCGGTGACGACCAGTTGCGGATTGCATTCCGCCGAGGCAGCAAGACTGGTCGAAACCGCAATTCCGGTGTCGCGGGTAAAGGCCTGCACGGCCTGGCGGACGGCGCCGGACAGATCGGTGCCGGCCAGTTCCGGCAGGATCAGGCCGCAAGAGATGTTGCGCAGTTCCTTCAGCGCGTTTTCCGACAGATCCCGGGCCTTGCGTTCGATCTGGTCGTATCCGTCGACGGTGGGCAACTGGCTGCGATACAGGGCGGCAATCGACAACAGCTGAATCGGGCCGTCGTGCAGTTCGGCGCCGATCCTGCTCAGCAATTCCTCGTTGGCGGCCGACGCGGTCCGCCGCAGCGATTCGGATTCGCGCAGCAGCGCGAGGTTGCGCCGGGTCAGATCGTCGGCTTCGTTCATGCGGCGGGTGATCTCGGCCTCCTGCGCCGCAAGGCGGGTTTGCGCCAGCTTGACGATGACCGCCAGCACCAGCGCCGCCGCCAGCAGCACGGCCAGACGCAACTTGTCGATCTCGGTCGTCGTCGCCTCGATCCGGCTGGAAACCAGCTCTACCCTGGAATAGAGTTCGCCGACCGCGATCAGGGCTCCGTTGTGGTCGTAAAGCGGCCGATGGACCTCGTAGATGCGTGTTTGCGCGTCGCACATCGGGTCGTCGAATGTTCCGCTGCCGTGTTTCAAGGACAGAACCGTTGCGCCGGTCACCGCCTTTTCCACCAGCGTGGAGATCAGCGGCACCAACGCCGCGTCTTGCGCTTTATGGTAGCGCTGCCGCGGCTTCGTGTTTTCGTTCAGCTGATCGATCAGGTTCGAGCGGGCGACGCCAAGATTGACGACTGCCATCCCCGGATTGTGTGCGATGCAGGCGGAAGTGTTGTAAAGAGACGCATCGGCGGCGGGTCGTTTCATGCCCTTCAGGCGGTTGTCGAAGGCGCGGAATACATTTCCTCCAGGCTCGCCGCCCGGTTGCTTCGTAAGATCCGGCAGCGCAAGAGTAACCCGAAGTCCGTGGAAATGACGCTTTCGCAGCGCGAAGACCAGATCGTGCGCCATTTGATGCAGAGGGCGTCCAACCGGGATATCGCGGAAAAGCTGCAGATTTCCGAAAAGACGGTCAAATCCTACATGACGCAGATCATGCAGAAATGCCACGCGCGCAACCGGCTCGAAGTGGTGCTGAACCTGCAGAAGGGGATGCCGTCCGGCTGACCGGGGCAGCTTGCCGAAGCCGTCCGATATCTCTGCCCCGGCCGGCTTTTCGTTCGCCTTCGGGGCAGGATCGGGCAGGATAGGGGTGAGAGGCTGGACAGCGACCCAGGCGGGACTCGTTGCGGCTGCTTCCTTCCGGACCTGACCGGGTTGGCGAGGCGTCTGCCCGCGCCAACCTCTCGACCCGTCAGATAAGGCCGGACGCGGCCGGATGCAAGGGTTGCCTTGGCCGGGATCACAGCCACAGACGCAGGCGCAGGAACCCCTTGTCGGACAGGCCCAGCGACTCCACCCCGGCGCGCGGCAGATGGTCCAGCGCGGCTGCGCCGGTTTCCACCACCACCGAGCTGCCGTGCATGGGCGAAAACCGCCACACCGGCGCATCAGGCGCGCGATATGGTCCTTCGAGCGCAAGGAACCCCCCGACGATCGAGCGCACCAGCGTCGGTGCTTCCAGCACCAGCCGGTCGGCCAGCCCGCAGCCCGGAAAACCGCCGCCGCCGGCGGCCCGGTAGCTGGACGTCGCCACGATGAAGGCATCGTCCGGGCGGACGGGTCGGCCAGCGTGGCACAGGTTGCGGATTCGCCCCGAAGACTGCGAAAGGTCGATTTCGTAGGTCAGCCCTTCGATGATGTCGAAATTGTAGGCGGGCCACTCAGGGTTGAGCAACGGGGCATCCCGCGCGCCCGGTGCCACCCGGGCAAAGATGCTGGCCCCGTGTTCCAGCCATTGCAGCACGTCGTTGCCGGTCAGGCGCAGGGCGCGGATGGCGTTCGGAAAGGGGCAGAGCGCGGCCAGGTCGCGCTCGCGCAAGAGGCCGGGCGCAAGGTCGGTGAAGTTTCCGGGCCCGCCGCGCCCGCCGGCCCGCGCCGGGGCGGCGGCCGACAGCACCGGCAGATGGGCATGGGGCCCGGTGCTCAGCATCTGCGCCACGTGCCAGGCCTGCGCGCGCGCAATC
>NZ_JBKBQM010000069.1:0-12385 GCF_046292685.1 Gemmobacter sp.
GACGGTTCTCCGTCTCGTATTCCACGTGCGCCGTCGAGATCGTGATCCCGCGCGCACGCTCCTCCGGCGCACCGTCGATCTGGTCATAGGCACGGAACTCGCCGAAATACTTCGTGATCGCCGCCGTCAGCGTCGTCTTGCCGTGGTCAACGTGGCCGATCGTCCCGATGTTGACGTGCGGTTTCGTCCGTTCAAACTTTGCCTTCGCCATTGTGGCAACTCCTCATTCGGTTCGGTGATGCCGGGACAGGCCCCGGCCTACAGGCGGTAGGGCGGGGTCGGCCCCCGCCACACCGATCAAGCGTATTTCTTCTGGATCTCGTCCGAGATGTTCTGCGGCACGGCGTCATAATGGTCGAACTGCATCGTGAAAACCGCGCGGCCCGAGGACATCGAGCGCAGGTTGTTGATGTAGCCGAACATGTTGGCCAGCGGCACCATCGCGTTCACGACGTTGGCGTTGCCCCGGCTGTCCTGGCCGGTCACCATGCCGCGACGGCTGGTCAGGTCGCCGATGATCGAGCCGGTGTATTCTTCCGGCGTCACCACCTCGACCTTCATGATCGGTTCCAGCAGCTTGGCGCCGGCCTTCTTCAGGCCTTCGCGCATCGCCGCCCGGGCCGCGATCTCGAACGCGAGCACCGACGAGTCGACGTCGTGGAACGCGCCATCGACCAGCGCCACCTTGAAGTCGATCACCGGGAAGCCGGCCAGCGGGCCCGAATCCATCACCGACTTGATGCCCTTCTCGACACCCGGGATGTATTCCTTGGGCACCGCACCGCCGACGATCTTCGATTCGAACGAATAGCCTTCGCCCGGCTGGGTCGGCTCGATCTGCAGCTTCACGCGCGCGAACTGGCCGGTCCCGCCGGTCTGCTTCTTGTGCGTGTAGTCGATCTCGGCCGGCTGGCTGATCGTTTCGCGGTAGGCCACCTGCGGGGCGCCGATGTTCGCCTCGACCTTGAATTCGCGCCGCATGCGGTCGACGAGGATGTCGAGGTGAAGCTCGCCCATGCCCTTCATGATGGTCTGGCCCGATTCGAAATCGGTCTCGACGCGGAAGGACGGGTCTTCGGCCGCCAGGCGGGCCAGCGCGAGGCCCATCTTTTCCTGGTCGGCCTTCGACTTCGGCTCCACGGCGATCTCGATCACCGGCTCGGGGAAGGTCATGGTTTCCAGCACGACCGGCTTGGCCGGATCGCACAGGGTATCCCCGGTGGTGGTTTCCTTCAGGCCCGCCAGCGCGATGATGTCGCCCGCGAAGGCTTCTTCGATTTCCTCGCGGTTGGCGGCGTGCATCATCATCATGCGGCCGACGCGCTCGCGCTTGCCCTTGGTCGAGTTCAGCATCTGGTCGCCCTTCTTGAGCTGACCGGAATAGATGCGCGTGAAGGTGAGCGAGCCGACGAAGGGATCGTTCATGATCTTGAACGCCAGCGCCGAGAACGGTTCCGCGTCATCGGGCTTGCGCTCGATGTTGCGGGTTTCGGTCTCGTCGCCCGGGGCGAAGCCGACATAGGGCGGGATGTCGAGCGGCGAGGGCAGATAGTCCACCACCGAGTTCAGCACCAGCTGCACGCCCTTGTTCTTGAAGGACGAACCGGCGGTAACCGGCACGAAGGCCATCGACAGCGTGCCCTTGCGGATCAGCTTGCGCAGCGTCTCCTCGTCGGGCTCGTTGCCTTCGAGGTAGGCTTCCATCGCGGCATCGTCCTGCTCGACGGCAAGCTCGATCATCTTGCCGCGCCATTCCTCGGCCAGGCCCTTCAGTTCGTCGCGGATCTCGCGCAGTTCCCAGGCAGCGCCCAGGTCTTCGCCCTGATACACCCACTCCTTCATCGTCACGAGGTCGACGACGCCTTCCAGCTTGTCCTCGGCGCCGATCGGCAGGGCGATCGGGCAGGGGGTCGCGCCGGTGCGGTCCTTGATCATGTGGACGCACTTGAAGAAGTCGGCACCGATCTTGTCCATCTTGTTGACATAGACGATGCGCGGCACCTTGTAGCGGTCGGCCTGACGCCACACGGTTTCGGTCTGCGGCTCGACGCCGGCGTTGGCGTCCAGCAGGCACACCGCACCGTCCAGCACCGCCAGCGAACGCTCCACCTCGATGGTGAAGTCCACGTGGCCGGGGGTGTCGATGATGTTGAAGCGGTGCTTTTCCGAGACGGGGGTCTTCCCGTCCAGGGTCTTTTCCCAGAAGGTCGTGGTCGCAGCCGAGGTGATGGTGATGCCCCGCTCCTGCTCCTGTTCCATCCAGTCCATCGTCGCGGCGCCGTCATGCACCTCGCCGATCTTGTGCGACTTGCCGGTGTAATACAGGATCCGCTCGGTCGTCGTGGTCTTGCCCGCGTCGATGTGGGCCATGATCCCGAAGTTGCGGTAGAGGTGCAGCGGATATTCGCGTGCCATGAGGGCGATCCTTTACCAGCGGTAGTGGCTGAACGCCTTGTTGGCGTCGGCCATCTTGTGGGTGTCTTCCCGCTTCTTCACGGCGGTGCCACGGTTGTTGCAGGCATCGGCCAGCTCGGCGGCCAGACGCTCCTCCATGGTGTTCTCGTTGCGCTTGCGGGCGGCAATGATGAGCCAGCGGATCGCCAGCGCCTCGCGGCGGGCGGGGCGAACCTCGACCGGCACCTGATAGGTCGCACCGCCGACGCGGCGCGAACGCACCTCGACCGCCGGCTTCACGTTGTCCAGCGCCTCATGGAACGCTTCGATGGGCGAGCGCTTCAGGCGCTTTTCCACCCGCTCCAGGGCGTTGTAGACGATCGATTCCGCGACCGACTTCTTGCCGTCGATCATCAGGTTGTTCATGAATTTGGTGACCACCCGGTCGCCATACTTGGCATCGGGCAGGACTTCGCGCTTTTCGGCAGCGTGACGACGCGACATATCTCAGTTCCTCACTTCGGACGCTTCGCGCCGTATTTCGACCGGCGCTGACGACGATCTTTCACGCCTTGCGTGTCCAGCACGCCGCGCAGGATGTGGTAACGCACACCGGGAAGGTCTTTCACCCGGCCGCCGCGGATCAGCACCACCGAGTGCTCTTGCAGGTTGTGCTTTTCGCCGGGGATGTAGCTGATGACCTCGAAGCCGTTGGTCAGGCGCACCTTGGCGACTTTCCGCATGGCCGAGTTCGGCTTTTTCGGCGTGGTGGTGTAGACGCGGGTGCAGACGCCGCGCTTTTGCGGGCACTGCTGGAGGTGCTGCGACTTCGAGCGCGTCACCTTGGGCTGCCGCGGCTTGCGGATCAGCTGTTGGATCGTCGGCATACTTCTCGCCTTTGCTTGCAACCCGTTCGGCCTCTGCGCGTCCGCAGGGTTTCCGGGGGCAGTCTTCGTATAGGCGCCTTGCGCGTCCGCAAAACACAAAACCGCAGACGCCCCTTTTGCGAGGGCGACGCGGTGGAATCTCAGAGGATCGGGGCTTGCGCCCGGATCTTGACCACTTCAGTCGTGCAACCCGGATCGAGGGCTTGCGCCCCTTTCCGGTTGGGCGCCGTATAGGGGGAGTCGCCGGGGTTGTCAACACGCGCCCCGCCCCCGCCGCAAGCCTGCGACACAAGGGCAAAGCCCGGCCCTCACACGGCATCACAAGCCGCGGAAGGGGGGATGCGTCGGCACTGCGGCCGCGCTATATGCGCTCCATGCGTATCCTTGCCCTTGTCGCCCCCGCCCTTGCCCCCGTCCTCGTCGCGCTGGCTGCGCTGCCGGCCCAGGCCGAAAAGCTGCCGCTGGCCGAGCTGTCGCGCTACCTCAACGGTCTGTCCACCGCCGAGGCGGAGTTCACCCAGATCAACCCCGACGGCACGCTGGCAACCGGAACCATCCGCATCAACCGCCCCGGCAAGGTGCGCTTCGAATATGCGCCGCCTGACCGCACCGTGGTCATGGCCGATGGCCAGCAGGTGGCGATCTTCGACCCCAAGTCGAACCAGCCGCCCGAACAATACCCCCTGCGCCGCACGCCCTTGCACCTGATCCTGGCGCCGACGGTCGATCTGGGCGCGGCCCGCATGGTCGTCGGCCATGCCGAGGAGGGCCCCGCCACCCGCGTCACCGCGCAGGATCCCGACCACCCGGAATACGGCCGCATCGACCTGATCTTCACCCCCGGCCCGACCGAGCTGCGGCAATGGGTCATCACCGACGATGCCGGCAACCGGACGACGATGATTCTGGGCGAGATGAAAAAGGGCACCGCCCTGCCAGCCCGCCTGTTCGACATCGGCGCCGAGGCCAAGGCCCGCGGCATCCCGGTGTCCGACCGCTGAGCGTCAGCCGCTCAGCGCCGCCGGCAGCTGGCCAGTTGCGCGCGATAGGTTTCGGCGCGGTCGGCCACCCGGGCCGAAATCGCCACCAGCCAGGGCTTGGCCTCATAGCTGCGGCGGGCAAAGCCGGTGCGCCCTTCGTGATAGGCCAGATACTGGTTGCGCGCGTCGTGGCGCGGAATCCCCAGCCGCTCCTCCGACTTGGCGAAATACCAGCCCATGAAGTCGGTGGCGTCCTGAATCCGGTCGCGCCGGGCGCCGCCGCGGCCGGTTTCTTCCTGATACTCGCGCCAGGTCTCGTCCAGCGCCTGCGAATAGCCATAGGCGCTGCTCTGGCGACCCATCGGAATGACGCCCAGCGCATAGCGGAACGGGGTGCGCGCATTGCCGATGAACTTCGACTCCTGGTGGATGACCGCCATCTGCACATGCACCGGCACGCCCCACTTGCGTTCGGCGGCCTGCATCGCGCGAAAGTATTTCGGGCGTTCGTCCGCCAGCCCGCAGGCATTGTCGAGGTTCCGCGGGGCCGAAAAATTGCCCCCGCAAGAGCCCAGCACCAGCACCAGGGCCAGGGCGCGCACGTATCTGCTCATCTGCTCTTTGCCTGCTGTTTTTCCGGCATGATACGCCACTTGCGCCGCCTTGGGAATCCCGCGCGGGCGGCGGGCGATCAGAAAGCCGTGTAGGCGCAGGCGCGCCTGTGGCGGCAAGACCCACAGTTTGTTTCGCCGCCGCCGCGTCTGCGATGTGGACAAGCGCCCCGGCGAGGGAGTAGTTAGCACCTTGGGGGTTCTCGACCATGCTCAAGTCTCAGGCAAAGTATCATCTGGGTCAGGTGCTTCGCCATCGCAAGCATCCGTTCCGGGGCGTCGTCTTCGATGTCGACGCGATGTTCTCCAACACCGAGGAATGGTATGCCGCCATCCCCGAGGACAGCCGCCCCTCGAAGGACCAGCCGTTCTATCACCTGCTGGCCGAAAACGACCAAAGCTATTACGTCGCCTATGTCTCGGAACAGAATCTGGTGCCCGACGAAACCGGCGAACCTGTGGACCATCCCGACCTGCCCGATCTGTTCGGCGATTTCGAGGATGGGCGCTATCCGCTCCAGTTCCAGTTGAACTGACCCTTCTGTCCTCGCACGGCCCCCGTCCGGGGCAAGGATCCCGGCCATGACCGCGCTGATCGCCGATTTCACCCCGGCCGATGCCGCCGCCCTGGTCTTTCTGCTGGCCGGCTGGCTGGGGTTCGGCTGGCTGGTCGAACACCCGCCGGCCGGGCGCCCTTCGGTGGCGGTGCTGATGGCCGGCATGCGGCGCGACTGGATGCACGCCTTCGTCACCCGCCAGCCGCGCATCTTCGATGCCACCGTGCTCGACAGTTTGCGCCAGTCCACCGCCTTTTTCGCCAGCGCCACCATGATCGCGCTGGGGGGCGGCGTGGCGCTGATGGGCGATGCCGAACGGCTGGCCGGCTTTGCCGCCGACTTCACCTTGCAGACCAGCCGCACGGTGCTGGAAATCAAGCTGCTGGTGGTGCTGCTGCTGGTGGCCAATGCCTTTCTGAAGTTCGTCTGGGCCAACCGGCTGTTCGGCTACTGCGCAATTCTGATGGCCTCGGTCCCGAACGATCCCGAAGACCCCGCCTGCTATCCGCGCGCGGCCCAGGCCGCCGAAATCAACATCACCGCCGCGCGCAGCTTCAACCGCGGGCTCAATTCGGTTTACTTCGCCATAGCGGCCCTGGCCTGGCTGGCCGGGGCGCTGGCACTGTCGCTGGCGGTGGTGCTGACGCTGGCGATGATGGCGCGGCGCGAATTCGCCTCGGCCTCGCGCCGGGTGATCCTGCAGGCGCACAGCGGGCCGGGCGCGTGACGGCGCGGGCGGCGCTGATGCTGGCGGTGCACCCGGCCGATCCGGCCGAAGCCCTGGTCTTTGCCCGCAACCGCGCCTTCCGGCAGGGGCTGTGGCCCGAGCTCGGGCCGGCGATTCCGCGCGGGCTGTGGCCAGACCTGCGCAGCGAACGGGCCTTCTTGCGGCTTTACGCCCAGGGCCAGCACCGCCACGCCTCGGTCGAGCTGGCGCGCACCGCCAGCGACCGGCGGCTGCGGCTGTCGATCGGCACCGAACCGCGCAAACTGCGCGACCCGGTCTTGCCGGCGCGCATCGCCGCGGCGGTGCAGGCAGGGCCGCTGCCCTTGCGCCACCATGCCGGCCGGCGCCTGACCGCATGGGAAACCGAGCAGCCGCTGGACGACGTGCCCGAGGCCCTGCAAGCCTTGCGCGATGCGCTGCTGACCGCGCTTTACGCCTGAAGGAGCCCGCCATGCCCGCCGCCCTGATCGTCGCCCACGGCGCGCCCGCCGACCCCGCGCCGCAAGAGGCCGCCTTGCAGGCGCTGGCCGCGCGGGTGCAGGCGCGGTTGCCCGGCGGCTGGCAGGTGATGGGCGCCACGCTGGCCATGCCGCAGGCGCTGGAGGCCGCGCTGGCCGCCTTGCCCGCGCCGCTGGTCTACCCGTTCTTCATGGCAGAAGGCTGGTTCACCGGGCGCGAATTGCCGCGCCGGCTGGCGGCGGCCGGGGCGGGCGGCCTGCGCCGGCTTGCCCCCTTCGGCGTCGATCCCGACCTGCCGGCGCTGGTGGCCCGGGTGGCGCGCGACGGGGCAGCCGCCGCCGGCATCGACCCCGCCGGCGCCACGCTGCTGCTGGCCGCGCATGGCAGCAAACTGTCGCGCACCAGCGCCGAGTCCACCCACGCCATGGCCGGGCGGATGCGCCGCGAAAGCGGCTTTGCCCGCGTGGCGGTGGGGTTCGTCGAGGAGGCGCCGTTCTTGGCCGACGCGGCCCGCGGGCTGGGCCGCGCCGCCGTCTGCCTGCCGTTCTTTGCCCTGCGCGCCGGGCATGTGGTGGGCGATGTGCCCGAGGCGCTGGCCGAAGCCGGCTTTGCCGGCGCCCTGCTGCCCGAGATCGGCGCCCAGGATGCAACGGCGGCGCTGATCGCCGCCGCGCTGCTGCGGGCGGAGGCGGAGGTGGAGGCGGCGGGAGGCCAGCCCCCCGCACCCCCCGCCCAAGGGGGCTGACCCGCCCCCTTGGGAAACCCCGTCGGGAAAGCCCGTTACCCGTGGTGCGCCGCCACGGTTTTCAGCACCGAAAAGCCATACAGCGCCTCGAACCCCTTTTCGCGGCCGTGGCCCGACTTGCCGACCCCGCCGAAGGGCAGCTCGACCCCGCCGGCGGCGCCGTAGTTGTTCAGGAACACCTGCCCCGCGCGCAAGCGCCGCGCCATGCGCATCTGGCGGGCGCCATTCTCGGTCCAGACCCCGGCGACCAGGCCATAGGCAGTGCCGTTGGCGATGGCCACGGCCTGATCGTCGTCGTCGAAGGGGATCACCACCTGCGCGGGGCCGAAGATTTCGTCCTGCGCCAACCGGTGCGCGGGGTCGATGTCGGCGATCAGGGTGGGGGCGACATAGTGCCCGCCTGCCGGCGCATCCGCCACGATCTGCCCGCGCGCAGCGATGCGCCCCTGCGGCGCCAGGGCCAGCATCCCTTCGATGATCTGGCGCTGGCGGGCAGAAATCACCGGCCCCACGTCCAGATCGGCCAGCGCCGGCCCCACGCGCAAGGCGGCGTAGCGGGCGGCCATCCGCTCGACCACCTCGGCGAACCGGCTCCGGTGCACCAGGATACGGGACGAGGCCGAACAGGTCTGCCCCGCGTTCTGGATGCCGGCGTTCACCAGGAAGGGCAAGGCCTTGTCCAGATCGGCATCCTCGAACACCAGCTGCGGCGACTTGCCGCCCAGTTCCAGCGTGACCGGCACGATGTTGCGCGCCGCCGCCGCCTGGATCAGGCTGCCCACCCCGACCGAGCCGGTGAAGCTGATGTGGTGGATGCCGGGATGGGCCGACAGCGCCGCGCCGGCCTCCTCGCCCAGGCCCGGCACGATGTTCAAGGCACCCGCCGGCAGGCCGGCCGCTTGCGCGATGCGGCCGAAGGCCAGCGCGGTCAGACAAGCCTCCTCGGCCGGTTTCAGCACGCAGGCATTGCCCATCGCCAGCGCCGCCCCGACCGACCGGCCAAGGATCTGCATCGGGTAGTTCCAGGGGATGATATGCCCCGTCACCCCGTGCGGCTCGCGCAAGGTATAGACGGTGTAGCCGTCCAGAAACGGAATCGTCTCGCCCATCAGCTTGTCGGCGGCGCCGGCGTAGAACTCCATGTAGCGCGCCATCGCCACCGCGTCGGCGCGGGCCTGCCTCAAGGGCTTGCCCACATCGCGCGCCTCGATCTGCGCCAGGTCGTCGGCCCTTTCCAGCACCAACTGGCCGATGCGCGCCAGGATGCGCCCGCGCTCGAACGCCGGCATCCGGCCCCAGGGACCGGCCAGCGCCGCCTCGGCCGCGGCCACCGCCTCGTCCACGTCGGCGGCCATCCCGCGCGGGATTTCGCCCCAGACCTCGCCGGTCGAGGGGTCCTCCAGCGGCAGCGCGCCTTCGGTGCGGCGCCATTGGCCGCCGATCAGGATTTCGCGGGGATCATACCAGAGCGTCATCGGACATCCATTCCGGGGGGATCACGGGGGTCGCCGCGATCAGTTGGCGGGTATAGGGGTGCTGGGGCGCGGAAAACACCGCTTCGGTCGCGCCCTGTTCCACGATCAGGCCGGCCTGCATCACCAGCACCCGGTCGGTGATGGCGCGCACCACATGCAGGTCGTGGCTGATGAACAGGTAGCTGAGCCCGTGGCTGGCCTGCAAGGCCGCCAGCAGGTCGAGGATCTGCGCCCGCACCCGCACGTCCAGCGCCGAAACCGCCTCGTCCAGCACGATCAGCTTGGGGCGCACGATCAGCGCGCGGGCAATGGCAATGCGCTGGCGCTGGCCGCCGGAAAACTCGTGGATGTATTTCTCCATGTCGTCGGCCTTCAGGCCGACCTCCTCCAGCGCGGCGGCCACCCGGTCGCGCTGTTCGGCCGCCGGCGCGGGGGCGAGGTGAAAGGGCTCGGCCACCAGCCGCCCCACCTTCCAGCGCGGGTTGAAGCTGCCGTAAGGGTCCTGGAACACCACCTGCATCTGCGCGCGCAAGGCATCGGTCATGGCATGGGCCAGCACCGGCGCGCCATCCAGCAGGATGCGCCCCTGCTGCACCGGCTCCAACCCCAGGACGGCGCGCGTCAGGGTGGATTTGCCGCAGCCCGATTCCCCCACCAGCCCCAGCGATTCGCCACGGTTCAGCGTGAAGCCGACGCCCTTCACCGCCTCCAGCCGCGGGGCGGGGCCGAACAGCGCCTTGCGCGGCAAGGCATAGCTGCGCCGCACGTCCTGCACCTGCAACAGCGGCCTGTCGGTGACCATCGCCCGGCGCTGAGGCCGATGGGCCGAGGCAGCAAACAGCCGCCGGGTATAGTCGTGCCGCCGCTGGCGGAACAGCGTCTCGGCCGGGCCCTGTTCCACGATCCGGCCGGCCTGCATCACCGCCACCTGGTCGGCCATGCCGGCCACCACCGCCAGGTCATGGGTGATCAGCAGCAGGCCCATGCCTTCCTCGGCCACCAGCCCCTTGAGCAGGTCGAGGATCTGCGCCTGCGTCGTGACATCCAGCGCCGTGGTCGGCTCGTCGGCGATCAGCAGCCTGGGGCGCAGCGCGATCGCCATGGCGATGCACACGCGCTGGCGCTGGCCGCCCGACAGCTCGTGCGGAAAGCGCGACAGGGGAAAGCGGTCCTCGGTCAGGCCCACTCGGTTCAGCTTTTCGCGGGCGATGCGGGCGGCATCGGCACGGCTGGCCGCCCCGTGGATCACCAGCGTTTCGGCCACCTGGTCGCCGATGCATTGCACCGGGTTCAGCGCCGTCATCGGTTCCTGAAAGATCATGCCCACGTCGCGGCCGCGGATCGCGCACATCTGCGATTCCGTCTGCGCCAGCAAATCGGTGCCGGCCAGCACGGCGCGGCCCCCCACCTGCGCCCCGCCCGGCAACAGTTGCATCAGCGAAAACGCCGTCAGCGACTTGCCGCTGCCCGATTCGCCCACCAGCCCGAACACCTGCCCCGGCGCCATGTCGAAGGACACGCCGTGCAGGATCGGCGCGCCGTGGATCGACAGCGACAGGTTCTCGACACGCAAAAGGCTCATCGCGCACGCCTCAGCCTCGGGTCCAGCAGGTCGCGCAAGCCGTCGCCCATCAGGTTCAGGCCCAGCACCGTCAGCACGATTGCCAGACCGGGCAGGATCGCCATGTGCGGCGCCATTGCGATCATCGTCTGCGCCTCGGCCAGCATCCGGCCCCAGCTGGGGATGGGCGGCTGCGCGCCCAGGCCCACATAGCTCAGCCCCGCCTCGGCCAGGATGCCCAGGCTGAACTGGATGGTGCCTTGCACGATCAAGAGGTTGGCGATGTTGGGCAGGATATGTTCCACCGAAATGCGCGCCCGCCCCTTGCCCGCCACCTCGGCCGCGCGAATGTAATCCAGCGTCCACAGGCTCAGCGCCCCGCCGCGCGTGACGCGCGCAAAGACCGGGATGTTGAAGATGCCGATGGCCAGAATGGCATTGGTGGCCGATGGCCCGAACACCGCGGTAATCAGGATGGCGATGACCAGGCTGGGAAAGGCAAAGACCAGGTCGTTGCCGCGCATCACCAGCTCGTCCACCAGCCCGCCGCGCCGCGCCGCCGCCAGCAGCCCCAGCGGCACGCCGAAAGCCATGCCGATGCCCACCGCCAGAATCGCCACCGCAATGCTGGTCCGCGCCCCCACCATCAGCATCGACAGGATGTCGCGCCCGAAATGGTCGGTGCCCAGCGGATAGCCCGGCGTTCCGATGGGCTTGAGCTTGGCCGAAACCGCCAGCTGTTCCACCGGCACCGGCACCCAGACCAGCGACACCAGCGCGGCCAAGGCGAACACGCCGGCCAGCACCGCGCCCAGGATCAGCGTGACACGCCCCTTCATGCCCGGCTCCGCAAGCGCGGGTCCACCGCCGCATAGGCCAGATCGACCAGGAAGTTCACCACGATCACCGCCCCCACCAGCAGCATCACCACCGATTCCACCACGATCAGGTCGCGCTGGGTGATGCCCTGAAAGATCAGCCGCCCCAGCCCGGGCAGGAAGAATACGTTCTCGATGATGATGGCCCCTGCCAGCAGGAACGAAAATTGCAGCCCCAGAATGGTCAGCACCGGAATCAGCGCGTTGCGGAAGGCGTGCCGCAGCACCGCCTGCGCCCGGCTCAGCCCCTTGGCGCGCGCAGTGCGGATGTAATCCTGGTTCAGCGTTTCCAGCACCGACGATCGCATGACCCGGGCGAGGATGCTGGCCTGCGGCAGCGCCAGCGCGATGGCCGGCAGGGTCAGCGCCCGCAGGTTCGGCCACAGCCCCTTGTCCCAGCCGGGAAAGCCGCCCGACGGAAACCACCGCAGCTTGACCGCAAAGATCAGCACCAGAATCATGGCGAACCAGAAGTTCGGCACCGCCACCCCCAGCTGCGTGGTCCCCATCACCGCCAGATCGGTGGCCTTGCCTTGCCGCGCCGCCGCAATCAGCCCGACCGGAATCGCAATCGCGGTGGACAGCACCAGCGCATAGACCGTCAGCGGCAACGACACCTGCACCCGCGCCGCGATCAGGTCGGCCACCGGCACGCGATAGGTGTAGGAGGTGCCGAAATCCCCCGTCAGCATCCCCGCCACCCAGGACAGATAGCGTTCGGCCAGGCTGCCGTTCAGCCCCAGCTGCTCGCGCAGCGCCGCCACCGTTTCCTCGGTCGCGTTCATGCCCAGCATGAAGCTGGCCGGGTCGCCCGGAATCACCTCGATCACCGCAAAGATCGCCAGGCTGGCGACCACAAGGCTCAGCACCAGCGAAACCAGGCGGGAAAACGTATAGCGCAGCATCCGGGCCCCTTTCCGCGCCGCAGGCTAGGGCCTGCCGCCGCAAGGGTCCAGAGGGGCAGCGCAAAAAAGAAAAAGGCGGCCCGAAGGCCGCCCCGATCCACCCGAAGGCGGGGCCTTGTCAGGCCAGCGCGAGGTTCGTCGCCGATTCGCGGCCGTCGCGGCCGGATTCGATGTCGAACGTGACGGCCTGGCCGTCATTCAGCTGG
>NZ_JBKBQM010000070.1:0-11873 GCF_046292685.1 Gemmobacter sp.
ACGCGACAACCGTATCCTTCGTCATGTGGCATATCCTTTTCTCTGCGAGAACTGCGGCGCGTCAACAACGCCTTGATATGCCACCCAATCCCCCCGTCACCAACTTTCAGCTATAGCTCCGCCGCGGAACCGGCCGCGCAGCCTGCACAGGGTTCGGGACGCTGGTTTTGCAGCCACATCGGACAGCCGGGAAAGGCACACGCCTTGCGCGCGGTATCGGAAACGACCTGCAGATCGGCGTGCCGTTGATCCTTGCGCAGCCGTTCTGGCAGGACCTCGATCGCACCGCCCGGCCCTTCGAGCCGCTGGACGCAGCACCCCGCACGCGCGAGCAGGGTGCCGGTTATCCCATCGCGCCGATTGCGAAGGGCCGCGGCCTCAACCAGCGCGCGCAGGGCGGCCGGTTCCAGCGGCATCGTCGCGCGGCTTCGGTAAACAAGGCCCCGAAGGTGTCCGCGATCCATGAGGTCGGGATCGTGCAGGCCCATCACAAGCTCCGTCCTGGCCGGCCGACTGTGACCGCGCACGCGCAAGACACGGACAGAGACCCGCCCGGCATCGCTCGTCCCCCGGACCACCCCGCCGGGTTTCGTCTGGCGGATGGCAGGTCTCCTGGCTTGCGGGTCGTCGCGGGGCCGATCCTTCCCAGCCGAAAGGCCAGTGGTTCGTTCGGCCCTGCTCACCGCCTACACTTGCGGGGGGCAGCGGCGGATTTGCCCGTGGGGCGCACCGCCTGCCGTTTCCAATCCGCGACACTTCGTCGTGGGTCACGATCATGGGCCGGCGATCATGCGCGCCGGCGAGACTGTCAGCTTGCCATCACGCCAGTCGCCTCAGACACGACGGTCTGTCAGAAATCCCAGTCGTCGTCCTGGGTCGCCACAGCCTTGCCGATGACATAGCTCGACCCCGACCCGGAAAAGAAATCGTGGTTCTCGCTGTCGGGGCTCAGCGCCGCCAGGATCGCGGGGTTGACCTGCGTCACCGTGTCGGGGAACAGCGCCTCGTAGCCCAGGTTCATCAGCGCCTTGTTGGCGTTATACCGCAAGAAGGTCTTGACGTCCTCGGTCAGGCCGATGCCGTCGTAAAGCTCGGCTGTATAGCGTTCCTCGATGGCGTAGAGGTCGAACATCAGCGCGAAGGCGAAATCCTTGATCGCGGCGCGCTCGGCCTCGGCCAGACGATCCTGCGCGCGCTGGAACTTGTAGCCGACGTAATAGCCATGCACCGCCTCGTCGCGGATGATCAGGCGGATCAGATCGGCGGTGTTGGTCAGCTTTGCCCGGCTCGACCAGTACATCGGCAGGTAGAACCCGGAATAGAACAGGAACCCCTCCAGGAACACCGACGCCACCTTGCGCCGCAACGGATCGCTGCCGGCGGCGTATTCGTCCAGGATCAGCCGCGCCTTGGCGGCCAGATGCGGGTTGTCCTCGGACCAGCGAAAGGCCTCGTCCACCTCGGGCGTGCTGCACAGCGTCGAGAAGATCGACGAATAGCTGCGCGCATGGACCGATTCCATGAAGGCGATGTTGGTCAGCACGGCCTCTTCATGGGGCGTCTGGGCGTCGGGCATCATCGCCACCGCCCCCACCGTGGCCTGGATCGTGTCGAGCAGCGTGAGCCCGGTGAACACCCGGATCGTCAGCTGCTGTTCGGCCGGGCGCAGGGTGGCCCAGCTTTGCACGTCGTTCGACAGCGGCACCTTCTCGGGCAGCCAGAAGTTCGAGGTCAGGCGGTTCCAGATCTCCAGATCCTTGTCGTCGGCCAGACGGTTCCAGTTGACCGCCCGGGGCAGCGCGCGCAGCGGGGTTTGCATGTTCATCGGTCCGATCCTTTCACAGGCTGCACGAGACGCAGCCCTGCACCTCGGTCCCCTCCAGCGCCATCTGGCGCAGGCGGACGTAGTAGATGGTCTTGATGCCCTTCTTCCAGGCATGGATCTGGGCGCGGTTGATGTCGCGCGTGGTCGCCGTGTCGCGGAAGAACAGCGTCAGCGACAGGCCCTGATCCACATGCTGGGTGGCCGCGGCATAGGTGTCGATGATCGCCTCGGGCCCGATCTCGTAGGCGTCGCGGTAGAATTCGAGATTGTCGTTGGTCATGAAGGGCGCGGGGTAATAGACCCGGCCCAGCTTGCCCTCCTTGCGGATCTCGATCTTGGCCGCGATCGGGTGGATCGAGGCGGTGGCGTGGTTGATGTAGCTGATCGAGCCGGTCGGCGGCACGGCCTGAAGGTTGCGGTTGTAGATGCCGTGCGCCATCACATCGGCCTTGAGTGCCGCCCAATCGGCGCGCGTGGGCACCACCACCCCGGCCCTGGCAAAGAGCGCGCGCACCCGGTCGGTTTCGGGCAGCCAGTCGCGGGTGGTGTATTTGTCGAAGAACGCGCCCGAGGCATAGGTCGAGGTCTCGAACCCCCTGAACGCGCGCCCGCGTTCCTGTGCCAGCCGGTTCGACGCGCGCAGCGCGTGATAGAGCACGGTGCAGAAGTAGATGTTGGTGAAGTCGATCCCCTCGGCACTGCCGTAGTGGATGCGCTCGCGCGCCAGATAGCCGTGCAGGTTCATCTGACCCAGGCCAATCGCATGGCTTTCGTCGTTGCCGCGCCGGATCGAAGGCACGGCGTCGATGGCCGACATGTCCGACACGGCCGTCAGCGCGCGGATCGCCGTTTCAACCGTGGCGCCGAAATCGGGGCCGTCCATGGTGGCGGCGATGTTCAGCGACCCGAGGTTGCAGGAAATGTCGGTGCCCACATGGGCATAGGACAGGTCCTCGTGGTAACGGCTCGGCTCGTTCACCTGCAGGATCTCGGAACACAGGTTCGACATGCTGATCCGCCCGGCCACCGGATTGGCGCGGTTGGCCGTATCCTCGAACAGGATGTAGGGATAGCCGCTTTCGAACTGGATTTCCGCCAGCGTCTGGAAGAAGGCCCGCGCATTGATCTTGCGCTTTCGGATGCGCGGGTCGTCCACCATCTCGCGGTATTTCTCGGTGACCGAGATTTCGGAAAAGGCGCAGCCATAAACCCGCTGCACGTCATGGGGCGAGAACAGATACATGTCCTCATTGTCGCGGGCGAGCGCGAAGGTGATGTCGGGGATCACCACGCCCAGGCTCAGGGTCTTGATGCGGATCTTCTCGTCGGCATTCTCGCGCTTGGTGTCCAGAAAGCGCAGGATGTCGGGGTGATGGGCGTGCAGATAGACCGCCCCCGCCCCCTGCCGCGCACCCAGCTGGTTGGCATAGCTGAAACTGTCCTCGAGCAGTTTCATCACCGGAATGACGCCCGAAGACTGGTTCTCGATCCCCTTGATCGGCGCCCCCGCCTCGCGCAGGTTGGTCAGCATCAGGGCCACGCCGCCGCCGCGCTTGGACAGTTGCAGCGCCGAATTGATGCTGCGGCCGATCGATTCCATGTTGTCCTCGACCCGCAGCAGGAAGCACGAGATCAGCTCGCCCCGCTGCGCCTTGCCGGCATTGAGAAAGGTGGGCGTGGCCGGCTGGAACCGGCCCGAGATCATCTCGTCCATCAGCCGCAGCGCGAGGCCCTCGTCCCCGCGCGCCAGCGTCAGCGCGACCATCACCACCCGGTCCTCGAACCGTTCGAGATAGCGCTGCCCGTCGCGGGTCTTGAGCGTGTAGGACGTGTAGTATTTCAGCGCGCCGAGAAAGCTTGCAAAGCGGAACTTGCGGGCAAAGGCGGCATCCCAGATGCGCCGCAGGAAGGCGGGCGCATAGGCGGCAAGGACCTCGCGCTCGTAATAGCCTTCGTCCAGCAGATAGCCGAGCTTTTCCTCGAGGCTGTGAAAGAACACCGTGTTCTGGTTCACATGCTGCAGGAAGAACTGCCGCGCGGCCATGCGGTCGGCCTCGAACTGGATGCGGCCCTCGGCATCGTAAAGGTTCAGCATCGCGTTCAGCGCGTGATAGTCGAGCGCGGGCGCCGGTTTCGGGGCGGGGGTTACGCGGTCAAGCATGGCTCTCTCCAGAAGGTGGTCAGACCGGCGCGCAGCCGGGCAAGGTCGGCCTCGGTCCCGGCCAGCTCGACCCGGGTCAGGCAGGGCACGCCGCATTTCTGCGCGATGACCGCGCCCGCGTGGCCGAAGAAGGCCCCGAAATTGCGGTTGCCGCAGCCGATCACGCCGCGCAGCAGGCCGCGCATGCCGGGGTCGTTCAGGAACCGGATCACCTGTTTCGGCACCGCCCCGCGCCCGTTGCCATCGGCATAGGTCGGGCAGATCAGCACGAAGGGCCCGCCCGGAACCGGCATCGGATCGGCCGGGCGGATCGGGATGCGCGCGGCCGGCATCCCCAGCCGGGCCACCAGCCGCGCGGTATTGCCCGTGGCCGAGGAGTAATAGACGAGCCCCCCCATCGGATCAGCAGAGCGCGCTGATCTTGTCGGGGCGGAAGCCCGCCCAATGCTCGCCCCGCGCCTCGACAACCGGCACCTGGCGATAGCCGAGCGCCGTCACATGCGCCAGTGCTGCGGCATCCTGCGACAGGTCGATGACGGTGTAATCGACGCCCAGCCTGTCCAGCGCGCGATAGGTCGCCACGCATTGCACGCAGGACGGTTTGGAATAGACGGTGATGGTCATGGCGCTGCCCTCTTGTGTCCGGACAGGGCAAAGGGGCGGCACAACGGGCCCGGCCACGGCGGCCGCCCGCATCGCACGCCCCCGGACCCGCCGCCCGGGATCGTTGTCTGCGTTCAGGCAGGTCTCCTGGCTTGCGGTGTTTCGTCTGGCCCCGCCTTCCCGGCCGGATGGCCAGTGGCACGATGGGGCAGACACACCGCCTACAGTTGCGGGGGCAGCGCCGGCCTTGGAACACCTGTTCCGCACCGGCTTCCCTTTTCACCCCCTTCCCGCAACGCGAGTCAGGGGCACCTGAACGCCACCATTTGTGGACAACCTGGCGCGGCTGTCAATATCTTGTTTGGGTGATCACTCTGCCGCCAGCGCCGGGATGGCTTGCGGGACGTAGTTCAGGATCGGGGCCAGCCAGCGCTCGACCTCGTCCACCGCCATGCCCTTGCGCGCGGCATAGTCGATCACCTGATCCTGCTCGACCTTGGCGACGCCGAAGTAATAGGCCGCGGGGTGCCCGATATAGAGGCCCGAGACCGAGGAGCCCGGCCACATCGCCATGCTTTCGGTCAGGCGCACGCCGGTTGCGGCCTCGGCATCCAGCAGGCGGAACAGCGTGACCTTCTCGGTATGGTCGGGCTGGGCCGGATAGCCGGGGGCCGGGCGGATGCCGCGATAGGGTTCGCCGATCAGCTCGGCCGGGGTCAGGTTTTCGTCGGGCGCATAGCCCCAGAGCGTCCGCCGCACCCGTTCGTGCAGGCATTCGGCCATGGCCTCGGCCAGGCGGTCGGCCAGCGCCTTGACGAGGATCGCGCTGAAATCGTCGCCCGCCTTCTCGAAGCGCGCGGCGATCGCGATCTCCTCGGGCCCCGCGGTGACGACGAAGCCGCCGACGTAATCGGGCGTGCCCGGCGGCGCCACGAAATCGGCCAGCGCCACATTGGGCCGGCCGTCGCGCTTGGCCACCTGCTGGCGCAGCGTGTGCAGCGTGGCCAGCGGCGTGCGCCGCGTCTCGTCCGTGAATAGGCGGATGTCGTCGCCCACAGCGTTCGCGGGCCAGAAGCCCACCACGGCGCGGGGGCGGAACCAGCCTTCGGCGATGATCTGCCCCAGCATCCGTTGCGCATCGGCAAAGAGGGCGCGGGCGGCCTCGCCCTGCTTTTCATCCTGAAGGATCGCGGGATAGACCCCCTTCAGCTCCCAGGTCTGGAAGAAGGGCGTCCAGTCGATGTAGCGCGCCAGATCCGCCAGATCCCAATCGTCGATCACCCGCGTGCCGAAGAAGCCGGGCGCGGGCACCCGGTAGCCCTGCCAGTCGATCCGCAGCGCATTGGCCCGCGCGGCAGCGAGCGAGAGGCGGGTCTTGGCCAGTTCGGCCCGGGCGTGCTGCTCGGCGACACTCGCGTATTCCGCCCGCACGGTCTGCACATAGTCCGCCTTCTGCTCGGGCGACAGCAGCGCCGAGACCACGCCGACCGCGCGGCTGGCATCGGTGACATAGACGGTCTGGCCGCGGGCGTATTTGGGGTGGATCTTCACCGCGGTATGCACGCGCGAGGTGGTCGCGCCGCCGATCAGAAGGGGGATGTCGAAGCCCTGCCGCTCCATCTCGGCGGCCACATGCACCATCTCGTCGAGCGAGGGCGTGATGAGGCCCGACAGGCCGATGATATCGACCTTCTCGGCCCGCGCGACCTCGAGGATCTTCTCGGCCGGCACCATCACGCCCAGGTCGATGATGTCGTAGTTGTTGCACGCGAGGACCACGCCCACGATGTTCTTGCCGATGTCGTGCACATCGCCCTTGACCGTGGCCATCAGCACCTTGCCTGCGCTTTCGCGCCCGGTGCCGCCGTTCCGGAGCTTTTCCTCTTCCATGTAGGGCAACAGCACCGCGACGGCCTGCTTCATCACGCGGGCCGATTTCACGACCTGCGGCAGGAACATCTTGCCCGCACCGAAGAGGTCGCCCACCACGTTCATGCCGGCCATCAGCGGGCCCTCGATCACATCGAGCGGGCGGGCCGCGGCGGCGCGCGCCTCTTCGGTGTCGGCCTCGATGAACTCGGTGATGCCGTTGACGAGGGCATGTTCCAGCCGCCTGTCCACCGGCCAGTCGCGCCAGGCCAGATCGCGCTCTTTCGCCTCGCGCGCGCCGGTGGACCTGAAGCGCTCGGCCAGTTCCAGCAGCCGCTCGGTGGCCGCGGGGCGGCGGTTCAGGACCACATCCTCGCAGGCCGCGCGCAGGTCGGGGTCGATGCTGTCATAGACGGCAAGCTGGCCGGCATTGACGATGCCCATGTCCATGCCCGCCCGGATGGCGTGGTAGAGGAACACCGCATGCATCGCCTCGCGCACGGGGTCGTTGCCGCGGAAGCTGAAGGACAGGTTCGACACCCCGCCCGAGACATGCACATGCGGCAGGTCGCGGGTGATGCGCCGCGTGGCTTCGATGAAATCGACGCCGTAATTGTCGTGCGCCTCGATCCCCGTGGCCACGGCAAAGATGTTGGGGTCGAAGATGATGTCCTCGGGCGGAAAGCCCACCCGGTCCACCAACAGACGGTAGGCGCGGGTGCAGATCTCGACCTTGCGATCCTCGGTATCGGCCTGGCCCGCCTCGTCGAAGGCCATCACCACCACCGCCGCGCCATACATCCGGCAGAGCCGCGCGTGGTGCAGGAAGGCCTCTTCGCCCTCCTTCAGGCTGATCGAGTTGACGATGGGCTTGCCTTGCACGCAGCGCAGGCCGGCCTCGATCACCTCCCATTTGGAGCTGTCGATCATCACCGGCACGCGGGCGATGTCGGGTTCGGCGGCGATGAGGTTCAAAAACTCGATCATCGCCTGGCGGCTGTCGATCAGCCCCTCGTCCATGTTCACGTCGATGATCTGCGCGCCGTTCTCCACCTGGTCGCGCGCCACCTCCAGCGCTGCGGCATAGTCGCGGTTGGTGATGAGCTTGCGGAACCGCGCCGAGCCGGTGACGTTCGTGCGCTCGCCCACGTTGACGAAGGGGATGGCCGGGGTCTTGACGAAGGGTTCGAGCCCCGACAGGCGCATCAGCGGCGCGACGGTGGGCACGGCGCGGGGCGGGTATTTCGCGACCGCTGCGGCGATCGCGCGGATATGCTCGGGGGTCGAGCCGCAGCAGCCGCCGACGATGTTCACCAGCCCCTCGCGCGCGAAGTCCTCGATCTGTTCGGCCATGAAGCCGGGCGATTCGTCATAGGCGCCGAATTCGTTCGGCAGGCCTGCGTTCGGATAGGCGCAGATCAGCGTGTCGGCCACGGCCGACAGCTCGGCCAGATGCGCCCGCATCTCGCGCGCGCCAAGGGCGCAGTTCAGCCCGATGGTCAGAGGATTGGCGTGCCGCACCGAATGCCAGAAGGCCGTGGGCGTCTGCCCCGACAGGGTGCGCCCCGACCGGTCGGTGATCGTGCCCGAGATCATCACCGGCAGGCGCATCCCGCGCGCGGCAAAGGCCTCTTCGCAGGCAAAGATCGCGGCCTTGGCGTTCAGCGTGTCGAAGATCGTCTCGATCAGGATGATGTCGGCCCCGCCGTCGATCAGCCCGCGCAGCTGCTCGGCATAGGCCGCGCGCAGATCCTCGAAGGTCACGGCGCGATAGCCCGGGTTGTTCACGTCCGGGCTCATCGAGGCGGTGCGGTTCGTCGGCCCCAGCGCACCCGCCACAAAGCGCGGCCGCCCGTCCTCGGCCGTGGCGCGGTCGAGCGCGCGGCGCACCAGCCGCGCGCCGTGCAGGTTCAGGTCATAGACCAGATCCTCCAGCCCATAGTCGGCCTGGGCGATGGCGGTCGAGGAAAAGGTGTTCGTCTCGACGATATCCGCGCCCGCCCGGGCATAGGCATAGTGGATATCCTCGATCGCCTGCGGCTGGGTCAGGATCAGCAGGTCGTTGTTGCCCTGCTGGGGGTGCCTTGCGCCGAAATCCGGCAGATGGCAGGTGCAGCCCGGCCCATGGGCGGTGAACTCGGCCTCACCGAACCCCAGCGCCTGGATCTGCGTACCCATCGCCCCGTCGAGGATGAGGATCCGCTCGCGCGCGGCGGCGGCGATGCGGTCGAACACGTGGGAGCGGGCGATGGAGTCGTGCATGAGAGCCTTCGAAAGCGCCAAAGTGCACCCGGTTGGTGCAGCCCTGCCACATAGATCAAATCACATCATGAACCAAACTCATTATACTCACAATGATTATGATGTTTATTCATTAATCCCGCGCCATACGGGTTTATTGCGCCGCGACGCAATCGCCGCAGCGGCCGTGCACTTCGACCATCGGATGCGCGGCGCAAAACCCGTCCTGCGCCAGCAGTTCGGTGATCCGCGCCATCTCGGGGGCGGCGTCGCGCTGTTGCACGCGGCCGCAGGCATCGCAGATGGCCAGCATGACCGGCCCGCGCCGGCCCGGATCTGCGGTCATATAGGCGTTCAGCGACGCGATGCGCAGCACCGCGCCGGCGCGCATCAGATGCCCAAGCGCCCGATAAACCGTCACCGGCGCGATGCGCGGCCGCGCAGGGCGCAGCCGCGCGAGGATATCGTAGGCAGACAAGGGGCCGTTCGCAGCCCCGAGCACCGCCAGAACCATCGCATCGTTCGCGCCGCGCCGCGTGCCGGGGGCTGTCGCGTCAGCAGTGTCCGTGATCCGACGCATCCGGCCCCACGACATCCAAAACGAGCAGCAGCCGCGTCTCGCCGCTGCCCTCGATCGGTGGCGAGCGGTGCAGGAGTGCCGTCTCCTCGCCCGGCCAGAGGCTGCCGCGGAAAAGGCCGACCCAACCGGTCGCCAGCGCCGCGGGGGCCGCGACCTCGCCCTTTGGCCCCGGCACACCGTATTGCGTGGCCTGCCCGCGATAGGTGCACAAGAGCCGCGCCGGCATGTGATCGACGTGAAACCTGCGGCAGGCGTTAGTCGTCACCGCCTCGAGCCGCAGGGCGACCGCGGGTGCCGCCATGATCGCGGCGAAGCGGCGGGCCAGGTCCTGCGCATCGGCGGCCAGCGCCGCGCGTTCGGGCGAGGGCGGCAGGCCGGCGATGCCGCAGGCCGCATCCACCGCACGCCCGACATCGCCCACGGGCAGCGCCATGCGGCAGCGCGGCAGGTTCTGCGGCGCCGTCGCCTCCAGCCAGCGCATCAGGGCCGGATCGAGCGTCCGCTGCCAGATCGCCGCCGCAACCCCCGGCTGCGTCACCCGCGCGAGCACGCCGGGATCGGCATCGGCGACAACCGCCGCCGCGCGCGGACGCGCCGCTGTGCGGGCGGCAACCCCTGTCAGACCGGTCATCGCCATGCCCCGCTCACGCCGCCTTCTGCATCCGCCATTCCGGGAAGGGGTCGGGCAGGTTCACCCAGGCCTCCGGCGTGAAGTCCTCGGCCTTCACCAGGGCGTCGTTCAGCGCGGCACAGATCGCCTCGCGGTCGTAGTCGCAGCCGATGAACACGATCTCCTGCCGCCGGTCGCCCCAGGGTTCGACCCAGTTGCGCGCGATCTCGGCCTGCGCCTCGGGGTGGGTGGGCAGGCGGTGTTCGGGCACGCTCGCCCACCACCGCCCCAGCGGCCGGACCGAGGACAGCGCGCCTGCCAGCGAGAATTCGGCGGCAAGATCGGGCCGCGTGGCAATCCAGAAATGCCCCTTGGCGCGGATGATGCCCGGCAGCGGCCCGTTCAGCACCTTGTGCAGCCGGGCCGGGTGGAACGGCGCGCGGGCGTGATAGACGAAGGAGGAAATGCCGTATTCCTCGGTCTCGGGCGTGTGGTTGGCAAAGCCATACAGCTCCTTGGCCCACATCGGATGCTCGTGCGCGCGGTCGAAGTCGAACAGCCCGGTGTTCAGGATCGCGCCGGCCGGCACGCGGGAATGATCGGTCTCGATGATCCTGGCATCGGCGTTGAGGCTGCGGATGATCTTGCGCGCGGCGTCGGTGCGCGCGGGCCCGGCATCGGTGACCTTGTTCAGCACCACGACATCGGCGAACTCGATCTGCTCGACCAGCAGGTTCACCAGCGACCGGTCGTCGCCCTCGCCCAGCGACTCGCCGCGGTCCGACAGGAAGTCGTGGCTGGAGAAATCCTCGAGCAGGTTCACCGCATCGACCACGGTCACCATCGTGTCGAGGCGCGCGACATCCGACAGGCTTTCGCCCGCCTCGTCGCGGAAATCAAAGGTGGCGGCCACCGGCAAGGGCTCGGAAATGCCGGTGGACTCGATCAGCAGGTAGTCGAAGCGCCCCTCCTCGGCCAGCTTGCGCACCTCCTTCAGCAGGTCGTCGCGCAGGGTGCAGCAGATGCAGCCGTTCGACATCTCGACCAGCTTTTCCTCGGACCGCTTCAGGTCGGTCCCCTCGCGGATCAGGTCGGCGTCGATGTTGACCTCGGACATGTCGTTGACGATGACCGCCACGCGGCGGCCCTCGCGGTTGTTGAGCACATTGTTCAGAAGTGTCGTCTTGCCGGCCCCGAGAAAGCCGGACAGGACGGTGACGGGAAGGCGGCGATCGGACATGCAGCAGCTCCAGATTGTTATAATATAACATAACTGATCGTTTCGACAGTTTGCAAGAGCCGAGAGGGGGCGCCACGCGTCCGACCCGGCCACGTTCTCGGGCGAATGTCGGCACTTGTCCGAGCGTGAAAGTCGGCACTGCGCCCGACCATGCGCTTCGTCGACCCCAAGACCGCCGATCAGCAATCCCGTGCGCTTGTTTCCGTCGGCGAACGGATGGTTTCGGGCAACGCCCCAAGCGCAGGCGGCGGCGAGCGCTGCCAGGTCGGGCGCCGGATCGCCATAGGCGAGCAGCGTTTTCGGTCGTTCAAGCGCCGAGGTCAGGAGCCCGGCATCCCGCAGACCGTCGATACCGCCATGCTCGGCGATCTGCCTGCGATGGATCGCGCGCGCGACATCCTTGCAGATCCCGACCGGCTCGATCATTCCGCCAGTTTCTTCAGCACATCACGATCTTCGCGCATCAGCGCCTCGGCCATGTCGATCTGGGCTGCGAAGTCCAGATCGTAGGGCGTAAGTTCCACACCGTTCGGCGTCTCTACCGCGAAGATCGTTTCACCATTCGAGACACGAAGCGTGGCCAGCAGGTCCTTTGGAAGAACCACACCGACCGAGTTCCCGCACCGGTGTTTGTCAAAGCAGTTGTCGCATGATTTGATTTCAAGCTGCGCGTTTGGCTGGCCCGGCCAAGGGTCCGCCGCCACCAGCTTCTTGGGTGAGCGCGTCGGCGGACCCATGGCCTCC
>NZ_JBKBQM010000071.1:0-11687 GCF_046292685.1 Gemmobacter sp.
CAAACTCGACGGCCAAAACCGCCTCCCCGAGATCATCCGAGGGGTTGAATTTCGCGACGGCATCAAGCACGAAATCAAAGCCGCCTGATCACACCGTCACCAACTTTCGGGCATAGCTCTCCGCGGCGACCGGGTCGGGCGAAGCATGTGCACGGCTGATCGCTGGTCAGGACGGCCGGAAATCAATGACCAGCTCGTGGGGCGCGGGTCATCGTTCGTCGGACCGGTCCTCGACGATCTGCACCCGGCAAGGGCGCCATGCTCACTGCTCGCCGAGCAGGTCAAGGCACTGCCGTTGCCGCAACGGGCTGGGCTTGTCGGTGCGGTCTGTGCGCATCTGGCCGAAGGCTGGCAGGCGGATCGCTGGTCCTCGGCAGAGGTGACCCTGCGATGGTCAGATTGGCGCGGCTGTGGCAGGCGTCGGGGCGCGTGTCGGAGGCGGGGCGGGCCGACGCGATTGTGACCTTGGTGGTGCCGCCGCAGCATCGGGAACCGGTAACCGTCATGGTCAAGGCCGACCTGCTGCGCGATGCGGGCGCGTCGGTGGCCATGGTGTTTGCCGACGAGTCCGCGACCCCGCCCGTGCCCCCGCCCGAGGGGCCGATCCTCGTCTGCGGTCCTCGTGTCTTGGCGGGCGGGGCCGAGGCGGCCGCGTAGGCGCTCGCCCGGGCAATCGCGGCCGCCGACCCGGGGCGCGATATGCAGCTGGGCGGCGCTGCCGGAGGACCAATCATCGGCTGGCCATCCCGTCTCTTGCCCGATCGGACACTGCGCCAGCCCCTGCGGGCAGACTGCACCCAAGTCGCAAGGATTGCGCTCGAGCGGCCCCTGCACAATGCCGTGGCGTCCTCCGGGAGCCAGTCGGCGAATCGAGCCGGATCGCCGTGACCGCGCGACCGGCCAGAAAGCGCTTGTCGCAAGCATGGACCGAGGTGACGTCCCTCTGGCGGGCAGTGAACCGCACGTATGACGCAAGCCCCGTCGGAAGATCGCGCCGCGGCTGACTGGTGCCCTTGCGGTGTCCAGCACATGGTTGCCGGCACATGGGATCACAGTGCGCCGCCGCCGAAGGAGCCCCGCGCCGGGGCAAGAGCGCGGCGATCTATCTCACGGCGGCAGGCCGATCCGATTGTCACGCGCGCGAAACATCCGCGTGTGACGCTGATCGACACGAGTGCGGGAACGTCGGAAAGATCAGCGTGTCGCGAGGCAACATCGTCATCGCCGGGGGCGCGACACCCGGCTTGTCGCCCGTCATCTGCGCGCGGACGCGGGGGGTTCGGGCGATATTGGAGGTCGTGCGGCTGGTCGTGCCGGCGGGCTGGTGTGCCGCGGCGATGCCGGGGCCTTGGGCCGAATTCGCAGCACAGGCCCCGGCGCGGACCCTCTGGGCCTTGGTCGCCCGGCTTGTGGTCGCCGACGGGTCGCGGCGCAAAACCGCAAAATGAGCCTGCGGGCAGAGATCGCCGGCTTTGTCGTGCTGGCCTATGCGCTGGCCTGGGCAGTCTGGGCACCGCTGTGGTGGACCGGGGCGGTGGTGACCAAGGGCGCGCTGCCCACGCATCTGCCGGGCCTCGTGGCGCCGGCGCTGGCTGCGGCGGTCATGGCCGCCCTCGGCGGGGCGGCGGCGCGGGCCGATTTGTGGCAGCGGCTGACGCGCCTGCCGCGGGCCCATGTGGGCTGGGCGCTGGCCCTGTCGCCGCTGCCGGTGATCGCATTGGCCGTGATGTTGGGGGCCGACGCGGCCGGGATCGGTCGCTATTCCGGCGTGGCCGAGGGGCCTTTTGCCGCGCTGCTGCTGATCGTCCTGCTCGTGAATGGCCTGGGCGAGGAACTCGGCTGGCGCGGATACCTCTTGCCGCGGGCGCAGGCGCTGTGGGGGCTGCGCCGGGGCACGCTGGCCACGGGGGCGATCTGGGCTGGCTGGCACTTGCCGATGTTTGCAGTGCTGGCCACCTATCGCGAGATGGGTCTGGTGGCGCTCATCTTCGGCTTCGGCCCAGGGATTCTGGCGGGCGCATGCGTGCTCGCGCATCTGGCGGCACTGGCGCGCGGCGGCGTGGTGCTGACAGTGCTCTGGCATACTGGCTTCAACCTCGGAACCGGCACGGCGCTTGGCGGGGCGGCGCCGATGCTCCTGTCGGCGCTGGCGATGGTATGGGCGATCTGGCTTTTGCGCCGCGCCCCACAGTCCATGGCCGTCCCGCCCCCGCCGGGTTGAGAGGAGCCTGCCGGCGCGGCGTGGGGCGGCCGCGGCAGCACCGGTCGCGGGCAATCTGGCCAGCGACCAGGATGGGCTGGTGCCGGCGCGTCGGATTATTCCGCGGCCAGGGCGGGGGCGGGCGCCAGGCGGGCGGCCATCAGCCCGGCATACCAGTCCACGAACTGCACGACGCCTTCCTCGTGCACCGGCGAATAGGGGCCTGGCTCGTAGGCCGGAGAGAGGATCCCCGTCTGGTTTTCCTCGACCACCCGGCGGTCTTCGTCGTTCGTGGCGAGCCACACTTCGGTGAGGGTGCGCAGGTCGTAGTCGTGCCCCTCTTCGGCGGCCGCATCCACCAGCCACCAGGTGGTCACCTGCGTCGCAAGCGGCGAGACGGGCAGCACCCGAAAGACGATCGCGTGATCGGCCAGGAAGTGGTTCCAGGTGTTGGGATAGTGATAGAGCAGAAGGCTGCCCGCGTCGTTGAAGGGCATCGCCCCCATCCGCCGCGCCACCGCCGCCCGGGTGCTGAGCGTGAAGCTTTCGGCATTGTCCTTCAGCGGGATGCGCGAGAGGCGCCACTGGTAATCGGGGGCGTGGACGAAGCGCGCGGGCAGGCCCGCGGCCTCGCAGCGCGCCCAGTGGGCGAGGATCTCGGGGCTCGCGGCCTCGGGGCCGTAGATCGCGGTGTGGCGCGGGTTGTCGGAATAGGTGCGGCACAGCGCAGGGTGCGACCCGCCGCAGTGATAGCATTCGCGGTTGTTCTCCAGCACCAGCTTCCAGTTGCCGTTTTCGGTGATGGTGCAGACATGGGCGACGCGGGCCCGGTCGAGCCCCGAGGGCGCGAGGTAGCGCGCGGCGGTTCCGGCCAGCGCCTCAAGGGCGGGGGGCTGGTCGGCCAGGCAGATGTAGATCAGCCCGCCCAGATCGCGGGCGTGGACGGGTTTCAGCCCAAAGGCGGCGGGGTCGAACCCCTCGCCCATGTCGCGGGCGCGGCGCAGGCGGCCGTCAAGCTCGTAGCTCCACTGATGATAGGGGCAGACGACGACGGTGGTGTGCCCCGCTTCGGCCGCGCAAAGCCGCTGGCCGCGGTGGCGGCAGACGTTGTGAAAGGCGCGCACCGCGCCGTCCCGGTCGCGGATCACCAGCACCGGATAGGCGCCGACCTGAAGGGTGACGTAATCGCCGGGCCGGGGCAGCGCCGCGGCGGGGGCGGCGAATAGCCATTCCCGATACCAGATCTGCGCCAGATCGGCGCGATAGACGCCCTCGTCGCAGTATAGTGCGCGTTCCAGTGCGTGCCGGGGTTTGCGCGCAAGGATCCGCGCGTGGATTTCGCTGTCCGTCAGCATCCCATACCTCTTTCACCCGCGCCGACTCGCGCGGAGGTTGAAGGGGCCGGACAGGCAGGGGGGCGGCAGGCCCTGCGGCTTGCCGGTTCCCGTCCCCCGCCGCCCGCCGCGGCCCGACGTCTGCGCAAGGCTGGTTTCCGGACTTCGGCGGTGGCCCGTTGCCGGGCCGGGGTGCGACGCCTTCCCGGGGGCTTGCCCCAGTGGCCCTATGTCGCGCCCGCCTCGCCGTTACCGTTGCGGGGGCAGCGCCGGCCTTGGGGTTTCCCCCGCACCGGCTTCCCAATTCTCCGCCCCGTGGGGCGGCACCTTGCAGGGCGATGGTGGCCCCGGCCGGCGGCGCGCGCTGGCCCGATTGCGACACGCGCCGCGTTGCGGGCGTCACGGCCGGCGGGTCAGGCGGCCCGTGGCGGCGCCGCCTCGGCCCTGAGCTTGGCGACGGCCTCGGCCAGGGGCAGGGTTTCGGTGGCTTCCTGCCCGTGCCGCCGCAGGGTGACCGTGCCCTCCTCGGCCTCGCGGGCCCCCAGGGCGATCTGCACCGGCACCTTCTTCAGCGCGTGCTCCCGCACCTTGTAGCCGATCTTCTCGTTGCGCAGGTCGGTGTCCACCCGCAGCCCGGCGGCGCGCAGCGCCTCGGCCACCTCTGCCGCCCAGAGGTCGGCCGCCCCGGTGATCGTGGCCACCACCACCTGCACCGGCGCCAGCCACAGCGGCAGATGGCCCGCGTGATGTTCGATCAGGATGCCGGTGAAGCGTTCGAGCGAGCCGAACAGCGCCCGGTGCAGCATGACCGGCGCCACCCGGTCGCCCGAGGGCGCCACATAGGTCGCGCCGAAGCGTTCGGGCAGGTTGAAATCGACCTGAAGCGTGCCGCATTGCCAGTCGCGCCCGATCGCATCGCGCAGGACATATTCGAGCTTCGGCCCGTAGAACGCGCCCTCGCCGGGAAAGATCGTGTAGTCCTGCCCGGCCGCCTCCAGGGCCGCCCGCAGGGCCGCCTCGGCGCGGTCCCAGCTTGCGTCCGACCCGATGCGGTTCTCGGGCCGGGTGGACAGTTTCACCCGCACCGCGTCGAAGCCGAAATCGCGATAGATCGACAGGACCAGATCGTTGACCTTCAGGCACTCCTCGGTCAGCTGGTCGGGCGTGCAGTAGATATGCGCGTCGTCCTGGGTAAAGCTGCGCACCCGCATCAGCCCGTGCAGGGCGCCGGACGGTTCGTAGCGGTGCACCTTGCCGAATTCGGCCAGCTTCAGCGGCAGGTCGCGATAGCTTTTCGTGCCCTGCCCGTAGATCAGCATGTGGCCGGGGCAATTCATCGGCTTGAGCGCGAAATCCCGCGCATCCTCGGTGCGGGTCAGGAACATGTTGGCGCGGTAGTTCTGCCAGTGCCCCGAGACCTCCCATAATGCGCGGTCCATGATGTCGGGCGAGTTCACCTCGACATAGCCCGCAGCCTCCTGCCGGGCGCGCATGTAGCCGATCAGCGTCTGGAACAGCCGCCAGCCGCGCGGGTGCCAGAAGACCGCCCCGGGTGCCACCTCCTCGAAATGGAAGAGGTCCATCTCGCGCCCCAGCCGGCGGTGGTCGCGCCGCTCGGCCTCGGCCAGCATGGTCAGATGCGCCTCCAGCGCCGCTGCGTCGGCAAAGGCCACGCCGTAGATGCGGCTGAGCATCGGGTTCTGCGCATCGCCCCGCCAATAGGCCCCGGCGACGCGGGTCAGCCGGAACGCCGTGCCGGCATCGCCGGTGTGGCGCAGGTGCGGCCCGCGGCACAGGTCGAGCCAGTCGCCCTGCCGGTAGATCGTGACCGGCTCGCCCTCGGGGATGGCCTCGAGCAGTTCGAGCTTCCAGCGCTCGCCCGCGGCGGCGAAATGCGCCCGCGCCCGGTCGCGCGGCCATTCCTCGCGCACGAAGGGCCGGCGGGCGGCGACGATCTCGCGCATCTTCGCCTCGATCGCCGGCAGGTCGTCGGGGGTGAAGGGCGTCTCGCGCTCGAAATCGTAGTAAAAGCCGTGGTCGATGGCCGGGCCGATGGCGGTGCGGGTGCCGGGCCAGAGGGTCTGGACCGCCTCGGCCAGCACATGCGCGAGGTCGTGGCGGATCAGTTCCAGCGCGCGCGGATCGTCGCGGCCGATCAGTTCGACCGACGCGCCGTCGGGCAGCGGCGCGCTCAGGTCGGCCAGCCGCCCATCGACCACGGCGGCTACGGTGCGGCGCGCCAGGCCCGGGCCGATGGCGGCGGCCAGATCGCCGGCGGTGCTGGCGGGGGCAAGCGCGCGGGTGGCGCCGTCGGGCAGGCGGACATGGATCATGGCTGGGTCTTTCGGTGGGTGGCGGGCGGCACGGGGTCGTATCCCGATCCGCCCCAGGGGGTGCAGCGCGCCAGCCGCCGCGCGGTCAGCCACAGGCCGCGCAGGGGCCCGTGGGTGTCCAGCGCCGCGATGGCAGAGGCCGAGCACGAGGGTTGGAACCGGCAGGAATGGCCAAGCCAGGGCGACAGGATCAGCCGGTAGGCGCGGATCGGCAGGATCAGCGCCCATGTCAGTGCCGCCCTCATGCCCGCACCCGCCAGCGGCTGGTGGGGCCGGTATCCTCGACCTCGATGCCGAGCGCGGCGAGTTCGGCGCGGATCGCATCGGCGCGCGCCCAGTCGCGCAGCGCCCGGGCCCGGTCGCGGTCGGCCACACGTGCGGCGATGCGCTCTGCCTCCGCCGCGTCGCCTTGTGCCCAGACCTGCGGATCGGCCTGCAACAGGCCCAGCAGCGCCCCGCCCTGCCGCAGCGCCCCGGCCAGTTCCGCCCGGCGCGCGGGGTCGGCGCAGGCATGGATCTGCCCGGCCAGCGCGTGCAGCCCGGCCAGTGCGGCCGGCGTGTTCAGATCGTCGTCGAGCGCGGCGAGGACGGGGGCGATGTCAACGTCCCGCGGCTCACGCGCGGGCTGGTCGCGCAGCGCGCCATAAAGCCGGTCGAGTGCCGCCCGCGCCGCGCGCGGGGTCGCCGCGGTCCAGTCGAGCGGCTGGCGGTACTGGGCCGTCAGCAGGGCATAGCGGATCGCCTCGCCTGGGGCGGCCGCCAGCAGGTCGCGCACCAGAAGCACATTGCCCAGTGATTTCGACATCTTGGCCCCGCCCACGGTGACATGGCCGTTGTGCACCCAGAATCGCGCCACCGTGCCTTGCGCGATCTCGTTCTCGTGGTGGGGAAAGCGCAGGTCGATCCCGCCGCCGTGGATGTCGATCGCCGCACCCAGATGCGCGCGGATCATCGCCGAACATTCGATGTGCCAGCCGGGGCGGCCGTGGCCCCAGGGGCTGTCCCAGCCGGGCTGACCGGGGGCCGAGGGCTTCCACAGCACGAAGTCGCGCGGATCGCGCTTGAAGGGGGCGACCTCGACACGCGCGCCGGCCAGCATCTCGTCTGGGTCGGCGCCCGAAAGCCGACCATAGGCCGGGAAGCTCGGGATGTGGAACAGCACATGCCCTTCGGCCGCATAGGCCCGGCCCGCGCCGATCAGCCCGTCGATCATCGCGATCATCGGCGCGATGTGGTCGGTCGCGCGCGGTTCGACATCGGGCGGGGCCACGCCAAGAGCCGCCAGATCGGCGCGATAGGCGGCGGTGTAGCGGGCGGCGACCGCATCGCATCCGACGCCTTCCGCCGCCGCGGCGGCGATGATCTTGTCGTCCACATCGGTGATGTTGCGCGCATAGGTCAGGCGCGGGAACAGCGCGCGCAGCCGCCGCGCCAGCACGTCGAACACCACCGCCGGCCGGGCATTGCCGATATGGGCCCAGGAATAGACCGTGGGCCCGCAGACATACATCCGCACATGGCCCGGGTCGGCGGGGACGAAGGGTTCGACCCGCCGTCCCATCGAATTGTAAAGCCGCATCAGAAGGGCATCTCCAGCGTTTGCATGGTCATGTCGCCCTCCATCTCGCCCGGCGCAGGCCGCAGGCGCAGCACCTCGAGGCTGGCGGCAAGGTCGGCCCGGGGGATGTCGCGGGCGATGACGACGATGCGGCTGGTGGTGTCGCCTTCGGGCGCGCCCGTCAGCGGGACCGGCGGGTCGAAGATGTGCTGCACGCCGTGGAAGACGAGGGGCGTGGGCACGCCTTCGAGATGCACGATGCCCTTGACGCGCAACAGATCCGGCCCGCGCAGGGCCACCAGCGTGTCGAGCCAGAAGTCGAAGATCTCGGCCGGGATCGGCGCGTCCAGCATGATCGAGGCGCTGGCAATCCGGTCGTCGGCGGCGTGGTGCGAGGGCAAGGTCAGGTCCATCACCGGCCCCCGCTTCGGCAGAGCCAGCCCCGAGAGCCCCGCCAGCGGGTCGGGCGGCGGCGCGGCCAGCCAGGCCAGCGCGTGGTCCGCCGCCATCGGTGCGCGCAGCGACGACAGGCCGAACAGCGCGCCCGCCGGCACCGCGCCGCGCGCGGCGGTCAGGCGCGGCGCGGCGGGGTTCAGCCGATCGAGCCGCGCGGTCAGTGCGGCCAGCGCGACCGCATCGGCCAGATCGGTCTTGGACAGCACGATCCGGTCGGCCATGGCGACCTGCGCCTGCGCTTCGCCGTGCCTGTCGAGCGTCGAGGCCCCGTGCACCGCATCGACCACCGTCACGATCCCGTCCAGCGCATAATCGGGCGCCAGCACCGGATCGACCAGCAGCGTGTGGTGGATCGGCGCAGGGTCGGCCAGCCCGGTCGTCTCGATCACCACCCGGTCGAAGGCCAGCGTGCCGGTCTTGCGCCGCACGATCAGCTTGCTCAGCGTGCGCGCCAGATCGCCCCGGATCGAACAGCAGATGCAGCCTGCGGGCATCACCACCACATCTTCGGCCACGTTCTCGATCAGGTCGTGATCCAGCCCCGCCTCGCCGAATTCGTTGACCACCACGGCGATGCGGCCGGCCGCGGGATCGTGCAGCAGCCGATTGAGCAGCGTCGTCTTGCCTGCGCCAAGAAAGCCGGTCAGCAGCGTCACGGGGACGGGCGGCGCAGGATGGGTCATCGCAGGCTTTCCGGTTGCAGGCATGGTGCAGCTGTGATTTGTTATATTATAACATAAATACCGACAAGAGCCGCCATGACCGATATCCAACTTCACCCCCGCCGCAGCGTCGCCGAGGTCGAGGAGGGCGCAACCCTCGCGCCCAAGTTCGGCGCCGATGGCCTGATGCCCTGTGTGACCACCGATGCCGCCACGGGCGAGGTGCTGATGCTGGGCTGGATGAACGCCGAGGCCCTGCGCCTGACCCTGACCACGGGCGAGGCGCATTACTTCAGCCGCACGCACCGCGCGGTCTGGCACAAGGGGGCGACCTCGGGCCTGATCCAGCGCGTCATCGAGGCGCGGATCGACGACGATCAGGATGCGCTGTGGTTGCGGGTCGAGGTGGCCGGCGCAGGCGCGTCCTGCCATGTCGGCTATGGGTCGTGCTTTTACCGCGCCGTGCCCACGGGACCAGCGGCGGGCGGGCCGCTGCGCTTTACCGAAGCCGCCAAGACCTTCGATCCCCGCGCCGTCTATGGCGATGCCCCCAACCCGACCATTCTGTGAGGATATCCATGAAAGTCGCCTATGTCTTTGCCACGCCCATGGCCTCGGCCTTCAAGCTGGCGCGGATGATCCTGCCGCAGCTGGAAAAGGGCATCCATGGTGCCGAGGTCGTGGGTATGATGTTCTTCGACGACAACATCTATTGCCTGCGGCAAGGCGACGACGTGGGCGAGCGGCTGGCGCGGATCGCCGCCGACCAGGGCTTTCCGCTGATGATCTGCGACGACTGCGCGCTGCGCCGGGGGATGGCGACGGGCGAGTTGCATCTCTGCGGCACCGGTGAGGTCACAGCCGAGGGCACCGTGCCGGGCGTCGTCGCGGGTTGTTTCCCGCAGCTTTACGCGGCACTGGCCGCCAACCCACCCGATCAGATCATCACGCTGTGAGGCCGGCGACCCGGACGTCCGGCGCGGCAGGGGCCAGATGGCGCAATTCCACGGCAACGCTCGGGCACGTGCAGCGCATCAAGCGGCTGGTGCGCGCCGGGCTTGCGGCCGATGCGCTGATTTCCGTGTTCGAGCTGCCTTGCGGCGATCCGGCCTGTTCCGGCCCGGCAACCCGGAGTCCTGTCATCGGCTTTGACCTGATCCGGCGCGTACTGGTGGTGCACCGTCCGGCGGTCGAGATCGTGGCGGCGGACCTTGACGCGCGGGCCGGCTGTCGCCCGGCAGGGACCGATCCCGGATTGACCTGACGAACGAGAGGTGTGACACATCGTCCCGACGGTTCCCGAGCCTGGAAAGGCGAGTGATGAAAAGGGAACGCGGCGAGGCGTAGGCATCAGCCACCGAATCCGCGACCGCCCCCGCAAATGTGAGCGGCGAGTGCCCGTGCCACTGCCCCGGACGGGGCGGGAAGGCGCAGGCAAGCCACAACCCGCGAGGCAGGAGACCTGCCGTCTTGCCGACCAACCCAACCCGGGCGGGGTGTCCCGGCGGAGACATGACCATGACCAACCCAGCCTTGCGCCTGCGAAGTTCTGCCGTCCTGCCCTGACCGCGCCTCTGCAGATCGTGGAGGACGCCCCTTGCCGACCACGACCTGCCCCCCCGCGCAGCGGCTGCCCCGCTGCGCTGCGCCCCTCTACCCTGCAACCGCGCGCCGCCAGAATGCGCCGCCAACGCCCGGCTGTGCGCGCTTGCGCGCGATGTCGGTGCGGGGCTCTCGGCCGTCTGCGGCCCCGACGCCGCGCCTGTCTGCGTGCAGGTCGATATGCCCTGCCGCCTTGCGCCCGCGGGGCTGTGCCGCATCGCGGCGCGGTTCCATGCCGGGCGGGTGGAGGTGGCGGCAACCCCTGCGCCGAGGTGCCACTGATGGACGATCCCGACCACCTGATCCTCTGCCTCTCGCAGCCCAGCCTCTCGGCCCGCGACGAGGGGCGGCTGCTGGCCGCGCTGCACCGCGCGGCGCGGGCGCATTGCGCGCAGCCCGTCACGGTCGTGCGGCTGGAAGGCGGCGGGACGGACCTTGCGCAGGCTCTTTGCCAGGCGCGGGATGCCGAGACGACGCATGTGCGGGTCATGCCGGTGGGTTTCCCCATGGCCGCCAACATCGCCGCCTGGTTGCCCGGCGCGGTCGCGCATGCCGCGGCGACCGCGGGCGGCGGGCTGCGGATCACGCTTGCCGAACTGCCCGCCCCCGAAGACGCGGCCGCCGCGCTGGTGCCCCTGGCGCTGGTGGCGCGGGCGACCGATGCGGCGACCCTGCGCCCGACCCGGGGCGCAAGCACGGCTGGCAGTTCCTGCCCGATTTCGACACGCATATCCTGGTCTGCACCGGCCCGCGCTGCGCCTTCCGCGGGGCGGGCGCGCTTCTGGCCCGGCTGTCGGCGACGGGCCTGTCGGACCGCTGCCTGACAACCGCGCCGGGCTGCGTCTACCCCTGCAACCCGGCCCCGCTGATCGTACTTTACCCGCAGGGCGCCTGGTATGTGGTGCCCGACGAATGCGCGCTCGACCGCATCGTGACCGAGGTGATCGGCGCCGGCCGCGACGCGCCCGACCTGCGGCTGGCCGAACGCCCCGGCAGCCGCCGCGCCCACCTTTCCCCACCTGACCACAGGAGACCCGAATGACCCCCAGACTGTCCCGCCGTGCCGCCCTGGCCATGGCGGTCCTGCCGACGCTGCCGCTGCCGGTAGCTGCCGAAACAGCCCCGCCGCTGCGTGTGGTCACATCCTTTGCCGTCGACAGCATGACCCCCTGGGAGGACGGTTTGAACCGCCCCGGGTATCCGAGAGGGTAAAACTGTCAAAGGATGACCCTTATGGAAGCGAAGAAGAAGCACACCCCGACATACACGGCCGAGTTCCGCGAACGCGGCGTTCGTCTGTATCGCGAACACCGGTCCGACTACACCAGCGACAACGCCGCCTATCGCGCGGTTGCCTGGAAGCTTGGCTGTTCTCATGACACTTTGCGGGCCTGGTGCTTGCATGCGGCACGAGATGCTGGCGAGCTATAGCTGAAAGTTGGTGACGGGGGGATTGGGTGGCATATCAAGGCGTTGTTGACGCGCCGCAGTTCTCGCAGAGAAAAGGATATGCCACATGACGAAGGATACGGTTGTCGCGTT
>NZ_JBKBQM010000072.1:0-11557 GCF_046292685.1 Gemmobacter sp.
GGGGGGGGGCGCGGCGCGGGCTGCGGCCCCCTTTCGCATGCGGCCGGCCCCGGGGCGCTGCCCCGGACCCCGGGATATTTGCATCAAGGTGAAACGGGAGGGGGGCCGGGCGGGAAGCCTTCGATATCCTCCAGCCGGACCGGGGTTTCGGCCTGCACGTCGGCCCGCACCCGGCGGCCCAGGATGCTGTCGAGGTGCTTGGGCGCTGCGCCGAAGCCGGGCCGCACCGAGCGGACATCGGCCGGGGTGATGATCTGGCCGGCCTTGAGGTCGCGCACGAAATAGAGCGAGCGCCGGAACACCGCGTTGCCGCGTTCCGACGACTTGCGCCCGTAATCCACCCGGCCGAGCGCCGCCCAGGCCGTGCGCGTGGCGCTGCACAGTTGCGCCAGTTCCGGCGGTTCCAGCGAAAAGCTGTCGTCCGGGCCGCCGCCGTTGCGGTCCAGCGTCACGTGTTTTTCCACGATGGCGGCGCCCAGGGCCACCGCCGCGATGGCGGTGGTGTTGTCGAGCGTGTGGTCCGACAGGCCGGTGACCAGGCCGAAGCGCGCCGCCATGTCGGGCAGGGTGCGCAGGTTGTAATCCTCGGGCGGGGCAGGGTAGCCCGAAACGCAGTGCAGGATCGCCAGGTGCCGGCAACCGCCGTCGCGCGCGGCCTGGATCGCCTCGGCGATTTCCTCGGCATCGGCCATGCCGGTGGAGACGATCAGCGGCTTGCCGGTGGCGGCGGCATAGCGGATCAGCGCGAGGTCCACCGCCTCGAAGCTGGCGATCTTGTAGGCGGGGGCGCCCAGATCCTCCAGCAGATCGACGGCGGTGCTGTCGAAGGGCGAGGAAAACATCGTCAGCCCGCGCGCCCTGGCCCGCTGGAACAGCGCCGGGTGCCAGTCCCAGGGGGTGTGGGCGGACTGGTAGAGATCGTGCAGGCTTTGCCCGGCCCATTTGCCGGAGGAGATCCAGAAGTCCGGGCGCGCGGAACGCAGGGTGATCGTGTCGGCGGTGTAGGTCTGGATCTTGACCGCGTCTGCCCCGGCGGCGGCGGCGGCGTCGATGATGGCGAAGGCGGCATCGAGGCTGCCGTTGTGGTTGGCCGACAGTTCCGCGATGACGTAGGGCGGATGCGCGGGGCCGATGGCGCGGCCGGCGATGGCGATTTCGGGCTGGGTCATGGGCAGGCTCCTTTGCGCCGGATGTGGCCGGGCCGGGGCGCGGATGCAAGGGTCACAGCAACCGCTCGAACCGCAGGAAGCCGTCGCCGCCGCGCGCCGGGGTATAGCCGGCCCGCCGGAACAGCCGCAGCGAGGCTTCGTTGGCGGTGGCGACCTCGGCCACCAGGCGGGTGATGCCGTGGCGCCGCGCGAAGGGGCCAAGAAAGGCCAGCGCCCGCTGGCCGTAGCCGCGCCCGCGCATGCCGGGGCGCAAGAGGATCGAGACCGTGGCGCGGCTGCCCTGCACGTCCAGCCGCAGATGCGCCACCCGCCGCTCGCTTTCGGCGATCAGCATATGGCGCGTGGGGTCGGCCAGGGCGCGGGCGAACCAGGCCAGATGGTCGGGCAAGGGCGGGTTGGGCCCGGCGCGGAAATGTTCGGGCGGCAGCGTTTCGCGCCAGCGCCAGACCGCCTCGGCGTCGGCCATGCTGGCCGGGCGCAGGCGCAGCGGGTGTTCGATGGCCTCGACCACCCGTTCGGTGCCGCGCCCGTCGCAGATGGCGGCGGCGGTGGCGGCCATGCCCGCGCGTTCCGCCGGGTCGGCCAGGCGGGCCAGCGCCGCGGCCAGGCGCGCCGGCATCCCGGGGTCTTCGGCACGGCCCAGGGCGATGCCCGCCCCGGCACGGTCCAGCGCCGCGGTGCCGTCGATCTGGTTGTCGGCCAGCACCAGCATCAGCGTGGGCAGCGCCAGGGTGCAGCGTTCCCAGGCGGTGCCGCCCGCCGCGCCGATGGCGAGGTCGGCTGCCAGCATCGGCCCGGTCATGTCCGACAGGCCCGAAAGCACCCGGCAGGGAAAGGGCAGCGTCGCCGCCAGGGCCGAAACCGCCGCAAGGTGCGGGGCCGCGGCGCCCATGACCACGGTGGCCTCCAGCCCCGGCGGGCGGGCAGAGGCCGCCAGCGCCTGCAGCACCCGGGCGGTGGCATTGTCGCGGTCCACCCCGCCCATGGCGATCAGGACGTGGCGCAAGGGCCCTTGCGGCCGGGCCAGCGCCGCCGCCCGCGCCGCGGCGAATTCGGGGCGCAGCAGCGCATAGGTCGTGCCCATCAACCGCTCGGCGCCTTCGGGCATCAGCGCATCGTAATCGCGCGGGAAACGGCCGTAATTCGGATCCACCAGCAGGTCGCAGGCATGGGCGCGGTCGGCCAGATCGTCGATGGCCACCAGCCGGCAGCCGAAGGGGCGCGCCGCGATCTGCCAGCGGGCATCGAAGGCGTAATGGTCCACCACCAGCACCTGCGCGTCGCCGGCGTGGTTGCGCGTTTCGGCCGCGTCCACGGCCCAGGGCACGCCGGCCCAGGCCGCATGCGCCGGGCCGTCGGCCAGCGGCGCGCCCGGCGCCGGGGCCGGCAGCACGGTCACGGGGAACTCCTCGGCGATGCGGGCGTTCAGGTTGCCGGGCAGGTCGCGGCAAAGGAAACGGCAGTCGTGCCCATGCGCGGCCAGCGCGCGCGCCAGCGTCAGGCAGCGCATGATGTGGCCGGTGCCGATATCGGCCGAGGCATCGGCCCGCAGCACGATCTTCATGCCTGCAACACCTTGAACAGCGCCTCGGCGCGGACCCAGTCTTCGGGCGTGTCGATATCCTGCACGCGGTGGCGAGGCAGGGCCAGGCCGCGGGCGCCGGGGCCGAAGACCGGCACCCCGGCAGCCCAGGTCGCCGCCCGCGCCCAGTAGAACTGGCCGGCGTCGTGCCAGGCTTCTTCCAGGTCCTGGCTGCGGGTGGTCATCTGCGCGGGGTCCATCATCTCGATCCTTCCGTCGGGATGGTGCCGCAAGGCGCGCTGGATCGGAAAGGGAAAAGTGGTGACCGACACGACATAGGTCGCATCCGGGGCCAGCTGCGCCAGCCCCGCCGCCAGGTCGCCGGGCTGCACCATCGGCGCGGTGGCATAAAGGCAGCAGACGGCGTCGTCGTCCGCCAGCCCCAGCGCCTGCACCGCATGGGCGACCACCGGCACGGTCGGCGTGTGGTCGCCCGCCAGCGCGGCAGGGCGCAGGAATGGCACCTCGGCGCCCTCGGCGCGAGCGACCGCGGCGATCTCGGCATCGTCGGTCGAAACCACGATCCGGTCGAACACGCCCGCCGCGCGCGCCGCCGCGATCGACCAGCCGATCATCGGGCGCCCGGCGAAGGTGGCGATGTTCTTGCGCGGGATCCGCTTCGATCCGCCCCGGGCCGGGATCACGCACAGCGTCATGCCAGCGCCCGCTCCAGCGCGGCGATGACCCGGTCCTGGTCGGCATCGCTCAGCCCGGCATAAAGCGGAATCGAGATCGCCTCGGCGTAATAGCGTTCGGCCTGGGGGAACTGGCCGGGGGCGAAACCCATGGCGCGATAGAAGGGCTGGGTGTGCACGGGGATGTAATGCAGGTTCACCCCGATGCCGTCGGCGCGCAAAGCCTCGAACACCGCCTTGTGGCGGGCGGCCTCGACCCGCACCACGTAAAGGTGCCAGGCCGATTCCACATCCGCCGGCGGCGCCGGGCGCACCAGCGGCAGGTTGCCCAGCATCCGGTCATAGCGCGCGGCAAGCTGGCGGCGGCGGGCGACAAAGGCTTGCAGCCGGCCCATCTGGCTCAGGCCCAGGGCGGCCTGCATCTCGGTCATGCGATAGTTGTAGCCCAGGGCGACCTGCTGGTAATACCACGGGCCGTCGGGGGCATGGGTCATCTCGGCCGGGTCGCGGGTGATGCCGTGGCTGCGCGCCAGCTCCATCGCGCGGGCCAGCTTCGCATCCTGCGTGGTGGCCAGTCCGCCTTCGGCGGTGGTGATGATCTTGACCGGGTGAAAGCTGAACACGCAGATGTCGCTGTGCCGGCAGTCGCCCACCGGGCGGCCTTCGTGCGTGGCGCCGATGGAATGGCTGGCATCCTCGATCACCTTCGCGCCATAGGCGCGGGCCAGACGGCCGATTTCGGCCATGTCGGCCGACTGCCCGCACAGATGCACCGGCACGATGACCTTGGGCAGCCGCCCGGCGGCCGCGGCGGCTTCCAGCTTTGCGGCCAGCGCCTTCGGGCACATCGTCCAGCGCACCGGGTCGATATCGACGAAATCGACCGCAGCGCCGCAGTAAAGCGCGCAGTTGGCGCTGGCGACGAAGGTGGTGGGCACCGTCCACAGCATATCGCCCGGCCCCAGCCCCAGCGCCAGGCAGGCGATGTGCAAGGCGGAGGTGGCCGAGTTCACCGCCACCGCATGGGCCGCGCCCACCTGCGCGGCCACCGCCGCCTCGAACCGCGGCACCATCGGGCCTTGCGTCAGGTAATCCGACCGCAGCACGGCCACGACCGCGGCGATGTCGTCGTCCGAAATGTCCTGCCGGCCATAGGGGATCATGTCAGATCGCCCCGATCCTGGCGCGGTTCGCCGCGATCCAGGCGGCCAGCGCCTCGGGCGCCATCCAGGCGGGGTTGGTATCGCTGGCATAGGTGAAGCCCTCGGGCACCTTGACCCCGTCCTTGATCCGCGCCGGGCTGGCCGACCAGTTGTGAATCGCCGGCAGGATCTTGAAATGCTCGGGGTATTCGTAGGTGTAGGGCGCGTCCTCGGCCCCGATCATCTGTTCGTGCAGCTTTTCGCCGGGGCGGATGCCCACGATTTCGTGCCGGGCCTCGGGCGCCACCACGCGCGCGATGTCGATGATGTTCATCGAGGGGATCTTTTTCACGTAGATCTCGCCGCCTTCCATGTCCTCGAAGGCGTGCCAGACCAGTTCCACCCCCTGCTCCAGGCTGATCATGAACCGCGTCATCCGCGCATCGGTGATCGGCAGCACCCCCTTGTCGGCAATCGACAGGAAGAACGGAATGACCGACCCGCGCGACCCCATGACATTGCCGTAGCGCACCACGGAAAACCGCGTGCCATGTTCGCCGCCATAGGAATTGGAGGCGACGAACAGCTTGTCCGACGCCAGTTTCGACGCGCCATAAAGGTTGATCGGGCTGGAGGCCTTGTCGGTGGACAGCGCCACCACCCGCTTGACGCCGCTGTCGATGCAGGCGTCGATCAGGTTCATAGCGCCCATGACATTGGTCTTGATGCATTCGAAGGGGTTGTATTCCGCCGTCGGCACGATCTTGGTGGCGGCGGCGTGCACCACGTAATCCACCCCGCGCAAGGCACGATAGAGCCGCTCGCGGTCGCGCACGTCGCCGATGAAGAACCGCACCCGCGGATCGTCGCCGTAAAGCCTGGCCATTTCCCACTGCTTCATCTCGTCGCGCGACAGGATGATGAGCTTGCGGGGGTTGTAGCGCGCCAGCGTCATCGGCACGAAGGCGTGCCCGAACGATCCTGTGCCGCCGGTGACGAGAATGGTGGAATTGGAAAGCATGGAACCGTCCGGACAAGGGGCCGCCGACTGGCGGATCGCGCACAGGGTTACAGGCTTTTGCCGGGGTTTTCCACCCGTCCGGGGCGCGGCCCCCGGCCCCGGCGTCGCGGGGGCTCTGCCCCGTCTTCGCTGCGCGAAGACTCCCCGGGATATTTGGGTCAAGGTGAAAGCAAGCCGCGCCCCTTTCACCTTGATCCAAATATCCCCGCCGGAGGCATCCGACGGCTGGTGCCGCAGCGCTGCCGTGGCCGCGAAGGGGCCGCCATCGCCGCCCGGGTCAGGGGCCGAGCAGCGGGCGCAATGCGTCCAGGGTCCGGGTGGCGGCGCCGGTCTGGGTGGCGGCAAAGGCGCGGGCGCCTGCGGCCATGCGGGCCAGGGCCGCGCGGTCGGCGAAAAGGGCGGCGATGCGGGCTTCGAGCGCGGCCGCGTCGGGCAGGCTGGCAAAGCCGCCCATCGCGGCGGCCGGTTCGGCGGCAAAGGCGATGCCGTAGATCGACGGCCCCATCACCACCGGGCGGCCGAGGGCCATCGGCTCCATGATGTTGTGCCCGCCGTCGTCCGTCAGCGAGGCGCCGACGAAGACAAGATCGGCCATCGGATACCAGACGTTCATCTCGCCGGTCGAATCGCCCAGCAGCACCTGCGTTCCGGCTGGCAGCTCGGCAGCGCCAAGCGGGCCGAGGGCGCTGCGCCGGGCGATTGCGAACCCCGCCTCGGTCAGCGCGCGGGCCACGGCATCGAAGCGCTGCGGGCTGCGCGGGGCCCAGACCAGGCGCAGGCCTTCCAGCCCCGGGCGGGCGCGCAAGGCCTGCACCAGGGCGAGAAGCGCCGGCTCCTCGTCCTTGACCGACGAGGCGATCATCAGCACCGGCGCATCGGCGGGCCAGGCGGCGCGCAGCCGCTGACCGGCGGCGACCTGCGCGGGGTCGATCCACTGGTCGTATTTCAGCTCGCCCACCACGGCGATGCGCGAGGGTTCCACCCCCAGCGACTGATAGCGGCTGCGGTAGGCCTCGGTCCGGGTGCAGATGCGGTCGAACAGCCGGTAATGCCCCAGAAGCCAGCGCCGCAGCCGGCCGCGCCCCTGCATCGACTGGTCCAGCAGGTTGCCGTTCACCATCGCCACCGGCACGCCGGCCCGCCGGCAGCCGCGCAGCATGGCGGGCCACAGCTCGATCTCGGCCACCAGCAGCGCGCGGGGCCGCGCCCGGGCCAGGAACAGCCGCACCGCCCAGTCGAGATCGGCCGGCACATGCCGCGCGGTGACCCGCGGTTCGGTGCCGAACAGGCGCCGCGCCTCGGCCAGACCGGCGGGGGATTGCGAGGTGAGCAGCACGTGGTGCCCGGCCTCCAGCAGGCGGCGCACCAGCGGCGAGACGGCCCGCGTTTCCCCCAGCGAGGCGGCATAGACCCAGATCGCCCCGCCCGGGCCCGCGGGCCCCAGGCCGAAGCGGTGCGACAAGTGCGCGAGGTGCGCGGGTTCCTTGCGCGCTCGCCAGACCAGCGCCAGCAGCAGCAGCGGCAGCGCCAGATGCGCCAGCAGTTGCAGCGCCGCGTACATCAGCCGCGCGGCCGGGCTCAGCGGATCGTCGATGCCTGCCGCCATGCCGGCCGCGGGCCTAGCTGCCGTCCACCTGATTGGCCAGACCGAAGATCTGCCCGATCAGGCCGAAGACGGTGCGCGTGCTGGTCACGGGCGATTCGGTGGCCAGCACCAGATCGCCGCTGGCGATCTGGAAGTTGCGCGCCGAAAACAGCCCGTCGGCGCTGGTCAGATCGACGGTAAAGACCACGCGCGCCCGGTCCGGCCCGCGCCCGTCGCTGCGCACCTGCTGTTTCGCATATTCGCGCAGGATCAGCACGCCCTTGGGATTGGCGCGGGTGGCGTTCACCCCGCCAATCAGCGACACCGCCTCCAGCGCCGAGATGCTGTCTTGCGAAAAGGGGATGGTGCTTTGCTTGCCGGTGGCGCCGAGGGCGAGGAACTGGCGCGGGTCGTCCTCGACGATCACCTTGTCGCCGCCGCGCAGCGACACGTCGAGCGCGGGTTGCGCGAACAGCCGTTCCACCGAGATGCCATAGGCGCGCCCGCCGCGCACCAGCTTGACGATGGGGTTCTGCAGGCTGGGCGTCACGCCGCCGCCCTGGCTGAGCAGCGACAGCACCGAAAAGCTGCGGTCGGGAATGGGGTAGCTGCCGGCCTTGGCGACGCCGCCCACCAGATCGACCGTGTTCTGCCGCCCCGGCGTGACCGCGACCTGCACCTGCGCCGAAGGCAGCGCGCCTGCCAGCGCCTCCTGCACCTTTTCGCGCGCCTGATCGGGGCTGAGCCCGCGCACCGCCACCTTGCCGACATAGGGCACGAAGATGGTGCCGTCGCCGGCGACGGGGGCTTCGGTCAGCTGCGCCGATTTCTGCGTCGCGGTGGTCAGCAGCGAGTTTTCCTCGTTGTCCCAGATGGTGATGGCCACCTTGTCGCCCGCGGCGATGGCGGCGCTGTCGGGGCTGCGCAGGCCGCCTTGCGGCCAGGCGGCATGCGACAGATGCGCCTGCGGCGGCAGGGGCCAGGCCGACAGCGCCTCTACCGTGTCGCGCGTCACGGCGACCACCTGGAAATCGCGCTGTTCGGATTGCGCGCCGCGCAGGATTTCGCCTTGCATCGCGGCGCCGCGCGGCAGGTTGCAACCGGCCAGGGCCAGCACCAGCAGTGCGGGAAGCAGTCGTTTCGGCATGTGCGAATCCCGGGGCAGCAGGCCGTCTTGCCGGGAATCGGCAAGACGGTCGCGCAACCATACCGGGGCCCGGCCCGAGGTCAACGCCGCGCGGGGCCGCGGGGCCGATTCCCGCCGGCGGGGCGGCGTTATTCGCTGGCCGCCTGCCAGCCGCGGATCACGAGGGCCGGGCCCTCGCAGCCCAGCCGGTCCGACATCCGTTCGCCGCGCACGGTGACGCGGGTGCCCGCCTCCAGCCCGTGCAGCCGGGTCGGAATCAGCACGACGCTGCCATCGTCGCGCACGACGCGGTTGCACGGGGCGCCCAGTTCGTAGCGCCCGGTCACCACGATGGCATCGCCGTCGGGCAGGCTTTCGGGGCTGCCGGCGCCCGCGCTGCCCGCGGCGGCGCAGACAACGGCAAGCCCGGTCACAACCCGATGCAAGGCAGGCAGCATGGCAACCCCTCCGGCCTCGGCGGGCGGCTGGCCCGCCCTGCACCAAGATGGGCCGCGCGGCGGCGCGCTGCAAGGGGCCGGGGGCTCAGGCCCGCAGCGATCCGCCGGTGGCCTTGGTCACCTTTTCGACGATGCGGGCGCAAACCGCGTCGATCTCCTTGTCGGTCAGGGTCTGGCCGACAGGTTGCAGCCGCACGGTGATCGCCACCGACTTGCGGCCTGCACCCATCTGCGCCTCGGCCTTGTCGCCGGCGAACTGGTCGAACACGCGCACCGAGTCGATCAGCGCCTTGTCGGCCCCTTGCGCGGCGGCCACGATCTGCGCCGCCTCGCAGCGCGCATCGACCACAAAGGCAAAGTCGCGTTCCACCGCCTGCAGGTCGGGCAGCACCAGCGCCGCCCGCGCCGCGCCGCGCGCCTTGGGCAGCGGAATGGCCGCCGGCCAGACCGTCAGCGCCACCGCCGGGCCCTTGACGCCCATGTCGCGCAGCACGCGCGGATGCACCTCGCCGAACACCGCCAGCACGTTGGTGCCCAGGCCGATCGTGCCCGAGCGGCCGGGGTGCCACCACGGCGCCACCTTGCGCCCGATCTGCACCCGGGCCGGGGCCCCCAGCGCGGCCAGCACCGCCTCGGCATCGGCCTTGGCGTCGAACACCTCGACGCTGCGGCGGCTGCCGTGCGGGTCGCGCGGGGCGGCGGCGCCCACCAGCAGCGCGGCGGCCTGCACCGCCTGTTCGCCCGGCTCGCCGCCGTGGAACACCGGCCCCACCTCGAACAGCGCCAGGTCCATGAAGCCGCGCGCCTGGTTGCGCGCCGCGGCCGCCAAGAGCCCCGGCAGCAGGTCGGGGCGCAGATGCGTCATTTCCGAGGAAATCGGGTTTTCCAGCCGCACGGCATCGGAGCCGCCGCCGAACAGCGCCGCCGCCCCGGCGTCGATGAAGCTGTAGGTGACGCATTCGTTGTAGCCCAGGGCGGCCAGCGTGCGCCGTGCCATCCGCTCGCGCGCCTGCGCCGGCGTCAGGATCGGCGCGGGCACCCCGGCGCCCGGGCGGGCCAGGGGCTTGCCCTCCAGCTTCGTCAGGCTGGCGATGCGCGCCACCTCCTCGATCAGGTCGGCCTCGCCCTGCACGTCGGGGCGCCAGCTGGGCGGGCTGGCCATGTCGCCCTGCAGCACGAAGCCCAGCGCCTCCAGCGTGGCGCGCTGTTCGGCCTCGGGAATGTCCATGCCCACCAGCCGCACCACGCGCGCCGGATCGAACCGGTAGGCGCGCGCGGTGTCGGGCACCGCGCCGTCCATCGCCACCTCCGACGCCTCGCCGCCGCACAGGTCCAGAATCATGCGCGTCGCCAGTTCCAGCCCCGGCAGGGTAAAGGCCGGGTCCACCCCGCGCTCGAAGCGGTAGCGCGCGTCCGAGTTGATCTTCAGCGCCCGGCCCGTGGCCGCCACCGTGATCGGATCCCACCAGGCCGATTCCAGGAACACCTCGGTGGTGGCCTCGGTCACGCCCGAATGTTCGCCCCCCATGATGCCGGCCAGCGATTCCACGCCCGCATCGTCGGAAATCGCCATCATGCCGGCGCGCAAGCCATAGGTCTTGCCGTCCAGCGCCAAAAGTTCTTCGCCGCCCTGCGCAGGGTGGATGCGCAAGGCCCCCTTGACCTTGGCCGCATCGAACACGTGCAGCGGGCGGTTCAGGTCGAAGGTGAAGAAGTTGGTGATGTCCACCAGCGCCGAAATCGGCCGCAGGCCGATGGCCTTCAGCCGCGCCTGCAACCAGTCGGGCGACGGCCCGTTGCGCACCCCCCGGATCACGCGGCCGGCGAACAGCGGGCAGCCCTTGGCCTTCAGCGCCGGGTCGATGGCCACCCCGATGGCCGAGGGGAACCGCCCCGGCACGGGCTCCACCACCAGCGGCTTCAGCCGCCCCAGCCCGCGCGCCGCCAGATCGCGCGCGATCCCGCGCACCCCCAGCGCATCGGGGCGGTTCGGCGTGATCTTGATGTGGATCATCGGGTCGTTCAGACCCTTCCAGTCGATGAACCGCACGCCCACCGGCGCATCGGCCGGCAGGTCGATGATGCCGTCGTGGTCGTCCGACAGCATCAGCTCGCGTTCCGAACACAGCATCCCGTTCGATTCGACCCCGCGGATGACGCCCGGCTTCAGGTCCACCCCGGTGCCCGGCACATGCGTGCCGGGGGGCGCGAACACGCCCACCAGCCCGGTGCGCGCATTGGGCGCGCCGCAGACCACCTGCACCTCCTGCATGGCGCCTTCGGGGCCCTCGGGCCAGGTCGCCACGCGGCACACCCGCAGCCGGTCGGCATTGGGGTGCTGCACCGCCTCCAGCACGCGGCAGATGCGAAAGGCACCCAGGGTGGCGGCCGGGTTCTGCACGCCTTCGACCTCCAGGCCCAGATCGGTCAGCGCCTCCAGAATGGCCTCCAGCGGCGCCTCGGTTTCCAGATGATCCTTGAGCCAGGACAGGGTGAACTTCATGCTGACGCCTCTGAGCTGCGGGCCTTTGCCGGTCGGGTCTGCGCTTAGCGCAATTGCCGGCCAAGGGAAAGGCCGCGGCAGGCCCGGCGCGGCCGGCTTCCGGAACGGAAACGGTGTGTTGCGGGCGCACAGGCGCGAATCGCCGTGGGTTGCGGCGGAAATGTGGTAAAAGACCAGAGAGTGACCCGAGGGCCGTATCCAGTGAACAGGAAAGCCACCATGATCGACACCCGCGTGCTCGTGCCGCGCCGGGCCAGCCTGCCCGCATCGCGGCTCAGCCTGCTGATGGGGCTGACCTTGCTGCTGGTGCTCTACGGCAGTTGAGAGGCGCGCGCC
>NZ_JBKBQM010000073.1:0-10697 GCF_046292685.1 Gemmobacter sp.
GGCCACGTCCATCGTCACCGTGCCGACCTTGGGGTTCGGCATCAGGTTGCGCGGGCCGAGGATCTTGCCCAGACGGCCGACCAGCGGCATCATGTCCGGCGTTGCGATGCAGCGGTCGAACTCGATCACGCCCTTCTGGATCGTTTCCATCAGGTCTTCGGCACCGACGATGTCGGCACCGGCGGCCTTGGCCTCGTCAGCCTTGGCGCCACGGGCGAACACGGCCACGCGCACGACCTTGCCGGTGCCGTTGGGCAGGTTGACCACACCGCGGACCATCTGGTCGGCGTGGCGCGGATCGACGCCCAGGTTCATCGCGATTTCGACGGTTTCGTCGAACTTGGCGCTGGCGGCCTGCTTGATCAGGTCGACGGCGGCTTCGACGGTCAGGTTCGACTTGCCTTCGAACAGCGCGCGGGCGGCCTTGGTGCGCTTTGCAACTTTTGCCATGGTCTCAGCCCTTCACTTCGATGCCGCAGGACTTGGCCGAACCGAGGATGATCTGCATCGCAGCCTCGATGTCGTTGGCCGACAGATCCTTCATCTTCTGTTCCGCGATGGCGCGCACCTGCGCCACGGTCACGGTGCCCTGCACGTGGCGGCCCGGCTTGGGCGACCCCTGCATGCGCTGGCGCTTGCCTTGCGGCTTCAGGCCGGCCGCCTTTTTCAGCAGGTAGGACGCCGGCGGCGTCTTCAGCTCCAGCGTGAAGGACTTGTCCTGATAGTAGGTGATGATGACCGGGGTGGGCGCACCCGGCTCGATGTCGGCGGTGCGGGCGTTGAACTCCTTGACGAATGCCATGATGTTCAAACCGCGCTGACCCAGCGCCGGACCGACCGGCGGCGACGGGTTGGCCTGCTGGGCCTTCACTTGCAGCTTGAGGCTGCCGATCACTTTCTTGGCCATCTGGCCTCTCCTTCATCACTGTGCCCGCAAGGCAGGCAAGTTTAGCGGTTCGGGCGATCACCGGCTCGGCGCCACCCTCCCGCATGCGACACCTCAGGCGGTCTTGGCCACCTGGGTGAATTCCAGCTCCACCGGCGTGGCGCGACCGAAGATCGAAACGGTGACCTTCAGGCGGTTCGACGCCTCGTCCACTTCCTCGACCATGCCGTCGAAGCCTTCGAACGGGCCATCGTTCACCTTGACCCTCTCGCCGATCTCGAAGCGGATCAGGTTGCGCGGCGCCACCTCGACCCCGGCCTGCGCGCGGTTCAGGATGCCGTTCACCTCGTCATCGCGCATCGGCATCGGCTTGCCCTGCGGGCCCAGAAACCCGGTGACGCGATTGATCGAGGTGATCAGATGATAGCCGCGATCCGACATTTCCATGTGGACCAGCACATACCCCGGCATGAAACGACGTTCCGAGGTGACCTTCTTGCCACGGCGGATTTCAAGCACCTCCTCGGTCGGCACCAGAACCTCGTCGATCTCATCCTGCAAGCCGGCGTCGGCAACGGCCGTACGGATCTGTTCGGCCACCTTCTTCTCGAAGTTCGAGAGAACGCTCACCGAATACCAGCGCTTTGCCATGCCTGCCACCTTCGCCATCCGGGTTGCCCCGGTCATTCCGATCTGCAAGGCACCCGATTGCCCTGCCACCGAACAAAAAAACCGACGCGCATGCGAATCGCTGCACGCCGATGCCCGGTTGTCGCTGCTCGCTGTAGCGGCCTGCGGCCCGGGTTTCAAGGGCCCGGTTCAGCCAAAGGCCGAAAGCAGGCTGCGCAGCCCGAGATTGATGACGGTATCGACCGCAAAGAAGAACACCGCCGTCAGCGCCGCCATGACGAAGACCATGACCGTGGTCAACAGCACTTCGCGGCGGTTCGGCCAGACGATCTTGCCGATCTCGGCGCGGGTCTGCTGCAGAAACTGGAAAGGGTTGGTCTTGGCCATCGCCGTCGCCTCGCATGCCGGGATGCGCCCAGATACGCGCACGGGGGCCGAAGTTCAACCCCCGCCGCCGCGTCCGGGCGCCTGCACCGACGGATCAGTGCTTGATCATCACGTGACGCACGACGGTATAGTCCTCCAGCGCATAGGCCGACAGATCCTTGCCGTAGCCCGATTGCTTGAGCCCGCCGTGCGGCATCTCGTTGACCAGCATGAAATGCGTGTTCACCCAGGTGCAGCCATAGCGCAACCGCGCCGAGGTTTCCATCGCGCGGCCCACGTCGCGGGTCCAGACGCTGGAGGCCAAGCCATAATCGCTGTCGTTGGCCCAGGCCACGGCCTGATCCACGTCGGAGAACGGCGTGACCGAAACCACCGGGCCGAACACCTCGCGGCGCACGATCTCGTCTTCCTGACGGGCGCCGGCGATCACGGTCGGGCGGTAGTAGAACCCCTGCCCCATCGGCTCGCCCCCGGTGGTCACCTCGATATGCGGCAACTCGCGCGCGCGATTGACAAAGCTTGCCACCCGGTCGCGCTGGCGCAACGAGATCAGCGGCCCGATCTCGTTGGCGCTGTCGTCCTCCAGCCCCAGCTGGATCGAGGCGACGGCGCTGGACAGGTCGGCCACCAGCCGGTCGTAGACCTTTTTCCCGGCATAGACCCGGCAGGCGGCGGTGCAATCCTGCCCGGCGTTGTAATAGCCGAAGGCGCGCAGCCCCTCGACCACGGCGTCGATGTCGGCGTCGTCGAACACCACCACCGGCGCCTTGCCGCCCAGTTCCAGATGCGTGCGCTTGACCGTGCGCGCGGCGGCATCCAGCATCTTCTTGCCGGTGGCCACGTCGCCGGTCAGCGAGATCATGTCGATCCCGGGGTGATGGATCAGCGCATTGCCCACCGTGTGCCCGCGCCCGGTGATGATGTTCACCACGCCTTCGGGCAGCTCCTCGGCCAGAATCCGCGCGAGCTTCAGCGCGGTAAAGGGGGTCTGTTCGCTGGGCTTGAACACCACGGTGTTGCCGCCGGCAATGGCGGGGGCCAGTTTCCACGCCATCATCATCAGCGGGTAGTTCCACGGCGCGATGCTGGCCACCACCCCGATGGCATCGCGCCGGATCATGCTGGTGTGCCCGGCAAGGTATTCGCCGGCCACCTGCCCGTGCTGCGTGCGCACCGCACCGGCAAAGAACCGCCAGCAATCCACCACCGCCGGGATTTCGTCGTTGCGCGCGGCGTTGATCGGCTTGCCGCAGTTCAGCGCCTCCAGCCGGGCGAATTCGTCGGCGTCGCGCTCGATCCGGTCGGCGATGCGCAGCAATGCGGCCGAGCGTTCGGCCGGCGTGGTGCGCGACCAGCGGTCGAAGGCGCCGCGCGCCGCCGCCACGGCCCGGTCCACCTGGCCCGCGCTGGCCTCGGGCACCTCGACGATCAGGCCGCCGGTGCGCGGGTTAAGCACCTGTTCGGCCGTTTCCTGCCCGGGTTCGAACCCGTTGCCGATCAGCAGGTTCAGGTCCATCGCGGTCATGTTCACTCTCCCCGTTGTCATTTGCCCCCGCCGGCGGTGTCGGAACCGCCCCGGGTCAGGTAAAAGGCCAGAAGGATCGGCACGAAGGTCACGGCAAACACGACCATCGCCACCACATTGGTCACCGGGCGCTGTCGCGGGCGCACCAGTTCGTTCAGCATCCAGATCGGCAGCGTGCTTTGCTGGCCGGCGGTGAAGGTGGTCACGATCACCTCGTCGAACGACAGGGCAAAGGCCAGCATGCCCCCTGCCAGCAACGCCGACCCCAGGTTGGGCAACAGCACATGCCGGAAGGTCTGAAAGGCATTGGCGCCCAGGTCGGCGCTGGCCTCGAGGATGGCACCGGACAGCCGACGCATCCGCGCCACCGCGTTGTTGTAGACGATCACGATGCAGAAGGTCGCGTGCCCCAGCACGATGGTCCAGGTGCTGAACGGGATTTCCATGATCGCAAAGGCCGACCGCAGGCTCATGCCGGTGATGACCCCGGGCAGCGCGATGGGCAGGATGATGAGCAGGCTGATCTGTTCGCGCCCGAAGAACCGCGCCTGCGCCATTGCCCCGGCCACCAGCGTGCCCAGCACCATCGCCAGCGCGGTCGAAATCGCTGCCACCCGCAGCGAAAGGTATAGCGGCGGCCAGATGTCGGCCCGGTTCCACGCCACGGCGAACCACTGCGTCGTCAGCCCCGGCGGCGGAAAGGCATAGGTCCGTTCCTCGGTGGTAAAGGCATACAGAAAGATCAGCAGGATCGGCAGGTGCAGAAAGGCCAGCCCGCCGATGGCCGCAATCTTCAGCCCCAGGGATGCCCGGTCAAAGCGCATCGAAAGCCCCCGCCCGCCGCGCCAGCGTCAGATAGACCAGCATCACCAGGATCGGCACCACCGCAAAGGCCGCCGCCAGCGGCAGGTTGCCGGCCGTGCCCTGCAACTGGTACACCGCCTGCCCGATGAATCGCGCCGAGGTGCCGATGATCTGCGGGATGATGTAGTCGCCCATCGTCAGCGAAAAGGTAAAGATGCTGCCCGCGATCACGCCCGGCATGGCCAGCGGCAGCACCACCTTGCGCAGCGTCTGGCCGCGCGTGGCGCCCAGGTCGGCGCTGGCCTCCAGCATCGAGGCGGGCACCCGCTCCAGCGCCGCCTGCATCGGCAGGATCATGTAAGGCAGCCAGACATAGACAAAGACCATCCAGGTGCCGATGAAACTGGTCGACAACGAATTGCCGCCGATGCCGGGAATCGACAGCACGGCCTCCAGGATGGGGGTGGTGCCGGTGGCATTGGCGGCCCAGCCGATGATGCCTTCCTTGGCCAGGATCAGCTTCCAGGCATAGACCTTGACCAGGTAGGACGACCACAGCGGCAGCATGACGCCCAGATAGAACGCCGCCTTCCACGGTCCGCGCGCATGGCGCGCGGCATACCACGCGATCGGAAAGGCCAGCACGGCGCAACCCAGCGTCACGCTGGCCGACATGGTCAGCGTCCGCAGCAGGATGTCGAGGTTCTGCGCCCGGAACAGTTCGGCATAGGTCTTGAGCGTAAATTCCGGCACCACAAGGCCGGAAAACTCGTCGATGGAATAAAAGCTCTGCCACAACAGCGCGGCCAGCGAGCCAAGGTAGACCAGCCCCAGCCAGATCAGCGGCGGCGCCAGCATCAGCCCCAGCAACAACCCCGGCCGGCGCCAGAACAGGCCGGTCAGCCGGTCGCCCGCGCCGCGCGGGGCCAGGATCGGGGCCGAGCTCATGTCGCCGCCTCCATCACATGCAGCGCGTTGGGCGCCAGAACCAGCCCCACGCTGTCGCCCATGTTCGGCACGGGCTGCCCGGCCGGCACCAGCACCGCCAGGCTGCCGAAGGGCAAGACCACCGTCACCCGCATCGCCGATCCCAGATAGCGCAGCGCCGTCACGCTGCCGCGCAATTCGGACTTGTTCCAGGGCACCAGCCGGACCGCCTCGGGGCGCAGGCTGGCCCAGGCCTCGGGCCCGCCCAGCGCCCGGGTCATCGCCGGCTCCAGCACGTTGGAGGATCCGACGAAATCGGCCACGAAGCGGGTGCGCGGGCGGGCATAGATCTCGGCCGGGGGGCCGACCTGCGCAATCTTGCCCTGGTTGAACACCGCCACGGTGTCGGCCATGCTCAGCGCCTCGTGCTGGTCGTGGGTGACAAAGACGAAGGTGATACCCAGGCGCTGCTGCAACGCCTTCAGTTCCTCCTGCATCGCTTCGCGCAGCTTGAGGTCCAGCGCGCCTAGGGGTTCGTCCAGCAACAACACGCGCGGTTCGTTGACCAGCGCCCGCGCCAGGGCCACGCGCTGCCGCTGGCCGCCCGACAGTTGCGCAGGCTTGCGGGGCCCGTAGCCCTCCAGCTTGACAAGCGCCAGCATTTCCTCGGCCTTGCGGTTGCGCTCGGCGCGACCGACGCCCTTGACCATCAGGCCGTAGCCCACGTTGTCGAGCACGCTCAGGTGCGGGAACAGCGCGTAATCCTGGAACACCGTGTTGACGTTGCGCAGATGCGGCGGCACCCGCCCCACGTCGGCGCCAAAGATGCGCACCACGCCGCCCGAAGGCTTCTCGAACCCCGAGATCAGCCGCAGGCAGGTGGTCTTGCCGCTGCCCGAAGGCCCCAGCATGGCAAAGAACGACCCCTCGGCAATCGTCAGGTCCACCCCGTCCACGGCCGCAACCGCGCCGAAATGACGCGACACGTTCAGGAACTCGACAGCAGCGGTCATGGCAGCATTCCGGTCATGGCAGAAAAGGCCGGCGTCCCGCGCCGGGCACGCCCCCTTCCGGCAGGAAGGGGGCCAAGGCTCGGGCGGTAGCTCAGCGGCCGCCGATCACGCCGATATAATCACTGACCCAGCGATAGTAGGGCACGCATTCACCCTGGCTGGCGCATTTGGTGACCGGGGTGGTCCAGAAGCGGATCTTGTCGAAGTCGTCGAAGCCGTTCTTGGTGCAGCCCTCGGCCGTCTGCATGCCGCGCCCGTCGGTGCAGGCGGCGGGCACCGCCGGGTTGGCGCCGAACCACACCGACAGGTCGGACTGCAGGTTCGAGGCCAGCGAATGTTCCATCCACAGATAGGCGCAGGTCGGGTTGGCAGCATCTACATGCATCATGCTGGTATCGGCCCAGCCGGTCGCGCCTTCCTGCGGGATGACCGAGGCCACCGGCTGCCCTTCGGATTGCAGCAGGTTGACCTGGAAGGGCCAGGTGCCGCTGGCGACCACGCCTTCGTTCTTGAAGTCGTCCATCTGGATGAAGGCATCGTGCCAATAGCGCCCGACCAGCTGGCGCTGCTGACGCAGCAGGTCCAGCGCGGCCTTGTACTGGTCCTCGTTCAGTTCGTAGGGCGACTTGATGCCCAGTTCCGGCTTGTGGAACATCAGGTATTGCGCGGCATCGGCAATGTGGATCGGGCCGTCATAGGCCTGCACGCGGCCCTTGTTCGACTTGCCGTCGCCCAGGGTCATCTCCTCGAACACCACGTTCCAGCTGGTCGGCGGCTCCTTGAACACGTTGGTGTTGTACATCAGCACGTTCGGCCCCCACATGTAGGGAACGCCGTAATGCACACCGTCCACCACATACCAGGGGGCGTTCTTCAGCCGTTCGTCCACCGTGTTCCAGCTGGGGATCAGCGACAGGTTGATCGGCTGCACCCGCTTGCCCGCGATCAGCCGCAGGCTGGCGTCGCCGCTGGCGGTCACCAGGTCGAAGCCGCCCTCGTTCATCAGCGCCACCATCTCGTCGCTGGTGCCGGCGGTCTTGACGTTGACCTTGCAGCCGGTGGCCGCTTCGAACTTGGTCACCCAGTCGAATTCCTTCACCGTCTCGCCGCGCTCGATATAGCCGGCCCAGGCGACGATGTTGACCTGGCCTTCGGGCTGGCCCAGCGCGGCCAGTTGCGCCGCAGCCGGCCCCGCCGCCAGCATCACCGCCAGCGCCGTCGTTCCCATCAGCTTCATGGTGTTCATGGCATAGCTCCCTGACTGGCCCTGCTGTTGGCGCAGGTGCTCTGGCCGGCAGGATGCGGCGGCCTCGGTCATTTCGCAAATTCAAAAGACAGAATGCGCCTATCGGAAAAGTCGATGGCTTGCTACCTGTCGGGCATCGCCCCGCGGGCCGAACGCACGAAGTTCAGCGCCGCCGGCGGCAAGGGCGCGCCCCGCCGCCACGCCAGCCCCACCTGCACCGTCGGCAAGTCGCCCGACACATCGCGGATCTCGATCCGGTCGCCTTCCAGCGACCAGGGGCGGTAAACCAGATCGGGCAACAAGGCGAGGCCCGCGCCGGTGGCCACCAGCGACCGCACGGCCTCGACGCTGCGGGTGCGGAAGGTCACGCGCGGCGGCGGGCGGATGGTGCTCATCAGCGCCCGGGTCGATTCCTCGATCTCGTCCACCATCAGCTGGATCAGCGGATGGGCCGCCAGTTCGTCGCGGGCGATCGCCTCTTGTTGCGCCAGCTCGTGCCCCAGCGGCAACCACAGGCGAAAGGCCGAAACCAGCAGCGTTTCCACCTGCAAGGCCAGCCGGTCGCGCACCGAACTGGTCAGCAGCACCGCCACGTCCAGCTCGCCCCCGATCAGCAGGTGTTGCAGGTAATCGCCGCTGTCCTCGATCACGTTCAGCTCCACCTGCGGCCAGGCCCTGCGGAACCGTGCCAGAATGTCGGACAGCACATATCCGGCCACCAGGCTGGTCACCCCCAGCGACAGCCGGCCGGTCGCGGGCTCGGCCTCGCCTTGAAACGCCTCGCGCGCCCGCGCCACATCGGCGAGGATCGCGCGGGCATGGCGCAGAAAGGCGCTGCCGCGGTGGGTGATCTGCAGCCCCCGCGCCTGCCGGTCGAACAGGGTCACGCCCAGATCGTCCTCCAGCGCGCGGATCGCCTCGGTCACGCTGGACTGGCTGATCGACAGCACGCGCGCCGCGCCCGACACGCTGCCCTGTTCGGCAGCGGCGACAAAGAATCTCAGCTGGCGCAAGGTGAATGGCATGGCCGCACCTTAGGCCGCCGCACGGCGCCTGTCAGCCCGCTTGAACCGGGCGGGTTCCCCCTGTAGGAACAGCGCAACCCCCCTAGAGCCGGAGCAAGCGCATGGCCTCCTACCAGTATGTCTATCACATGGACGGCGTGTCCAAGACCTATCCCGGCGGCAAGAAGTGCTTTGAAAACATCCGGCTGAACTTCCTGCCCGGGGTCAAGATCGGGGTGGTCGGCGTCAACGGCTCGGGAAAGTCCACCCTGCTGCGCATCATGGCCGGCATCGACAAGGATTTCCAGGGCGAGGCCTGGGCCGCCAAGGGCGCGCGCGTGGGCTATCTGCCGCAGGAACCCGAACTGGACCCCAGCCTTGACGTGCGCGGCAACGTGATGCTGGGGGTGGCGGCGAAACAGGCCAAGCTCGACCGTTACAACGAGCTGGCGATGAACTATTCGGACGATACCGCCGAGGAGATGGCCCGCCTGCAGGACGAGATCGACGCCGAAAACCTCTGGGATCTCGACAGCCAGGTCGATGTGGCGATGGAGGCCCTGCGCTGCCCGCCCGACGATGCCGATGTGACCACCCTGTCGGGCGGCGAAAAACGCCGGGTCGCGCTGTGCAAGCTGCTGCTGGACGCGCCCGACATGCTGCTGCTGGACGAACCGACCAACCACCTCGATGCCGAAACCATCGCCTGGCTGCAAAAGCACCTGATCGAATACAAGGGCACGATCCTGATCGTGACCCACGACCGCTATTTCCTCGACGACATCACTGGCTGGATCCTCGAACTCGACCGCGGCCGGGGCATTCCCTACGAAGGCAACTATTCCAGCTGGCTGGAACAGAAGGCCAAGCGCCTGGCGCAGGAAGCGCGCGAGGACAAGTCGCGGCAAAAAACGCTGGAGCGCGAGCTGGAATGGATCCGCGCCGGCGCCAAGGCCCGCCAGACCAAATCCAAGGCCCGCATCCAGGCCTACGAGGAACTTGCCAGCAAGTCGGAACGCGACAAGATCACCACCGCGCAGATCATCATCCCCAACGGCCCGCGCCTGGGCGGCAAGGTGATCGAGGTCGAAGGGCTGACCAAGGGCTACGGCGACCGCCTGCTGATCGAAAACCTGTCGTTCAGCCTGCCGCCGGGCGGCATCGTGGGCGTGATCGGGCCGAACGGCGCCGGCAAATCCACCCTGTTCCGCATGCTGACCGGGCAGGAAACGCCCGATGCCGGCACCATCACCTTCGGCGAGACGGTGAAACTGGCCTATGTGGACCAGTCGCGCGACGCGCTCGACCCGGGCAAGACCGTGTGGGAAGAAATCTCGGACGGGCTCGAGGTGCTGGAACTGGGCGATGCCACCATGAACTCGCGCGCCTATTGCGGGGCGTTCAACTTCAAGGGCGGCGACCAGCAGAAGAAGGTCGGCCTTCTGTCGGGCGGCGAACGCAACCGGGTTCACATGGCAAAACTGCTGCGTCGGGGCGGCAACGTGCTCTTGCTGGACGAACCGACCAACGACCTCGACGTCGAAACCCTGCAGGCGCTGGAAGCCGCGCTGGAGGATTTCGCAGGCTGCGCCGTCATCATCAGCCACGACCGCTTTTTCCTTGACCGGCTGTGCACGCATATCCTTGCCTTCGAAGGCGATGCGAAGGTCGAATGGTTCGAAGGCAACTTCGAAGCCTACGAAGAAGACAAGGTGCGCCGTCTCGGCCCGGATTCCATCGAGCCCAAGCGCGTGAAATACAAGAAGTTCGCGCGCTGAACCGGCTCCGCGCCGCCCGCCGGCGGCGCGGTCACTTCGGCAGCATGCGGATGGCGTCGCTGCAGGCGCGGGCCGCGTCCAGAACCTTGGCTCTTGCCGGCGGCTTGCGCAGATCGCCGCCGCGGGCCGCCAGTTTCTTCGCCGTGCAGGTGCATGCCTCGGCGACGAAGTGGTCGAGCGTGCCTGTTGGTGTGCCGCCAAAGGCCTTCACGGCATCGTAACGCGACCGCAAGCCGATATGGATGAGGATGCGGATGGCAGGGGTGGTTCGGGTTGTCTGAACAGGTTCCGGGCGTTTTCCAAGGAGCTCTGGCTGAATTCGGGTGACGCGGTTCCGTTAGGCGGCGCGGTAATCTCCCCCTTTTTAGCGCGTTTTCCGATCATTGTGGTTCATAGGCTGCTGCGGTGAAGAAGTTGGCGCTCTCCCCGGGGGTGATGAGATCGACGAGCCGTCCGATGGCGTCCCAGAGGGCCGCAACGGTTCGCTCGGCCGCCTT
>NZ_JBKBQM010000074.1:0-10246 GCF_046292685.1 Gemmobacter sp.
CGCAAACTCGACGGCCAAAACCGCCTCCCCGAGATCATCCGAGGGGTTGAATTTCGCGACGGCATCAAGCACGAAATCAAAGCCGCCTGATCACACCGTCACCAACTTTCGGGCATAGCTCACCGAGGACACGCCGACGCCGAACCGTTTCGCCGCCGCACGCCGACTCATGCCGCCATCAACGGCGGCCAAGGCCCGAGTGCGAAGATCCATGGAAAGTGGTTTGCCCATCCTAAACCCCAACATCTGCTCCGAGCAGACTGAATCACGCCTCGGCCCCGATGGGAACCCCCTCGCGATTCACGACGCTCGGGAACCGCTCTTGACGCTGCTTGACCGTACCGAGCTGTCGACCGACGAGGCGCAATACTGGTTCTGGGGTCAGGAACTGGGTTTCGGCGCCTATTCCAAGCCACCGCTGATCGGCTGGCTGATCCGGCTTGCGACCGAGATCATGGGGCAAAGCGTCTGGGCCGTGCGGCTGCCTGCAGTCGGGCTGCACGCACTGACCGCGGTGGTGCTGTATCAGACTGCGCGGCGGCTGGCACCCGATCCCCTTCCGATGGTCTCGGCCCTGTCCTATCTGGTGGCCCCAGCGGTGGCGCTTGGGTCGGCGGTGATGACCACCGACACACCGATGCTCCTGTCGGCCTCTGTCGCGCTACTGGCGCAGGTCCGGCTGGCCGAGGCCCGCGCGGCCGGACATACCGCGCCCATGGTGGCGCTGGGTCTGGGGCTTGCTCTGGGGCTGGGCGTTCTGGCCAAACACGCCATGCTGTTCTGGATGGTGGGCGCGGGGGCGGCGGCGTTGCTGTCGCCCGCATTTCGCCCCAAAGGCTCAGATCTTCTTCTGGCCCTTGCGATGGCCGCCGTCGTGGTGGCGCCGCATGTCCTGTGGCTCTATCGGCATGATTTCATCACGGCGTCGCATGTCGCAGACATCACCCGCGGTACAATGCCGACCCTGTGGCGGCCACTGCGCTTTGTGGCCGAGCAATTTGCGGTCGCCCGGTGCCGCTGGGGCTGGCCGCGCTGACGCTTGCGCCCGTGCTGATCGTTTTGGCACAGGCGGTGCGCGGGCCGGTTCTGGCGAATTGGGCGGTGCTGTTCTTGGTCCCGGGGTCGATCCTTGGCGCGATGTGGCTGGCCGCGCATCGTCGGCTGGCGCTGCTGTCGCTGAGCCTCGGGCTGGCGATCTCGGTCACGCTGCCGCTGCTGAAGGTTGCCGGTCCCGGCCTGACGCTTGCCGACGGGCGCCCTGCGCTGCACCGCTACCTTGGCCATGCCGATGTTGCCCGCTGGGCCATCGGCATCGCGCAGGCTCATGGCGCCCGGGTGCTGGTCGCGCAGGATCGCGACCTGCTGGCCGATCTTTCGTGGTTCTCTGTCGGGACCGACCTTGCCATCCGTGCAGTCCCTTCCGCCGGGCGGCCCCGGCACCATTGGGAAATGACGGCCGCCTTCGACCCTGAAACCGACCCCGCCCCGCTGGTCTTGCTGCGGCAAACCGCAAGCCTGCCCTGCCCTGAAGGACAAGTCGTCGCCCGTCATCTGGCTGGCCCCGGCTTTGCCGGCGGCAGCCGCCTTGTGCTGTTGCGCCTGCCTGACCCGGGCTGCCTGACCCCCACCGCTTCCGGAACGCTTCCATGACCTATCACCGCCTTGTGCTGGCCTATCTTGCCGCTTTCCTGACGATGCAGACCCTTTTTGCCGCCTTTCCGGGCATCGACCTTGCGGTCTCGCACCTCTTTGCCGACGGCCAGAACGGGTTTCCCTGGGCGAACGGCACGGCGGTCACGGTCAATCTGTTCCTGCGCCGACTGGGAGAGGCGACGGTATCCGCGCTGATCGCGGCCTGGGTCTGGGGCCTGTTCTCCGGCCGGCGCCACCGGTCGGAGCAGCGCCTGCTGGCCTATCCGGCGCTGTGCGTGGCACTGGCCTGCGGCGGGCTGGTCAATCTGATCCTGAAATCCAACATCGGCCGCGCCCGGCCCGACAGTGTGACCGATTTCGGTGGCAGCGCGGCCTTTACACCAGCGTGGCAGGTCGCGGATCACTGCGGCCGCAACTGTTCCTTCACCTCGGGCGAGGTGGCGATGGCCGCAAGCCTTGCCATTCCGCTGCTGGCGATGCTCTGGCCCCATTTGTCCAACCCGCGCGCCCGCTGGGCGGCCGGCCTTGCCGCGGCCGCCTATGTCGGGCTGACGGCGCTGTTGCGGATCGGGCTGGGGCGGCATTTCCTGAGCGATGCCGTCTTTTCGGTGCTGCTCGCGGCGGGTGTAGCGCTGTTGCTCTATCCGCTGCTGCGCATCGAACAAACCCGTGCCCGCCTTGCGGCCCATCTGACCCGGCCTGTTCCCGGGCCGCGGGACAAGCTGGGTGAGCAGAGGGGGATCTATTGACCAACCTATTTGCCCGCGCTGCATCAGGCATCGCCGGCTGGCTGCTGCTGGCCGGCTTTGCCCTGCTTGCCTTTCTGTCGGGCCTTTCGACCCTTCCGGTCACCGACCGCGACGAAGCGCGATTCGTTCAGGCCAGCCGCCAGATGGTGCAAAGTGGTGACCCCATCGACATCCGCTTTCAGGACCAGGCGCGGCACGCGAAGCCGGTGGGCATCTACTGGCTGCAAAGCGCGGCGGTGCTTGGCTCGGGCTTCGGGGAGCAGGCGCCGTTGTGGGTGTACCGCTTGCCGTCGCTGGCCGGGGCAGTGCTGTCGGTGCTTCTGGTGGCCGCCGTGGGGTTACCGCTGTTCGGCAGGACGCCGGCCCTGCTGGCCGCTGCGGTCTTTGCCGGGGGGCTGGTGATCGCCGGCGAGGCGCGCATCGCCAAGACGGATGCAGTGCTTCTTGCCACGGTGCTTGCAGCCCAGGCGGTGCTTGCGCGCGTTTACATGGGGCAGGCGGTGGGGCGGGCGGGGGCCTATGGCTTCTGGCTCGCCATCGCTGCGGGTCTCCTGATCAAGGGACCGATCGGGCCGATCGTTCCGGCGCTGACCGTGGTCGCCCTCGGGCTGGCTGATCGCCGCCTTGGCTGGCTCCGACCGATCCTGTCCCCCGGGCCGATCCTGCTGGCGCTGGCCCTGGTGCTGCCTTGGGTTGTCGCCATTTCGCTGCGGACCGGGGGCGCTTTCTGGGCCGGGTCGGTCGGGGCGGATCTGCTGCCCAAGATCGCCGCGGGGCAAGAGGGCAAGGGCGCCCCACCCGGAACCTACCTGGCGCTGGTCTGGCTGACCGCATGGCCGGTCGGGCCGCTGCTGCTGCTGGCGCTGCCCGCTGTCTGGCATGCCCGGGGAAGCGCCCCGGTTCGCTTTTGCCTCGCCTGGGCGGTGCCGCTCTGGCTGCTGTATGAGGCGGTGCCGACCAAGCTGATCCACTATCCGCTTCCCGCCTTTCCGGCGCTGGCCTTGCTCGCGGTGGCCCATCTGCCCGCATACCCTGCCCTTGTGCCGCGCGGCATTCTGGCCGTGGCAGGGCTGGCGGTCCTGCCGGGCCTGCTCCTGGGGATGGCGGTGCTGGCCCATGCACTGGACACCGGGCAAGACCCGGCCGCCCTGCATGCCGCGCCCGGGCTTGCATCGGGGATGCTGCTTGCCGGGCTGGCGATCCGCGCCTTTGCCTTGGGTCAAGGCCCGGCGTCGGTTGCGATCTGCGCCGCGCTGGCCGGGGCCGGCCTGCACAGCGGCCTTGTGACGGCCGCGGCACGGATGCCCGCCCTTTGGCCCAGCGAGGCCGCGCTGGCCCGGGTCCGCGATCTGGCCCCCGCCGACATCTGCCCTCGCCCCCAACTGACCGGCTGGGGCTATACCGAGCCGTCGCTGGTCTGGCTTGGCGGCCGCGAGACGCGGCTCTTGCCAGCCACGGCCGCCGAAGCAGAGGCGATCCGCCCCGGACCCTGTGCCTTCGTCATGAAAGCGCGGCAGGAGGCCGCTAATCTGCCGGAGCCGGCATCCGGGTGCCGCCCGGCCGGGTCTGTCACGGGCCTTGCCATAGGTGCCGGACGCAGGGTCACCTTGGATATCCTGGACTGTTGCCCCCAGCCATGAAACATGCCGGTTCCAGCGAAGATTTCCGGAAGCGCCTTGGCGAGCCGGGGCCCAAGCGCGCACTGCGTCGGCTGTGGCGCGATACGTTGCGGCGGCAAAGCGCGCCGTCGCTGCTGATCTGCCTTGCTGGCCTGCTGTTTCTGGTGGCGATCCTGCTTGATCCCGTGGCGCTGCGACTGGCGCGCGGGATGGACCCGTCGCAGGTCGCCGCCCTGCGGCTGATGACCCGTTTCGGCAATGCCGCGTGGCCGCTGTGCCTTTGCCTTGGGCTGCTGGGCGTGATCGCCCTTCTGGTACGCCGTCCCGCAACGCCACTGCCCGACGGGTTTGCAACGCTGCGCGCGACGCTGATCCTGCAGGTCATGGCCGTCGCGTTGAGCGGTGTACTGGCAAGCCTGACCAAACATGCCATCGGCCGGATCCGACCGTCGGCTGACGCCGGGGCCGAGGTGTTTCAGGCCAGCCTGTTGGCCTTTCAGTACGGTTGGGCCGCCTTTCCCTCGGGCCATGCCACCACCGCCACGGCAAGCGCTCTGGCACTGGCGATCTGTTTTCCCCGCATGGCCTGGGCCTGGATGTCCATCGGTCTGCTGGCGGCTCTGTCGCGCGCCTTTCTGGGCGTTCATTGGCTGAGCGACTGCGTTGCCGGCATCGTGCTGGGCACGGCCGTCACGCTGGTCCTGTGCCGCGCGATGGAAGCGCTTGGCCATGTTTTTCGGGTGCCGCCGGGGGTTCTGGGGCGCATGGTTGTGATCGCCGGGCAAGACGGGTGGCGCCGGCTTACGGCCTTGTCGCGTCTGGACCTGCGCCGTTTTGCCGACAGCTTCATCAAGCGCTGAGCCGTTTTCCACATTCCGCTGTGCAGGCTGAGCACCGTCCGGCATCGGCCGGACTTTTCGCAATCCTGTCACCTTCACGGGCTATCGCAGCGACAGAATGGAAACTGCTGCCCCCCTGCGGCCCGCCGCGGCCCCGAAGATCACCTGCCGGCACCTGTCGCGCCGTATCGCTTCGGCGCAGGCGCTGGACGGGGTCGATGTGACGCTGCCCGGCGGCGACTTCTCGGTGCTTCTCGGGCCGTCGGGCTGCGGAAAATCGACCCTGTTGCGGCTGATTGCCGGGCTGGACGCCCCGAGTGACGGGCAGGTGCTGATCGGCGGGCGCGATGTCCCGCGCCCCGATGTCTGGGAAACCGATGTGGTGAAGGCCTATACGGCGGAGTTTCCGCAGGCGCTTGTGGCGCGTGACCAGCTGGCCCATGCGGTGACGGAACTTTCCACCTTCGTAGGCCTGCGTGTGACGCAGGTCCTCAACTCGGCGCTCGCGGCCGCGGTCACCGGCCAGAAATCGCCGAAAGCGGCGCTGGACGCGGCGCAGGCCGAAGCTGACGCCATCCTTGCCGCCTATCGCAAGCAACACAGACGGCTCGGCCCGAGGCGCTGCTTCCGGCCCGGCCGACCATGCCCCGGAACAGGCCGTCATGCTGAAACGCGACTGGATTCAAGCCTCGCTGCTGTTGCCGCCGGCTTTCGTGTTTCTGCTGGCCTTCAGCCATTATATCCGGCGGTGCAGACCCTGATTGACAGTTTCCGGACCACCCCGAAAGGCCGCCGCCCATCCGAGTTCGGCGGGGTCGCAAACTATGTGCGGATCCTGTCCGACCCGATCTTCGCCCGGGCGATGTGGAGCTCGGCGGTCCATGCGGCGCGGACCATTCCGTCCTCGATCACGCTGGCGCTTGCCATGGCCCCTCTGGTGCAGGCCTGCTTTGCCGGGCTGGCGCTGATGCACATGGCCTTTTTCACCCCGACCGTGCTGCCCCTGATTGCGGTGGCGAATATCCGGCTGTTCTTCTGCGGCCCGGGCTTCGGGCTGATCGACCAGTTCCGCATCTGGGCGGGATTCGGATCGGCCGATTACACCGGCCAGCCCGGCAGCGCGCTCTATGCCGTGGCGGTGGTGACAGTCCGGAAAGAGACCGGCCTCTTCATGATCTTCTATCTGGCCGCGCTGCGGACAATACCGCAAAGCCTGAGGGATGCCGCCGCCATCGAAGGCTGCGGGCGCCGGACCTTATTTCGCCGCGTAACGCTGCCGCTGATCATGCCCTTCGTATCGGTCAATCCCACGATCTACGCCTTCCGGCTGGTGGACCATGTCTTCGTGATGACGCGCGGCGGGCCGGACAATGCCTCGATGCTGCTGCGCGACTACATCTTCGAGAACGGCTTCCGCCCTTGGGACACCGCCTGTGCCGCGGCGCCGACCATCGTTCTGGTGGCCCTGCTGACCGTGGTGGGCATCGCCCAGTTTCTGGCCACCGACCGCCGGGTGCATTACCGATGACTGGCTCGCAGGTTGATCTTCTGCCGATGTGGGCGGCTGGCTGGGTGCCGGCGCTTCTCTGGGCGCTACCCTTGCTTTGCGCGCTGTGGTTGGCCTTTCATCCCGCCGCCTATGAGACGCGCTTTGACCTGACCGCCCCCCTGACGCGGGAAAACTTCGCAATCTCATGGGGAAAGGCCACGTTTGCGCGCTATTTCCGCAATGCGACGGCGCTGGTCACGCTGATCCTTGCGGTGCAACCGGTGCTGTGCACGCTGGCCGCCTTTGCCTTTGCCCGGCTGGAGTTTCAGGCGCGGATGCTGCTGTTCTCGTTGGTGCTGGTGCAGCTTCTGGTCATGCCCGACATCCTGCTGCTGATGAATTATCGCAGCATGTTCCAGCTGGGGTTGGTCGATACCATCCTTGCCATCGGACTGCCCTACGTGGCCAGCGGCTTTGCCATCTTCCTGCTGCGCCAGACCTTCCGCACCATCCCTAAGGAACTGGATGACGCGGCGCGGGTAGAAGGCTGTTCCTTGATGGGCCTGCTGTGGCGGGTCTATGTGCCGCTGGATCGGCCCGCGATGCTGGCCTTTGCGCTGGTGTCGGTCAGCCATCAATGGAATAACTTCCTCTGGCCGCTGGTCGTCACCAACTCGGTCGAGACGCGCCCCTTGACCATGGGCCTGTCGATCTTTGCCACCACCGACAGCGACATCGAATGGGCGGCGCTCAATGCCGCCACCCTGATGACCTCGGCGCCGTTGCTGCTTGCCTGCCTTCTTCTCCAACGCCAGTTCGTGCAAAGCTTCCTGCGCGCCGGCATCAAATGAAAGGATCCGCCATGTCGCTTCCCCGTCTGGGTGCTGCCGTGATGATCGACACCTATCCCGTCCTGCGCGAGTGGATATGCGGTCCTGGCCGGGCCATCGAGATTCAGGACTTTTGCGGCATCGGTGTGCTGGAGCGCGACCACAGCGACCTCATTGCCGCGTGGAAGACGCTGCTCCACGGTCACTCCGGCCCGCGCGGCATTCATGGCCCCTTCTTCGGCCTTGATATCGCAAACCCCGATACCGAGGTGCGCGCCATCGTGCAAAAGCGTCTGTTGCAGGGGCTGGAGGTGGCCGAGGCACTGGGTGCCGATCTGATGGTCATCCACAGCCCCTTTACCCATTGGCACCAGCTGAACCGCGCGAACTACCCCAGCGTCTACCCCGGCCTGACCGAGGCCAGCACCGCCTGCCTTGCCCCGGTTCTGGCCCGGGCGGCCGATACCGGCTGCACGCTGGTGCTGGAGAATTGCGACGACACCGATCCGACCGACCGGGTAGCGCTGGTGCGCAGCATCGGGCATCCGCAGCTGAAGGTCTCGCTGGATACCGGCCATGCCGATATCTGCCACGGCCGCTATGACGCGCCGCATGTGGTGGATTACATCGCCGCCGCCGCGGGCCTGATGGGCCACGTGCATCTGCAGGATGTCGATGGCTATGCCGACCGGCACTGGCATCCCGGCGATGGCCGTATCGCATGGCGCCCGGTGTTCGAGGCGCTGGCCGCGCTGACCGAGCGCCCGCGTCTGACGCTGGAAGTGCGCCGCGACTTTGCCCGCCTGCCCGCCACCGTGGCGCGGCTGGAGGCGATGGGTCTGGCTTGCTGATCCCGGCGCTCAGGCCCGTCCCGCTCCGGAGGCGAGGGGAAAGGCCCGTGCGGTGTCGATAAAGGCGCGCAGCGTCACCGACATCAGCCGGGCCGAGTGCAGGACGGCATGCACCACAGCCGGCGGGCGCGACCAGCCGTCGGGCACCGGCACAAGCTCTTTGGCCGCCACGAATAGCAGGGCCTGAAAATCAGGCAGAAGGGCCATGCCAAGCCCGGCCACCGCCATGTTGGTATTTGCCAGATAGCGCGGCCGGGTCGGCAGCATGGCCGCCTCCGGTCCGCGAGTCACCTCGTAGGGCTAACCAGCAAAGCCCACGAACCCCTCGCCCGCAGGTCAGACGGATGGGCCGGGGTGCCCCGGGCTGCCAGAAACCCGGGCGCTGCGTAAAAGCCATGGGTGATCTGCCCAAGGCACCGGGCCACAAGATCGCTGTCGGGCAGTGGGCTGATGCGGATGGCAAGGTCAAAGCCCTCATGCACGTTATCGGCCACGCGGTTGGTCAGGTCCATCTCGACCGAGACATCGGGCCAGCGGTCCAGAAAGGCCCGCACCCAGCCGTTGACCGCCGGCAGGCCGAACTCATACCCGCAGGTGATCCGCAAGCGGCGGCGCGGATCACCTGCGCGCCCTTTCAGCGCCGCCTCGGTCTCGGACCGGGCGTCAAGGATGGCGCGGGTGAAGCTGCCCGCTGCCAGAACGGTCAGGAACAGCTGCATGTGATCGGTGTTCAGTGGAGTCTCCATACGCAACAGTCGGAGGATATGGGCGCGATTTTTCAAGGTGGAGACATCGGAAAAGCTGGCGTTTCGCAACCGAAAGGCCCCTTGCCCATGACCCGCCGCAAGTGTCTGACCGCCACCGGCGTCACCGCTCTGTCTCCCCTTCCCTCCCCCGCGCAAGAGACCGCCATGACCCTCCGCCCCTTTGCCATTGCCCTGCCCGACGCGGTTCTGGAAGACTTGGAAACCCGGCTGCGCCTGCCCCTTTGGCCCGACCGTATCGGCGGCGCGGGGTGGGATTACAGGATCCACACCCTGCGCCTGCTGATGGACCGCTGGGCCGAAGGTTTCGACTGGCGCGCGGTGAAGCGTGACCTGAACGCCCTGCCGCAATTCACCGCTACGGTGGAGCGCGAGACGATCCATTTCCTCCATGTTCGCGGCGGCGCGGCCCGGCGCAGTCCGCTTCTGGTGCTGCACGGCTGGCCGTCGTCCTTCCTGCAGATGACCGACCTGATTCCCTTGCCGACCGCCGACCGCAATGGCGTGAGCCTTGACGTCATCGTGCCTTCGCTGCCCCGGCTGGGGGCTTCTCGTCGCAACCGACGGCGCGCGGTATGAGCGTGAGGTGCATGGCGGCTTGATGACGGGCCTGATGGTGGATGTGCTGGGGTATCCGAAGTTTGCGGCGCGGGGCAGCGATCTGGGCGCGGGCGTGCTGCGGCAGATGGCGCTTGCCCCGCCTGACCGGCTGATCGGCCTGCACCTGTCGGGCATCAATCCCTATGTCGGCGTCGTGCCCGACGATCTGTCGCCCGAAGAGGCCGCATTCGTGCATCGTGCGCAAGGCTGGATGCAGTCGGAAATGGCCGATGCCATGCCGCATTCCTCCGGGCCCGATACGGTGGCCTTTGGCCTGGGCGACAGCTTCGCCGGACTTGCTGCATGGATGCTGGAAAAGTTCCACGCCTCGACGGACACGCCCGATTTCCTCGCCCGCGATGGCCGCGACAGGCTGCTTGCAAGCCTGACGCTGTCCTGGGCCACCGGCGCCATCCGGTCCTCCATGCGGCATTACTATGAAACCGTGCGCGATACCGGCCAATGGGGACGCGTTGAGGTGCCGACCGCAATGCTGATGGTGCTGCATGACATGTTCGCCGCCCCGCGCGCCTGGGCCGAGCGGAGTTACAACGGGCAGCGCTGGACCGAGATCGACAGGGGCAGACATTTCCCAGAATGACAGGAACCTGCTGCGGTCGCCGACGATCTGTTTGCGTGGTTCGCCACCGGGGCCTGATGCCGCCCGCCAGCCGTCTCGACAGGCAAGGAGACACGCCGGGCAACGAAGCCCGCCCTGGATCATGTCCTGGGGCGTGGTGTATCAGCGCTGACCTTCGGAAAGGTCCGGGTCTTGTCAGGTGGCCACGGCGGGCAGCCTGACGTTGGGATTGTCGGTGACGCGGGCGAGGGTTTCAAGCGACATGTAGCGCC
>NZ_JBKBQM010000075.1:0-2555 GCF_046292685.1 Gemmobacter sp.
GGCTCAGCGCGCGGTCGGCAATGGCATGGGTCAGGCGCCCGTCGCCTTCGACCAGCGCGAAATCCACCACCCGGCGCAGCAACCGGCCGGCAATGCGCGGCGTGCCGCGCGCGCGGCGGGCAATTTCGCGCGTGCCGTCCGGGTCCGCCGGCACGCCCAGCAATCGCGCCCCGCGGGTCACGATCTGGTCCAGCTCCTCGACCGTATAGAACTGCAACCGCGTGGGAATGCCGAAGCGGTCGCGCAACGGCGTGGTCAAGAGCCCCAGCCGCGTGGTCGCCCCCACCAGCGTGAACGGTTGCAGGTCGATGCGCACGGTGCGCGCCGCCGGCCCCTCGCCGATCACCAGATCCAGCGCGAAATCCTCCATCGCCGGATACAGCACCTCCTCCACCACCGGGCTGAGGCGGTGAATCTCGTCGATGAACAGCACGTCGCGCGGTTCGAGGTTGGTCAGAATCGCCGCCAGATCGCCCGCCTTGGCCAGAACGGGCCCCGAGGTCATGCGGAACCCCACCCCCAGCTCGCGCGCCATGATCTGCGCCAGCGTGGTCTTGCCAAGGCCGGGGGGCCCGTGAAACAGCGTGTGGTCCATCGCCTGCCCGCGCATCCGCGCGCTTTCGATGAACACGCGCAGGTTGGCCCGCGCCTCGTGCTGGCCCACGAACTCCTCCAGCCGCTCGGGCCGCAAGGCACGGTCGGTATCCTCGGGCAACCGCTCGGGGCGCAAGGTCGGGTCGGGGGCGGGGTCGGCCTGGCTCATGGCCGGAACAATCGCGGAACGCAAAGGCTTTGTCCAGTGCTCCGCCGCGCCCCCGCCCCCGGCCTCCCGCCCCCCGGCTGCCCGCGCCCACCGCACCCCGGCCGCGGCGCGCTGCCATCGCGCCGCAGCCCTTGCGGGCGCCGGTCCGCCGCGGTGGCCGCGCCCCGGCCGTTCCGGCACCCGCAGCGCGCAAGGCGGGCGGTCGCAACTGCGCACCACCACCGCTGCACCCCGCCCGGCCGCAAGGCGCCGCCCCGAAACCGCCCCCGCCGCGCCCCCTGCGCCTCCCCGGTGCCTCGGCCGCACGTTCCGGCCAGCCCCCCAGCCGGGCGCAAGCCCCGGCCGACCGCCCCGCCCCCTCCCGGTGAACCGGGCCGCCCCGGGCGCCGGCGGCAAGCCTTTCGCTCCGCCCAGCACCGCCCCCCCGCCGCAAGGCGCCGCCCCAAGGCCCAACCGGCCGCGCCCCCGCTCCGGTCCGCCGTCCTCCTGCCCGTGGCCGCCGCATGCTGCCATCGCGCCGCGGCCCGGGCGCACCGCGGCCCTTGCGGGCGCCGGCCCGCGGCGTTGGCCGCGCCCCGGCCGTTCCGGCACGCGCAGCACGCAAGGCGGGCGGTCGCGGCTCCGCATCACCATCCCCAGCCAGCCGCTAGCTGTGAGTTCTCATCAGGTTGTTCACCCTTGAGGGGGGTGGGATGCCGTTGAGTGCGGAGTGTGGTCTTGCGTGGTTGAACCAGTCAAGCCAGCGCGTCAGGTCGTTGTTGCGGGCAGCCGAGGAGGGATGGGCGAGGCCGTAGGCCCATTCGCGCAGAAGGGTCTGGATGAAGCGTTCGGCCTTGCCGTTGGTCTTGGGTGTGTAGGGGCGGGTGAAGATGTGGCGGATGGCCAGCAGTCGCAGCGCCTTGGCGAAGCGGCGGGAGCGATAGGCACTGCCGTTGTCGGTCATCACCCGTTCGACCCGGATTCCCTGGTCGCGGAACCAGCGCAGGGCGCGCAACAGGAAGCCGGTGGTCGTGGTCTTGCGCTCGTCGTCCAGCACCTCGACATAGGCAAGGCGGGTGGCGTCATCGACGGCGACATGAACCCTCGCCATGGTCCTCGGACCAGTGGCGAACCATGGCTCGATCCCAGCCTGCGCCGCGGTTGCGGCAGCCTGCCCTCGTGCCGGTGACGCGGTGGCCGGGCTGGTCGAAGCGCCCCAACTTCTTGATATCAAGGTGGATCAGCTCGCCCGGCCGCGCCCGCTGGTAGCGGCGCACCGGTTCGGGCGGGTCGATCCGCGCCAGCCGCCCGAGCCCCTCGCGGCTCAGCCAGCGCGCCACGGTGGATCGGGCCAGGCCCAGCTTCGCGGCAATCGCCGCCCCGGTCATCCGCAGGGTCCGGCGCAGGTGCAGGATCAGCGCCACCGTCGCCCCGGCCAGGCGTCCCGCAACGCGGGCGGGGGCGCTTGCGCGATTCGAAAGCGCCACGCCCCCGCCCGCGCGGAACCGCGCCAGCCACTTGCGCACGGTGCGGACGGACACCGCAAAGGCCGCCGCCACCTCGGCAGCGGTCTGGCCCGCCGCAATACGGGCAACGATCTGTTCTCGACTGTGAAGCGTCAGGCGGGCATTCTGATGCGGGTTGTTCATCCTGCAGGGTCCTCGGCTGGAGTTTGGCGATTGCAGCCTAACCCCGTTCCGGGTGAACAACCTACTGAGAACTCACAACTAGCCGCCGGCCGAGAGCCCAATCCGCCGCGCGCCCCCTGCGCCTCCCCGACGCCTCGGCCCGGGCGCCGGCCAGCCCCCCTGCC
>NZ_JBKBQM010000075.1:2655-9636 GCF_046292685.1 Gemmobacter sp.
GGCGCAAGCCTCGGTAGACCACCCCGACACACCTCCCGGAACACCGGGTCCGACCCGGGCGCTGGCGACGAGACTCTCGCGCCCGCACCACCACCCCCAGCCCAGCCGCAAGGCGCCGGCCCAGGGCCCAACGCTCAGCGCGCCCCCGAGCCCCCCCGGGGGGCAACCCGGTGGCCGCAGCCCCGCGCCCCAAACGGACGCCCCTGCAAAAGCGCCGCCCCCAATCGCGCCAAACTCGGGCCAATTGTTAACAAATCGTGAAAACGCGCGCGCAAACCCTTGATTTCGTTATCCCGAACTCCTGTCCCTCGCCGGGACGGGCAGCGCAGCCCTTCACCTTGCCGAAATATCCTCGGGGGTCCAAGGGGGCAGACAGCCCCCTTGCCGCCGCCGGCCGCTCAGCGCCGCACGACCGGAATGCGCGAGCCCGCCATCCGGCCCGCCCCGCCCGCAGCCCGCGACCCCGGCCAGCTGCGCGCCATCGCCTCCAGCGCGGCCACGCGGTTCGCGGTGCTGGGGTGGGTGGCGAACAGCCGGTCGTGGGCATGGGCATGAAGCGGGTTGATGATGAACATGTGGGCGGTGGCCGGGTTGCGCTCGGCGGCCGGGTTGTCGATGCGGCTCGCCAGCGCCTCGATCCGCTTCAAGGCCGCGGCCAGCCACAGCGGGTTGCCGCAGATCTCGGCCCCCGCCTTGTCGGCCTCGTATTCCCGGGCGCGCGAAATCGCCATCTGCACCAGCCCCGCCGCCAGCGGCGCCAGGATCATCAGCAGGATGGTCCCGATCATGCCGCCCGGCCGCTCGCGGTCGTTGCCGCCGAAGAAGAAGGCAAAGTTCGCCAGCATCGACACCGCCCCCGCCATCGTGGCGGTCAGCGTCATGATGAGCGTGTCGCGGTTGCGGATGTGGGCCAGCTCGTGCGCCATCACGGCCGCGACTTCCTCGGCGCTCAGCGCGCGCAGCAAGCCGGTGGTGGCCGCCACGGCGGCATTCTCGGGGTTGCGTCCGGTGGCAAAGGCGTTGGGCTGGTCGGTCTCGATGATGTAGACCTTTGGCCGCGGCATCCCGGCGCCATCGGCCAGCCGGTGCACCATCCGCACCAGATCGGGCGCGCTGCGTTCGTCCACCGCGCGGGCGCCGGCCATCGACAGCACCGCCTTGTCCGAGTTCCAGTAGGCGAACAGGTTCATCGCCCCCGCAACGGCCAGCGCGATCACCGCGCCCTGGGTGCCGCCCAGAATTGCCCCGAGCCCCATGAACAGCGCGGTCATCGCCGCCATCAGGATCGCCGTCTTGCCGTAGCCGCCCATCTGTGCGCCCTCCTTTTCTGCCTGGCGATATGGGGCCGCAGCCGGGCGGCGCAAGAGGGGCGGGCGCTCAGCCGCGGGGTTGCAGCAGCCGCAGCGCGGCGCGGATCAGGGTTGCGGTGTCGGCCGCCCCCTCGCCGGCGGCCTGCGCCACCGCCGCGGCCGCGTCGCCGTGGGAATAGCCGAGGTTGGCCAGCGCCGACAGCGCATCGGCGCTGGCCAGCGCCACCGGGTCGGGCGGCGGCGGGGCCTTGGCCTTGCGGCCTTGCGCGGCCGGGTCGGGGGCCGCCGCCGAACGCTCGATCACGGCATCCTCCGGCGCGCCGGCCGCCGCCGGCATCCGCCCGCCTTGCGCCATCAGCAGCGGCGCCTTGGCCTTGAGCTCCAGCACCACGCGCTGCGCCAGCTTGGGCCCGACCCCCGGCGCGGCCTGCAACGCCCGCGCATCGCCAAGCGCGATCGCCCGCGCCACCCCTTCGGCCCCCAGCGTGCCCAGCATGGCCAGCGCCGCCTTGGCCCCCACCCCCTGCACGGTGGTCAGCAACCGATAGCTTTCGCGGTCGAGCAGCGTGGGAAAGCCGATCAGCTGCAACAGATCCTCGCGCACCACCAGATCGGTATAGAGCGCCGCCGCCTGCCCCGGCGGCGGCAAGGCGGCCAGCGTGCGGTCCGACACCGTCACCTCGTAGCCCACGCCGCGCACATCGAGGATCACCACCCCGTCGCCTTTCCAGTCCACCACGCCCGAAAGCTTGCCGATCATCCCGCCGCCCTTTGCACCGCCGCCGCCAACCGGCCCGAGGATTGCAGATGATGCGCGTGGCAGATCGCCACCGCCAGCGCGTCGGCCGCATCGGGGCCGGCGATCACGACGCCCGGCAGATGCAGCCGCACCATGTGGTCGACCTGCACCTTGGCGGCGTGGCCCACGCCCACCACGGTCTTCTTGACCGCGTTCGGGGCATATTCGCCCACCCGCAGCCCGGCCTGCGCCGGCACCAGCAGCGCGATGCCGCGGGCCTGACCCAACTTCAGCGTGGCCACCGCATCCTTGTTGACGAAGGTGTGTTCCACCGCCGCCGCCTCGGGCGCCCATTGGCGCAACACGGCCGTCAACTGCCCGTGCAGCGACAGCAGGCGGTCGGCCAGATCGCCCGAATCGGAATGGCAGATGCCGTTGGCCACATGGGTCAGCCGGTTGCCCGCCACGTCGATCACCCCCCAGCCGAGGTTCCGCAACCCCGGGTCGATCCCCAGCACCCGCATCCTGCCTGCCCCTGCCGTTTTCCCGACGCTAGCACGAAAGGGGAACAGAGGCCAAGCGGAATGCACGACCGCGTGATTGCCGCAGCGCAGAAACGACCTTCGGCCCACCGGATGCGACCTTTGTTGCGGCGCGGAATCGCCTTGTTTTCCTAGCGTCCGAGCGGCGAGGCAAGCCATGCGCAGAATGCAAGCCGGGCATGAATCGATCGCGCTTGCTTTGCACATGCAGCATCCCTATCTGACTGCGCAGGAAGCAGGACGCTTCAAGAACAGGCAGTTTGCAAAAGGATCCCTCATCATGGCCGCTTTCGACACCTCCCGCCCCGCCCGGGGTTTCTTCGGGGGCCGGCTGAGCAGCCTCGTGGCCTCGGCTGTCGCAATGTTCGTCGCATGGAACGACGCCCGCGTGACCCGCAATGCCCTTGCCCGGCTTTCGGACCGCGAACTGGACGATATCGGTCTGTGCCGCGGCGACATCGAGGCCATTTCGGCCCGCACGCGCTGAGCCGCCTCCAAGCCGCCGCGCCGCTGGCGCGGGAAAGACGTTCGACAGGCCGCACCGGGCAACCGGGGCGGCCTTTGTCTTTGCCGAGAAGCCAGGCTAGACCAGCGCGCCGATATGGGCCGAAAGCCAGATCGTCAGCGGATCGGGCTGCATCACCAGCGCGCCCAGCCAGCCCAGCCCCTCGCCGGACCAAAGCGCATCGACCCGGGCCTGATACAGGTCGCCGCCGAGGCGCACATGGATCAGCGCCTTGAGCACGGTGACCAGCGCCATCACCACCACCACCGGCCCCATCAGCGGAAGGCGCCACCGTTTGCGCCGGGCGTAATGCGACCGCCCGAGGGTGCCGTCGGCCTCGAACCCGAGGCCCGAAACATGCGCACGTTCGATGCGGGCGACGCGGTGCCGGAAGTCTGTCAGGTTCTCGTCCACGCTCAAGCCCTCGCCAACACAAATACCGTGGCAAGAGTGGCGAAGGATTGCGGAGGTTTTGCGGCGCCCGGGTGGCAAGACCGGGGCGCCGGCCGGCCGGTCAGGCCCGGGTCAGCACCAGGGTGGACCAGTCGCCGATATCCTCGCGCGCGGTGGGCGCAAAGCCGGCGGCGACATAGGCGGCGGTCACGTCCTCGGCCTGGGTGGTCAGCAACCCCGACAGGATCAGCACCCCCCCGGGGGCGGCATGCGCGGCCATCGCCGGCGCAAGCTCGATCAGCGGGCCCTTGAGGATATTGGCGAAGATCAGGTCGTAAGGCGCGCGGGCGGCAAGGTCGGGGTGGTCGAAGCCCGCCGCCTCGACGCATGGCACGCGGTCGGCCAGGTCGTTGATGGCGGCATTGGCCAGGGCCACCTCGACCGCGACTTCGTCGATGTCGCTGGCGATGACGGCCGCGTCGGGCCACAGCCGCGCCGCGGCCATTGCCAGCACCCCGGTGCCCGACCCGATGTCGGCCACGTTGCGCGCCGCCATGCCGGCCGCTGCCAGCCGGTCCACCGCGCGCAGGCAGCCCAGCGTGGTGCCGTGGTGCCCGGTGCCGAAGGCCACCGTCGCCTCGATCTGCAAGGGGATCACGCCGGGGGGCACCTTGTCGGCATCGTGGCTGCCGTAAAGCCAGAAGCGCCCGGCCTCGACCGGGGCAAGGTCGCGGCGCACCTTGGCGACCCAGTCGATTTCGGGCAGTTCGGAAACCTGAAACGGGTTGGCGCCGAAGGCGGTGGACAACAGCAGCAGGACCGCGCGATCGGGCGGTTCGACGTAATAGGCGCCGACCTCCCACAGGCCGGAGCCGTCCTCGATCTCGAACACGCCGACGCCGGTCGGTTCGGGGCTGGAGGATTCCAGCGCCTCGGCCAGGGCTTCGGCAGCGTCCTGGCCCGGCAGGGTGGTGAGCGCGGTGAAGGTGGGCATGGGTCGGGCTTTCCGGGGTTGCGCAGAGGGGCCGGCGCCGGGGGCGCAGCGCCCCCGGACCCCCGCAGGATATTCGGGAACAGGCAAGAAGGGGCCCGGTGCGGCCTTAGCCGCGAGGGCGGGCGCGGTCAAGCCCGGCGGCCAGCGTTCGGCGCAGCACGCGCAGGACCGAGCCGAGGCCGATGTCGGCATAGTCGCGCCGGCCCTGCATCAGGTCGACATAGCGCTGCTGCACCGCCGGGTGGCGCGCAAGCATGCGGGCAAAGTTGCCGCGCAGCGGGCGGGCGTAGATCAGGCCGCGCAACAGCCGGGCGCGGCGCAGTTCGTCCAGCACGGGGGCGAGCGCGGCGGCGTAGTGGCCAAGCGCCGCGCCGGGCGCATCTTCGGCCAGCGCGCGCGCGGCGGCGAGGGCGGCCAGCCGGCCCGAGTGGACGGCCCAGCCGATGCCTTCGCCGGTGATCGGGTCGACCAGGCCCGCCGCATCGCCCGCCAGCAGCACGCGGCCTTCGCCCGGCACGGCGCGGGTTTCGCCGAAGGGCAGGTGATGGCCCTTGACGCGCAGCCCGGCGGGCGCGTCCTGTGCGGCAAGATAGCGGTCCAGGCGCGCGCGCAGATCGGGGTTATGCGGTTGCAGGCCGCCGACGCCCACGGTCAGACCGCCGGCCTTGGGAAAGGCCCAGCCATAGCCCCAGGCGGCCGCGCCAAGGTCGATGTCCAGCACGTCGGGGCCGGGGCGCGGGGGCGCCTCGACCTCGAGCGCGAAGGCGACGCGGGCGGGGTCGTGCGCGCGGCCCCAAAGCGCCCGGGCGGTGGCGGAATGCACGCCATCGGCCCCGATCAGCACCGGCGCCTGCAAGGCGGTGCCGTCCGACAAGGTGACGCGGCCGGTGCCGGGGTCGATCCGGTCGGCGCGGCGGCCGGCGTAATCCTGCGCGCCGGCCTGAAGCGCAAGCCCGCGCAAGACCGCGTCGAAGCGGTGGCGCATGGTGGTGCCGAAAGGCGGGTCGCACGGCAGGGTGCCGAGTTCCTGCCCGCCATGCGACAGGCGCAGCGTGGCCACCGGGTGCAACAGGCCCGCCGGCAAGGCGCCGAAGGTATGGTCGAGAAAGCCTTGCGCCCGGCCGGTGATTCCGCCGCCGCACAGCTTGTCGCGCGGGAACAGCGCCCGGTCGACCAGCGCCACCGCAAGCCCCGCCCGCGCCGCCGTGACCGCCGCTGCGGCACCGGCAGGGCCGGCGCCCAGCACGATCAGGTCATGCGTCAATGGATCAGACCCCGAGCCCGATGGGGCAGCTGACCCCGGTGCCGCCGATGCCGCAGTAACCGTCGGGGTTTTTCGCCAGATACTGCTGGTGGTAATCCTCGGCGAAGTAGAAGGCGGGGGCGGGCAGGATTTCGGTGGTGATGGCGCCGCGGCCGGCGCGCATCAGCCGATGCTGATACAGCGCGCGGCTGGCCTCGGCGATGTCGCGCTGGCGGTCGTCGGCGCAATAGATGCCGCTGCGATACTGGGTGCCCACATCGTTGCCCTGCCGCATCCCCTGGGTGGGATCGTGGTTTTCCCAGAAGGTGCGCAGCAGGTTTTCGTAAGGGATCACCGCCGGGTCGAAGATCAGGCGCACCACCTCGTTATGGCCGGTCAGGCCGGTGCAGACTTCCTTGTAGGTGGGGTTCGGGGTGTGGCCGCCGGCGTAGCCCACCATCGTGAGCCAGACGCCGGGCAGTTTCCAGAACACCCGCTCCACGCCCCAGAAGCAGCCCATGCCGAACATCGCCTCGGCCATGCCGGCGGGCACGGGGGATTTCAGCGGCAGCCCCGACAGGAAATGCGTCTCGGCGGTGGGGATGGGCGCGGGTCGGCCGGGCAGCGCCTCGGCGGCGGAAACCATGGTGACGGGCTTGCGGGCAAACAGGTTCATCATCGCGCTCCTCCTGCGGTCGGGGTGCAATATAGGGGGCGCGACGCAAGGCGGCTAGAGCGGGCCGAGGGCACGGCGCACCCGCATGCCGACTTCTGCCGCATCCGCAGCCCCGTCGACCACGCGAAAGCGCAAGGGTTGGGCAGTTGCGAGGTCGAGAAACGCCGCCCGCATGCGCGCCTGCATGGCAAGGCCCATGTCCTCGAACCGCTGTTCGGCGCCGGCGCGGGCCTGCGCGCGCGCGAGGCCCACGGCCGGGTCGATGTCGATCAGCACCGTCAGGTCGGGTTCCACCCCGATCGCCAGCGCATGCAGCGCATCGACCAGCGCGCGCAGATCGCCACGGGTGACGCCCTGGTATACCCGGGTGCTGTCGGCAAAACGGTCGCAGACCACGATGGCCCCGCGCGCCAGCGCCGGGCGGATCGTGCGTTCCAGATGGTCGCGCCGCGCGGCGGTGAACAGCAGCGCCTCGGTTTCGGCCGACCAGCGCGCCGGGTCGCCCTCGAGCACAAGGCGGCGGATCTCCTCGGCCCCCGGGCTGCCGCCCGGTTCGCGCGTCAGCACCACGTCGCGGCC
>NZ_JBKBQM010000076.1:0-9394 GCF_046292685.1 Gemmobacter sp.
CCGCCCGGCGCGCTTTCGTTTTGCGGGTCAGGCTATTCCGCGGGCGGTCAGGGCACGCGCTATTTCCGAACGCACCATCTTGCGCAGGTTCCGGGTCACACGCTCGCCCATCGGGCCTTGCAGTTCTTCGCGCAGCACATCGCGGATCAGTTCGCGCAGCAGCGCTTCGTCCGACCAGGCATCGGCAGGCATAGGCTCTTGCGCCTTGGCTGCGGGCTCGGTCCAGGCCAGTTGCGCCGGATCGTCGCCGTCGGTGTCGTCGCCGATGAATGGGGCTTCGGCGGCGGAGTCGTCTTCGGGCAGAGGATCGAACCCGGGCCGCAGGTCGCCCGGCGCGGGGGCTTCATCCTCGAAATCCTGGTTCTGGCGCGCCATCAGCGCCTCCAGTTCTGCCAGGCGGCCGGCCAGGCCATCATCTGCCGGTTCAGGCTCGGCCGTCGGGTGGATGGGCTCGGGGTGCACGCGCAGCGCAGGCGTCAGGACCAGCCGTGGCACAGAGGGGCGGACGGGGGCCGACGCAGCAACCGCGGCCGGACGCAGATCATCGGAGACCAACCGGCGGATCGAGGAAAGCACATCCTCGATCTCGGCATTGCTGATGCGTTCGGTCATGTTCTGCCCTGCCCCGGGATTTTTCCAAAGCATAGCCGCGAAGTCGTTGCAGCACAACCGGACCCGCGGTGCCGGCCCCGTTGCGGATCACTTCTTGCCGATGGCTTCCAGAACCCGGTCCAGCCGCTTGCCCTGCGCCGAAGTGGCCGGGGCATTCTTGACCGCGTTGTAATAGGAGGTCACGTCATAGGTTGCGATGCCGAGCTTGAGGTGATCGACGGTCAGATACCCCATCGCCGCCAGCAGGCCATAGGTGGCGATGTATTCGTTCGTCACCGCGGTCAGCCGCTGCGCTTGCGCATCGAGCAGCTCCTGTTCCGCATTCAGCACGTCCAGCGTGGTGCGTGCGCCCAGCTTGGCCTCCTCGCGCACGCCGTCATAAGCGGTGCGGGCCGCGACGATCTGGCGGTCTGTGGCCTCGATCGAGGTGCGCGACACGCTGCGCTGTGCCCATGCCTCGCCCACCGACTGCTCGACTTCGGCCACCGTTTGCTGCAAGGCCGCCCGCGCCGCATCGCGCCGCGCCAGTGCTGCGCGGTAAACCGACGACAATCCGCCGCCCTGATAGAGCCGCTGCGACAAGGTCAGCGTCACCGCGTTGGTCGACAGCCCCAGGTCGTTCTTGCCCACCGTCGCCTCGCCCACCAGACGGGGCCCGAGTCGCGCGGCGGCGCGTTGCAGGTTGAGCTCGGCCGCGGCCAGTTCGTGCTGGCGCTGCTTGATGGCGAAGTGCTGGCTGCGCGCGATTCGCTTGGCCTCGTCGACCGATTGCGCCGTCACCGGCGGGCGCGGCGGGTTCGACAGGCGGCCGGGGCGCTTGCCGATGGCGAGTTCGTAGGTTTCGCGGTTCACCAGCACATCGCCTTCGGCCGCCGACAGTTGCGCGCGCGAGGCCGCAAGCCGGGCCTCGGCAATCGCCACATCGGTCCGGGTGATCTCGCCCAGATCGAAACGGTCCTGCGCCGCTTCCAGTTCGCGCGTCAGCACCCGGACGTTGCCTTGACGCAAGGCCACGATGTCTTCGGACAGACGAAGCCGCATGTAGGCTTGCACCGCACCGAACAGCACCTGGTGCTCCACCCCGATCAGCGCCTGCCGGGTGGCCAGCACCTGTTCCTTGGCCGCCGCAATGCCCAGCTTGCCGGCCCCGCCATCATAAAGCGTCAACTGTGCCGACAGCCCCACCGACAACGAGATCCCCTCGCTGATGCGGCTGGGGTTGAGGATATTGGGGCGCTGCTGGTTATAGACGTAGGACGACCGCAGCACGAAATCCACAACCGGGCGCAGTGCGGAAACGGCGTCTGCCACGCCTTCGTCCGCAGCCCGCAGCAAGGCGCGGTTCTGGTCCAGCAGGTTGGAATTGCGATAGGCCGAAACCAGCGCATCGCCAAGGGTTTCGGCCCGCAGGCTGCCGGCCGCCCCGAGCGCCACCAGCGCGCCCACCAGGATCGCTCTTGCCGTTCGCAACGTCATGGATCGTCCTTTCAGGTCGCGGCCGGTCGGCCGATCACAGCGCAAAGGCGCGTTTGCGGGCAAATCCCGGCAGAACCGGCGCGGCGGCGTTGAAGGCATCGCGCCAGACCATTCCGGTGGCTGTCCTGGTGCCGATGCGCACAACACCCAAGGCACCTTGCATGAACAGCGCACCGATGCGCCCGCCCACCTTGAGCTGCGCCATCAGCGGCTCGGGCAATTCCTCAACCCCGCCTTCGACCACGATCACGTCGAAAGGCGCATGGCGGGCAGAACCCGCCACCAGGTCGCCCGCGATCACGGCGACATTGTCGACCCGTTCGGCCGCAAGCGCGGCCTGCGCCTCGGACGCCAGCGGCTCGCTCTCGACCGCCACGACGGCTTCGGCCATGCGCGCGATCACCGCCGCAGAGTAACCGAGCCCCGCCCCCACATCCAGAACCAGCTCGTCGCCGCGAATATCCAGCGCGTCGAGCAGCTTGGCAAAGCTGCGCGGTTCCAGCAGCACACGACCGGGCGCAAGGATGAGGTTTTCGCCGACATAGGCGGCCTCGCGCAGATCGGCTGGCACGAAGTTTTCCCGCGGAACGGCAAGCATGGCGGCAATCACCGGATATTTCGTCACGTCCGAGGGTCGGACCTGCGTATCGACCATCATGACGCGGCGGGCTGCGAAATCCGACATGGGCGAGCCTTCAAGTCTGTTGAATCCACAAGTGTCTTGCCACATCGCGCAAGCGGGGGCAACCGCTGCGCGGCCTACAGTCGAGACGAGATGATGCCCGTGGCGAAACCGCCCATCCTCAGCTCTCCGAACAGGCGCTGGTATTCCATCTTGGGGCAAAGATTCTCGATGACCCTCAGCCCGCGGGCCTCGGCCACGGCGCGCGCCTCGGCGTTTTCCACGCCGATCTGCATCCAGACCGTGCGCAGCTGCGGCAGATGCGCCAAAGCCTCGGTCACGATGGGCACCACCTGATCCGACCGGCGAAAGATGTCGACCATGTCCACCGGCACCTCGGCCGGAATGTCGCGCAAGGCGGCAACAACGGTTTCGCCCAGCAGGGTTTCGCCGGCGTGACCCGGATTGACCGGAATCACCCGATACCCCTTCAGCGCCAGATACCGCGCGACGTAATAGCTCGGCCGCACCGGGTTGGGCGAAATCCCCACCACGGCAACCACGCGGGTCGTGGTCAGCACCTCGCGCAGAAAGGCGTCGTCGGGCCGGCTCATTGCGGCACCCGGCCAAGAAAAGGGCGCCCGAGCGTTGCCGCCGGGCGCCAGTGCCGGAACGAGGGACAGTGTGACAGGCCGCGGAGGTTCCGGATCCGCGCCTCTCGCTGTAAATAGGTATCACCTTTCGCCGAAAAAGCCTTCTGACACATGTGTGATTACCCCCGCGACACTTCGTAAAGCGCGACCGCCGCCGCGTTCGACACGTTGAGCGACCCGAAATCGCCGGCATGAGGAATGCGCACCAGCGCATCGCAGGTTTCGCGGGTCTTTTCGCGCAGGCCGGGGCCTTCGGAACCCAGCACGAGGCCGATGGGCCGGCCATCCGCCTGCGCCACCCCTTGCGCCAGCGTCAAGGGGGCCTGCCCGTCCAGCCCCAGCAGAAGATAGCCCATGCCCTTGAGCGCGATCATGGTTTCCGCAAGGTTCGTCACCCGCAGGTAGGGCTGACGTTCCAGCGCCCCCGAGGCGGTCTTGGCCAGAGCACCGGTTTCGGGGGCCGAATGGTGGCGCGGCGCAATCACCGCACGCGCGCCGAACACCTCGGCCGACCGCAGCACGGCGCCGACGTTGTGCGGGTCGGTCACCCGGTCCAGCAGCACGACCAGCGCCCGCCCCGCGCCGCCGGCCGCCACATCCTCGGGCCGGCCCCAATCGAGCGGCCGAACCTCCAGCGCGGCCCCCTGATGCACCGACTCGGGGTCGATGGGCGCCTCGAACTTGCGCGGGTCCTGCATTTCGGGCGTCATGCCGCTGGCGGCAATGGCCTCGGCCAGCTTGTCGGCAGCATTCTTGGTGACCAGCAGGCGCAAGCGTTCGCGCGCCGGGTTCATCAGCGCATCGCGCACGGCGTGCAGCCCGAACAGCCAGACGGTTTCGCGGGCGTCGTCGCGCCGGGCGCGTTCCTTGTCGATCACCCAGGCGGGTTTCTTCATCGTGTTTCTCCTGACCGGCCCGCAGGATGCGCGCTTGCCGCCGTCGGCGCAAGAGGGGCGCATGATGCGCGTTTCTGCCCTTGACGCCCCCCGGCGTCTTGAGTATTCCCGCCGCCAGTGGGCGACGTGCTGCAAGGTGCGGCAGCGGACTGTAACTCCGCCGGGGAGACCTATGCCTGGTTCGATTCCAGGGTCGCCCACCATCTTTCTTTTTCATCCAATCATATCAACGCCCTACGGGGCAGTTTTGTAAAACTGCGATGCGGGTTTTACAGTTTATGTTCCCGCCTCCTTCCTTCCAGCGCCGCGACGGCACGTTCCGCTAGGTGGATTCGGTTCGCCGCGACGGTGTTGCGAGAGACTTCGGCAAGCGTCTCGTGCCCGCTGATCGCCATGATTTCATGCGCGCTGCATCCGGCTTCTGCGAGTCTGCGGCACGACGCCTTGCGCAACCCATGCGGGGAAAGGCCATCCGGCAACAGCCGCTTGCCGTCCGCGTCGACGACAGCTTCCACCAGCTTTCGAAACCAGTTGGTGAAGCCCTCTGGCGTCATCGGCTTGCCGCGTTCCGACATGATGAAAGTCAGATTGTCCTTCGGCCGAGCGTCCAGAACCGCGCGCAAGTTCGGGTGCAGGGGTATACTGACTTCCTTTCCGGTTTTCTGTTGAACGATCGACAGGACGCCCGCCCGCACATGCTGACGGCCCATGCGCACCACGTCGCACCGCCGCTGCCCCGTGGATATCAACAGACAGAACGCCAGATGCGCCCGGCTGCCCGGCTCGTGATGCGCAAGAAACGCTTCAATGTGTTCCTCTTCCCATGTGGCAAAGCCTTCCGTGCGGTGCCGCAGTTTCTTGAAACCCGCAGTCGGATCGTCGCGCCGCCAGCCCAGATCAATCGCATGGGCAATCAGCGTTCGCAGCAGGCGCAGAGGGCGGTTGGCCGCGTCTGGTGTTGCCGCCTTTTCAGCCATGACCTTCTGAATGTGGCGCTTTTCCAGACGCGCGACGCGCTTGTCCCCATGTTCGGCGCGAAAGCGTTCGAGGATGTTGCGAACCGCGCGCTTGGTGGCGTTGGCCATGCCGCTGTAATCCGCGCTGCGGTAATGGCTGGCAGTCAAGGCTGCGATGCTGCCCGGCAGGGTCTGTTTCTTGCCGATCTCTGCCTTGTCGCCTTCCAAGGCGGCGGCATATTCGGCGATGGAGTGCGGGAATCAGGGCAGGCCCGGAAGGGCGCGGCGCGCATAGCAGGGGCGGCGGAAATCCCATCGCGGCTTGCCGTGGCGGTCTATCATCCCCCGGCAGTATTTCGGCGGTCGTCTGAGTTGTTTCATGCAATCAATCCCAATCGTTCGCGTCTGCGTCGATGCAGTCGGAATTGTCGGTCGACACGCGGTGGAATGCCAAGTCGACTTCGAACCTGTCCCAGACATTGCGAACGCCGATCCGCTTGGGGCGGGGCATCTGTCCCGCTTCAACCAGTTTGTCGAACAGGGTTGTGCCGATGCCGATGTAGCCCGCTGCCTCTGTGCGAGAGAGGCCGCGCTTGGCTGGCATCTGCATCACGGGGGAACGGGCTGCATCGGTCATCGGTTGCGCCGCAGAAGCCCGACAGGCGCACCTTGATCGAGGCAACACCGGCCCCAGCCGCTTTCACGGCAACGCCGATCTTGGTATTTCCGGACGCCGTGACTGTTGCCAGCTTGAACGTGCTGTTCCAGTAGATCGCCACGCCCAGGGTGGCAACATCCGCGCCAACCTTGGGCAGTTCCCAGACGCCAGAGGTTTTCGCGTCGACCGATGCGCCGGAAGCCGCGTCACCTTGGGCAACGCCGATGATCGCGCCCGCGATGACCACGCCGCCAGAGGTGACCACCGCGGGGGCGGGAATGGTCAGGGTATAGCCTGCCTGAATGAAGTTCTTCGCCAGGTCAGAGACCTTTGCTGAAATTGAAGTTAATCGAGGTGGACAGGCGATTGCCGCCCATCCGCCGAATTTCGGTGTCGCGAGAGGCAAGCGCGGCTGCCAGTTCGAATGACTGGGGCCTGTGCCGAATTTTGTGGCTGACGCGTTTTCCTACGTCATTGGGAAGCGATCTTCGAACATGATGGCGCGCCGGCTTCTGACAGCGTGCCATTCGCGCACCGAGCGCTTCCACTCGGTGGAGGTAGCATTGAGTGCCAGATAGATCAATTTCGCCGCAGCGTCGTCGGTTGGGAAGTGGCCCCGGGTTCTGACCGCGCGGCGGATTTTCGAGTTCAGGGCCTCAATGGAATTTGTGGTGTAGATCAGCCTGCGCACCTCGGGCGGGTAGTCGAGGAACGGGATGACCTCGTTGCAGACCCGCCGCCAGCTGGGCGCGATCGCCGGATACCGCCTGGCCAGATCGCCATCTTCGAACTCTGACAGGGCCAGGTCGGCCGCGTCGGCATCCACCGCCGTGCAGATCGCCCTGAGCGCTGCGGCGACGGCCTTGCGGTTCTTGTAACTGGCGAAGTTCATGGAATGGCGCAGCAGACGGACGATACAGGTCTGAACCCGCGTCTGGGGAAGGCCGCCTCGATCGCCTGAGGGAAGCCCTTCGGCCCGTCCACGAAGGCGATCAGGATGTCCTGGCCCCCCCCAGTTTCGCAGGTCGCCGAGGATCTTGGCCCAGAACTTCGCGCCCTCATTGGCCTGGAACCACAGGCCCAGAACATCCCGCGTGCCGTCCGGCAAAACCGCCAAGGCCACGAAGAGCGCCTTGTTCGAGACCGCCCCGTCGCTGCGGATATTGACCCGGATCGCGCCCATGACGACGATCGGGTAGCAGGGCTCCAAGCGGCGGTTCTGCCATGCGGTGACCTCCTCCATGACCGCGTCGGTGATCGCCGAAATCAGGCTGGGCGAGGCCTCGACGCCTGAGATCTCCTCGATATGACTCTGGATCTCGCGGGTCGTCATCCCCCGGGCCTACAGGCTGACGATCTTGCGGTCGAACTCGGTAAAGCGGCGCTGATATCTGGCGATCAGCAGCGGATCGAAAGAGCCGTTCCGGTCGCGCGGAATGTCCAGAATGACCTTGCCGCTGTCGGTGGTCACCGTCTTCTGGCTACGCCCGTTGCGGCGACTGGGGGATGGTTCTGGCCCTCAGGCGCTTCCTCGGGGACTGCGGGGCGTGAAGTTGGTGATCTCGGACGCCCACGAGGGCATCAAGGCGGCCGTCTCGAAGGTTCTCAGCGCCCCCTGGCAGCGGTGCCGCGTCCATTTCCAGCGCAAGGCCCTTGCCCATGCCGGGAAGGGCGGCGCGTCGTCTCCGCCTTCATCGCCACCGCCTTTGCCCAGGACACCGCCGTGGCCGAGCAGAGCCGGCCCAAGGTGCCCAGGCTGGCCGGGCTGATGGACGAGGCCGAACACGACGTCCTGGCCGACATGTCCTTTCCCAGGGAACACCGGGCCAAGCTGTACTCGACGAACCCGATCGAGCACCTGAACGGCGAGATCAAGCGCCGCACCGACGTCGCCGGCGTTCGGCCTCGCCCCTCGAACCGGTGGCAAGGCGGGCCTCACTGCCCAACGATCAAGCCATCGTCCACCTCGTCGGGGCTCTGCTCCTCGAACAGAACAATGAATGGACCATTCGGCGTGCCCGCGACAAGACGCCGGAAACCATCGCACCGACAGGCGTTGGTGCCGTCATCAGCCTGCCCACAGCGGCATCCTGCTCAAGCAGGCCCGTGCCGAGCACCACGGTGACGATCAGTGCCCGCTACACCACTCAACGGAACAGCATCCAGTGCAGTTCCTCTTTTCGAGGCCCCGAAGGGTTTGACAGATCGGACGAAAATTCAGCAATTTTCAACGAACCGCTTGTAGCAGGGTTTACATTGCAAAGCCTTGACCAGCCTTGAAAACCGCACCATCGGGTCGCCCACCATCCTTTTCTCCCGACATGGTGCCGGGTCGCGGTTTCGGCCGTGATGCGGCAAGGATGGTTTCTGTACCAGCCTGCAGGAAAGGCACCTCGACAGCGGCTGTCAGGCTTGCGCGGGCGCATCGCCCTGCCCCAGCCGTTCCAGCGCCCAACGCGCGGCATCGGCCACGGCCGCGTCGGCATCCGCCAGCCGGGCCGCCGCCACCTGCGCCAGATCGCCCCGGCCCGAATTGCCGATGGCATACATCACGTTGCGCACCAGCCGGTCGCGGCCGACGCGCTTGATCGGGCTGCCGGAAAACCGCGCACGGAAGGCCGCGTCGTCCAGCGCCGCCAGCTCGGCCAGCAGCGGAGCACCAACCCAGGGGCGATAGCCGATATCCCGGGCCGCCATCGCGAACTTGTTCCACGGGCAAACCGCAAGACAATCGTCGCAGCCATAGATCCTGTTGCCCAGCAAGGGGCGCAGCCCGGCATCCACCGGCCCCTTGTGTTCGATGGTCAGGTAAGAAATGCAGCGCCGCGCATCCAGCCGGTATGGCGCCGGAAAGGCCCCCGTGGGGCAAATGTCGAGACAGGCGGTGCAACTGCCGCAATGGCTGGTTTCCGGTTCATCCGCCGGCAGGTCCAGCGTGGTAAAGATCGCGCCGAGGAAAACCCAGTTGCCGAACCCGCGGCCCAGCAGGTTGGTGTGCTTGCCCTGCCAGCCCAGACCGGCAGCCTGGGCCAGCGGCTTTTCCATCACCGGGGCCGTATCGACAAACACCTTGATCTCGCCCCCCGCCTCCGCCAGCAACCAGCGCCCCAGCCGCTTCAGGCGCCGCTTGACCAGGTCGTGGTAGTCCTTGCCTTGCGCGTAAACGCTGATGGCGCCCCGGTCGCGCTCTGCCAGAACCGCCAGAGGGTCGGATTCGGGGGCATAGCTTTCCGCCAGCATGACGACCGACCGCGCCTCGGGCCACAGCGCTGCGGGGTTGCCGCGCCATGCCATGCGTTCGGCCATCCACCCCATCTGGCCGTGCAGGCCTGCGGCGACAAAATCCGCCAGCCGTCCGGCGGCTTCGGGAATGCTGTCCGGGCGGCAAACGCCCATCGCAACAAAGCCTTCTTCCAGCGCGCGCGTCTGCAGACGGTCCTTGAGCTGGCGCATGGCGTCATCCTGACCAGGCTTTTGCGGGGTTTCCCAAGGGGGGCGGTCCGCCCCCCTTGGGGCGGGGG
>NZ_JBKBQM010000077.1:0-8773 GCF_046292685.1 Gemmobacter sp.
CGACGAGGGGTGGCATCGGGCACCCATACCTCGCCTCGACCAGCACGACGCTCACCGCTGCCGCCCAAACAGAGGGAAAACTGTTCCGCCTCGTGGACTTCTTCAGCAGCCTGATAGACCTCGCCCATGTTCTCGCCATGCTTGGCCATGCAGGCCTCGCGGAATGCCTTGCCGGCATCGGTGCGCGGCGTGCCCAGCACGGTGCCCCAGATCATGCCTTCGGCGGCACCTTGCGCCAGGTCCGGGAACTCGGGCTGGCTCGGCCCGTATTGCAGACAGACCAGGCTGCCCGGCACCGGGTCGAAGGCGAACTGCTTGGCAAAGGCCGCCAGCTCGGCCGCGACCCAGTGGCTGATGAACACCACCCCGGGGTCCGAGGCCTTCAGCGCCGAAATCACCGGGGTCCAGTCCTGCACCGGGAACTGGATGTCGGTGATCGGGCCCTGTTCCCACTTGCCGCCCGATTCCGCGATGGCGCGCTGGGCGGCCTGGCTGATGACCTGGGTATAGGCCAGCTGTTCCTGCACGATGTGGATCTTGCGGTTCTTCGGCGCCCACTGCCCCGAGGCTTCGAGCTGGTCGAGATAGCGGATCAGCCCGTAGCCATACCAGGTCTCGTCCGGGTCGATCATGAAGATGTTGCGGTAGCGCTCGGGGTTTTCCGCCACCAGCTGCGCGCTGGCCTTGGAGGTGTTGCCGTGCATGTAGGGCACGCCATAGGCGGCCGCGGCATCCGTCGCCGGTTGCGGGATGATGACAAAGCTCGAGGCGATGGCGTGCACCTTGCGTTCGGCCAAGGCCTGGAACGCGCCCACTGTGCCTTCGGGCGACAGGATGTCGATGTCCACCACCTCGGGCTTCAGCATGCGCCCGTTCACGCCGCCTTCGGCATTGATCTTCTCGATCGCCATCATTGCGCCGTTCAGCCAGTCGCCGTGGTCGGCCACGCCGGCCAGGGTGGATTGCGCGGTGGGAATGCCCATGAGGATGTCCTGCGCAAGGGCGGACATCGGGGCAAGCGAAAGCGAAACTGCGGCCGCAAGCCGGACTGCGGCGGTCCTGATCGGTCTTTGCGCGATTGGGGAACCTCCTGTCGGGCCTGTATTGCGAACACGTTCACGACAACGGCGGCAGGATGCAAATGCACCCTGCCGGCCCGTTTCCGGGGGGGGCGGCGCGCGCGCTGTCGCCTCGGGCATTCCCGTTCCGCGCGAAAGGGTGCTAAGCAGGGTGCAGGCAACAGGCAGGGAGGCCAGGGCATGATCGCAGGCAAGCGCATCCTTCTGATCGTGGGCGGGGGCATCGCGGCCTTCAAGACCCCCGACCTGATCCGCAAGCTGCGCGAAGGCGGCGCCGAGGTGGTGCCGGTGCTGACCCGGGCCGGGGCGCAGTTCGTCACGCCGCTGACGCTGGCGGCGCTGGCCGGGCACAAGGTGCATCAGGATCTGTTCGACCTGACCGAGGAGGCCGAGATGGGGCACATCCAGCTCAGCCGGGCGGCCGACCTGGTGGTCGTGGCCCCCTGCACCGCCGACCTGATGGCCAAGATGGCGGGCGGCCATGCCGACGACCTCGCCTCGACCCTGCTGATGGCCACCGACAAGCCGGTGCTGATCGCGCCGGCGATGAACGTGCGGATGTGGGACCATCCGGCCACCCGGCGCAACCTGGCCACCCTGCAAGGCGACGGCGTTCGGGTGGTGGGCCCCAACCCGGGGCCGATGGCCTGCGGCGAATTCGGGCCGGGGCGCATGTCCGAGCCGCTGGAAATCGTTGCGGCGATCGGGGCTGCGCTGGGCGGCGGGCCGCTGGCAGGGCGGCGGGTGCTGGTCACCTCGGGGCCCACGCACGAACCCATCGACCCGGTGCGCTACATCGCCAACAGATCCTCGGGGGCGCAAGGCACCGCGCTGGCGGCGGCCTTGCGCGATCTGGGTGCCGAGGTGGTGTTCGTCACCGGCCCGGCCAGCGTGCCGCCGCCGCAAGGCGTGCAGGTTGTGGCGGTGGAGACCGCGCGGGCGATGCTGGAGGCGGTGCAGGAAGCCTTGCCGGTGGATGCCGCGGTTATGGCGGCGGCGGTGGCCGATTGGCGGGTGGCCAATGCCGCCGGGTCCAAGATGAAGAAGGACGGCTCGGGCAAGGCCCCGGCGCTGGAGTTTGCCGAGAACCCCGACATCCTTGCCACGGTGTCGAAGCACCCCACCGCCCGGCCCCGGCTGGTGGTGGGCTTTGCCGCCGAAACCGACGAGGTGATCGCCCACGCCACCGCCAAGCGCCTGCGCAAGGGCTGCGACTGGATCGTGGCCAACGACGTGCGCCCCGATACCGGCATCATGGGCGGCAGTTCCAACGCGGTGGCGATCATTTCCGAGGCCGGTGCCGAAAGCTGGCCGATGATGGGCAAGGACGAGGTGGCACGCCGCCTTGCCGCCCGCATCGCCGGGGCCCTGGCATGAGCGTTGCGGCGGCGCGTGCCGCGCCACGCCTTTGGTCTCGCGGCCCGGCCGGGGCCGGGTCCGCTCGGGCCTGCCTCCGGCGGGGATATTTCGGGCAAGGTGAACCATGCTGACCATCGCCATCCGGCGCGAGGACTGGGCCGACCCCGAGGTCGAGCTGCCGGCCTATGCCACCGCCGGCGCGGCCGGGGCCGACCTGCGCGCCAACCTGCCGGCGGCCTTGCGTGCATCCGGGCTGACCATTGCGCCGATGGCGCGGGTGCTGGTGCCGGCGGGGTTTCGCATGCAGATCCCGCCGGGCTACGAGGTGCAGGTGCGCCCGCGATCCGGGTTGGCGCTGAATCACGGCATCACGCTGCCCAACACGCCCGGCACCATCGACGCCGATTACCGCGGGCCGGTGGGGGTGCCGCTGGTCAACCTCGGGGCCGAGCCCTACGTGGTGGTGCATGGCGCGCGGATCGCGCAGATGGTGGTAGCGCCGGTGGTGCAGGCGCGCTTTGTCGCTGCGGCGGCGCTGAACGAAACCGTCCGCGGCACCGGCGGATTCGGATCGACCGGGGTAGGGTGAATGGCAACGGTTCTGGGGCTGATGGTTGCGCTTTGGGCCCTGGGCGCGGTGTTCGGCGTGCCGGGCCGGGTGCGGCTGGTGACGGTGGCGGTGCTCTGGCTGGCGGTGGTGCTGGCGCAGCTGGTGCTGCCGGCGGGGGCCACGCTGCGCGAGGCGACCGGCGGCCGGGCCGAGCCCTGGCTGGTGCTGGGCGGCGTGGCGGCGCTGGCGCTGGGATACCGGGCGCTGTTGCGGCGCATCCGGGCCCGGGGTGCCGTGCCGCCGGCGCCGCCCGCGCCCGGCAGCTTCGGCGCGGCCGAACTGGAACGCTATGCCCGCCACATCCTGCTGCGCGAGGTGGGCGGGCCGGGGCAGAAGCGGCTGAAGGCGGCGCGCGTGCTGGTGGTGGGGGCAGGGGGCCTGGGCAGCCCTGCCATCCTGTATCTGGCGGCGGCCGGGGTGGGCACCATCGGCATCGTCGATGACGACGTGGTGGAAAACTCCAACCTTCAGCGCCAGATCATTCATGCCGACGACCGCATCGGCCTGCCCAAGGTTGCGTCGGCGGCGATGGCGGTCAAGGCGCTCAACCCTTTCGTCACGGTCGTGCCGCACCGCCTGCGGCTGGACGAGGCCACGGCGCGCGACCTGATCGCGGAGTATGACCTGGTGCTGGACGGCACCGACAATTTCGACACGCGCTATCTGGTGAACCGGGTTTGCGCGGCGCTGGGCAAGCCGCTGGTGGCGGCGGCGATGACCCAGTGGGAAGGCCAGATCAGTGTTTACGACCCGGCGCAGGGGGCGCCGTGCTATGAATGCGTGTTCCCGGTGCGCCCCGCGCCGGGCCTTGTGCCCGCCTGCGCCGAGGCCGGGGTGATCGCACCCTTGCCGGGGATTCTCGGGTCGATGATGGCGCTGGAGGCGCTGAAGCTGCTGGTGGGCGCGGGCCAGCCCTTGCGCGGCCGGCTGCTGATCCACGACGGCCTGTTCGGCGAAACCCGCACCATCGCCACCCGGCGGCGCCCCGATTGCGCCGCCTGCGGCCACCTATCCCAGCCGGTAGTTTGAGGCGGTGACCCCGCCGAACAACCCGGTGTCGTGATAGACCACCCGGGCCGGGTCGGCTTCGGCCGCGCCGAGGGCGGCGAACAGCGGCACCAGGTGATCTTCCTGCGCGTGGCAGGTGCGGGCGTGGGGGGCCTGTTCCCAGTGCAGGATGCGGTCGGTGCGCGCCGCGGCGGGCAGGGCCATGCTTTCGGCCAGCCAGGCATCGAAGGCTTCCGAAGGCACGCGGGCGCCGGGCCCGAACAGGCGCAGGTTGTGATAGCTCAGCCCCGATCCCAAGATCAGCACGCCTTCGTCGCGCAAGGCCGCCAGCGCCCGCCCCAGCGCCAGATGCTCGGCCGGGTCGTAGCCGTGGCGCAACGATACCTGGAACACCGGCACCGACGCATCGGGATACATCACGAAGGCCGGCACGAAGCAGCCGTGGTCGAAGCCCTGCCGGTCGTCCAGCCGCACCGGCAGGCCGGCGGCGGCGATCGGCCCGGCGGCGCGGCGTGCCGGATCCGGCGCGCCCGGGGCCGGATTGACCACATCGTAGGTATGGGCGGGAAACCCGTGATAGTCGTAGACCATCGGCGGGTTGGCCGAGCACATCACGGCAAAGCGCGCATCCTCCCAGTGGCCCGAAATCATCAGGATCGCGCGCGGGCGTTCGGGCAGGTCGCGCACCATCTGCACGAAGCTGGCCTCCAGATTGGCGAACATCGCCCGCCAGTCGGGCATCCAGGGCCAGGGGCCGCCGCCGTGGCTGATGAAACAGGTGGGCATGCGGGCCATGATGTGCCTCCTGTCTGGTCGGGGTAAGGGCAGAATGCGCCTGCGCTGCGCATCGGGCAATCCGGCATCGCGGCAGGGCATCGGTGCGGCCGTGCACAGCTTGCGCCGCGCGGGCGGTTTGCCCATAGTCGCGCCAGTCCAACTGGGAGCCCGATCGATGAAAAAGCTTGCCGCGCTGGCCGCCGTTGCCGTGTCGCTGTTGTCCGTGCCCGCCCTTGCGCAATCGCTGCCCGACCTGGGCGGCCGCGAGATCGTGGTGGTGACGGAAAACGCCTATCCGCCGCTGCAATTCCTCGACAAGGACGGCAAGGCGGTGGGCTGGGAATACGACGCGATGGCCGAAATCGCCCGGCGCCTGAACGCCACCGTGACCTATCAGAACATCAGCTGGGATGCGATGATTCCGGCCGTGTCCGAAGGCCAGTTCGACATCGGCATGACCGGCATCACCATCCGCGACGACCGCAAGGACAAGGTCGATTTCTCGGATGCCTACATGCGGTCGGAAATGGTGATGCTGGTACGCGGCGACGAGACGCGCTTTGCCGATGCGGCCTCGTTTGCCGCCAACCCCGATCTGCTGATGGCCGCGCAGCCGGGCACCACGCCGTTCTACGTCGGCGTCTACGAGGTGCTGGACGGCAACGAGGCCAACCCCCGCATCAAGCTGTTCGAAACCTTCGGGGCCGGGGTTGCGGCCTTGCGCGCGGGCGACGTGGACCTGGTGCTGACCGACGGCACCGCCGGCAACGGTTATGTCGCCGCGTCGAACGGCGGGCTGAAGATCGTGGGCGACAAGCTGGGGACCGAGGATTTCGGCTTCATCTTCCCCAAGGGGTCCGATCTGGTGGCGCCGATCAACGCCGCCATCGCCGCGCTGCGCGCCGACGGCACGCTGGATGCGCTGAACACCCGCTGGTTCCTCGACTACAAGATGGGCGAATAAGCCGGCATGGCGCCCGGACAGGGGCGCGACTTTCCGCTCTGGCTCGTGGTGCTGGGCGGGGCGCTGGTCTGGGCCTTTGCGCTGGCCCTGACCAGCGACGTGCACGCCCAGATTCTCGCCACGTTGTGGAAGGGGCTGGGGGTGACCCTGCTGGTCACCGCCACCGCCTTTGCCGGCGCCAGCGCGCTGGGTCTGTTGCTGGCGCTGGGGTCGCTGTCGCGGCTGTGGCTGGTGCGGCAGGCGGTGCGGCTTTACGTCGAGGTGATGCGCGGCATCCCCATCATCGTGCTGCTGCTTTACGTGGCCTTCGTCGGGGTGCCCCTGGCGGTCGAGGCGTGGAACGCCCTCGGCCTGGCCCCGCTGCGCACCCGCGCCGTGCCGCTCTTGTGGCGCGCGGTGGCCGCGCTGGTGCTGGCCTATGCCAGCTTTCTGGCCGAGGTGTTCCGCGCCGGCATCCTTTCGGTCGATCCCGGCCAGATCGAGGCCGCCAAGGCCCTGGGCCTCAACCGCGTTCAGCGATTCCGGCTGATCGTGGCGCCGCAGGCGTTTCGCGTCATCCTGCCGCCCTACGGCAACGACTTCGTGGCGATGGTCAAGGATTCCAGCCTGGTTTCGGTGCTGGGCGTCACGGATGTGACGCAGCTGGGCAAGGTCGCGGCGGCCGGCAACTTTCGCTATTTCGAAACCTACAACATGGTGGCGCTGATCTATCTGACCCTCACCGTGTCGCTGTCGCTGGCCTTGCGGCGGCTGGAAGAACGCTTGCGCGCCCGCGCCGGGGCGGGGCCAGGGCGCCGCTGAGGCCCCCCGCCTGCGACGGCCTGCCGCAGGCGGGGTTGATGCAGGTCAAGGTGTGGCGGCTTCCGACGCGGCAGACTGGTGCCATGCCCTCTGGGGCAGCACCGGCGCCCTGTCCTGTTCGCGCGTTTCCTGGGGCGCCGGTGCCCTTTTCCTCGCACTCGGGCCGGCGCCGCTTGCAGGTGCCGGCCCTTTTCGTTGCGCTGCGGCGATTAGTTGCATCGCGCATCCGGGTTATTGATGCAAGTCAAGGCATCGGGCCGCGCCACGCGCCACACCATCCCCCGTATCCCTTCGCCGGAGCCAGATCGTGCCGTCCGATTCGACCCCCACCCCCGAGCCCTCGCTCTATTCCGCTCGCGAACCCGTCTTTCCGCGGCGCGTGAAGGGCAACTTCCGCACGCTCAAGTGGTGGATCATGGCGGTCACGCTGGGCATCTACTACATCACGCCCTGGATCCGCTGGGACCGCGGGCCGAACATGCCGGATCAGGCGGTTCTGGTCGATCTGGCGAACCGGCGGTTCTTCTTCTTCATGATCGAGATCTGGCCGCACGAATTCTACTTCGTCGCCGGTCTGCTCATCATGGCGGGCCTGGGGCTGTTCCTGTTCACCTCGGCGGCGGGGCGGGTCTGGTGCGGTTACGCCTGCCCGCAAACCGTGTGGACCGACCTTTTCATCCTGGTCGAACGCTGGGTCGAAGGCGACCGCAACGCCCGCCTGCGCCTGCACCGGCAAAAGTGGGATGCCGAAAAGGTCCGCAAGCGTCTGGTCAAATGGGCGGCCTGGCTGGCCATCGCCGTGGCCACCGGCGGGGCCTGGGTGTTCTACTTCACCGATGCGCCCACGCTGCTGCACGACCTGCTGACCTTTCAGGCCCATCCGGTCGCCTACATCACCATCGCCGTGCTGACCGCCACCACCTTTGCCTTCGGCGGCTTTGCGCGCGAACAGATCTGCATCTATGCCTGCCCCTGGCCGCGCGTGCAGGCCGCAATGATGGACGAAGACACCATCACCATCGGCTACCGCAGCTGGCGCGGCGAACCGCGGGGCAAGCTGAAGAGGGGCGCCGCCACCCCCGAGGCCGCGCAAGGCGACTGCATCGACTGCATGGCCTGCGTCAACGTCTGCCCGATGGGCATCGACATCCGCAACGGGCAGCAGCTGGCCTGCATCACCTGCGGGCTGTGCATCGACGCCTGCAACGACACCATGGACAAGATCGGCAAGCCCCGCGGCCTGATCGACTACATGGCCCTCACCGACGAGGCCGCCGAACGCGCCGGCAAGGCGCCCAAGCCGGTGTGGAAGCACATCCTGCGCCCGCGCACCATCCTTTACACCGTGCTGTGGTCCGGCGTCGGGCTGGCGCTGGTGGTGGCGCTGTTCCTGCGCTCGGACATCGATGTCAACGTCACCCCGGTGCGCAACCCGACCTATGTGATGCTGTCCGACGGCTCGATCCGCAACACCTACGACGTGCGGCTGCGCAACAAGTATCACGAACCGCGCATGATCCGCTTTTCGGTCGATGCGCCGGCCGGCGTGCGGATCGAACTCGAAGGCACGCCCGAAGTGCGCATGACGGTTGATGCCGACGCCACCTTGCAGCAACGTGTCTATCTGATCGCCCCGCCCGGGTCGCCGCTGGCCACCGCCGCCCGCACCGACCTGACCCTGTGGTTCGAGGCGGTCAACTCCTCCAGCCGGGTCAGCGCCGGCACGGTCTTCAACGGCAAGGGGCAGTGACATGGCACGCGAAATCACCGGCAGGCAGGTTCTGATCGGCACCGTTTCGGCCTTCGGCGTCATCATCGCGGTCAACCTGTTCATGGCCTATCAGGCGATCAGCACCTTTCCGGGGGTCGAGGCGAAGAACACCTATTACGCCAGCCAGAACTTCGACGCCGCGCGCAAGGCGCAACAGGCGCTGGGCTGGCAGGTGGCCGAAGACTACCGGGACGGGCACCTGACCCTGCGCATCACCGAGGCGGCCACCGGCCTGCCCGGCGCCGTGGCCGACCTGCAGGTTCTGGTCGGCCGCGCCACCGAAGCGCGCGAGGACCGGCTGCCGGTCTTCGTGCGCGAAGGCGGGGCCTTCGTCGCGCCGGTGGACCTGGCCCCCGGCAAGTGGCTGCTGAGGATCGAGGCGGTGGCCCGCGACGGCACCGCCT
>NZ_JBKBQM010000078.1:0-8142 GCF_046292685.1 Gemmobacter sp.
CCCGCCGCCGGGCCGCGGGCCGCGGGGGGGGGGCGGGCGCCCCCCCCCCCGGGGGGGGCGCCCCCCCCCCCCCCCCCCCCTCCTGCCCCCTCGCGCTGTCTCCGGTGGCCCCTCCATGCTGACTTACGTGATCCGCCGGCTTCTCACGGCGATCCCCACGCTCATCTTCATCAGCCTCGTGCTGTTCCTGCTGCTCGAAGCCGCGCCCGGCGACCCGCTGGCCGACATGCCGCTGACCATCCCGCCCGAAGTGCGCGAGAAGATCCGCCTCGCGATGGGCCTCGGCGAGCCCTGGTATGTGCGCTACGTGCTGTGGCTGAACAACTTCTTCGTGACCGAGCCGCTGCACTGGATCGATGCCGCCTGGGGCACCGACTGGGCCGACGGGCGCCAGCGCATCCTGTCCTACCAGACCCGTTCGCCCGTGTTCGACACCATCGGCGAACGCCTGCCGCAGACGCTCACCGTCGTGGGCACCGGCATGCTCATCGGCATCTCGCTGGCCATCCCCATCGGGGTGATCTCGGCCTACAAGCAGTATTCCTGGTTCGACCAGCTCGGCACCTTCGTGTCGATGATCGGCTTTTCCGTGCCGACCTTCGTGACCGGCGTGGTGCTGATCGTGATCTTTTCGGTCTGGATCCCGAACGACAGCCCGTTCTGGCTGCCCACCATCTACGACACCACGCTCAAGGTCACCGACTGGGCCAGCTTCAAGGCGCAGGCGCGGCAGATGGTGCTGCCCTCGATGGTGCTGGCGCTGTTCTATGCCGCGCAGATCAGCCGCTACATGCGCTCGTCCATGCTCGACAACCTCGGGCAGGACTACGTGCGCACCGCCCGCGCCAAGGGCATGGCGGAAAAGACCGTCGTGCTGGTGCATGTGCTGCGCAACTCGCTGATTCCGGTGGTCACCGTCATCACGCTGCTGATCCCCGGCGTGTTCACCGGCGCCATCATCACCGAAACCATCTTCAAGGTGAACGGTGTGGGCCAGCAACTGCTGTTGTCGCTGCAAGGCAACGATGCGCCGATGGTGCTGACCATCACCTTCATCTTCGCGGTGCTGATCGTGTCGTTCAACCTGATCGCCGACATCCTCTATGGCCTCCTTGACCCGAGGATCCGCTATGACTGACACCGCCATCGCCCGCCCGCCGCGCAACCAGTGGTGGGATGTCTGGGACCAGTTCAAGACCCACAAGGGCGCGCTGTTCGGCAGCTTCGTGCTGCTGACGGTGCTGGGCCTCGTGATCCTCGGCCCCTGGCTGTGGTCGCTGGACCCCAAGTTCATCAACATCCGCGCCCGCGATCAGGGCATGTCCTGGGCGCATCCGCTGGGCACCGACCAGCTCGGGCGCGACATGCTGGCGCGCATCATGGCCGGCGGCAAGACCACCCTTGCCGTCGGGCTGACCGCGATGTCGCTGTCGATCCTGATCGGGGCCACGGTCGGCATGCTTTCGGGCTTCTTCCGGCGGCTCGACGGCATCCTGATGCGCCTGACCGACCTGTTCCTGGCGCTGCCCTTGCTGCCCTTGCTGCTGCTGATGGTGCTGCTGTTCCGCGAACCGCTGGTGCTGACCTTCGGGCCCGAACTGGGCATCTTCCTGCTGATCGTCACCGCCATCGCGCTGACCAGCTGGATGAACACCGCCCGCGTCGTGCGCGGCGAGGTGCTGACGATAAAGGAACGCGAATTCGTGCTGGCGGCGCGCTCCATCGGCACGCCGTCGCGCCGCATCCTGCTGCGCCACATCCTGCCTTCGGTGCTGTCGCCGATCATGGTGGCGGCGACGCTGGGCATTGCCAATGCGGTCATCACCGAATCGGCGCTGTCGTTCCTGGGCCTCGGCTTTCCGCCCGACTTCCCCACCTGGGGCCGGCTCTTGCAGGATGGCATGCCCTACATCAACCTCAGCCCCGAACGGGTGCTGTGGCCGGCGCTGATGCTGTCGGCGCTGGTGCTGTCGGTCAACTACATCGGCGACGGGCTGCGCGATGCGCTCGACCCGCGCATCCGCGGGCGCTGACGCGGAAAAAAGAACACGCGGCATCTCCCGGGGCCCGGTGCGCAGACAACGCACCGGGCCTTTTGCGCGCGCGCGGCCGATGTCGCGCGCCCGCGGCCGGGGAACGGGAAATCGTTCCATTCCAACCGCCTGTTCTGCCGGCCCCATGGCTTGAACGCCAGCATACCCTGCGGCATCTGGAACATCGTTCCCATCTGCCGCCGGAGGAGCCCCATGCTCGAAACGCTCGGCCTCGACATTGCGCCGCGCACCGCCAGCCTCTGGGCCGGGGTGCTGATCGGCCTTGCCTTCGGCGCGCTGGCCGAAGGCAGCCGCTTCTGCCTGCGCCGCGCGGTGGCCGGGCCTGTGGCCGAACGGCGCGCCGCCGCCGGGGTCTGGCTGGCGGCCCTGGCCGTGGCCATCGCCGGCACGCAGGCGCTGGCGGCCCTGGGCCGGATCGACCTTTCCGGGCACCGCTTCCTTGCGGCCGAGGTTCCGGTGGTGGCGATTCTGGCAGGCGGGCTGATGTTCGGGGCCGGCATGGTGCTGGCGCGAGGCTGCGCGGCCCGGCTGACGGTGCTGGCCGCCACCGGCAACCTGCGCGCCGGGTTCGTCGTGCTGCTGCTGGCGGTGGCCGCCCATGCGACGATGAAGGGCGTGCTGGCCCCCCTGCCCGCCACGCTGGGCGCCTATACCCTGCCCCTGCCGCATCTGGCCGGTTGGCCCGCCCTGGCGCCGCTGGCGTCGCTGGTGCCGGGGGCGCTCGCGCTGGCCTTGCGCCCGGGTCTTGTCGGCCTCGTGCAAGGCGCCGGCATCGGCGCGCTGGTGCCGCTGGCCTGGGCCGCCACCGGCTGGTGGCTGGCCGACGATTTCGACCCCATCGCACTGGAAACGCTCAGCTTCACCGCGCCGGCGGCCGATACGCTGTTCTGGACGCTGGCGGCCACCGCGCTGGCGCCCGGCTTCGGCATCGGGCTGGTGCTGGGCACGGTGCTGGGGGCCGCGCTTTCGGCGCGGTCCGGCGGGCGGGCGGCCTGGGTGTCGTTCACCTCGCCGCGCGAAACCGGGCGCTATGCCGCCGGGGCGGTGCTGATGGGCACGGGCGGCGTGCTGGCGGGCGGTTGCACCGTGGGCGCGGGGCTCGGCGGGGTTTCGACCCTGTCCACCGCCGCGGTGCTGGCGCTGGCCGCCATCGTCGCCGGCGCCCGGCTGGCCGAGCGCGCGCTCAGTGCATCGCCCGCCGGATCCGGCGCACCATCAGCCAGACCAGCGCCACAACCGGCAGAGTGATCGCTGCCGTCAGCGCGCCTTTCGACCAGCCCATCGCCTCGGCCAGCGGATAGCTCAGATACCCCGCCAGGCTCACGGCGTAATAGCTGATCGCCACCACCGACAGCCCTTCGACGGTGGCCTGCAGCCGCAGTTGCAGGTCGGCGCGCTTGTCCATGCTTTCCAGCAGCTTCTGGTTCTGCGCGCTGCGCTCCACATCCACCCGGGTGCGCAGCAGCTCGGCGGCGCGGGCGGCGCGTTCCAGCATCTGCCGCAGCCGGTTTTCCGCCGATTTCACCGTGCGCATCGCCGGGTCATAGCGGCGGCGCATGAACTCGGCAAAGGTCTGGCGGCCCAGGAACCGCTCCTCGCGCAGCACCTCGATGCGGTCGTTGACGATGGCCTCGTAGGCCGCCGTCGCCCCGGCGCGGAACGAAAACCGCGCCGCCAGCGTTTCCAGCTCGGCCGCGATGCGCAAGAGCTTGTGCAGCGTTTCCTCGGCCGGCGTGGCGCCATCGTCCATCGCTGCCACCAGGTCGCCCAGGGCGCCCTCCAGCTTGTTCAGCCGCCCGCCCAGATCGCGCGCGCGCCCCAGGCCCAGCATCGACATCGCGCGATACATCTCGATCTCGCACAGCCGCTGCACGATCCGCCCCACCCGGCGCGGGCTGGTGCCGGGCTCCACGAACACGGCAAAGCGCATGTGCCCGGCCGGGTCGATGCGGAAATCCGCCGCCACGATCGCCGCGCCTTCCAGCACCCGCGCGCAGGCCAGCGATTCGGCCACGAACCATTCTTCCAGCCGCGCGGCGATGGTGGCCGGGTCCGGAGGCATCAGCTCCACCCGCACCAGCACGGCGCACAGCCGCTTGCCCGGCGCCCGCGCCTGCCAGTCGGGCGGAAAGATCAGCGCCTCGGCCGGGTCGAAGGGCCGCGCCGTCAGCCCCGGGGTAAAGGCCGAATAGGTCACGAATTCGGTATGGCTTTCCCACTTCAGGCTATAGCGCCCCAGCGCGCCGGAATAATGCGTGGCCCCCGGCTGCGGCTCGGGCGCGCCGTGGCGGTGCACCAGCTCGGCCAGATGCGCCATGTCGCGCGCGCGGTCGCGGCTGGCGGCCTCGACCGGCTCCTTGAAGGCAAGGAACACCGCATGGCACGGCGCATCCATGCTGGGAAAGGGTCGGGCGTGCAGTTCGTTCACCAGCGCATAGCGCTGCGGATGGTCGTCGGTCGGCGGCATGGCATGGTCCTGTGGCTGGCGCCGATTGTTCGGCCTTTGCCCGGCCGGCGCCAGCACAAAGGCGGCATGCCAAGGCATGCGGCGGCGCTGTTGCACAAAAGCCCCGGCCCACATGGCCCTGCCCGAAAAACCGGCACGTTTCGGCGCCAGGCTTCGGTCTCCGCCTAACTCCACGCCGTTTCGCCCATTTTTCCGGCACTTCCACTGGCCAGGCGCCACTTGCCGCCGGCCCCCCGCCACCCGGGCGTTGAGCGTGCGGCCCCGCCCGTGCTCACTATCCCCCGGGAGACCCGCCATGACCCTGAACGCCGCCCTTGCCCCGCCCGCCCCCCGGCACCAGCGCAGCCGGGGCGAGGTCGTGGCCACCTTTGCCGCCGGCCGCCTGCACCGGCTGCGCCAGGCGGGGTCGGCCAAGGCCATCGTGCTGCCGGGGCCGGAACTCGTGCTGCTCAACACCTCGGGCGGGCTGACGGGGGGCGACCGGCTCGGCCTCGATCTCGATCTCGGCCCGGGCTGCCGGCTGACCGCCACCACCCAGACGGCCGAGCGGCTCTACCGCGCCGCCGAAGGCCGGGCGACCATCCGCATCGCCGCCCGCCTTGCCGCCGGTGCCCGGCTCGACTGGCTGCCGCAGGAAACCATCCTGTTCGACGGTGCCGCCGCCGACCGGCAGACCACCATCGACCTTGCCCCCGACGCCGCCTGCCTGATGTGCGAAACGCTGGTGCTGGGGCGCGCCGCGATGGGCGAGACGCTGACCCGCGCCGACCTCGGCGACACCCGCCGCGTGCTGCGCGCCGGCCGCCCGGTGCATCTCGATCCCTTCCGGCTCGATCCCGCCCGGCTCGCGCCCGCGGCCGCGGGGCTGGCCGGCGCCCGCGCGCTCTGCACCCTGGTCCTGGTGGCGCAAGGCGCCGACGATGCCACCGGCCCCGCCCGCGCCGCCCTGACCGAACCCGGCGTCACCGCCGCCGCCTCGGGCTGGGACGGGCGCCTTGTGGTGCGCCTGATGGCGCCCGATGCCTGGCCGCTGCGCCGGCAACTGGTGCGCCTGCTGGCGGCGCTGCGTTCCACCCCGCTTCCCCGTGTCTGGCAAGGCTGACCCCGATGAACCTCACCCCGCGCGAAAAGGACAAACTGCTCGTCTCTCTGGCCGCGATGGTGGCGCGGGGTCGCCTGGCCCGCGGCGTCAGGCTCAACCACCCCGAGGCCGTGGCCCTCATCACCGATTTCGTCGTCGAAGGCGCGCGCGACGGCCGCTCGGTGGCCGACCTGATGGAGGCCGGCGCCCATGTCATCACCCGCGACCAGTGCATGGAAGGCATCCCCGAGATGATCCATTCCGTGCAGGTCGAGGCGACCTTTCCCGACGGCACCAAGCTCGTCACCGTCCACCACCCCATCAGGTAAGAGGCCAAGATGTCCCGCATCCTTTTCCCCGCGCTGTTGCTGCTGGCCGTTCCGGCCTTCGCCCATACCGGGCAGGGCGATCACGGCCACTTCCTGTCGGGCGTCCTGCATCCACTGACGGGCGCCGACCACATGCTGGCGATGGTTGCGGTCGGGCTTTGGGCCGCGCTGGCCGGCGGTCGGGCCGTCTGGGCGATGCCGCTGACCTTTGTGGCCGCCATGCTGGCCGGTGGCAGCATGGGCAGCGGCGGGGCCGAACTGGCGCTGACAGAGCCCGCAATCCTGGCATCGCTGATCCTGATCGGCGCGGCAGCGGCCGCTGTCGCCCGGTTGCCGTTGGCTGCGGCCATGGCGCTGCTTGTCCCCTTCGGTCTTGCCCACGGCTACGCCCACGGGGCCGAAGGGCCGGGAGGGATCGGCTATGCGGCCGGCTTCATGCTCGCCACGCTTGCGCTGCACGTGGTGGGACTGGTGTTTGGCAAGGCCATGCCGCTGCTGGCGCGCATCGGTGGCGGTGGCGTGGCACTGGCCGGTGCCGTGCTGGCCCTGGCATAAGGATGTTGCCCATGATCCCCGGAGAATTGTTTCCCGCCGAGGGCGACATCGTGCTGAACGCCGGCGCGCCGGTGACCGTGCTGCTCGTGGCCAACACCGGCGACCGCCCGGTGCAGGTCGGCAGCCACTACCATTTCGCCGAAGCCAACGCCGGCCTGTCGTTCGACCGCGCCGCCGCCCGCGGCCAGCGGCTCGACATTCCTGCCGGCACCGCCGTGCGGTTCGAACCGGGGCAAACGCGCGAGGTGCGCCTTGTGCCCTTGTCGGGTGCCCGGGTGGTCTACGGTTTCAACGCGCAAGTCATGGGGCCGCTGTGATGCTTGACGCCGCGCGGCCCCGGTGGAAGGCTGCCCCCGGCGCGAACGCTTCGCGCCTCAGCACCAGCGCGGGCCCCGCGCGGGTCCGCCCATCCGACAGGGAGTAGGACTCATGTGCAACGCCTGCCTGATCGAAGACGTCAAGGCATCCATGCTGTCGCGGCGCAAGCTGTTCACCGGCGCCGCCGCCACCACCGCCGCGGTGATGGCCGCGGGCCTGACCACCGCGCGCCCCGCGCTGGCACAGTCTTCGGGCAAGGTCGTGGACCTGACGCATGGCTATGACGGCAGCTTTCCCACCTTCGACGGCAACCCCGGCATCCTTTACGAACCGGCCGTCAAGTTCGCCGATTCCGGCTATCAGCTCTGGAAGCTGACGATCTTCGAACACACCGGCACCCACATCGACGCGCCCTTGCACTTTACCGCCGATGGCACCTCGGTGGCCGACCTGCCCCCCGAACGCCTCGTCTGCCCGCTCTGCGTGATCGACCTCAAGGCCAAGGCGAAAGACGACGCCAACGCGATGGTCGAACCCGAGGATATCGAAAAGTGGGTCTCGGCCAACGGCGCGATTCCCGCCGGCGCCTGCGTGGCGATGAACTCGGGCTGGGCCGACAAGGTGGCCACGCCCGAATTCCGCAACACGCCCGACGGCAAGTTCGCCTTCCCCGGCTTCTCCAAGGCCGCCACCGACATGCTGGCCGGCATGGACGTGGCCTGCATCGCGGTCGATACCCTGTCGCTCGACCCCGGCAACTCGGCCGATTTCGCGGTGCATTTCAGCTGGCTGCCCGGCGGCCGCTACGGGATCGAGAACATCGCCGGCCTCGACAACGTGCCTGCCGCCGGCGCCACGATCTTTGTCGGCGCGCCCAAGCACAAGGGCGGCACCGGCGGCCCCGCCCGCGTGATGGCGGTGGCCTGATGTCCACCGTCCCGCTTCTGTCCGACGATCAGGCCAGCCCGGCGGCGCGGGACGTCTTCGACGACATCCGCACCAAACGCCAGACCGATTACGTCAACAACTTCTGGCGCGCGCTGGCCCACGATCCGGTGCAACTGGCCCATGTCTGGGGCCGGCTGCAACAGGTCATGGCCCCCGGCGCGCTCGACCCGCTGGTGAAGGAGATGCTCTATATCGCCGTCTCCACCGCCAACGGCTGCAGCTACTGCGTCCACAGCCACACGGCGGCGGCGCGCGCCAAGGGCATGACGCCGGCGATGCACGCCGAACTGCTGGCCGTGGTGGCGATGGCCGCGCAGACCAACGCGCTGGCCACCGCGCTGCAAGTCCCGGTGGACGACCGCTTTCTTGCCTGACCCCCGCGCGCGCCCC
>NZ_JBKBQM010000079.1:0-8123 GCF_046292685.1 Gemmobacter sp.
GGCCCGGGCCGAAGCGCTGGGGGCCAAGGTGGCCGGGTCGGTTTCGGCAAAGACCGATTTCCTCGTGGCCGGCCCCGGCGCGGGGTCCAAGGCCGCCAAGGCCGCCGAACTGGGGGTGACCGTGCTGGACGAGGAGGCGTGGCTGGCGCTGATCGGGGCATGAGCCGGCCAGAGCCGCTGTTTCCGCTGTTTGCAGCGCTCGACACCTTGCCGGGGGTGGGCGAAAAGCTGGTGCGCGCCTTTGCCGCGCTCGAGGTGACGCGCCCGCGCGACCTGCTGTTCCTGCTGCCCCATTCGGTGGTGGACCGGCGCCGGCGCGATTCGATCCGCGATGTGGTGCCGCCCGCCACCGTGACGGTCGAGGTCCAGATCGGCGGCCATTTCCCGGCGCGGCGCAAGGGCGGGCCCTCGCGCGTGATGGTGCGCGACGCGCTGACGGAGTTTCCGCTGGTGTTCTTTCATGCCCGCGGCGACTGGTTGCAGCGCCAGTTGCCCACCGGGCAGCGCCGCGTGGTTTCGGGGCGGGTCGAGCTGTTCGACGGGATCGCCCAGATGGTCCACCCCGATCATATCCTGCGCCCCGAGGAGGCCGCAGCCCTGCCGCCGTGGGAGCCGGTCTATCCGGCGGCGGCCGGGCTTTCGCAAGGGGTGATCCGCAAGGCGGTGGCCGGGGCGCTGGCCCGTCTGCCCGAGGCGCCCGAATGGATCGACCCGGCCTTGCTGGCGCGCGAAGGCTGGCCGGGCTGGGCCGCTGCGGTGGCGGCCGCCCATGCGCCCGAAGGCGCGGCCGACCTGGCGCCAACCGCCCCGGCCCGGGCGCGTCTGGCCTATGACGAACTTTTCGCGCATCAGCTGACCCTTGCCCTGGCCCGGGCGCAAGCCCGCCGCAAGCCGGGCCGCGCCACGCGAGGCACCGGCACCTTGCAGGCGCGCGTGCTGGCCGGGCTGCCCTATGCCCCGACCGGCGCCCAGACCCGCGCCGTGGCCGAGATCGCCGCCGACATGGCCTTGCCGCAACGCATGAACAGGCTCTTGCAAGGCGATGTGGGGTCAGGAAAAACCCTGGTTGCCTTTCTGGCGCTGCTGATTGCGGTCGAGGCCGGCGGGCAAGGCGTGATGATGGCGCCGACCGAGATTCTGGCCCGTCAGCATTGGGAAGGCTTGCGCGATCTGGCGCAGCTGGCGGCAGTGCGGCTGGAGCTTTTGACCGGGCGCGACAAGGGGGCCGAGCGGGCGGCCAAGCTGGCGGCACTTGCCTCGGGGGAAATCGGCATCCTGGTCGGCACCCATGCGGTGTTCCAGAAGGATGTGGCCTTTCACGACCTGCGCCTTGCCGTCATCGACGAACAGCACCGCTTCGGCGTGGCGCAGCGCATGGAACTGGGGGCCAAGGGGCTGGCGGTGGATGTGCTGGTGATGACCGCCACCCCGATCCCGCGCAGCCTGGCGCTGGCGCAGTATGGCGACATGGATGTCAGCGTGCTGGACGAAAAGCCGCCGGGGCGCAAGCCCGTGCAGACCGTCCTGGTCGGCGCCGACCGGATGGCCGAGGTGGTGGCCCATCTGGCCCGCGCGGTGGCCGAGGGGCGCCAGGCCTATTGGGTCTGCCCGCTGGTCGAGGAATCGGAAACCGTCGACATGACGGCCGCCGAAGACCGTTTCGTGCATCTGCGCGCCGCCCTGGGCGAAGGCGTGGTGGCGCTGGTGCACGGCCAGATGCCGCCGGCGGAAAAGGATGCGGCGATGGCGCGCTTCGTGGCGGGCGAGGCGCGGGTTCTGGTGGCCACCACGGTGATCGAGGTCGGGGTGAATGTGCCCAACGCCTCGATCATGGTGATCGAACAGGCCGAAACCTTCGGCCTTGCGCAGCTGCACCAGTTGCGCGGGCGCGTGGGGCGGGGGGCGGCGTCCTCGACCTGCCTGCTGATGTATCGCGCGCCGCTGGGCGAAACCGCGCGGCGCCGGTTGCAGACCTTGCGCGACACCGAAGACGGCTTTCGCATTGCCGAGGAAGACCTGGCGATCCGCGGGGCGGGCGATCTGATCGGCACCGCGCAATCGGGCTTGCCGCGGTTCCGGCTGGCCGATCTGGAACGCCAGGCGGGGCTGATGGCCGTGGCCCAGACCGATGCCCGCGCCTTGCTGGCGCTGGACCCGGGGCTTGAATCGCCGCGCGGCCGCGCGGCGCGGTTCCTGCTGTGGCTTCTGGACCGGGACAAGGCGATACGGCTGATCGGCGTGGGCTAGAGAAAGCTTTGCGGGTCGATGTCGATGGCCAACCGCAGGTTGGCCGGCAGGCGCACGCCCGCGACCCAGGCCGCCAGCGCGGGTTGCAGCGCCACGCCGCGCGCGGCCTTGACCAGCAGCCGCACCCGGTGGCGCCCGCGCACCCGGGCGATGGGGGCGGGGGCCGGGCCCCAGACCTCGGCCCCGATGGCGTGCAAGGGCCGGGCGGCGCGGGCCAGCGCCTCGCCGGCTGCGAAAACCGCCTGCGCGTCCGGGCCCGACAGGATGATCCCGGCCAGCCGGCCGAAAGGGGGCATCCCGGCGGCCTGGCGGGCCGCGGCCTCGGCGCTCCAGAACCCTTCTTCGTCGCCCGACAGGATGGCGCGGATGACCGGGTGATCGGGCTGGTGGGTTTGCAGCAAGGCCACGCCGGGGCGTTCGGCCCGGCCCGCGCGCCCCGCCACCTGCCGCATCAGCTGGAACGTGCGCTCGGCCGCGCGCAGGTCCGACCCATGCAGGCCAAGGTCGGCGTCGATTACCCCCACCAGCGTCAGCAGCGGAAAGTTGTGTCCCTTGGCCACGATCTGCGTGCCGACGATGATGTCGGCCCCGCCGGCGGCGATGGCGGCAATATCCTCCTTGAGCGCGCGGGCGCTGGAATAAAGGTCGGAGGACAGGGTCTTGACCCGTGCTTCGGGCCAAAGGGCGGCCGCCTCCTCGGCCATGCGTTCAACCCCGGGGCCGATGGCGGCCAGCCGCCCTTCGACGCCGCAGGCGGGGCAGGCGGTGGGAATGGGGCGGCTGGCGCCGCACTGGTGGCAGATCAGCCGTTTCTGGAACCGATGTTCCACCATGCGGGCATCGCACTGGTCGCAACCGATCTGGTGGCCGCAGGCCCGGCAGATGGTGACGGGCGCGAACCCACGGCGGTTCAGAAACAGCAGCGCCTGTTCCCCCGCCGCCAGCCTTGTGCCGACCGCCTGCGCCAGATCGGGCGAAATCCAGCGGTCTGCGGGCAAGGCCGCAGCGCGCAGGTCGATGGCGCGCATGTCGGGCAGATCCTGCGGGCCGAAGCGGCTGGTCAGGTCGGCCCGGTCATAGCGCCCGGCCCGGGCATTGACCCAGGTTTCCAGGCTGGGCGTGGCCGAGGCCAGCACCACGCGGCACCCTTCGACCGAGGCGCGCAGCACCGCCATGTCGCGGGCATGATACAGCACGCCTTCCTCCTGCTTGTAGGAGGTGTCGTGTTCCTCGTCCACCACGATCAGGGCAAGGTCGCGAAACGGCAGGAACAGCGCCGACCGCGCCCCCACCACCAGCCCGACGCCCCCGGTGGCCGCCATCGTCCACAGCCGCCGGCGTTCGGCCGGGGTCATGCCCGAATGCCATTCGCCCGGCCGGGCGCCGAAGCGCGCCTCGACCCGGGTCAGGAACTCGGCCGTCAAGGCGATTTCGGGCAGCAGAACCAACGCCTGCCGCCCTTGGGCCAGGGCCTCGGCCACGGCTTCGAGGTAGACCTCGGTCTTGCCCGATCCGGTCACGCCTTTCAGCAGCGTTGTGCCATAGCCCCCCGCCACGACGCCCGTGCGCAAGGCGGCGGCAGCGGCGGCCTGGTCGGGGGTCAGCGCGCGCGGGCCCGGGCCGGGGTCGAGCCGGGGATAGGGCAGGTCGCGCGGCACCTCGCCCACGGCCAGCACGCCCTGGTCGATCAGCGCCTTCAGCACCGCCGGTCCGGTTTCGGCAGCGCGCGCGAGGTCTGCCATCGGCAGCCCCGCGCCCCCCAGTTCGGCCAGCACCGCCAGCACCCGCGCCCGCGCCGCCGTGGGCCGGGCCGGTGCTGCGCCGGTGGCGCGTACCAGCCGGCGCATCTGCGGCGGGTCGGCCAGCCCCGGCACCCGCGTGGCCAGCCGCAGCATGGCCGGCAGCGGCGTCAGGGTGTAATCCGCCGCACGGGTCAGAAAGCTGCGCAAGCCTTCCTGCATCGGCGGCACGTCCAGCAAGGCCTCGATCGGCTTGATCCGGGCGGGGTCGAACCCGCCCGAGCCGGGGCCCCAGACCACCCCCACCACCCGGCGCGACCCCAGCGGCACCAGCACGAAGGCCCCAGGGCGCACCGGCGCCTCGATCCGGTAGTCGAGCGCGCGCAGCGGCATGTCGGGGGTCAGCACTGCAACGGTGCTGCCGGGGGCAAGGGGCGCGGTCGCATCGGTCACAGGGCGGATCCCGAAGGGGTGGGCAAGGGGCTGCGGGCACCCTTGCACCGCCCGGGTCCGTGCTGCAACCCCGCGCCCCCTGCTTTGGCCGCTCAGCGGCTGGCGACCGAAACCGGCAGCAAGGGCGAGATCATCCGCACCGCGGTGCGGCGGTTGCGCACTTCGGCCGCCTGGGTGGGGATCAGCAGTTCGGCCTCGCCATAGCCTTGCACCACCATGTTTTCGGGCGGCACGCCGAAATATTCGGTCAAGGCCAGCGCAAGCGATTCGGCCCGGCGGTCGGACAATGCGAGGTTCGAGGCCGCCGATCCCACGGCATCGGTATGGCCTTCGATCAGGAACATCTCGGCCGGGTTGGTGGCGATGAGCTCCGCCATGAACCGCCCCAGCCGCGCGAGCTTGACCGCCTCGCTGGGCCGGATGGCGGCCGAGCCGGTTTCGAAGGTAATGCTTTCCACCCCGATGGTCGGCGCCAGGGCCCGCACCTCGGCATAGTCGCGGATCTGGCGCAGGCTGAAGGTGCGCCCGACCTGCCGGGTCTGCGCCCCCAGCAGGGCCGCGCGCAAGGCGGCATCGCCGGCATCGGGCTGGATGAAGCGGGTTTCGGGGCGCGGCGCGGGCAGGGTTGTCACATCGATCCGGGGGGCGGGTGCCAGATCGTCGATCAGCACGGTTTCCCGCCCGTCGGGGGCGATCCGGGTGCGGCGCAGCACGCGGCCGGCGGCGTCGCGGATGGTCACGATGCGGCTGCCGTCGGCGCGCAGCACGGTGGCGCGGGTCGAGCCGTCGGCAAAGGTTTCGGTGCGCACGTTGCTGCCGGGCTGGCGGATCAGGGTGTCGTCATCCTTCAGCACGGCAAAGGTGCCGTCGTCGCGTTCGATCACCACGCGGTCGCCGGTGTTGGAAACCACCTTGTCGCCGTTTTGCAGGATGGCGCCAACCACGAGGCCCCCCAGCACGGCAAGGCCGAACTTTTCCAGATCCGACATGCGGCTGCGCCCCTGGGCGGGGGCTGCCGCGCCGGGGGCTGCGGTGGCCGCCGGTTGCGCGGGGGCAAAGTCCTGGGCGCTGGTGCGGGTTTCCTCGGCGGTGACGGTGGTTTCCACCGCCTCGGCCGGGGCGGCGGCGGGTTCCGCGGCGGCGGCGGCGGGGGCCTCGGCCTCGGCGTCGGAGGGGGCCGAGAGGATGTCGGTCAGGGTCTGGACCGCTTCTTCCGACACCGGGGCGGTGGTGACGACCACAGGCGCGGGGTCGGTGCCGGCGGCCTGGTTCGCCTTGGCCCGGGCGGCGCGTTCGGCGGCGCGGGCGGCCTTGGCGGCTTCGGCCTTGGCGGCCTTTTCGGCCTTGGCCGCTTCGGCTTCGGCGGCCTTGCGCGCGGCCTTTTCGGATTCGGCGGCGGCGTCGCCTGCGGTTGCGGTTGCTTGCGGCCCGGTGGCCGGGGCCTGCGGCGCGGCGGCGGTGGACGGGGGCAGGGTTTCGGGGGCGGGGTCGGTCGGCGCCGCCTCGATTGCCGGTTCTTCCTCCTCGGCCGGGGGGGCGAGGGTCGCCCCGCTCTGGCCCGCGGCGGTGGCCCTCGCCTCGGCCTCGGACTGGGCGGCGATGGCGGCGGCAAAGGTCGCTTCGTCGATCCCGTTGCACGGGGGTTCCGGCGCCACGACGCAAGTGGCGCCTTCGGGGCAGGGGCTTTCGGGCAGCGCCAGACACATCACCGTGTCGTTGCCTACCTGCACCGTCACCTGCGCGGCTGCGGCGATCGGCTGCATCTGCGCCAGAGCCACTGCAAGCGCGGTGGTCGAGATCAGGAACCTTTTCATGGCATCTCCTTCCGGTGTCTGCACCCCGTCCGCGCCTGGCGTCCGGGGCCGCAATGTCCTTGCCATGTAAGCATGTCCTGCCTTGTCATGCGATAGCAGCCGGCGGTTTCGTCATGTCAGGCGATGCCGGATGCCGCCCGCCGAGCACCGGGGGGGCGGGCGGTGGGTTTGCCCAGTGCCGCGACCGCAAGCGCCGGGTTGGCGGCCGCCAGCGCGTCAGATCGACGGCAGCGAAATCTCGGGCACGATCCGGCTGGCCGCGATGAAGGGGCCCGGGTCGTGGCCTGTCACCAGGATGCCGACCAGCCCCGCCGCCTGCTCGCTCAGGATATCCGTGTGCAGCGTGTCGCCGATCATCGCGTTACGCCCGCGCCCGCTTTCGTGGTCAGCAGCGCCAGAAGTTGCCCGGCTTCGGTTTCCGCCGCTGCCTGGCCCGTCATTTCGCCCCAGCGGGCAAAGGCCCCGAGGTCGTCATTGATGATCGCTTTCCGGGACAGGCTGAAAATGCCGCCGAAGGTTTCGATGCTGTAGCCTTCCTTGGCTTCGGCGGTGGAAAGCGCCTTGATCTCGCCCGCTTCGGTCACTTTTTCCAGCTTGGTGAAATTGCCCACCTCGAGCGTCGACAGCGGCCGGAAGTCCGCAGCCGTGCGCTGTGGCGCAAGCTGTTTCAGCGGGCTTTCGGCGCGCCGGTAGGCATCGGCCAGAACACGGTTGCCCGCGCCGGTCAGCAGGTCCGGGAAGTCGGAAACCGTGTGCATGGCGCGTTGCAGCAGTTCTTCCCGGCCCATCATCGCCACGCCAACGGTGCCGCTGCGGGTCAGGGCATCGCGGGCATAGTCGGCAAGGCCCATCTGCATGAAGGGGCGCGCCGCGTCGGTCGGGGCGGTGCCCATCATGCGGGCGGAAAGGGCTTCCACCTGCCGGGCTTGGATTGCGGCCGGGTCATCACTGGCCGCGCCCATGGTGGCGGTGCGGATCGGCGCGGCCGAACGCTGCGTCATCGCCTCAAAGGCCGCGCTGCGGGCTGCGGTCACGTCCGCGCCGGAGTCGATCTGGGAATCGGCCCATGCCGAATCCAGGCCCGCCGTGGTGGCGATGCTGCGGATTGCGGCGCGGGTTTCAAGGGTTGCCGCGTCGGGCGCGGTGGTCACGTCTTGGGGCAAGGGTGCACTCCTGATAAGGGCTTGGGGGTCTGCGGGAATGGCGACAAGCGAGGCTTCCACCAGTTCCCGGGCGGTGGCGGTTCGGACGCGCTGCCCGGTGGCGTCGGACGAGTCCTGCCACTTGGTCACGCGATAACCGATGCTGACTCCCGTCACGTCGCCGCGTTCGATTGCGGCAAGGGCTGCGGGGTCGGAAACGCGAAGGGTCGCCACGATCTGCCCGGCTTCGCGCCTGGCTGATGCAGGCATCGACACCTCGGTGGGCAGCATGGGCGACAGTTACGACAACGCGTTGGCCGAGAGTATCATCGGCCTGTTCAAGACCGAGGTCATCAACGTCCTCGGCCCCTGGAAATCCATGGCACAGGTCGAGTGGGAGACCCTGCAATGGGTCAGCTGGCATAACAACGAGCAGCTCCACAGCGCCATCGGTCATAGGACGCCGCAAGAAGTGGAGGAGGCGTTTCACGCACAGAGGAACACCCTCGAAAAAGCCGCGTAGCTTTTGAACAAAGAAACCTCCCGGATACCCGGGGGCATTGTCCCCGGTGGTGGTGTAGGAGGAGGCCGCGCGCGGAGCCATTGGCGTAGCGCAGCGCGGGGCCGGCGGTGCCGCTGGCGGTCATCGTCGATCTTCGAAAAAGGTCCGGGTTGCGACACCCGGAACGTGAAACGGAGAATGAGCCATTGTCCGCCATCGGTCCGAG
>NZ_JBKBQM010000080.1:0-8100 GCF_046292685.1 Gemmobacter sp.
GATCCGCGTCGCACTGATGAACCGCTTCTCGGCTCTCGGAACGGCCGAGATCGTACGTGTCGCCTGACGATGGCGGGGAAAGGGGCATCATGCCTCAAGCGTGAGTTCTGCAACAACGCCGCACCAGGGCAGGATCGGCGAGGCGGGCCGAGGTGAGCGTGTGCGGCTGCATGTCCAGCACGGCAAATCCCTTGTGCACCGCGACTTCAAGGCAGGCGGTCGCCGGGTCGAGCGCGGCATAGACGCAGCGCACCCCGCGCGAGTTCCAGCGCCCGCCGACCAGAAAGGCGCCTTCGCCGCTGTCCCAGGTGGCGGCGTGGCGGTCGTGGTCGAGGCGCCAGAAGCGCACCTCGCCCGTGCCCAGCAGGCCGGGCAGCGGCGTCACGCATAGACCCCGTAATCCAGCCGGGTCAGGTATTCGGCCACCGCCTCGGCCCCGGCGGCGGTGGCCAGCAGATCGACGGGGCGGCGGTTGTCCAGCCCGATGGCGGGGCGGTTCATCCAGTCTTCGGCGGCGGCTTGCGTGCCCAGCACCGCGATGGCCTCGGCGAGGATCGCGGCAAAGCGCCAGGTGCGGTTGCTTTGTTCGGTGCTCAGCCGGGTCGGCGTCGGGTCGGCCCGGCGGCGCTGCACCGTGCGCAGGCTGACGCCCACCGCCTTCATCAGCGCATCGCCGTGTTCGAGAAAGCCCACACGGTCCACCAGGTGCAGCAGCGACGCCGCGGGCAACCCGCGGGCCAGCACGTCGTGCGCCTCGATCGCGTTGCGGATGGGGGCGCGGATGGCCGCCTCGCCGCCCAGCAGCGCATAGGTGCGGGAGACGTTGCTGTCGGCGGCGATGGCGGCCGGGGAAAGGGTGGCGGCGGGGGTCATCGGCGGCGGCTTAGCGGGGTGTCCGGGGCGCGTGTCATGTGTCGTGAAACATGCGCCACGTGACGCGAAAAATCAAGCACTCGCCACCCCGGGGCCGCGCAGGCCGGCGGTTTCCGCGGCAAGCCAGGCCCGAAAGGCCACCAGCGGCGGATAGTCGGCGCGGGTTTCGGGCCAGACCAGCCAGTAGCTGCCCGAGCCGGCCACCGCACCGCCGCAGACCGGGGCAAGGCGGCCTTCGGCAAGGTCGGGGGCGGCCAGGAACTCGGGCAGCAAGGCGATGCCGAGGCCGTGGATCGCCGCCTGGGTCATGGGGGCGAACTGGTCGAACAGCATGCCGCGCGGCGGCGGGGCGGAAACCCCGTGGGCGCGGAACCAGTCGGGCCAGGCGGTGGGGCGGGTTTCGATCTGCAGCAGGGGCAGCGCCAGCAGGTCGGCCGGGGTGGCGACGGGGTGGGCGGCCAGAAAGGCCGGCGCGGCGCAGGCGACGAGGGTTTCGTCGAACAGGTGCAGGTGCCCTGCCCCGCGCCAGTCGTCGGAGCCGAAATGAATCGCGGCATCAAAGCCTTCGGCGGCGAAGTTGAAGCGTTTCAGCCGGGTGGCGAGGTTGATGGTGATGCCCGGATGCGCGGTCAGGAAGGACGGCAGGCGCGGCGCCAGCCAGCGGGTGCCGAAGGCGGGCAGGATGGCGAGGCTGAGGATGCCGCCGCCGGGGTTGGCGGCCAGCTCCATCGAGGCGCGGGCGATGAGGTCGAGCGCGCGCGAGATATCGCGGCCATAGGCGCGGGCGGCCTCGGTCGGGATCAGGCGGCGGCGTTCGCGCAGGAACAGCGCGGTGCCGACCTGGGTTTCGAGGTTCTGGACAAGGCGGCTGACCGCACCTTGGGTCAGGTCCAGCTCGCGCGCGGCGGCGGCGGTGGAGCCGGTGCGCAGCACCGCCTCGAAGGCGGTGAGCAGGCTGAGCGAAGGCAGGTAGCGGCGCGGGCGGGACATATGCGTTCCGTGCATGATCTGAATGGCAGATAGCGTTTCCTTGCCGGGGTTGCAAAGCCTATGCTGCATCGACCCTCGCCGATGGAGAGCGCCATGGACACCGCTTCGCAGACCCGCCCGAAACTCAAGGCCAAGGATGCCCCCGATCTGGGCCGCTTCGACTGGGAAGACCCGTTCCGGCTGGACAGCCAGCTGACCGAGGACGAGCGCGCCTTGCGCGATGCCGCCCGCGCCTATGCGCAGGACAAGCTGCAACCGCGCGTCACCGCCGCCTTCCGCGAGGAATCGACCGACCCGGCGATCTTCCGCGAAATGGGCGAGATGGGCCTTTTGGGCGTGACCATCCCCGAGGAATACGGCGGGCTGGGTGCCTCGTACGTCGCCTATGGCCTGGTCGCCCGCGAGGTCGAGCGGGTGGATTCGGGCTATCGCAGCATGATGTCGGTACAGTCGAGCCTGGTGATGTACCCGATCCATGCCTACGGGTCCGAGGCGCAGCGGCAGAAATACCTGCCGAAACTGGCCAGCGGAGAGTTCATCGGCTGTTTCGGGCTGACCGAACCCGACGCCGGGTCGGACCCGGCGGGCATGAAGACCGTGGCGCGGAAGACCGCCGGCGGCTATGTGCTGAACGGGTCCAAGATGTGGATTTCCAACAGCCCGATCGCCGATGTGTTCGTGGTCTGGGCCAAATCCGAGGCGCATGGCGGCAAGATCCGCGGCTTCGTGCTGGAAAAGGGCATGACGGGGCTGAGCGCGCCGAAGATCGGCGGAAAGCTGAGCTTGCGCGCCTCGATCACCGGCGAGATCGTGATGAAGGATGTGGAAGTCGGCGAGGACGCGCTGCTGCCGCATGTGGAAGGGCTGAAGGGGCCGTTCGGCTGCCTCAACCGCGCGCGCTATGGCATTTCCTGGGGCGTGATGGGCGCGGCCGAGTTCTGCATGGCGGCGGCGCGGCAATACGGGCTGGATCGCAAGCAGTTCGGCAAGCCGATCGCGCAGACCCAGATCTTCCAGCTGAAGCTGGCCAACATGATGACGGACATCGCCCTGGGCCTGCAGGGGTCGTTGCAGGTGGGCCGGCTGCTGGATGCGGCCAATGCCGCGCCCGAGATGATTTCCATCGTCAAGCGCAACAACTGCGGCAAGGCGCTGGATATCGCCCGCTGGGCGCGCGACATGCACGGCGGCAACGGCATTCAGGAGGATTTCCAGGTGATCCGCCACATGGTGAACCTGGAAACGGTGAACACCTATGAAGGCACCCATGACGTGCACGCCCTGATCCTGGGCCGCGCGATCACCGGGTTGCAGGCGTTCTTCTGACGCCATCGGACGGCCGGGGGAAAGCGGGGGGTTGCCACCCCCCGCCCCCCCGCCCGGGGAGGGGGTTCCCCCCTCCCCGGACCCCTCCCGAGGATATTTCGGGCAAGGTGAAGAGGTGAGACGTGCCGCGTTCGGTCATCGTGCATGAAAACTTCCTGCGTCGGGTGCCCGCGCGCGATTTTCCGGCCGGCAAGGCGCCGGTGCCGGGCCTGGGCCCGGTGCAGGCGGTCGAGGTGTTCCGCGCGCAGCTGGAAAGCCGGGCGCTGGACCTGACCGCGCGGGCGATGCAGAAGGCGGGTCAGGGGTTTTACACCATCGGCTCCTCGGGGCACGAGGGCATGGCGGCGGTGGCGGCGGCCTTGCGGCCCGAGGACATGGCCTTTCTGCATTACCGCGATGCGGCGTTCCAGCTGATGCGGGCGCGGCAGGTGCCGGGGCAATCGCCGGTGTGGGACATGCTCTTGTCCTTTGCCTCGTCCAGCGAGGATCCGATTTCGGGCGGGCGGCACAAGGTGCTGGGCAGCAAGGCGCTGAACATTCCGCCGCAGACCTCGACCATTGCCAGCCATCTGCCCAAGGCGGTGGGGGCGGCCTACAGCCTGGGGCTGGCGCGGCGGCGGCCGCCCGAGCATCGGGCGCTGGCCGAGGATGCCATCGTGATGTGCAGCTTCGGCGATGCCAGCGCCAACCATTCGACGGCGCAAGGCGCCTTCAACACCGCCGGGTGGACCGCCTGGCAGCATGTGCCCTTGCCGCTGCTGTTCGTGTGCGAGGACAACGGCATCGGGATTTCCACCAAGACGCCGGACGGCTGGATCGAGGCGTCGTTCCGGGCGCGGCCGGGGTTGCGCTATTTCAAGGCCGACGGGCTGGACATCTACGAGACCTTCGCGGTGGCGAAGGAGGCGGCGGACTGGGTGCGGGCGCGCAGGAAGCCGGCGGTGCTGCACCTGCGCATGGTGCGGCTTTACGGGCACGCGGGGGCCGACCTGCCGACCACCTATCTGCCCAAGGCCGAGGTCGAGGCCGAGGAGGCCAACGACCCCCTGCTGCATTCGGTGCGGCTGCTGTCTGAGGCCGGCGCGATGGACCCGGAGGCCGCACTGGCCGCCTATCTGGAAACGCGCGAGCGGGTGGACCGGGTGGCGGCCGAGGCGGTGACGCGGCCGCGGCTGAAGGATGCGGCGGGCGTGATGGCGAGCCTGATCCCGCCCGCGCGGGCCTGTCGGCCGACGAACGGGCCCGAGCCTGCGGCACGGGCGGCGGCCTTTGGCGCCGATCTGGGCCAGATGGCCGAGCCGCAGATCATGTCGCGCCTCATCAACTGGGCGCTGACCGATCTGATGCTGGAGCATGGCGAGATCGTGCTGATGGGCGAGGATGTCGGCCGCAAGGGGGGCGTTTACGGCGTGACGCAGCGGTTGCAGGCGCGGTTCGGCGCGGACCGGGTGATCGACACGCTGCTGGACGAACAGTCGATCCTGGGGCTGGGCATCGGCCTGGCGCACAACGGCTTTCTGCCGATGCCGGAGATTCAGTTCCTGGCCTATCTGCACAATGCCGAGGACCAGTTGCGCGGCGAGGCGGCGACCTTGCCGTTTTTCTCCAACGGGCAATACACCAACCCGATGGTGGTGCGGATTGCGGGCCTGGGCTATCAGAAGGGCTTTGGCGGGCATTTCCACAACGACAACTCGGTGGCGGTGCTGCGCGACATTCCGGGGCTGATCCTGGCCTGCCCTTCGGACGGGGCCGAGGCGGTGCGGATGCTGCGCGAATGCGTGCGGCTGGCGCGCGAGGAGCAGCGGGTGGCGGTGTTTCTGGAGCCCATCGCGCTGTATCCCATGCGCGACCTGCTGGCCGAAAAGGATGGCGGCTGGATGCGGGCCTATCCGGCCCCGGGCGAGCGGGCAAGCCTTGGCAGCGTGGCGGTGCACGGCGAGGGGCGGGACCTGGCCATCGTGACCTTCGGCAACGGGGTGTATCTGAGCCGGCAGGCGCAGGCGGACCTTGCGGCGCTGGGGATTGCCGCGCGGGTGGTCGATCTGCGCTGGCTGGCGCCTTTGCCCGAAGCGGCGATGCTGGAGGCAGTGGCGGGTTGCGGCGCGGTGCTGGTGGTGGACGAATGCCGCCGTTCGGGCGGGCCGTCGGAGGCGATCGTGGCGGCGCTGGCGCTGGCGGGGGTTCGCCGCGTGGCGCGGCTGGCGGCGGAGGACAGTTTCATCGCCACCGGGCCGGCCTATGCTGCCACCATGCCCAGCCGGGCGCAGATCGTGGCGGCGGCACGCGCGGCGCTGGGCCGCTGAGGGGGGGGGGATGCAATGAAGGCGGTGGTGGTCTGCCCCGGGCGCGGCACCTATGGCAAGGGCGAGTTGGGATCGCTGACGCGGTTGCACGGGGGCGCGCCCTTGCTGGCGGTTTACGAGGCGATCCGGGCCGAGGCCGGGCAACCGGCGCTGGCGGCGCTGGACGGGGCGGCGGCCTTTGGACCGGGGCATCTGGACGGCGGCAATGCGGCGGCGCTGATCCATGCCATGACGGTGCTGGACGCGCGCGCCTTGCGCGGGGTCGAGGTGCTGGCTGTCACCGGCAATTCGATGGGCTGGTATGGCGCGCTGGCCGTGGCGGGGGCCTTGAGCGAGGCCGACGGCTTTCGGCTGGCCAACGGCATGGGCGGGCTGATGGCGCGGCAAGGTGCCGGGGGCCAGGTGGTGTATCCGGTGATGGGCGAGGACTGGCGCCCCGATCCGGCGGCGCGCGCCGGGGTGCTGGCGGCGGCCGAGGCGGCGGGGTTGCGGCTGTCGATCGACCTGGGCGGGATGCTGGTGCTGGCGGGCGAGGAGGCCGGGCTGGCGCGCTTCGAGGCCGGGGTGCCGAAGGCGGGGCAGTTCCCCTTGCGCCTGCCGGGCCATGCGGCGTTTCACACCCCTCTGGTGGCGCCGGTGGCGGCGGCGGGGCGGGCGGCCTTCGGGGCGCTGGGCTGGCGGCAGCCGGCCGTGCCGATGGTGGACGGGCGCGGGGCGATCTGGTGGCCGGGGGCAAGCGATGCGGGCCGGCTGGCCGACTACACGCTGGGCCATCAGGTTGTGGCGCCTTACGATTTTGCCCGCGCGATTGCGGTGGCGGCGCGGGAATTCGCGCCGGATGCGTTCATCGTCACCGGGCCCGGCACCACGCTGGGCGGCGCGGTGGCGCAAGGCCTGATCCTTGCGGGTTGGCGCGGGATGGGGGACAAGGCAGCCTTTCAGGCACGGCAGGCGGCGGCGCCGCTGTTGCTGTCGATGGGGCGCGAGGACCAGCGCGGGCTGGTGACATGAAGGAGACGACGATGCGGACGGCAGCCGAGATTCTGGCAGCGAACGGCCTTGCGGGGCTGACGGGAACGATGGCGGTGCATTCGCCCATCGACGGGGCGGAGATCGCGCGGGTGCCGGTGACGCCGGTGGCCGACATGCCGGCGGCGATCGCGCGGTCGCAGGCGGCGTTCCGGGCCTGGCGCACGGTACCTGCCCCGCGGCGGGGGGAACTCGTGCGCCTTTTGGGCGAGGAGCTGCGCGCGGCCAAGGCCGATCTGGGTGCGCTGGTGACGCTGGAGGCGGGCAAGATCGTCTCGGAAGGGCTGGGCGAAGTGCAGGAGATGATCGACATCTGCGATTTCGCCGTGGGGCTGAGCCGGCAGCTCTATGGGCTGACCATCGCCTCCGAGCGCCCCGGCCACCGGATGATGGAGACCTGGCACCCGATGGGGCCTTGCGCCGTCATCACCGCGTTCAACTTCCCCGTCGCGGTCTGGTCGTGGAACGCAGCGCTGGCGCTGGTGGCGGGCGACCCGGTGATCTGGAAGCCCAGCGAAAAGACCCCGCTGACCGCGCTGGCCACGCAAGCCATCATGGAACGCGCGCTGGCGCGGTTCGGCGATGCGCCCGAAGGGCTGTGCCAGCTGGTGATCGGCGGGCCCGAGGTGGGGGCGGCGCTGGTGGAAAGCCATGACGTGCCGATCGTGTCGGCCACCGGATCGACCCGGATGGGGCGGATCGTGGGGCCGAAGGTGGCCGAACGCTTTGGCCGGTCGATCCTGGAGCTGGGCGGCAACAACGCGATGATCGTGGCGCCTTCGGCGGATCTGGACATGGCGGTGCGGGCCATCGTGTTTTCGGCCGTGGGCACGGCGGGGCAGCGCTGCACGTCCTTGCGCCGGCTGATCGTGCACCATTCCATCCGGGCCGAGCTGGTGGCGAAGCTGGTGAAGGCCTATGCCAGCCTGCCCATCGGCGACCCGCGCAGCGCCACCACGCTGGTTGGCCCGCTGATCGACCATGCCGCGCGCGATGCGATGTTCGCCGCGCTGGAGGCCGCGCGCGCCGATGGCGGCGCGGTGCATGGCGGCCGGGCGGCGACGGGTGCGCCGCAAGGCGGCGCCTATGTGGAGCCGGCGGTGGTGGAGATGCCGGCCCAGACCGCGGTGGTCAAGCGCGAGACCTTTGCGCCGATCCTCTATGTGCTGGGCTACGACACGCTGGACGAGGCGATTGCCTTGCAGAACGACGTGCCGCAGGGGCTGTCGTCGTGCATCTTCACGCTGAACCTGCGCGAGGCGGAAACCTTCCTGTCGGCCGCCGGGTCGGATTGCGGCATCGCCAACGTGAACATCGGGCCTTCGGGGGCCGAGATCGGCGGCGCCTTCGGCGGCGAGAAGGAAACGGGGGGCGGGCGCGAATCGGGCTCGGACGCCTGGAAGGCCTATATGCGGCGGGCGACCAACACGGTGAACTATTCCGCCGCGCTGCCGCTGGCGCAAGGCGTGAAGTTCGACATCTGACGCGGGGGGGGCGTGCGAGGGGCTGCGCGCGCGCCCCGCGCCCCGGCGCCGGGGAGGGCTGTCTGCCCTCCCCGGACCCCACCCGAGGATAT
>NZ_JBKBQM010000081.1:0-7973 GCF_046292685.1 Gemmobacter sp.
ATGACGACGAGGGGTGGCATCGGGCACCCATACCTCGCCTCGACCAGCACGACGCTCACCGCTGCCGCCCAAACAGAGGGAAAACTGTTCCGCCTCGTGGACTTCTTCAGCAGCCTGCTAGCGGCGCCGGTCCAGCCAGTCGCCCAGGCACGGGCGGGTGGCCCCGTCGCGGCCGGCAACCGTCGTCGCCGTCAGCATCGAATCCAGCACCGCCTCGGCCGTCGCTTCGGCGGCGGCGCGGAACATCAGGTCGATGCGGGCATCGTTCAGCACCCGGCGGTCGGCGAAATCGCCGCGCGCCTCATGCGCCACCCGGTTCGCGGTGCTGAAGGCCAGCGCGATATCGCCGCTGCCGTGGCCCCAGAACGCCCCCAGCCGCGCCAGCCCCGCCCCCGCCCGCCGCGCCACCCGCGCCAACTGGCGCAGACCCAGCGGCACATCCGTGCCCAGCACCACGATGACCGAGCCCCGTTCGGGCGCATCGCCGCCCCCGCGCGGGTCGGGCCGCAGCCCCCCCGGCAGCACCAGATCGCCGGCGCGACCGAAATTGCTCAGCACCAGCGCGCCCAGATGGAACCCCTGCCCGTCCAGCGTCAGCGCCCGGCTGGCGGTGCCGATGCCGCCCTTGAAGCCGAAACAGGTCATGCCCGTGCCGGCACCCACCGCGCCTTGCACCACCGCGCCGCCCGCGGCGGCGTCCAGCGCGGCCAGCGCATCGGCCTCGGTCACCGCCATCGCCTGGATGTCGTTCAGGGGGCCGTCGTTGCACTCCAGCACCACGGGATTGACGGTCGAGGTCCGCCGCCCGATCGCCGGGTTCTGCGCCACCGCACGGCGGATCAGCGCATTGGCGCAGGTGCCGACGCCGAAGGTGTTGGTCAGCAGCAGCGGGGTTTCCAGCGTGCCCAGCTCTTGCAGCTGCATCAGGCCCACGCTCTTGCCGAAGCCGTTGATGACCTCGGCCGCTGCCAGCACCTTGTCGCGGAACAGATCGCCCCCGTGCGGCAGCACCGCCGTCACCCCGGTGGCCAGCCCGCCGCCCAGGCGCGTGCAATGCCCCACCGCCACGCCGGGCACATCGGTGATCGCGTTCCACCGCCCCGGCGGCAGCACCCCGCAGTCGATCCCGCGCGCCCGCGCCCGCCGACCCCCGGCCCCGGTCACAACCGCCGCTCCATCACCGTGGACCCGGTCATGCCGAACAGCCGCGCGGTCAGCCACAACCGCTGGTGCCCCGCCGGGTCGAACCCCAACCGCTCGTAAAGCGCGCGCGCCCGGTCGTTCTGGTCGGCCACGTCCAGCCGCAGGCTGCGATAGCCGCGCGCCTGCGCCTCGGCCGCCAGCGCCGCAATCAGCGCCGAGCCAAGGCCGCGCCCGCGCCAGCCCTCGGCCACCGCCAACCCGTCGATCAGAAAGCGCACATTGTCCACGTCGCGGCCCAGCCAGTGCAGCACCGCCTTGCGCCACACCCCGCCCCAACGGCCATAGACCACCGCCAGATGCGGCCCGCCCAGCGCCAGAAAGCTGCCCGCCGGGCTGCGAAAGCCCGCCACCGCCACCACCTGCCCGCCGGGCGCCACCACGGCAAAGGCGTGATCGGGCCGCATCGCGCGCCCGATCAGCGCCAGCGCCCGCGCATCGGGGCCCAGCAAGCGCCCCAGCTTGTCGCGGAACGCCGCCCAGAACAGCGCCCCCGCCTCGGCCTGCGCTGCGGGGGGCAGGTCGGCCAGCAGGCGGATCTGGCAGCCGGGCGGCAATCGCATGGCGCGGGTTCCTTTCGCCGGGGCGGCATTGCCCTTGGCGGCAGGATTGCCTATTCCGGGGGCCAAGGTCCAGCCCGCCCGACACCTGCCGCAGAAAGCCCGCCCATGCCCGGCCCCGCCCCCTCTGCCCCGCACAAGGCGCTCTTGCGCGGCATGCTGGCCAGCGCGCCCTTTCTGGTCGTGGTGGTGCCCTTTGCGGTGCTGTTCGGCGTGGTCGCAACCGAAGCCGGGCTCGACCTCTTGCAGGTCATGGCGTTTTCGGTGGCGGTGTTCGCCGGCGCCTCGCAGTTCACCGCGCTGCAACTGATGCAGGACCAGGCGCCCACGGCGATCGTGCTGGCCACCTCGCTGGCGGTCAACCTGCGCATGGGCATGTATTCCGCAGCCCTGACCCCGCATCTGGGCGCGCTGCCGCTGGGGCGCAGGACGCTGGTGTCGTTCTTTCTGGTCGATCAGTCCTATGCGGCCTCGGCGGCCGAATACGAACGCCGCCCCGACCTGCCGCTGGCCGACAAGCTGGCCTTCTTTGCCGGCAGCGTGCTGCCCATTGCGCCCTTGTGGTATGCCGCGACCTGGAGCGGCGCGGTGCTGGGCACGCGGATTCCGCCCGAATACGCGCTGGATTTCGCGGTGCCCATCACCTTCATCGCCATGCTCGGGCCGATGCTGCGCACCCCGGCGCATTGGGCGGCGGCGCTGATGTCGGTGGTGGCGGCGCTGGCGCTGGCCTTTCTGCCTTACGGCAGCGGGCTGCTGGTGGCGGCGGTGCTGGCGATGCTGACAGGGGCGGCGGTGGAAATCGCGCTGGACCGGCGCCAGGGGCAGCACAGGGCATGACCTATTCCGACGCGCAGATCTGGGCGATCATCCTGGGCCTCGGGCTGGGCACCTTTGCCATCCGCTTTTCGTTCCTGGGGCTGATCGGCGGCCGCACCCTGCCGCCTTTCGCGCTGCGGCTTCTGCGCTATACGGCGGTGGCGGTCATCCCGGGGCTGGTGGCGCCGCTGGTGGTCTGGCCGGCGGCGACCGGCGGGCACCCCGATACCGCGCGGCTGGCGGCGGCGGCGGTTGCGCTGACGCTGGGGGTGACGTTCCGCAACGTGCTGCTGGCGATCTTTTCCGGCGCCGGCACGCTTTACGTCGTGCAGGCGCTGGCGGGCTAGCCGCTCAGCCGCCCGCCTGCATCGCCGCCACGATCACCGGCGACATGACCGGCGCGCGGTCGGGCGCCGACGGATCGGGCGAGCCGAACTCCACCGCCGTGCGCACCCCCGGGATGGTGGTGGCAAAGGCCTCCATCAGCCTGCGCGGATACATGGTCTGCGGCAGCGATTCGAACCCCGGCAACTGGCGCAGGATGCCCGAGGTGGCCGAGGCGCAGAACGCCGGTGGCACCGCCCCGTTCGCCTTGGCCAGCTGCAAGGCCCGCTCGGCCACCTGCGGGCTGACCTGCACGGTCTGGGTCACGGCGTGGAACTGCTGGAACGACTGGTAATCCAGGTAATGCGCCATGCGCACCGGGGTAAAGCCGAAGCGCACGTCGTTGCGTTCGGGCGAGCCCAGGCCATCCCAGTTGCCGGCCGGGTCGAACAGCACCCGCTCGGACGCATTGATGATGATCGCGCTGTGCGCGCCTTCGCCGTTGCGGTCGTTGATGCTGGTGACCAGTGTGATTTCCGCCGGTCCGGGGTGGACGTAGCGGGCGGCCTGCACCGCCTCGTCCGGGGCCCAGACGCTTTGTGCGGCACAGCCCGACAGGGCCAGCGCCACGGCCAATCCCAGCACGGCAGATTTCATTTGCCGATCAGGCGTTTGCAAGCGCGAGGAAGATCAGCACGGCAATGACGATGCCGACCACCCAGGTGGAAACGCGGACGAACCCTTCGAAGGTCTTCTCCTGCACCCGGATATCCATGCTGCCATGCTTGTGTTCGGCCATGCTTGCGGTTCCCTTTTCTGGCGTTTCCCGGCTTTTCGTCTAGCCTATCGCAACGGTGCTGTCACGACCCCTGTTGCGCCGGCAAGGCCTGCCACAGCCAGGCCCCGCCCGGGCCGCGGTAGCGCGTGACCTCGCCGGCCGCGTGCAGATGGTTCAGGTGCGCCACCGATTCGACCAGCGCCAGCCCGTAGGTGTCGCCGGTCAGCTCGCGCCCGAACAGCGGCACGAAACATTCCGCCGCCGTGCGCGGTTGCGCCAGATGCGCCTTCAGCCGCGCCAGCGCGCCGTGGTGGTTGTCCACCATCTGCCGCAGGCGCAAGGGCAGGCCGTGGAACGGCAGCTTGTGCCCCGGCAACACCAGTTGCGCCGGCGTGGCAAAGGGCGCCATCCGCGCGCAGGCCGCCATCCATTCGGCCAAGGGGTCGGCCTCGGGCTCGGTGGCATAGACGCCGATATTGGCCGAAATGCCGGGCAGCAACTGGTCGCCGCCGATCACCAGCTCGCCCGCGCTGTCCCACAGCGTCACATGCTCGGGCGCATGGCCATCGCCCATCCGCACCACCCAGTCGCGGCCCCCCGCGCGCAAGCGCTGCCCCTCGACCAGCCGGGTAAAGCCCAAGGGCATCGGCGCCACCACATCGGCGGCGTTGTAAGGCCGCTCGGCCGACCGGCGCGCGTAGATCTCGGGCGCCATGCCGGCCGCGCGCCAGAACGCCAGCTGTTCGGCTGTGGGCTTTTCCTGCACATCCAGCGCCAGCATGCGCGCATAAAGCCAGGCGGTGCGGCTGGTCAGCAGTTCGGCGCCCTGGTCCTGGAACCAGCCGGCCAGCCCGATGTGATCGGGGTGGTGGTGCGTCGCCAGCACCCGCCGCACCGGGCGAAAGGCCAGCGGCCCGGCCAGCAGCGCATCCCACAGCGCGCGCGTCTTGCGCGTGTCGAAGCCGGTGTCCACCAGCGTCCAGCCATCGCCGTCGTCCAGCGCGTAGACGTTCACATGATCCAGCGCCATCGGCAGCGGCAGCCGCATCCACAGCACGCCCTCGGCCACCTCGGTCGCAGCCCCCGGCGCGGGCGGCTCGGCATGCGGGAACCGGATCTGCGCGGCGCCGCTGTCCATCAGGCGGCCAGATCGTCGGGGGTCAGCGCATAGAGCCCGTCCGCCCCCTCGCGCGCCTCGGCCAGCAGCGCGCCCAGCCGCGGCAACACCCGGCGCACATGCACCCGCGCCAGCGCCGTGCGCGGCCCCGCCCCCCCTTCGGCCAGCGCCGCGCGCAAGTGGAAATGCCCCCCCAGCACCAGCGCGAACCCGTGCAGGAACGCCACCGCCCCCGCATAGCGATCCTTCAGCGGCAAGGCCACCACCGCCTCCACCGCCTCGCGCATCGCCTCGGCCGCGTCCCACACCGCCCCGGCCAGATCGGGCACCCGCAACCGCGCCGCCTCGGCGCCGTCCTGCACCTCCTGCAACAGCCGGAACGCCGCCTCGCCGTTGTCTGTCATCTTGCGGCCCACCAGGTCCATCGCCTGAATGCCGTTGGTGCCTTCGTAGATCGCCGTCACCCGCACGTCGCGCAGGTATTGCGCGGCCCCCGTCTCCTCGATGAAGCCCATGCCCCCGTGCACCTGAATGCCCATCGAGGCCACGGCGATGCCGGTTTCCGTGCCATAGGCCTTGGTGATCGGCGTCAGCAGCGCCGCCCGCGCCGCCCAGTCCTCGTCGCCGGTCGCCCGCGCCATGTCCAGCGCCACCGCATTGGCCAGCGCGATCGCCCGGGCGGCAAAGGTCTCGGCCTTCATCACCGCCAGCATCCGCCGCACGTCGGGATGATCGACGATGGTGCCGGTCTCGCCTGCCATCGGGCGGCCCTGCCGGCGGTCCAGCGCATAGGCCAGCGCATGCTGATAGGCGCCTTCGGCCACCCCGATGCCTTGCACGCCCACGCCCAGACGGGCGTTGTTCATCATGGTGAACATCGCCGCCATGCCGCGGTGCGGCCCGCCGATCAGCCAGCCGGTCGCGCCTTCGTATTGCATCACCGCGGTCGGGCTGCCATGCAGGCCCATCTTGTGCTCCAGGCTTACCACCTTCAGGCTGTTGGCGCGCCCCGGGTTACCGTTTTCGTCGGGAATGAACTTCGGCACCATGAACAGGCTGATGCCCCGCGTCCCCTCGCCCCCGTCGGGCAGCCGCGCCAGCACCAGATGGCAGACATTGCCGGCAAAGTCGTTGTCGCCCCAGCTGATATAGATCTTCTGGCCGGTGATGGCATAGGTGCCATCGCCGTTGTCCTCGGCGCGAGTGCGCAAGGCGCCCACATCGCTGCCGGCCTGCGGCTCGGTCAGGTTCATCGTGCCGCACCAGTCGCCGGCAATCAGCTTCGGCAGATAGATGTCCTTCATCCAGTCGGGGGCATGATGCTCCAGCGCCTCGATCTGGCCTTGCGTCATCAGCGGGTTCAGCTGCAAGGCCAGACAGGCCGCGCTCATCATGTCGTTGACGCAGGTGGTCAGCGTCATCGGCAAGCCCATGCCGCCCTGCGCCTGCGGCGCCGAAAGCGCCACCCAGCCGCCTTCGGCGATCCGGGCATAGGCTTCGGCATAGCCGGGGCTGGTGCGCACCACGCCGTTTTCCAGCCGCGCCGGGTGGGTGTCGCCCACCTTCTGCAAGGGCGCCATCACATCCTCGCACAACCGCGCCGCCCCGGTCAGGATCGCCTCGACCGTGTCGGGCGTCGCCTCGGCGAAACGCTCGGTGGCGGCAACCTGGGCAAAGCCCACGACATGCTCCAGCAGAAAGCGGAAATCGGCGACAGGGGCGCGAAACGGCATGGTTCCTCCGGGGTGGCTGGCGCCTTGCAGGCGCGGCCGCTCTGTGGCACGGGACTTTTGCGGCATTGTTACCGCCTCGCCGCGCCCCCGCAACCGCAACGCCGCGTCAAAGATGTTCGCCACCCTCACCCTGCCGCCCGACGCTGCGGGCATCGCCCGCGCCGCAACGCTGCTGCGCGCCGGGGGGCTCGTGGCCTTTCCCACCGAAACCGTCTACGGCCTCGGTGGCGACGCCACCTGCGATGCGGCGGTCGCCGGCATCTATGCCGCCAAGGGTCGCCCCGCGCACAACCCGCTGATCGTGCATGTGCCCGACCTTGCCGCCGCCGAACGGCTGGCGGTGTTCGATGCCCCGGCACGGGCGCTGGCGGCGGCGTTCTGGCCCGGCCCGCTGACGCTGGTGCTGCCCTTGCGCCCCGATGCCGGGCTGTCGCCGCGCATCACCGCCGGGCACGCCCGCGTGGCCTTGCGCGTGCCGGCCCACCCGCTGGCCCGCGCCTTGCTGCGCGCCTGCGCGCGCCCGCTTGCCGGTCCCTCGGCCAACCCCTCGGGCAAGGTCAGCCCCACCACCGCCGCCCATGTGCTGCACGGGCTCGCGGGCCGCATCGCGGCGGTGCTCGATGGCGGGCCCTGCCCGGTCGGGGTCGAATCCACCATCCTCGCCCCCGGCACCCCGACCGAGCTTCTGCGCCCCGGTGGTCTCCCGGCCGAAGCCATCGCCCGCGTGCTGGGTGCCGCGCCTTTGCGCCCGGCCGATGCCGCGCGCCCCGTGGCCCCCGGGCAACTTGCCTCGCACTACGCGCCCGAGGCCGCCTTGCGGCTCGATGTCACCGCGCCCGAACCCGGCGAACTCTGGATCGGCTTCGGCCCCTGCCCCGGCGCCGCGCTGTCGCTTTCCGAAACCGGCGATCTGGCCCAGGCCGCCGCGCGCCTGTTTGCCACCCTGCGCGAGGCCGACCGCCGCGCCGGCCCCGGCGGGCGCATCGCCGTGGCGCCCATACCCGCCACCGGCCTCGGCCTCGCCATCAACGACCGCCTCGCCCGCGCCGCCGCCCCGCGCCCCTGACCGCACCCCTCGCTGCGCCGCCGACCGCCCACCTGCACCGCCGACCGCCCACCTGCACCGCCGACCGCCCACCTGCACCGCAGCACGCCCCCCGTGCACGCCCCCCCGGCGCCGACCTCCGCCCCCCTCCGCCCCGCCAGCACGGGCCCCCACCGCCCCCTTCACCTTGCCCAAATATCCCGGGGGTGAATGGGCCGCAGGCCCAGAGGGGGCAGCGCCCCCTCCCGCTCGCCAAGGCCCCCGCGCCCGCCGCAGGCCACCCCAGACAGCAAACGGCCCACCGCCCCCTTCACCTTGCCCCAAATATCCCGGGGGTGAACGGGCCGCAGGCCCAGAGGGGGCAGCGCCCCCTCCCTTGCGTCGAACGCAGGGGCAA
>NZ_JBKBQM010000082.1:0-7525 GCF_046292685.1 Gemmobacter sp.
ATTCAGCGATCGACGCCAGAACCACACGGCACGAGGGATACGCCCTGTCGATCAAGCACCGCAAACGGATCGAAGAGGCTTTCGGCTGGGCCAAGACCATAGGCCACATGGCCCAGACCGTCTATCGCGGCCTCGAGAAGGTGCGGTCCCGCTTCATCCTGACGATGGCCGCCAACAACCTCGCCCGACTGCCCCGGCTGCTGGCCGCATGACGACGAGGGGTGGCATCGGGCACCCATACCTCGCCTCGACCAGCACGACGCTCACCGCTGCCGCCCAAACAGAGGGAAAACTGTTCCGCCTCGCGGACTTCTTCAGCAGCCTGTTAGAGCACCGTCACCGCTGCGCGCCATTCGGCCTGCGCACCCAGCGGCTGCGCCTCCCGTGCGTTGCGGCTCTGTTCCCCTCGAATGCGATGGAGACAAGGCCCGAAGTTTTGGCGGGGCTGAAACTCAAGCAATTGGATAGGAGAGGAAAAATCCAACCGAACCGAATTCGACGAGGTTCGCCCGAACAGAGACGAAGGGACGTTCAGAGCCCGGATCGGGCCTGGCGCGCTGTCTCAGAGGTTCGCATTGGGGAGACAAAGCCCTTTGAAAACACAACTATTTTCGCGCCAAGAGGGGCGCCCGTCCGTGTTCGCAACAGGGATGATGGCGGATGGGACGCGACTGCGGTCGAACCTTCTCTGGATCAAGTCATTGATTTCATTGGATCTGGGTCAGACCTCCCACGAAGACGTCCCTCCCTGACTGACGATCATTTGCCATCACCACAGATCCACCGGGCATTCAACTCCTTCACGAGAGATCGTTGATTCACGATCTGCTCTTGTATCGTTGATTGCCGATCCATATATATCGATAGACGACGATAGAAGGGGTCTTTGGAAATGCTGGACAGAAACGTAGTGGCGCGCCCGGCCTTGATCGAGGCAGACCAGATCGCTGCGATTGCAAAGGCGCTCGCGCACCCGGCGCGGGTCAAGATCATCACCTTTCTGCTCTCGAAGCCTGGCTGCATCGGCGGGGACATCGTCGATCAGGTTGGACTGGCTCAGTCGACCGTCTCCGAGCATCTGCGCATCCTCAAGGATGCGGGGATCGTGACCGGGACCATCGACTATCCCCGTGTCTGCTACGCGCTCGACCCGTCGGCGCTCGCGCCGATCCGGGATCTGATCGAGGCCATTGCCGCCCGTCCAGCCGAAGGCGAGGCCCCCTGTTGCTTCACCCCGCAAGTATGCGTTTCCAAGGAGACATGCGAATGACGATCCTTACAGTCTACGACCCCGCCATGTGCTGCTCGACCGGTATCTGCGGCACGGATGTCGATCAGCGCCTGGTCGATCTGGCGGCCGATCTTGATTGGCTGAAAGCGCAAGGGGTGCGCGTGCAGCGCTTCGGTCTGAGCCGCGAGCCGGCCGAGTTCGTGGCGAACGATACGATCCGCCAGATCATGAAGGACAGCGAAGGTGACGATCTGCCAGTCTTCATGGTGGATGGCGCGCTCAAGGCCAAGGCGCGCTACCCCGGGCGCGCGGAACTGGCCAGCTGGACTGGCCTCCTGGTCGCGACCCCGGCTGTCGAAGGGTATGTTGGGGACGTTGCAAAGACTTCGTCCTGCTGCAGTCCAGCCAAGGCGGCATCTGCCTCACCGACGGGTTGCTGCGGTGGCGGTGCCAAGGCCGAACCGGCCAAGGAAAAGGCAGGAAGCTGCTGCTGACGCGGCACCACGCCTGACGTGAAGCAACTTGCACAGGCGTGAGCCGTGCGACAGATGACGACCGCTCGTTTCGGGCGGCGGAAGGAGAAGTCATGTTCAAAGATCTGCCCAAATTCGTGTTCCTCACCGGCAAGGGCGGCGTGGGCAAGACTTCGCTCGCCTGTGCCATTGCGGTCGGCCTCGTAGATGCGGGCAAGAAGGTGCTGCTGGTCTCGACCGACCCGGCGTCTAACGTCGGGCAGGTGTTCGGGGTCGGGATCGGCAACCACATCACGCCGATTACCTCCGTTCCCGGGCTCGACGCGATCGAGATCGACCCGGAGGCGGCTGCGGCCGAGTATCGCGACCGCATCGTGGGGCCGATGCGCGGGGTGCTGCCGGAAAAGGCGTTGAAGGGCATCGAGGAACAGCTTTCGGGGGCATGCACCACCGAGATCGCGGCCTTTGACGAGTTCACGGCGCTTCTGACCGACGATGCGGTCACGGGCGCCTACGACCACATCATCTTTGACACCGCCCCCACCGGCCACACCATCAGGATGCTGAAACTGCCCGGCGCCTGGAGCGGGTTTCTGGAAACGGGGGGCGATGCGTCCTGCCTCGGGCCGCTGGCGGGGCTGGAGAAGCAACGCACGCGGTATGCGGCGGCGGTGGACAGCCTGTCTGATGCCGCCCGCACGCGGCTGATCCTTGTGGCCCGCCCCCGCGTCAGTTCGCTGGCCGAAGCTGCGCGCGCAAGTAGGGAACTGGCGGATATCGGCATCGGCAACCAGCATCTGGCCATCAACGGGTTGATGCCGGACGAGGACATGGGCGATGCGCTGGCCGCCAGCCTCATCGCGCGCGACCGCGCGGCGTTGGGTGGCATGGACACGCACCTCGCCGGCCTGCAGCAAAGCCGCTTCGCGCTGCGACCCGAGAATTTGGTCGGACTTGATGCGCTGCGTCGGATGGGAACACCCGTGGTGCTGGAACCAGCGGCGCCACACACGACCGACATCGACCTGCCGCCGCTTGCTGCGTTGGTCGACGGGATCGAAGCGGCGGGCAAGGGCCTGGTGATGACCATGGGCAAGGGCGGCGTCGGCAAGACCACCATCGCCGCCGCCGTGGCAGTTGAGCTGGCCGCGCGCGGGCATGAGGTGCTGCTGACCACCACCGACCCTGCCGCCCATCTGACCGAAACGCTGGCGGGCGACGTGCCGGGCCTGACTGTAAGCCGCATCGACCCCGAAGCGGAAACGCAAACCTACCGCGACCATATCCTTGCCACCAAGGGGGCCAGCCTTGACGCCCAAGGCCGCGCGATGCTGGAGGAGGATCTGCGCTCGCCCTGCACCGAGGAAATCGCCGTGTTTCAGGCGTTCTCACGGGTGATCCGCGAGGCGGGGCGCAAGTTCGTGGTGATGGATACCGCGCCCACCGGCCATACGCTGCTGCTGCTGGATGCGACAGGATCCTACCACCGTGATGTGCTGCGGCACGCGGGGGAGCAGGCCAGCCACATGACGACGCCGATGATGCGGCTGCAGAACCCGGAGATGACCAAGATCCTGATCGTGACCCTGCCCGAGACCACCCCGGTTCTGGAAGCCGCCCGCTTGCAAGAGGATCTCAAGCGTGCCGGGATCACGCCCTACGGCTGGGTCATCAACGCAAGCCTTGCCGCGACCGGGACCACGCATCCGGTTCTCGCCGCCCGCGCCGCGACAGAAGCGCCCGAGATTGCAAAGGTGCGCGGCGGTCTGGCCACACGCCACGCCGTGGTGCCGATGCTGGCCGAGGATCCGGTAGGGGCTGACCGCCTGCGCGCACTGGTCGGCCAGTCGCTGGAACAGGTGTGAGGGGGGGGACATGGTCAAGGACCTTCCCGACACACCCCTTGTCAGCGCCGAGTGGCTGGCCGAAAGGCTTCATCGGCCGGGTCTGGTGATCGTCGATACCCGAAAGGGCGATGGCCATGCCAGCGCCCACATTCCGGGCGCGCGCAAACTGGCGCTTGATCCGCATCTGCACCACCCCGGCCGGGTTGAAGACCCGCAGGTGTTTGCCGCCGAGATGGTGCGCCTTGGCATCGGGCCGGACACGGACATCATCGCCTATGATGATGGCAACAACCTGTTCGCGGCACGCCTCTGGTGGGTGCTGCACTACCACGGCCACACCCGCGCCCGCGTGCTGGATGGCGGCTGGGACGGTTGGGTTGCTGCCGGGCTGCCGGTGACGGACGCATCTGCACCCGAACCTGATCCGGGGGCCTTCGTGCCGCGCCTCGTGGCTGCCCTGCTGGCCGAAACGGCGGACATGCGCGCGGCGATGCACAACCCGCACGCCCTGATCCTCGACGTGCGGGGCGAGGCGGAGTGGATGCGACAGGAGCCTAAGGAAATCTCGATGGCAGGCCATGTTCCGGGCGCGCGGCATCTGGTCTGGACCGATGTGATCGACCCCGCGACGCACCGCTTTCGGCCTGTGGACGATCTGCGCACCCGGTTCGCCGCCGTGGGCCTGCGCCCCACATCCGAGATCATCACCTATTGCCAGGGCGGCATCCGTGCCACACACAGCTTGTTGGCGTTGACCCTCGCGGGCTTTGCCCGCGTGCGAAATTACGAGGGCTCAAGGGCCGAATGGAGCCGACAGGCGATGCCGCGCGTCGTTGAACCCGTTGCCCCCCCCCAAGTCTGACAAAGGATAAACGCATGTCTGCTTTCGAACGATACCTCTCCGTCTGGGTCGCGCTGGCGATCATCGGCGGGCTGGCGCTTGGCTGGATCGCGCCGGGGCTGGTGAACTTTCTCGCGTCATTGGAATATGGCTCGGTCAACTTTGTCGTCGCGATCCTGATCTGGTTCATGGTCTATCCGATGATGGTGTCGGTGGACTTTTCCAGCTTGCGCCGCGTGCATGAACGGCCCAAGGGGCTCATCATCACGCTGGCGGTGAACTGGCTGATCAAGCCCTTTACCATGGCCGCGCTAGGCGTTCTGTTCTTCGATCTGATCTTTGCGCCCTTCATCGAACCGGGCACTTCGGGCCAATATATCGCGGGCCTGATCCTGCTGGGTGCTGCCCCCTGCACCGCGATGGTGTTCGTCTGGTCGCAGATGACCAAGGGCGATCCGAATTACACGCTGGCGCAGGTGTCGCTCAACGACGCCATCATGGTCTTTGCCTATGCGCCGATCGTGGCGTTGCTCTTGGGCGTGACCGATATTGTCGTGCCCTGGGTCACGCTGATCCTCTCGGTTGGCCTCTATATCGTGATCCCGCTGGCGGCAGGCATCGTGACCCGGGTTATGAAGACACGCGGGGCCGCCAACCCTGCTGCGGCCGAGGCGGCAGTCGGGGCCTTCACGGCGCGGGTGAAGCCCTTTTCCGTCATAGGCCTGTTGGCCACTGTCGTCCTCTTGTTCGGCTTTCAGGGCGGGGTGATCCTGACCCAGCCGTTGGTGATCGGGATGATCGCCATCCCGCTGCTGGTCCAGTCCTACGGCATGTTCGCCGTCGCCTATTGGGCGGCCAAGGCCTGGCGCGTGCCGCATAATGTGGCTGCCCCTTGCGCGATGATCGGCACGTCGAACTTTTTCGAACTGGCGGTGGCCGTGGCCATCGGCCTGTTCGGCCTGAACTCCATCGCGGCCCTTGTCACCGTGGTCGGGGTTCTGGTCGAGGTGCCGGTGATGCTGTCGCTCGTCTGGTTCGCCAACCGCACGCGTCACTGGTTCCCGGCCGAGGAAACCCCCATTTTCGCCCACAAGACAAAGGAGCAGAACTGATGTTTCGCACCGCGCTGATCTCGCTGGACTATTCGGCCGCACAAGGCCCCCTGCTGGACTGCCTGTCTGACCTGCGCGACATGGGTATCTCCCGCGTGATCCTGACCCATGTGGTTCAGGTCGGCTATGCCCAAGGGGCGACCTACGGCAACAAGCAGGCGCTGGAGGACTGGCTTCAGGACCGTGCCGCACCGCTGCGCGCAGCGGGACTTGAGGTGGAGGTCGACATTCGCGCGGCCGGTGAGGTGGCCAAGGACATTCTGCAAGCGGCCGGTGACCATGGCGCCGATCTGATCGTGATCGGATCGCGCGGGCAGAACATGATCCGCGGCCTGTTCCTCGGCTCGGTTGCCCGCGAAGTGATCCGGCTCAGCACGCTGCCGGTGCGGTTGGAATGGATAGAATCCACGGGCAAGGACGGCGACGCCGCCTGCGCACGCACCTGCCATGCGGGCTTGCGGCGGGTGCTTCTTGCCACGGACTTTTCGCAGCAATCGCAAGCGGCCGAACAGGCCGCCATTGCGCTGGGGCGTCTTGGGGCACATATCGATGTGATACATGTCCTTGTGCCTGACGGCGGCAAGATCTACGCGCGGTGGCCGCGGATGGCACAGGCTGCGCTGTCTTATATCGTGGACGACATCGCGGCTGCTGGCGGCCAGGCCGAGGCCCATCTGATGACGGGCCAGCCATCCGAAGAAATCGCCCGGATGGCGGTGGATCGTGACGCCGATCTGATTATCGTCGGCAAGCATGGCCAGGGCTGGGTGAACAGCCTCATCACCGGCTCGACCGCCGCCAGTCTCTGCGAAATCGCGCGCCGTCCTGTGCTGATGGTGCCGCTTCAGAACGAAAAGGTCTGATCCCATGCGTATCCTGTTTCTCTGCGTCGCCAATTCCGCCCGCAGCCAGATGGCCGAAGGGCTCGCGCGTGCGATCCTGCCCGCATCCGTCGAAATTGCCAGTGCGGGATCGGCCCCCGGCATGCTCAATCCGCTGGCGGTGGAGGCGCTCTCCGAGACCGGCATCGACATTTCCGCCCACAGGTCAAAGCCGCTGGAAGAGGTCGCGCCTGAAACGGCCGACCTGATCGTCACGCTCTGCGCCGAAGAGGTCTGCCCTTTTGTCCCCGGCCCGGTGCGGCGGCTGCACTGGCCGATCACCGACCCCTCCGACGCGGGTGACATCGCATCCTTCCGCACCGCGCGCGATCAGATCAAGGCGCGGATCGAGGTGCTGGCGGGGCTGATCAACCTGCCGGAAGGGCCAAAGGGCACCGAGTTTCACGCCAGCCTGCGCGTGCGCGATCTGGGCGCCAGCACACGGTTTTATGCCTGGCTCTTGAACACATGGCCGAAGGAGTGGACGCACCGCTATGCCACGTTCGTCCGGCCTGACCTGAACCTCAACTTCGTACTCATGGTCGCCGACGGCACAGAGCTGCACCACGATACGCTCTATCATCTCGGGATCGCGTTGCCCGACCGGGCGTCGGTGATCGACGCCTATCACCGGGCCATGGCGCTGGGGGCCACGGTCGCAAAGCCGCCGCGCACCACATGGAAGGGCACGCCGCTACATGAGCTGTGGCTGACCGACCCGGACGGCACGCCGATCGAGGTCTATGCCCGCCTGACGCCAGAGGAACTGGCGGCCATGCCCACAGATCAGGCGCCAGAATACCTTGTTCCCGGCACAGCGCCGGACCGTCCAACGTGAGGTGCCCTGTGCAGGCGGCGCATCCGTCTCGGCCCAAAGCCGCCTGACAGTCCGCCGTCCTAGGCACCACGCCACATTGCAAACCGTTGCCCCTGCCCCTTTATCGCCATGCGTAGCACCCCATCGCGCGGACTATGCCAGCGCTGACCCCTATTGCACGTGGCTTTCAGGGCGGGGTGATGTATCCGTCCGGCGTGACTGGCGTTGAATTTCAGCTTTGTTGCCAGTTCCAGGGCGCGAGGTCCTGGATGCGGTTGATCTTGTGGTCAGCGATGTGGCTCAGAACCCAAGTCAGCCAGGCC
>NZ_JBKBQM010000083.1:0-7294 GCF_046292685.1 Gemmobacter sp.
TCAGGTTATACTGCATCTGTTCCATCAACTGCCGCTCCGAGCGGACCGAAAACAGGATCTGGATCAGGCTCGCCCGGATCAACCGTTCCGGCGCGATCGAGGGACGGCCAAAATCGGTGTAAAGCGCCTCGAACTCGGCATCGAGACTGGCCAGCGCCTCGTTCACCACCTGCCGGATCTTGCGCAGCGGATGCCGGGCGGGGATGCGCTCTTCAAGATCGACATAGCTGAACAGCGACCCGCTCGCCTCGTCCGTCCCGCGCATCATCACCCCCACCGTTGTCGTGCAAAGGGTGAAACATGTTCCTAACTCCGGGTCGAGGGCTGACTTCTTCAGCAGCCTGTTAGGCGGCACCGTCGCAGGGGCTCTGCCCCGTCTTCGCTGCGCGAAGACTCCCCGGGATATTTGGGTCAAGGTGAAACGGCACACCCTTCTCCTTGACCAAAATATCCCCGCCGGAGGCTCCGACGGCGGCAACGGGCGCCGCCGGCCCGAGTTTCGCGCGATTGTTGCGGCCCTTGGGAAGGCCGGGGCCCCTCAGCCTTCGATGCGGGCGAGGTCGGCCACCTGGCCGCAGACCGCGCGGATGCGGTGCAAGAGGTTCAGGCGGTTGCGGCGGATGATCGGGTTGTCGCTGTTCACCTGCACGGCGGTGAAGAAGGCGTCGATGGGGGCGCGCAAGGCGGCCATGGCGGACATGGCGGCGGCGAAATCCTCGGCCTGCATCGCGGGGGCGATCCGCGCCTCGGCGGTGTCGAGGGCGGCGAACAGCGCCGCTTCCTCGGGGCCTTCGGCGAACTTCGGGTCAGGGCCGTAGCTGTATTCCACCCCGTCCTTGGCCTCGGCCTGGGTCAGGATGTTGTTGGCGCGGCGGAAGCCCTGGATCAGGTTGGCGCCATCCTCCGACCCCAGCATAGCCTGCAGCGCGCGGGCGCGCTTGACCAGCAGCGTCAGGTCATCGTTGCCGGGCATGGCAAGGCAGGCGTCGATGACATCGTGCCGGATGCCTTCGTCGCGCAGGAAGACCTTGAGGCGGTCGTGGAAGAAGGCGAGGAGGTCGTCGGTTGTCGTTTGCTGCCAGTTTTCGGGAAGGTCGGTGATATCGTGCTGACGGGCGACGGCGCCAAGGTGCAAGGTCTGGCCGCGGACAAGTTCCCCACGCAAAGGAACCCTCACCCCATTCCCCAGCACCAGCCGGATCACCCCCAGCGCCGCACGGCGGAGCGCGAAGGGGTCTTTCGACCCAGTCGGCTTCTCGTTTATCGCCCAGAACCCGGTCAGCGTGTCCAGCTTGTCGGCCAGCGCCACGGCCACCGACACGGGCGCGGTCGGGACGGCATCCGAGGGGCCAAGGGGCGAATAATGGTCGCGGGCGGCGTCGGCAATCGCGGCAACCCGCCCCGGGCTTGACCCGGGGCCTCCTGCCCCGTCGAGGCCCCGGCTCGGGGGCCGGGGCGGGGTTTCCTGCAGGGTCGCCAGCGCGTAATAGCGCCCCATCACCCCTTGCAGTTCCGGGAATTCGCCGACCATGGCCGAGCGCAGATCCAGCTTCGCAATCCGGGCGGCCTGTTCGGCATCGTCCGGGTCGGCGCCCACCACGGGCGCCAGTTCCCGCGCCAGCGCCGCGATGCGGGCGATGCGGTCGGCCTGGCTGCCGAGCTTGTTGTGGAAGGTCACCGCCTTCAGCCCTTCGGCCCAGTCCGCCATCCCGGCCTTGGCCACGCGCAGGTCATTGTCCCAGAAGAAGCGGGCATCCGACAGGCGGGCGGCCAGCACCTTGCCGTTGCCTTTCAGGATCGTTGCGCCGTGATCGGCGGTTTCGGTGTTGGCCACGGTCAGGAACTTTTCGATCCGGCCCGTTTTCGGGTTCTTCACCGAAAAGAACTTCTGGTGTTCGCGCATCGAGGTTTGCAGCACCTCGGGCGGCAGGTGCAGGAATTCATCGGCAATCGGCCCCATCAGCGGCACCGGCCATTCGACAAGGCCGGCCACCTCGGTCAGCAGGGCCTTGTCCTCGACGACCTCCAGCCCCCGGGCAAAGGCGGTCTGGGTGGCGTGGTTCCAGATGTGGGCCTCGCGCTCGGCGGGGTCCAGCATCACCTTGGCGGCACGCAGTTTCGCAGCGTAATCGTCGAAGGACGACACGGCAAAGCGCCCCGGGGCCATGAAGCGGTGGCCTTCGGTGGTGTTGCCCGAACGGATGCCGTCCACCTCCAGCGGCACGACCTCGGCCCCCGCCTCGTCCGACAGGATGCAGAGGATTGAGTGCAAGGGGCGCACCCAACGCAGCGACCCGGAGCCCCAGCGCATCGACTTGGGCCAGGGGAAATTGCGGATGGTCGCCTCCAGCACCTCGGCGATGATGGCGGGCGCCTTGCGGCCGGGCTTTTCGATCACGGCAAAGAAGGTTTCGCCCTTCTTGTCGGCGCGGCGTTCCAGCTGGTCCAGCCGCAGGCCGGTGGACCGCAGGAATCCGTCGATGGCCTGTTGCGGCGCCGAGGTGGACGGCCCTTTGCGTTCCTCGCGCACCGCGCGGGATTCGGCGCTCAGCCCCTGCACGGTCAGCGTCAGGCGGCGCGGGGTGGAAAAGGCGCCTGCCCCGGCATAGGTCAGCCCGGCCTCGACCAGGCCATCGGTGACCATCCTTTTCAGATCGTCGCGGGCCTTGCCCTGCATCCGGGCCGGGATTTCCTCGGAGAAGAGTTCGATCAGCAGGTCGGGCATCTCAGTTCTCCAGCGTGCCGTTCAGTTGGTGCCAGGCATAGGCGCGACCATCGGGAAAGACGGCGATGATGCGATCCACGCCGCGGGCGATCTCGCGTTCGGAAAGATAGGCCCGCGCCTCGCCGCGCTTGATCGCGGTGCCGATGGTTTCGGCATCGAAACAGTCGAACCAGCCCGGCGCGGTCAGCGGTTCGGGCTTGTCGGCCGGCAAGGCGGTGGTCAGCTCGCCGGGGTCGGCCAGCGTCGCGCAGGCACGGAACCGCAAGGGCGAGGATGTGGCGTCGATCCCCTCGAACGCCGAAAGCGACAGCGCCTGCACCCCGGTTTCGGTCGTCACGCGCAGCGGCGTGGTATCGGGCAGCGTGTTGTAGAAGGCATAGACCTGCAGATACCACATCGCCGCCCCGGCGATGGCGGCCGTGCCGACCAGCCCGATGACCAGCGCCTTGCCGTTCACGCCTGCGCCCCCCCGGCCTCGGTCAGCACGAAGGCATCGGCGCAGCGTTTGGCCAGCGCGCGCACGCGGCCGATGTAGGCCTGCCGTTCGGTCACCGAAATCACCCCGCGGGCATCGAGCAGGTTGAAGATGTGGCTGGCCTTTATGCACTGGTCATAGGCCGGGTGAACCATGACATTCGCGCGGTTGCCGGCCTTGGGGTCGGTCGGTTCGAAGGCCAGCAGGCGTTCGCATTCGGCCTCGGCCCGCGCGAAATCGCCGAACAGCTTTTCGGTATCGGCGCCGTCGAAGTTGTGGCGGCTGTATTCGCGCTCGGTCTGGCGGAAGATGTCGCCGTAGGTCAGCGGGATCGGCGCATCGGGCGCGTTGAAGGGCATGTCCATCACGTGATTGACGCCCAGCACATACATGGCCAGCCGTTCGAGGCCATAGGTCAGCTCGCCCGAGACCGGCTTGCAGTCGTGCCCGCCGACCTGCTGGAAATAGGTGAACTGGCTCACCTCCATTCCGTCGCACCAGACCTCCCACCCCAGGCCCCAGGCGCCCAGGGTGGGGCTTTCCCAGTCGTCCTCGACAAAGCGGATGTCGTGCAGGGCGGGGTCGAGGCCGATGGCGCGCAACGACCCCAGATACAGATCCTGCATGTTCGGCGGCGAGGGTTTGATGATGACCTGATACTGGTAGTAGTGCTGCAGGCGGTTGGGGTTTTCGCCATAGCGCCCGTCGGTGGGGCGGCGGCTGGGCTGGACATAGGCCGCAGCCCAGGCGCGCGAGCCCAGCGCCCGCAGCGTGGTGGCTGGGTGAAAGGTGCCGGCCCCCACCTCCATGTCATAGGGTTGCAGCACGGCGCAGCCCTGGGCGGCCCAGTAATTCTGCAATCGCAGGATCACATCCTGGAAACTGCGGGGTTTCACGGCGCTGTCGGGCATGGCAGACCTCTTGAAAAGCCTTGTCCTCATAGGCAAGAGGCAAGGAAGGGTCAATCGGCGCATCGGTGCCGGGGCCGCAGCAAGGGGCGGAACGGCAGATGTGGCGGATCAGGGGATGGGTGGCGGCGGTTGTTCTGGCCGCGATGGCAGGCACCGGCGCCGGACCAGCGGCGGCGCAACAGGCGGCACCCCAGGTCTGGATCCAGATCGAAGCGCGCAACACCCTGGCCGCCGCCGAGGAAAGACTGCGCGACTGGTCGGCCAGCCTGGACGGGGTGTCGGGCTTTGCGCTGGCATCCGGCTGGTATGCGGTGGCGCTTGGCCCCTTTGCCCCGGACGAGGCCGCACGGCGCCTGACCGAACTGCGCAGCGCTGGCCGGATTCCGCGCGACAGCTTCATCGCCGACGGGCGGGTCTATCGCACACAGATGTGGCCTGCGGGCGCGGCGGTGGCCGCTCAGGCGCCTGCAGCACCCGCCGCCCCCCTGCCCGAAACCGCAGCCGCACCGGAAGCCGCCGCCTTGCCGCCGGCGGACAACCCGCCGGCCGAAACGCTGGCCGATGCCCGCCGCGCCGAGGCGGCTCTGCCGCGCGAGGATCGGCTGGATATCCAGCGTGCGCTGCAATGGGCCGGGGTCTATTCGGCCGCGGTGGATGGGGCTTTCGGCTCGGGCGCGCGGGCGGCGATTTCGGCCTGGCAAGGCCAGCAAGGCGACGAACCCACCGGCGTTCTGACCGCCGCGCAGCGCACCGCCCTGGTCGAAGGGTGGCGCGCCGAACTGGCCGCAATCGGGCTGGAACGCCTGCGCGACGAAGAAGCCGGCATCGAAATCGACCTTCCCCTGGGTCTGGTCGCGTTCGACCGTTATGCCCCGCCCTTTGCGCGCTACCTGGCGCGGGGCGACAGCGGCATGCAGGTCTGGCTCATCAGCCAGCCGGGCGATGCCGAGGCGCTGGACGCGCTTTACGACATGCTGCAATCGCTGGCCGTGGTGCCCCCCGAAGGCCCGCGCAACCGCCGCCCGCGCGGATTCGACATTTCCGCCCGCAATGCCGAGATCGAGACCTGGGCGCAGGCCGAACTGGTGCAAGGCACGATCCGCGGCTTTCTGGTGACCGCGCGCACCGCCGATGCCACCCGCACGGCCCGCATCCTTCAGGCCATGAAGGCCAGCTTCCGGCCCTTTGGCGACCGCGTGCTGGACCCGGGCCTTGTCCCGCTGGACGAGGCGACCAAGGCCGGGCTTCTGGCCGGCACCGAACTGCGCCGCCCGGAACGCGCGGCCTCGGGGTTCTTTGCCGATGCGGGCGGGCGGGTGCTGACGGCGCTGGCCAATGTCGAAGGCTGCGCGCGCATCACGCTGGATGCCGGGATCGAAGCGTCGGTGCAGGCCCGCGACGCGGCCACCGGCGTGGCGCTGTTGCGCCCTGCCGTGCCGCTTGCGCCGCGCGGCCATGCCGCGATGGCCGGCAGCCTGCCGGCACCGGGCAGCGATGTGGCGGTGGCCGGCTTTTCCTTCGGAATCGACCTGCCCTTGCCGTCGATGACCTTCGGTCGCTTCGAATCGGCGGCGGGGCTCGATGGTTCGGCCGACCGTGCGCGGCTGACCTTGCCGGCGCTGGACGGAGATGCCGGCGGGCCGGTGCTGGGGCCGGACGGCGCGGTGATCGGCGTCTTGCAGCCGCGCATCGCCGACCCGGCGCGCGTGCTTCCGGCCGAGGTCAATCTTGTCAGCCCGGCGCCGGCGGTGCTGGCCGCGCTGGCGGCGCAAGGCGTTGCGCTGCCGGTTGCGGCTGCGGCCCCCGGCGTGATGGTGCCCGAGGATCTGACCGCGCTTGGCACCGCGATGGCCGTGCAGGTCGCATGCTGGAAATGAACGGCAGGGCGCGGCCACAAGGGCCGCGCCGTTGCGCCCGCGGCGGAAAGCGCCTATCTCTGCGCTGGATACCGGCGTCGAGGGGATATTCCGTTGCGCGATCTCAAACTGCCCGACCAGCGCCACCCCGAAAAGGCGCACCGCCCCGACAATCCGCAACCGAAGAAACCGGCGTGGATCCGGGTCAAGGCTCCGACCTCCGAAGGTTACAAGGCCACCCGCGATATCCTCAAGTCGAACAAGCTGGTGACCGTCTGCGAGGAGGCGGGCTGCCCCAACGTCGGCGAATGCTGGAGCCAGGGCCACGCGACCATGATGATCATGGGCGAAATCTGCACCCGAGGCTGCACCTTCTGCAACGTCGCCACCGGCCGGCCGCAGGCGCTGGACGCCTTTGAACCGGGGCGCGTCGCCCATGCCGTGGCCACCCTGGGCCTGAAGCATGTCGTCATCACCTCGGTGGACCGCGACGATCTGGACGATGGCGGGGCCGAACATTTTGCCCAGACCATCCGCGCCATCCGCCACCGCGCCCCGGACACCACGATCGAGGTGCTGACCCCGGATTTCCTGAAATGCCCGCCTTCGGCGCTGGAAACCGTGGTGGCCGCGCGGCCCGACGTGTTCAACCACAACCTAGAAACCGTGCCGGGTCTGTATCACGAGGTGCGCCCGGGTGCGCGCTATTTCCATTCGCTGCGGCTGCTGCAGCGGGTCAAGGAACTGGACCCGACCATGTTCACCAAGTCGGGCATCATGGTGGGCCTGGGCGAGGATCGCCCGGCCGTGTTGCAGGTGATGGACGACATGCGCTCGGCCGATGTCGATTTCCTGACCATCGGGCAGTATCTGCAACCGACCCCCAAGCACCACGCGGTGGCCCGCTTCGTGACGCCCGAGGAATTCGCCTCTTACGAACAAAGCGCGCGCAACAAGGGGTTCCTGATGGTCTCGGCCACGCCGCTGACGCGGTCGAGCTATCACGCCGGCGAGGATTTTGCCCGGATGAAGGCGGCACGAGAGGCGAAACTGGGCCGTGGGTGACGGGGGGCTTGCCGCCGATGCGCCCCTCCGCCCCGGCACCGGGTCTTGCCTGCCCGACAGGACAGGTTTAGCAGGCTGCTGAAGAAGTCAGCCCTCGACCCGGAGTTAGGAACATGTTTCACCCTTTGCACGACAACGGTGGGGGGTGATGATGCGCGGGACGGACGAGGCGAGCGGGTCGCTGTTCAGCTATGTTGACCTTGAAGAGCGCATCCCCGCCCGGCATCCGCTGCGCAAGATCCGGCAGGTGGTCAACGAGGCG
>NZ_JBKBQM010000084.1:0-7047 GCF_046292685.1 Gemmobacter sp.
GCTGAACAGCGACCCGCTCGCCTCGTCCGTCCCGCGCATCATCACCCCCACCGTTGTCGTGCAAAGGGTGAAACATGTTCCTAACTCCGGGTCGAGGGCTGACTTCTTCAGCAGCCTGTTACAGCTTTTCCAAGGCCTACCGCCTGACCGGCCACCGCGTCGGCGCCATCGTGGCCAGTGCCGCGCGGCTGGCCGAGGTGGAAAAGTTCCTCGATACCGTGGCGATCTGCCCCAGCCAGCTGGGCCAGATCGCCGCGCTTTGGGGCATGCGCAACCTGGCGCAATGGGTGGCGGGCGAACGCGCCGAGATTCTGGCCCGGCGCGCGGCGATGGTTGCGGGCTTTCCGGCGCTGGAGGGCTGGCGGCTTCTGGGGTGCGGCGCCTATTTCGCCTATGCCGAGCACCCGTTCGCGGCGCCCTCGCCCGAGGTGGCGCGCGAAATCCTGCGCCAGCAGGCGGTGTTGATGCTGCCCGGCACCATGTTCATGCCCGAAACCGACCCGGCCGGTGCGCGGCAGATGCGCATCGCCTTTGCCAACGTCGATGCCGAAGGCATAGCCACCCTGTTCAAACGCCTGTCAGCGCTGCGCCTGCCGCTGCGCCGAACGCTTGCCCCGGCGCCCGCCACCGCATAGACAAGGCGCGGACTTGACCCGGGGCAGGAGAGGCGGCAATGGCGAGCAAGGGCGGCAAGGCAGGCCAGACGGCCATGTGGGTGCTGATGGGCCTGCTGATTATCGGGCTCGGCGGCTTCGGGATCGAGAATTTCGGCGGCGGCGTGCGCAAGGTCGGGTCGGTCGATGGGCAGGACATTTCCACCGACGACTATTTCCGCGCCTTGCGGCAGGAAATGAACGCGATTTCGCGCCAGGCCGGCCGGGCCGTGCCCTTTGCCGAGGCGGCATCGCTTGGCGTGGACCGGGCGGTGCGGCAGCAACTGGTGACCACCGCCGCGCTGGATGCGGAAACCGCGCGGCTGGGCCTTTCGGTGGGCGATGTGCGCCTGGCGCAGGAAATCCGCGACATGGCCGCGTTCCGCAACCTCTCGGGCAGCTTCGACCGGGCAACCTATGCCGCCATGCTGCAGGACAACGGCTGGACCGAAGCCGAGTTCGAGGCCCAGGTGCGCAAGGATCTGGCCCGCGGGCTGGTGCAGACGGCGGTGGCCACGGGCTTTGCCGGCCCCGATGCCGCGGCGGCGGCGTTCTATGACTTCATCGAGGAACGCCGCAGCTTTTCGCTGTTGCGCCTGACCGAGGCCGACCTGACGGCCCCGGTGCCCGACCTGGACGAGACCGCCTTGCGCGCCCATCACGCGGCCAACCCCGAAGCCTTCACCCGCCCGGAAACCCGCCGCATCACCTATGCCGCGCTGCTGGCCGACGACATTGCCGCCACCGTTCCGGTGGACGAGGCCGAGTTGCGCAAGCTTTACGACGCGCGCCTGTCCGATTTCGTGCAACCCGAGCGGCGGCTTGTCGAGCGACTCGTGTTCCCGGACGAGGCCGCGGCCCAGGCCGCGCGCAACCGGCTGGATGCCGGGCAAGTGACGTTCGAGGCGCTGGTGGCCGAACGCGGGCTGGACATGGCCGATGTCGATCTGGGCGATGTGGCGCGCGACGATCTGGGTGCGGCGGCCGAAACCGTGTTCGCCATGACCGGACCCGCGGTGGTCGGCCCGCTGCCCTCGTCGCTGGGGCCGGCGCTGTTTCGGATGAACGCCATCCTCGACGCGCAGGAGATCACCTTCGACGAGGCGCGCGAGGCGCTGGTGTCGGAATTCTCGCTCGATGCCGCGCGCCGGCAGATCGCCACCCGGATCGAGGAGATCGACGACCTGCTGGCCGGTGGCGCGACGCTGGAGGACCTGGCCAAGGAAACCGGCATGACGCTGGGCACGATCGACATGGAACCCGACACCGCCGAAGGCATCGCCGCTTATCCGCGCTTCCGCGCCGAAGCCGCCAAGGCGACGGAAAAGACCTTTCCCCAGGTGTTCCAGCTGGACGATGGCGGCATCGCCGCGCTGCGGCTGGATGCCGTGCTGCCGCCGGCCTTGCGACCTTACGAGGAGGTTGCCGACAAGGTCGCCGAACACGCCCGCGCCGCCGCCGTGCGCAGCGCGTTGCAGGCGCGTCTGGCCGAGGTGCAGGCCGCCGTGGCGGGCGGGGCGGCCCTGGGCAACTTCGGGATCGTCGAGGTGGCCGAGGCCATGCCGCGCGGGGCCCAGGTGAATGCAGCCCCGCGCAGCCTGATGAACACCGTGTTCGACATGGCCGAAGACGAACTGAAAGCCGTGGTCGATGGCGATTTCGTGGGCCTGGTCCGGCTGGACCGGATCATCCCGGCCGACCATTCGGCCCCCGAGGCCGAGGCGGTCAAGGCCGGCGTGGTGGCGCAGTTCAGCCAGCAGATCGGGCAGGATGCCTTTGCGCTGTTCTCGGCCGCGCTGGAAGCCGGCGCCAGGATCACCCTGGACGAAGCCGTGATCGGCGCCGTCCACGCCCAGATGCGGTAACCGAGATGGCGCTGGTCCCCGACTTCGAAACGTTCGAAAAAGGCTGGAATGCCGGGCAGAACCAGGTGGTTTATGCCCGTCTGGCGGCCGATCTGGATACGCCCGTGTCGCTGATGCTGAAGCTGGCCGAGGCGCGGTCGGATACCTTCATGCTGGAATCCGTGACCGGGGGCGAGGTGCGCGGCCGCTATTCGGTGGTCGGCATGAAGCCCGATCTGATCTGGCAATGCCACGGCGAGGCCAGCCGCATCAACCGCCAGGCCCGCTACGATTCCGCCGCCTTCGACCCGTTGCCGGGGCATCCGTTCGAAACGCTGCGCGCGCTGATTGCGGAAAGCGCCATTCGGATGCCGCCCGACCTGCCGCCCATCGCGGCCGGGCTGTTCGGCTATCTGGGTTATGACATGGTGCGGCTGGTCGAACGGCTGCCGCATGTCAACCCCGACCCGCTGGGCCTGCCCGATGCGGTGCTGATGCGGCCATCGGTCGTGGCGGTGCTGGACGGGGTGAGGGGCGAGGTCACGGTGGTTGCGCCGGCCTGGGTCGCCTCGGGCCTGTCGGCCCGGGCGGCCTATGCCCAGGCGGCGGAACGGGTGATGGATGCGTTGCGCGACCTCGACCGCGCGCCCCCCGCACAGCGCGACCTGGGCGAGACGGCCCCGGCGGGCGAGCTGCGGTCGAACTTCACGCGCGAGGGCTACAAGGCCGCGGTGGAAAGGGCCAAGGACTATATCCGCGCCGGCGACATCTTTCAGGTCGTGCCGTCGCAGCGCTGGGCGATGGACTTTCCGCTGCCACCTTTCGCACTTTACCGCTCGCTTCGGCGCACGAATCCGTCGCCGTTCATGTTCTTTTTCAACTTCGGCGGGTTTCAGGTGGTCGGCGCCAGCCCCGAGATACTCGTGCGGCTGCGCGATGGCGAGGTGACGATCCGCCCCATCGCCGGCACCCGCAAGCGCGGCCAGACCCCCGAGGAGGACCGCGCGCTGGAGGCCGACCTGCTGGCCGACCCCAAGGAACGGGCCGAACACCTGATGCTGCTGGATCTGGGCCGCAACGACGTGGGCCGGGTGGCGCAGGTGGGCACGGTGCGTCCGACCGAACAGTTCATCGTCGAGCGTTACAGCCACGTCATGCACATCGTCTCGAACGTCGTGGGGCAGATCCGCCCCGGCGAGGATGCGTTGTCGGCGCTGCTGGCGGGGTTGCCGGCGGGCACGGTTTCGGGCGCGCCCAAGGTGCGGGCGATGGAAATCATCGACGAGCTGGAACCGGAAAAGCGCGGCGTCTACGGCGGCGGCGTCGGCTATTTCGCCGCCAATGGCGAGATGGATTTCTGCATTGCCTTGCGCACTGGCGTGGTCAAGGACGGGCAGCTTTACATCCAGGCCGGCGGCGGCGTGGTCTATGACAGCGACCCGGATGCCGAGTTCGAGGAAACGGTGAACAAGGCCGGCGCCTTGCGCCGCGCGGCGCAGGATGCCGGGTTGTTCGCGCGCCGCGGCAACTGAGCGCGGCGCGCTGCGGCCTCAGCCCAGCCTGTTCGGCGGGACGTGGCCGTCGAAAAAGGCATCGAGGTTGTCCAGCGCCATCATGCCCATCGACTCGCGCACCTCCAGCGCCGCGGTGCCCAGGTGCGGCAGAAGCACGGCGTTGTCCAGCGCCTTCAGCGTGTCGGGCACGACGGGTTCGTGTTCGTAGACATCCAGCCCCGCGCCGCCGATGCTGCCGGCCTGCAAGGCGGCGATCAGCGCGGCTTCGTCGATCACGTCGCCCCGGCTGATGTTGACGAGGATGCCATGCGCGGGCATGGCGGCCAGTGCGGCGGCCCCGATCAGGTGCCGCGTCGCCGGGCCGCCCGGTACCGCGACGATCACCACATCCTGCGCCATCGCCTCGGCCAGGGTGGCCACCTGGGTGGCCGGCAGCCCCGGGTCCGCCACCGGCGAGCGGTTGAAGAAGCTGACCTGCATGCCGAAGCCGAAATGCGCCCGCCGGGCGATGGCCTTGCCGATGCGCCCATAGCCCACGATGCCCAGCCGCTTGCCCGAAACATGCAGGCCCAGCATCTGCGTGGGTTGCCACCCGGTCCAGGCGCCCGAGCGCACCAGCCGTTCGCCTTCGCCGGCGCGGCGCGCGGTCATCAGCATCAGCGTCATGGCGATATCGGCGGTGGCATCGGTCACGGCGCCGGGCGTGTTGGTCACCGTGATGCCGGCGGCGCGCGCCCCGGCCACGTCGATGTGGTTGTAGCCCACGCCGAAGTTGGCCAGAATCCGGCACCGCGCCGCGGCGCTGCGGGCAAAGACATCGGGGGTGAACCGGTCGCCCAGCGTGGGCAGCACGGCGTCGTAGTCGTGCAGGGCGGCCGCGGCCTCGGCCTCGGTCAAGGCGGCGGTTTCGTCGCGGAAGGTCACATCATAGCGCGTCAGCGCCCGCGACATTACAAGATCGGGCAGCCGGCGGGTGATCAGCAGGCGGGGGGTCAAAACAGCTTTCCTCCAGTCGGGATGTCAAGGTCGGGGCCGACAAGCACCACCTCGCCGTCGGCATCGGGCAGGCCGAGCACGAGGACTTCGGACAGGAACTTGCCGATCTGGCGGGGGGCGAAGTTCACCACGGCCAGCACCTGCCGCCCGACCAGGGTTTCCGGCGTGTAATGCCGGGTGATCTGCGCCGAGGACCGCTTTTCGCCGATCTCGGGGCCGAAATCGACCCAGAGCTTGATGGCGGGCTTGCGCGCCTCGGGAAAGGGTTCGGCGCGGGCGATCCGGCCCACGCGGATATCGACGCGGGCGAAATCGTCGTAGGCGATGGTCATGCGCCGAGCTCCCGCCCGCGGTCGGTGGCGGCCTGCACGGCGCGGGCCAGCAGGGCCGGAAAGCCGGTGTCGGGGTCCATCAGCACGGCCAGCGCCGCCGCCGTGGTGCCGCCAGGCGAGGTGACGTTGACGCGCAGCTGCGCCGCACTTTCCGGTGCGCGCCAGGCCAGTTCGCCGGCGCCGCAGACGGTGGCGCGGGCCAGTTGCATGGCCATGTCGGCCGGCAACCCCTGCGCCGCGCCGGCGGCCGCCAGCGCCTCGATCAGGTGAAAGACATAGGCCGGTCCCGAGCCGGAAACCGCCGTCACCGCATCCATCTGGTGTTCGCCGTCCAGCCGCACCACCTGACCCACGGCCGACATCAGCGTTTCCGCAATCGCCAGATGCGCCGCCGTGGCCATGGCATTGCCGCAGATCGCGGTGATGCCGCGGCCGACCGCGGCCGGGGTGTTGGGCATGGTGCGCACGATCGGTGTGGCGGCACCGAAAACCGCCTCGAACGCCGCAATCCGCGTGCCGGCGGCCACCGAGACCATCAGCGTGGCGCCGCCGCCGAAGGCCTGCAACCGGGGCAGGGCGGCGCCCATCATCTGCGGCTTGACCGCGACCAGGACCACCGCCGGATCGTCCGGCAGGGCCGCGTTGACATGCACCCCTTGTGCCAGAACCCAATCCGATGGCGCGGGGTCGATCACGTGCACCGCCGCGGCCGGCAGGCCCTGCGACAACCAGCCTTGCAGCAGCGCCGACCCCATCTTGCCGCAGCCCAGCAGCACCAGTCCGCGTGCGGAAATATCGCCGAAATCCATCCTTGCCCCCCGGTTTTGCGCAAACCTAAGGGCAACTGTCGCTTGGGGCAAGCCGATCAGGCGCGGCCCCAGGCCTCGGTCATCGCCACGCGCATTGCATCTTCGGGTGATTGCCCGCCCCAGCTGACCAGCTGGAACGCCGGATAGAACCGTTCGGCCGCCGCCAGCGCGGTCTGGATCATGCGGTCTACCTGTTCCATGCTGGCGCCCTGGCCCCCCGCAAGCACCAGGCCATAGCGCCAGACCATCAACCGCTGCTCTGCCCACCAGGTAAAGCTGCCGGCCCAGCATTCGTCGTTGATGCGGTTGAGCAGCGCGTAAAGTCCCGCTTCGCGGTCGTTCGGAGGCTCCATCTCGAAGGTGCAGATCAGGCGCAGCGTCTCGTCCCGGCCCGACCAGGCCAGCGTCAGCGAATAGGTGCGCCATTGCCCTTCGACGGCCATCGCGATCTGATCGTCGGTGACGCGGTCGAAATCCCAGGCGTGGTATGCGGCCAGCGTTTCCACCACGTCGATCGGATGGGCATCATCCGCAAGCATCAAGTCCTCGGCAACCGGCACACTCGCCCCCTTTCCCTTGCGTTCGAGGGCATGAGCGGCCCCACAAACTTGGGCTTCCGGCAAGACCCGGCGCAACCCATGCCGGAACTTACTAGATATGGTGTCAGCGAAGCGAAAGCCTGTAAAGAAAAACTTCACGAAGAAAGCTGTGGAAAAGAAGTGTGAATGAAGCGTGTGAAGCGTGACATCAGATTTTGCACTGTCTGACATCAGATTTGGCAGCAACGCGGTTTTCAAGAGTGGGCGCTGCAGGGCCGTTTGAATACCCCGTTCAAGGGTCTTTTGCGCCTCCCGGCGCGAAGTTCAGGATCAGCAGTTCCGGCACCACCTTCGTGCCCG
>NZ_JBKBQM010000085.1:0-6775 GCF_046292685.1 Gemmobacter sp.
CGGGCACGAAGGTGGTGCCGGAACTGCTGATCCTGAACTTCGCGCCGGGAGGCGCAAAAGACCCTTGAACGGGGTATTCAAACGGCCCTGCAGCGCCCACTCTTGAAAACCGCGTTGCTGCAAAATCTGGTGTCAAACAGTGCAAAATCTGATGTCCCGCTTCAGCTGGCCTGGCGCCGCGACGGGCGACGGTTGGCCATCGTCATCGTCGGCGTGGCCGTGATCCTGATGTGCGGAGTGGCGAGGCGGCGCTGATGCTGAAATCCCTGGAATTCTGGATCGCGGTCGGCGTTGCGGTTGTGGTCAAGATCAAGACCTCGCAGCGCCTGAACCTGTGGCAGGTGGTGACGACGATTGCCGTTGCAGTCGGCGCTGCCTACGTCGGCACCGAGTGGACGCAGGCGCGAACCGGCCTGCCCGAGCCGGTCGCGGCCGCGCTGGTGGCGCTGACGGCCGAGGGGCTGATGCGCTGGCTGTTGCTGGCGCTGGACGATCCGCGCCGGGCCATCGAACTCTGGCGCGAGTGGCGCAAATGAACCGGGCAGATCGCGCCTGGCTGGCGGTGCTGGCGCTGGCCTGGGCGCTGTTTGTCGCGCCGGCAACCCGGCTGCTGTTCAACCCGCAATCCGTGCAGATCGACGGCGAGGTGGTGCGGGTGGTGCGCAGCTTTCCCGGCGATGCGCTCGGCCTGCCGCGCCCGGTGATGAGCTATTCCGAAACGGTCCACCCGCTGACCGCCGGCCACAACGGCGGGCATTTCTGCCAGGCATCCAGCCCGCGCCCGGTGCAATACGTCAGCCGCAATCCGGTCGGCCAGTGGTCGATCCCCTGGGCGCGCGCCTGCCTGAGCGACCCGGCCGGTTTCGTCTGGGAAGCGCGGTGGCAGGCCTATGTTGGCTTGCTGCCGCTTGGGCCGGTGCGGCTGTCGGCCACGGTTTCGAGAGAGGTGAGCAAATGAGCCGGGAACAGGACAACGAGGCATTCGCGCGGCACGTGCAGGCGCGGCTTGGCGTGGCGGTCGACGGCTGGGCCGGGGCGCGGACGCGCGCGGCCTTCGATGCCGCCCTGCCGCCCGCTGCGCCGCCCGCGCCGTCGACGGCCTGGGACTGGGACGACCGCAGCACCCGGGCGCTGGTCGGCGTGCACCCCGATCTCGTGCGCGTGGCCGCCCTCGCGCGCCAGCGCAGCGCGGTGCCGTTCGTCGTGACCGAGGGCCTGCGCAGCCCGGAGCGGCAGGCGCAGCTGGTGCGCGCGGGCGCCTCTCAGACGCTGAACAGCCGGCACCTGACCGGGCACGCGATCGACGTGGCCGCGCTGGTCGGCGGCAAGGTCAGCTGGGACTGGCCGCTTTACGAACGGCTGGCCGTCGCAATGAAAGCCGCCGCCGCCGATCTGCGCGTGCCGGTGATCTGGGGGGGCGACTGGCGCACGTTCCGCGACGGGCCGCATTACGAGCTGGACCGGAAAGCCTATCCGGCGTGACCGTTGCGACGATCAAAACCCCATCGAACCCCGAAAAGCCTGCCGCCACGGGGCTTTCGGGCGCGTTCCTCGCGTGGCTGAACAGGAGAAGTCCATGACTGCCGTCATTCTCGACCTGCTGCTGCCGCACCTGCTGGAACTGGCCAGCGGCCTGTTGGCGCTGGCCATCGGCTGGGCGGCCATGCGGTTCAACGCCTGGACCGGAATCCAGATCGAGGCGCGCCACCGCGAGGCGCTGCACGCCGCGCTGATGACCGGCGCCCGCGCGGCGGTTTCGCGCGGCCTGCCGGTGCAACAGGCGGTCGACCTGGCCGTCGGCCACGCGCAGGCCAGCGTGCCGGCGGCGATGAAGCGGTTGAAACCGTCCGAGCCTGTCCTGCGCAACCTCGCACGCGCCAAGGTGGCCGAGGCCACGCAGGCCGCGCCCGGCCCGGGTGACCGCTGATGGCCGATTCCCGGATCGCGGTTCAGCGCGGGTCCGATCTGCTGGTCGATCTGACGATCGAGGATGCCAGCGGCGCGGCCGTGAATCCGACCGGCGCCTCGGTGGCGATCCGGGGTGCGACCGATCCGGCCCTCGCCTCTGCGCTGTCGGTGTCGGTCAAATCGCTGCCTCGGCCGGGGTGGTGCGCGTGAAACTGGTTTGGGACGACGCGCTCGCCACGCTGGCATCTCCGGGGAAGGCCGCCGCGCCGTGAGGCGGCGCCGCTGGCCGCTTCGGCGGGGGTTCAGGTGGTGGTGCCGACCAGCCACGCCGCGCTTGCGCCCGCGCCTGCAACCCTGACCGCGTGCCCGTTTTTTTGCCGGGACGCAGGCTCACGCCCGCAGCGGCACCACGTTCGCCGCCGCCCCGGCGCCGGTGACGAAATCCGCCCAGCGGCACATCAGCACCCGCCGCCGCTCCAGCAGGTCGGAGCGCGCATAGGCCCGCTCGACCCGTCCGCCGATCACGTGCCCGAGCGCCGTTTCGGCGACGTCGTAGCTCGCCGCCTCGGTGTCCTGCACCCACGTCCTGAACGAGGTGCGGAACCCGTGCGGCGCCGCGTTCCAGCCGAGGTTACGCAGTGCCTTTTGCGTGGCGGTGTCGGTGATCGGCGCAGGGCCGCGCCGGCTCTGCCCGGGGAACAGGATGCCGTCTCGGGCGCCGGGCGCCACCTCCTGCACCAGCGCCAGCGCCGCGGGCGACAGCGGCACCCGGAAATCGGCGACGCGGCGCGCGGTGCCCTTGATCCGGTCGGCCGGAATCGTCCAGATATCGCCGTCGATCTCGCTCAGCCGGACGCCGCGCCCGGCGCTCTGCCGCACTGCCGTCAGGATCAGCCAGCGCAGGCAGAAATGCGCGGTGGTCGGCTGCGCCACCAGTTGCTGCCACAGCTCCGGGATTCGCTGCCACGGCACGGCCGGGATCGGCTCCGGTGTCACGTCGACGTGGCCCAGCATCTGGCGCGCGCGGTCCACCGTGACGGGATCGACCTCGGCGCCGGAAATCTGAGCGTGTTCGAACACGATCCTCAGCCGCTGGATCGCTTTCTCGGCCGTGGTGTGTTTCGTGCGCCAGATCGGGGCCAGCGCATCGTGCAGGTCGCGCTGGTGCAGGCTGGTGATGCGCCGCTTGCCGATCTGAGGCAGGACGTGCACCTGCAGCGGCGACAGCCAGCGCCCGCGCGTGCCGTCGCCACGCAGACGCGCCTTGCGGGCCTCGAAAGCCTGCGCCACCGCCTCTGACAGCGTCGGGTCGCGCCGGTCGATCCTCGCGCGCTCCTCGTCCAGCAGGCGCGCGCGTTCGGCAATCGGATCGGTGCCGTTCAGCACGCATTCCGCCCATCGGTCGCGCAGGGCGCGGGCCTGAGCCAGCGACACCTCGGGCCAGCCGCCGAGCCCCATTTCCCGCCGGCGCCCCGCGAGGCTGTAGCGATAAATCCATTTCCCGCTGGCCGCATCGCGCTTTTCGAGGATCAGGCCGCCGCCATCCTGGAGTTTCCCAGGCGGTTCGGAAGCGATCCCTTTCGCGGTCAGCCTGTTTCTCGCGCCCATTCGGCCCCCCAGCCAGCCCCCCAGGCCGACCGCGCTATACCGCGCGAATCTGCGCCTCATGGTCGTCCAGCCTGACCGAAAACTGCGTGCTGTCTAGGGGTTGCGCGCCATTCTACGCCACGTGGCGCCGAATGTCCGGTGCCTTTCATCCGCACCATCTGGCAGGGTTGCCGCACGGGGGCCGCAAGGCCTCCGTTCGCATTTGGGGCGTTGCAAGGCGGCTGTGTCGGCTTGACGTGCATCTGCGCACAGGATCGGCGCGAACGGGGCGGTTTTCTTTGCGTCATCGCACAGGCATATTCGCCCCATCGCAACACACCGAGGGCAACATGCCACATGCCATCCACCCGGCCACCCGCATCGGCCATGTCCACCTGAAGGTCGCCGATCTTGACCGCGCCATCGCCTTTTATTCCGGGGTGCTCGGGTTCGAGCTGACCCAGCGCTACGGGCCGCAGGCGGCCTTCCTTTCGGCGGGGGGCTATCACCACCACATCGGGCTGAACACCCGGGAAAGCGCCGGCGGAACCCCGCCCCCGCCCGGCCATACCGGGCTTTATCACACCGCAATCCTTTTCCCCGACCGCGCCAGCCTTGCCGATGCGCTGCGCCGGGTGCTGGCGGCGGGCATCGCGCTCGATGGGGCGGCCGACCACGGCGTGTCCGAGGCGATCTATCTGCGCGCCCCCGACGGCAACGGGGTGGAGCTTTACCGCGACCGGCCCGAAGCCGAATGGCCCCGCGATGCGCAAGGCAACCTGCGGATGGGCAACCGCCCGCCGGTTCGACCTGCAGCGCCTGCTGGACGAAAACCCCTGAGGCCCGCGCCGGTGCCGCCCCGCGCGCGTCAGGCGCGGCGCTGCGGGCGGCGGTTTTCCAGCCAGCGGAAGGCCAGCACGATCACGCCTGTCAGCGCCATGTAGACCAGCGCCAGCAGGATCAGCGGTTCATAGACGATGAAGGTGTCCTGCCGCACGCGGTTCGCCACCGCGTAGATGTCGATGACCGTGATGGTCGCCACCAGCGGCGTGGCCTTCAGCTGCAGCACGGTTTCGCCCCCCAGCGTCGGCAGCGCGCGCTGGATCGCCAGCGGCAGCCAGATGCGGCGCAGGATGGTGAACCTCGGCATGCCCATGGCGCGCGCGGCCTCCAGCTGCCCGTGGGGGACCGATTTGAAGGCGCCGCGCATCACCTCGCCTTCGTAGCCGGCAAAGCTCAGGGTCAGCGCCAGCACCGCATAGGGCCAGGCCTGCCGCAGATAGGGCCAAGCCCAGCTTTCGCGGATTTCGGGAAACAGCGGGAACAGCGACCCGATGCCGTAATACAGCAACCACAGTTGCAGCAGCAGCGGCGTGCCGCGGATGGTGGTGCAAAAGGCGCGCGCCGGGGCAGCCAGCCACCACGGGCCCGCCGCCTGCGCCAAACCCAGCGGGATGGCCAGCAGGAACCCCAGCACGCTGGTCACGACCAGAATCCAGATGGTGCGCCACAGCCCCTGGACCCCGAGGTCGAAATACCGCGGCACCCAGTCCCAGCGCAGGGAAACCGCGCACCAGACGGCCAGCGCCAATGCCAGGCCCACGAGCACGATGCGGTGCGGCTGCCAGAACGCGCGGCTCATCCCCGCCCCCCCGTGGCGCCCGGTTGGCCGCGCCGGGCACGCGCTTCGATCCGGCCGAAAAGCCAGCCGGACACCAGCGTGACCAGCAGATACAGCAGGCCGGCCGCGAGGAAGAAGGTGAAATAGGCCCTTGTGCTGCCCGCCGCCTGCCGGGTTTCCAGCGTGAGTTCGGCAAAGCCGACCACCGCCAGCAATGCGGTGTCCTTGGTGGCGATCAGCCACAGGTTTGCTAGGCCCGGAATCGCTCCCGCCAGCGCCAGCGGCAATGTGATGCGCAGCGCGAGCTTCAAGGGCGGCATGCCGAAGGCGCGTGCCGCCTCGATCTGGCCGGCTGGCACCGAAAGGATGGCACCGCGGATCACTTCGGTGGCATAGGCGCCTTGCACCACGCCCAGCACGCCGATGCCCGCCGCCACCCCCGACAGCACGATGCGCGGATAGCCCATGCCGACCAGCACCTGATTCACCGCATCGGTCAGCGCGTAATACAGGATCAGGATCAGCACCAGTTCCGGCACCGCGCGCACCACCGTGGTATAGACCGCCAGCAGGTCGCGCAGCACCGGGCCGCCGTAAAGCTTGCCGAAGGCGCCCAGCGTGCCGATCAGCACGCCAAGCCCGAAGGCCCCCAGCGCGATCTGGAGCGAGTTGACCAGACCGCGCAACAGGTTTCCGCCCCAGCCGGGCGGTTCCGGCGCCAGCAGCGCCAGCGTCGGAAAAAGCTCCAGCAAGGCGTCGAACACGCCCGCGCCTCAGTTGCCGTAGATCGACGAGGTGAAGTAGCCGGCCGAGATCCGGTCATAGGTGCCGTCGGCCAGGATCTTTGCAATGCCGGCGTTGAACTTGGCCTTCAGCGCATCCTCGCCCTTGCGCAGGCCGACGCCCACGCCCAGACCCAGCACCGCCGGATCGTCGGCCACGGTGCCCTTGATCTCGCAGCAGGCCTTGCCGCCATCGGTGGCGAGGAAGTCGGCCAGTGCAAGGCTGTCGGCCTGGGTCGCGTCGATGCGGCCGGCGACCAGATCCTGGTTCGCCTCGTCCTGGGTCTGGTAGAGCTTGATTTCGGCGCCGGGGAAATGCTTTTGCGCATAGGCCTGGTGGATGGTCGAAACCTGCACGCCCAGCACCTTGCCCTTCAGCCCCTCGGGCGTGGCATCCATCGCCATGCCCTTTTGCCCGACGACGATGGTGGGGGTGTTGTAATACTTGTCCGAGAAGTCGATGGTCTGCATCCGTTCCTCGGTGATCGACATCGAGGCCATGATCGCGTCGATCTGGCCGCCGGTGAGCGAGGGGATGATGCCATCCCAGGCGACCGGGGTGATGACGCATTCCATCTCTGCCGCGGCGCAGACGGCGCCGATGATCTCGACCTCCCAGCCGACCCAGTTGCCGGCGGCATCGGGGCTGGCGAAGGGCGGGTAGGGTTCGGCGGCGATGCCGACCTTGACCGGGTTGGCGGCCGCAGCGCCGGCGACGAGGGCGAGCGCGGTGGCGAGCAGGAGTTTCTTCATGGTCTTACCTCTCTGGTTGTCCGGCGGGTCTGACGCCCGCCTCTGCTTGGGGGAGGGAGGGGGGGGGGGGGGGGGGGGGGGCCGCCGCCGGGGGGGGGGGGGGGGGGGGGGGAAGAGAGGGGGG
>NZ_JBKBQM010000086.1:0-6766 GCF_046292685.1 Gemmobacter sp.
TCGACCAGCTCGAGAAGCGCCATTCTGTCGTCGGTCATCATTCGCCATTGTCCTCGGACCGATGGCGGACAATGGCTCATTCTCCGTTTCACGTTCCGGGTGTCGCAACCCGGACCTTTTTGAAGATCGACGATGACCACCAGCGGCACCGCCGGCCCCGCACTGCGCTACGCCAATGGCTCCGCGCGCGGCCTCCTCCTACACCACCACCGGGGACAAAGCCGCCACAAGGTCCCGCCCGGATAGATCGGTGAGCTGCACAAGGCGCCGTCAAGAGCGAGAAACCAGACCGCGACCGGCCCGGACAGCAGGGCAACTCGGGACTCCATCTGTCACTTATCAGTTACATTCGAAAGTTATCACACGAGCCGAAAAAGGAAGGAGTCGGAAATGCTTCGCAATATTCTCACGGCTGCCGCGGTCATCTGCCTTGCGGCCCCCGCGCTGGCCGAGTTCACGCTGGATGCCCGCTACACGGATGCCGACGGCGACCTGATCGCCGATATCCCCACCGACGCGGGCCAGCTGGTCGATCCGGCGACGCTTATCTTCGCCTATACCCCGGTCGAGGATCCGGCCGTCTATGCCGAGGTCTGGAAGGGGTTCCTGCAGCACATGGAGGCCGTGACCGGCAAGCCGGTGCAGTTCTTCCCCGTCCAGTCGAACGCCGCGCAGATCGAGGCGATGCGCGCGGGCCGTCTGCATGTGGCGGGCTTCAACACCGGGTCGAACCCGCTGGCCGTGGCCTGTGCCGGCTTCCGCCCCTTTGCCATGATGGCCGCCAAGGATGGCCGCTATGGCTATGAGATGGAGATCATCACCTACCCGGGTTCGGGCATCGAAAAGATCGAGGACATCAAGGGCAAGACCCTGGCCTTCACCGCCGAAACCTCGAACTCGGGCTTCAAGGCCCCCTCGGCCCTGCTGAAGTCGCAGTTCGGCCTGGAAGCGGGCAAGGATTATACCCCCGCCTTCTCGGGTGCGCATGACAACTCGATCCTGGGCGTGGCCAACAAGGATTACCCGGCGGCCGCCATCGCCAATTCGGTGAAGGAGCGCATGATCGCGCGCGAGGTGATCAAGCCCGATGCGACGACCGTGATCTACACGTCGGAAACCTTCCCGACCACGGGCTACGGCGTGGCGCACAACCTCAAGCCGGAGCTGCAGGAAAAGATCAAGGAAGCGTTCTTCAGTTTCGACTGGGAGGGCAGCGCGCTCCTGGCCGAGTTCTCGAAGTCGAACCCGCCGAACGAGACCTTCATTCCGATCACCTTCAAGGACAACTGGGCTGTGATCCGCGAGATCGACGCGGCCTCGGGTGTGTCCTACACCTGCAACTGAGGCAATCCGGCCAGACACCGCGCGGGCGGACCCGTTCCGCCCGCGCGGTCATTCCTGCGGGGACCGATGCTTACGATCCAGAATCTGACCAAGACCTACAAGACCGGCGACAAGGCGCTGTCGGACGTGTCGTTCACCGTGCCCAAGGGGCAGGTCGTGGGGCTGATCGGGCCTTCGGGTGCCGGCAAGTCCACGCTGATCCGCTGCATCAACCGGCTGGTTGAACCGACCGCGGGCACGATCGCACTGTCGGGCAAGCCGATCACCGGCCTTGGGGCGGGCGAGTTGCGCCGGATGCGGCGGCGGATCGGGATGATCTTTCAGGAATATGCCCTGGTCGAGCGGCTGACGGTGATGGAGAACGTGCTGTCGGGCCGCCTCGGCTATGTCGGCTTCTGGACCAGCCTGACGCGGCGCTTCGGTCCCGACGACATCCGCCGTGCCTATCGCCTGCTGGACCGCGTGGGCCTGATGGACCATGCCGACAAACGCGCCGACGCCCTGTCGGGCGGACAGCGGCAGCGCGTGGGCATCGCCCGGGCCCTGGCGCAGGAGCCCGAGCTGCTCTTGGTGGATGAGCCGACCGCCAGCCTCGACCCCAAGACCAGCCGCCAGATCATGCGCCTGCTGATCGAGATCTGCGACGAGAACGGCCTGCCGGCCATCGTCAACATCCACGACGTGCCGCTGGCGCAGCAGTTCGTCGCGCGCATCATCGGGCTGCGCGCCGGGCGCGTGGTGTTCGACGGCACGCCCGAGCAACTCACGCACGAGGCGCTGACCTCGATCTACGGCGCCGAGGACTGGGCGGCGATGAAGAAGGGCACCGAAGAGGACGAGGCCGCCGAGCGCGACGCCCGCCGCCACATGGCCGAGATCGGCTGATGCAGGTCTCCACCCCCTATCCGACGCGGTGGAAACGGCCGCCGCAGGTCTTCACCAACCCGGTGTGGCGCGTGGCGCTGTTCTGGGGCGCAGCGATCTATCTGGTGCTGGCGCTGGCCTCGATCGATCCGAACTGGGCGCGCATCGCCGCCGGCTGGGAACGCGGGCTGCGCTTCATCGGCGGCTTCCTGCAGCCCGATTTCACCAGCCGCTGGCGCGACATCTCGAACGGGCTGATCGAAAGCCTGACGATGACGCTGACCTCGACCGTGGTGGGCATCCTGATCTCGGTGCCGATCGGGATCGGGGCCGCGCGCAACGTGGCGCCGCCCGTGATCTATTACATCTGCCGCAGCATCATCGCCGCCAGCCGGGCGCTGCAGGAAGTGATCGTGGCGATCTTCTTCGTCGCGATGTTCGGCTTCGGCCCCTTCGCCGGCTTCCTGACGCTGGCATTCGGCACCATCGGGTTCCTGTCGAAGCTCTTGGCCGAGGATATCGAGGACATCGACGAGGCGCAGGCCGAGGCGATCCGGGCGACCGGCGCCTCCTGGGCACAGATGATCAACTATGCGATCCAGCCGCAGGTGATGCCGCGGCTGATCGGCCTGTCGCTCTACCGGCTCGACATCAACTTCCGCGAAAGTGCCGTGATCGGCATCGTGGGGGCGGGTGGCATCGGGGCGACGCTGAACACGGCCATCGACCGTTACGAATACGACAGCGCCGGCGCGATCCTGCTGATCATCATCGGGCTGGTGATGGTGGCGGAATACGGGTCGTCCTATCTGCGGAAGTTCCTGCAATGACCGATGCCGCACATCCCGCCGTCTGGCGCCGCCGCACGCCGCGCGTGCAACTGCTCATCTGGGGCGCGTGGTTCGCACTGGTGGCGCTGTTCGTCTTCTGCTGGCAGGTGATGACGAAGAACACGATGTGGGTCTTCGTCTGGGACGCGCCGCGCCAGGCCGCCGACATCGGCACCCGCATGTGGCCGCCGCGCTGGTCCTACATGTCCGAGCTGTGGTGGCCGCTGTGGGACACGCTGAACATGGCCACGCTGGGCACCCTGCTGGGCGTGATCCTGGCCGTGCCCATCGCCTTTCTGGCCGCGCGCAACACCACGCCCTCGGCGATGATCCTGCGGCCTGCGGCGCTGTTCGTCATCGTGGCATCGCGGTCGATCAACTCGCTGATCTGGGCGCTTCTTCTGGTGGCGATCATGGGGCCGGGGATCCTGGCCGGCATCGTCGCCATCGGGCTGCGGTCGATCGGCTTCATCGGCAAGCTGCTCTATGAGGCGATCGAGGAAGTGGATACCGGCCCGGTCGAGGCCGTGACCGCCACCGGGGCCAGCCGCGCACAGGTGCTGGACTATGCCATCGTGCCGCAGGTCCTGCCCGCCTTCTGGGGCATCACCGTGTTCCGATGGGATATCAACATCCGCGAAAGCGCGATCCTGGGCCTGGTTGGCGCGGGCGGCCTGGGGCTGAAGCTTCAGGGGTCGCTCAATGTGCTGGCCTGGCCGCAGGTCACGATGATCCTGATCGTGATTCTGGGGACCGTCGTGGTATCCGAATGGGTATCGGCCAAGGTGCGCGGCGCCATCATCTGATTGCAACGCCCCGCTGTCACGGGGCAAAACGGCAGACCGACCATGAGCCGACGCTTCACGCTGATCGGCGCCACGGCACTGGCCCTGCTGCCCGCAGTCGCCTTCGCCTAGGCCAAGGAACTTGTGCTCTCCTGCTCGGCCGGCGAGGAATGGTGCCGCACCCAGTCCGAAGCCTTTACCCGCGAAACCGGCATCAACGTGCGGATGACGCGCAAGTCGTCGGGCGAGACCTTCGCCCAGATCAAGGCCGAGGCAGGCCAGCCGCGTGGCGACGTGCGGTGGGGCGGCACGGGCGATCCGCACCTGCAAGCAGCACAGGAAGGCCTGACCGAGGAATACCGCTCGCCCATGCTGGCCGATCTGCAACCCTGGGCCGTGACGCAGGCCGAAGCCGCGGGTTTCCGCACCGTGGGCCTCTACGCTGGCGCAGTGGGCTTCGGCTACAACTCGACCATGGTCACCGAGAACCCGCCGGCCTGCTGGAAGGATCTGCTGGACGCGCGGTTCAAGGACGACGTCCGGGTGGCCAATCCGAACTCGTCGGGCACGTCCCACACCATGCTGGCCACGATGGTGCATTTGATGGGCGAGGACGGGGCCTTTGCCTACCCGAAGGATCGGCACGCCAACATCAGCCAGTACACCAAATCGGGATCGGTCCCGATCCGGGCTGCCGCAACCGGTGAAACGGCCATCGGCATCGTCTTCATGCACGACGCCGTGGTCGAGGCCGTGGGCGGCGCGCCGATCGTGACCGTGGCGCCCTGCGAAGGCACCGGCTACCAAGTCGGCTCGATGTCGATCATCAAGGGCGGGCCGAACCCGGAGGCCGCGAAGATCTGGCATGACTGGGCGCTGTCGGCCAAGGCGCAGGAAATCGGCGCCACGGCGAGATCCTTCCAGGTGCCGTAAAAACCGGCGCCGCCCCCCCCGCCGCAAGCGCCCAAGCTGGCCGATGTCAAGCTGATCGACTACGACTGTGCCAAATATGGCTCGTCCGAGGTGCGCACGGCCCTGCTGGCCCGCTGGGACGCCAAGATCGGCGCGCTGCCCAAGTGACGACGGGATCGGATTGCCGGATCGGACGTGTCTGGTCCGGCCTTCTTCTTGGTGCGACGCTGGCGCTGCCCTGGTTCAAGGGCGGGGCTTTTCTGGACAGCGCGCTGACCCAGGGCATCGCGGGCCGCGTCTGGCTGCTGGTGCTGGTCGCGGTGGCGGCGGGTCGGGCGGGGCTGGTGCGGGATCGGGCTGCGCGGTCCTGCGCTGCCGGGGATCGCGCTCATAGGCGCGCTGGCCGAGCTGCTGGCCGCGTGCGGCTTTGCCCGGGGGCAGGTCAGCAGCCTTTGCCATCGTGGGCATCGTGGCGGCGCTGACGCTGTTCGTGTTCTTTCCGATCCTGAAACCGATGTCGGCGGCCTTTGTCGCCGCCGACGGCACGCTGTCGGCCGGGCCCTTCCTGGCCCGCATCGCCGCGCCCGACCTCTGGACCGTGGGCTGCCTGACCGGGGCGGTGCGGGGTGGTCATCAATTCGTTGGTGCTGGGGGTGCTGTCGGCGGCGCTGGGCCTGGCGCTGGCGCTGCTGGTGGCGCGCACGGACTTCCGCACGACGCGGCTCCGGCGCGCCATTTCCATTCTGCCGATCATCACGCAAAGTTTCGTGGTAGGGGTGGCGATCCTCGTCCTGTTCGGGCGCAGCGGGGTCGTCACGGTCGAGGTCGCCGAGTGGCTCGGCATCCGCCCCACCTGCTGGATCTAGGGCCTGCCGGGCATCCTGATTGAACCGCCCAGGGCTGGCTGTATGTGGCGGTCGTGCTGGAGCGGTTCTCCCGCCGCGTGGTCGGCTGGTCGATGAAGGCCGAGAGGGATGCCACGCTGGTCATGGGCGCCCTGATGATGGCCGTCCGGCGCCGCGGCAAGACCGATGTGCTGCTGCCTCATCCGGATCAGGGATCGCAATACACCAGCGAGCAGTTCCAGCACCTGCTGGCCTGCAACGGCATCAGCTGTTCGATGCGCCGGGCCGGGAACGTCTGGGACAATTCGGCCATGGAGAGTTTGCTTTCTTCGCTGAAAATCGAGAGGACCAACCGCAAGGCCGATCGCACCCGCGACGAGGCCCGCGCGGACCTGCTCGATTACATCGAACGCTTCCACAACCCGCGCAGACGGCATTCGAAACTGGGCTACATCAGCCCCATGGAGCCCAAGGCCCGCGCCATGCAAGCTTGACCTGCTGTCCACGAAACCGGCATTGTCCCCGGTGGTGGTGTAGGAGGAGGCCGCGCGCGGAGCCATTGACGTAGCGCAGCGCGGGGCCGGCGGTGCCGCTGGCGGTCATCGTCGATCTTCAAAAAAGGTCCGGGTTGCGACACCCGGAACGTGAAACGGAGAATGAGCCATTGTCCGCCATCGGTCCGAGGACAATGGCGAATGATGACCGACGACAGAATGGCGCTTCTCGAGCTGGTCGAGAGTGAGGGGCCAGCGCGCCATCGGTCCAGGCGCGGCCCCGAACGCCGACGGCGACCTCGTGCGCGAGATGCTGGCCTATGCGGCCGAGCGGATCATGGAAGCGGAGGTCGAGGCCCGGACGGGTGCGGCCAAGGGCGCGCGCACGCCGATGCGGGAGGTTCAGCGCAACGGATACCGGGAACGGGACTGGGACACGCGGGCGGGACGGATCGCGCGGGAGATCCCGAAGCTGCGCAAGGGCAGCTACTTCCCCAGCTTTCTGGAGCCGCGCCGCACGGCGGAGAAGGCTTTGGTGGCCGTCATTCAGGAGGCCTATGTCCACGGCGTTTCGACCCGTTCGGTCGACGACCTGGTCAAGGCCATGGGCGCGGGCGGCATGTCCAAAAGCCAGGTCAGCGTCGAAGGCAGTGCCTTCGACCTGCGCGGATATCGACGAACGCGTGAACGCT
>NZ_JBKBQM010000087.1:0-6540 GCF_046292685.1 Gemmobacter sp.
GCCCGCCGCGCGCGCGGCACGCCGCGCATTGCCGGCCGGTTGCTGCGCCGGGTGGTGGATTTCGCGCTGGTCGAAGGCGACGGGCGCCTGACCCATGCCATTGCCGACCGCGCGCTGAGCCGGCTGGGGGTGGACGATCTGGGCCTGGACGGGGCCGACCGGCGCTATCTGCTGTTGCTGGCGGAAAATTACGGCGGTGGCCCGGTGGGGGTGGAAACCATCGCCGCCGCGCTGTCGGAAAGCCGCGATGCCATCGAGGAGGTGATCGAGCCTTTCCTGTTGCAGCAGGGGCTGTTGCAGCGCACGCCGCGCGGGCGGATGCTGGCGGCGCGGGCCTGGCGCCACCTGGGCCTGGCCGCGCCGCGTCTGCCGGGGCAGGCCGACCTGTTCGATGGCTAGGGCCGGGCGGGCCGGCCTGGCGGCGGGGGGCGCGGTGCTGGCGCTGGCCGGCCCGGCGCAGGCCTGCGCGCTGGCGCTGGTGCTGGCGATGGATGTCTCGGCCTCGGTCGATGCGGCGGAATACCGGCTGCAGGTCGAAGGCACCGCGGCCGCGCTGCGGGCGCCTGCGGTGCAGGCGGCGGTGCTGGCCCACGGCCCGGTGGCGGTGGCGGCGACGCAATGGGCAGGCGTTGGCGAGCAGGCGCAGGTCGCGGGGTGGCGGGTGCTGGCGACCCCGGCCGATGTCGCGGCGCTGGCGGCCGAGGTGGCGGGCTTGCCGCGCCCGGTCTGGGGCGGGCGCACCGCCACCGCCGGGGCGCTGGCCCATGCCGCCGGGCTGTTCGCCGCCATGCCGGGGTGCGCGCGTCAGGTGATCGACCTGTCGACCGACGATACCGCCAACGAAGGCGGCGATCCGGGGGCGCTTGCGCTGGGGCCGGTGGCGGTGAACGCGCTGGCCGTGGGCGGCGATCTGCCGCTGGATCACGGCGCGCGGGCCGAGGAAGGCGGCGCGCTGAGCCGGTGGCTGGCGGCGCGGGTGATCCGCGGCCCGGGGGCCTTTGTGGAATCGGCCGACGACTGGCGCGATTTCGCCGCCGCGATGGAGCGCAAGCTGCTGCGCGAGGTGCTGGGGCAGGCGGTGGCCGGGCTGGCGGTGGCGCAGGAAAAGTGATGGCGCGCGGGGGGATCGGGGTTTTCGTTGCCCGAAGGCTGGCCTACCATCCGCCGCGACGGGACGGGGGAACACCAGGATGGATGCGTTCGGCAAGGCCCAGGGCGGGCGGATCGAGGATCGGCGGTTTCTGACCGGGCAAGGGCGCTATGTCGATGACATCGCCCCGGCGGGCGCGCTGGTCGCGGCGTTTTTCCGCGCGCCGGTGGCGCATGCGCGCATCGCGGCGCTGGATGTGTCGGGCGCGCGGGAGGTGGCGGGGGTGCGCGCGGTGTTCACCGCCGCCGATCTGGAGGCGGCAGGGGTGAAGCTGGGCATGCGCGGCGCCACCGTGCGCGGCCCCGACGGGCGCGCGGGGGCGGCGCCCGAGCGCCCGGTGCTGGCGCGCGGCACGGTGCGGTTCGTCGGCGAGCCGGTGGCCTGCGTGGTGGCCGAGACGCTGGCCGCGGCGCGCGACGGGGTGGAGGCGATTGCGGCCGAGTTCGAGGACTTGCCGGTCAAGCTGGACCTGGCCCCCGGCGGCCCGGTGCTGCACGCCGAGGCGCCCGACAACATCGCCTACCGCTACGAGCTGGGCGATGCGCCGGCGGTGGCGGCGGCGCTGGCGGGTTCGGCGCACCGGGTGCAGGTGCGGGTCGAGGACAGCCGCATCATCGTCGCCAGCATGGAGCCGCGCGGCGCCTTTGCCGAATGGCAGGACGGGCGGCTGCATCTGTGCGTGAACGGGCAGGGCGTGTGGAACCAGAAGGGCCAGCTGGCCGCGCAGCTGGACCTTGCCCCCGACCGCATCCGCGTGACCAACCCCGACGTGGGCGGCGGCTTCGGGATGAAGGCGATGGCCTATCCCGAATATGTGGTGCTGGCCCATGCCGCCCGCGCGCTGGGGGCCCCGGTGCGCTGGATCGCCGACCGTTCGGAATCGATGCTGACCGACAACGCGGGGCGCGACCTCGTGTCGGAGGTGGAGCTGGGCTTCGACGCCGATTTCCGCATCACCGCCTATCGCGTCAACACCTTGTCAAACCTTGGGGCCTACAACTCGCAATTCGGGCAACCCATCCAGTCGGAGCTGTTTTCCAAGGTGATGACCGGGCTTTACGACATTCAGGCGGCGCATCTGGCGGTGCAGGGGGTCTATACCAACACCACCCAGGTCGATGCCTATCGCGGGGCCGGCCGGCCCGAGGCGATCTGCGCGCTGGAATCGGCGATGGACCATGCCGCGCGCGTGCTGGGGGTGGACAGGTTCGAGTTGCGCCGGCGCAACTTCGTGCGCGCCTTTCCCTATCGCACCGTGGCGGGCGAGCTTTACGATGTGGGCGATTTTCCCCGCGTGCTGGCGGGGCTGGCCGCGCGGGCCGACGTGGCGGGCTTTGCCGCGCGGCGGGCGGCCAGCGAGGCGCGGGGGATGCTGCGCGGCATGGGGCTGAGCTGCTATATCGAGGCCATCCTCGGCGCCCCCGACGAGGCGGCGCAGGTCGATTTCCACGCCGATGGCACCGTGTCGCTGCGCGTGGGCACGCAAAGCAACGGCCAGGGGCACGAAACGGTCTATGCCCGGTTCCTGTCGTCGGAAACCGGGATCCCGGTCGAGGCGATCCGCGTGGTGCAAGGCGACAGCGACTTGATTCCCACCGGGGGCGGCACGGGCGGGTCGCGCTCGGTCACGGTGCAGACGCATGCGACGCGGGCGACGGTGGCGCAGATGGTGGCGGCCTACGGCGCGTTTCTCGCGCCCGAACTGGGCGGCGATCCGGCGTTTCAGGAAGGCGCCTTTCGCGTGCCGGGCAGCAACCGCGCGGTCACCTTCCTCGAAGCGGCGGCGATGGCGCGCGCGGCCGGGCGCAGCGACCTGTTGCAGATGCGGGCCGAGGCGCGGCTGCCGGCCCGTTCCTACCCCAACGGCGCGCATCTGGCCGAAGTCGAGATCGACCCGGAAACCGGCGCCATCCGGCTGGACCGCTATGTCATCGTGGACGATTTCGGCACGCTGCTGGCGCCCGACCTGGTGCTGGGGCAGGTGCATGGCGGCGTGGTGCAAGGCGCGGGCCAGGTGCTGCTGGAACAGGTGGCCTACAGCGCGCAAGGCCAGCCGCTGACCGGCAGCTTCATGGACTATGCGCTGCCGCGCGCCACGGACATGCCGTTCTTCCGCATCGCCTTCGAGCCGGTGCCCTCCACCGCCAACACCCTGGGCATGAAAGGCTGCGGCGAGGCAGGCACGGTGGGCGCGATGGCAGCGGTGGCGAACGCGGTGCGCGATGCGCTGGCCACGCGCGGCGTGGCCTGGGCCGACATGCCCTTTACCCCGGCGCGGGTCTGGGCGGCGCTGAACGACGCGCGGTCATGATCCGGGTCGAGGATATCCTCGACTGGCTGGACCGCCCCGAACTGCGGGCCAGCACCCCCGAACCGGCCCCGGGCCGCGGCCCGGCCACCCATGTCGTCATCCTCGACGGCACCATGTCCTCGCTGGAGGAAGGGCACCAGACCAACGCCGGCCTGACCTTCCGGCTGCTGGACGAGGCGCGGCGCTCGGCGCGGCTGTCGGTCTATTACGAGCCGGGGCTGCAATGGCAAGGCTGGCAGCACATGCTGGATGTGGCGGCCGGCCGCGGCATCAACCGCCAGATCCGCCGCGCCTATGGCTGGCTGGCCAGCCGATACCGCCCGGGCGACCGCATCTTCCTGTTCGGCTATTCGCGCGGGGCTTACGCGGTGCGCTCGCTGGCCGGGCTGGTGGACCGCATGGGCCTCTTGCGCCGCGAGGAGGCGACCGAGCGCGCGGTGCTGCTGCTCTATCGCCACTACCAGACCAACCCCGACAGCCCGGCGGCGCGGCGGCTGGTGCGCCGGCTGTGCCATGCCGAAGCCCAGATCGAGATGGTGGGCGTCTGGGACACGGTCAAGGCGCTGGGGCTGCAATTGCCGGTGCTGTGGAAGTTCACCGAGGTGCCGCACCGCTTTCACAACCACCATCTGGGCCGCGCCATCCGCCGCGGCTTTCATGCCCTCGCGCTGGACGAAACCCGCACCGTGTTCGAACCCGTGCTGTGGGACAGCCTGCCGGGCTGGGAAGGCCATGTCGAACAGGTCTGGTTCCGCGGCGCGCATGGCGATGTGGGCGGCATGATCGGCGGCTACCTGCCCGCGCGGCCCCTGGCCAACATCCCGCTGGTCTGGATGCTGGACCGTGCCGCCGACTGCGGCCTGCCCTTGCCCCCGGGCTGGCGCGACCGCTTTCCCTGCGACCCGCAGGCACCGATGGTGGGCACCTGGCGCGCCTGGGGCAAGCTGTTCCTGCGCCGCCGGCGCCGGGTCGTCGGGCGCGACCCCTCCGAACGGATGCATCCCACGGTGCGCCTGCGCGCACAAGCCGGCCCGGCCCCCGCGGCGCCGCGCTCGGCTGCTTCACCTTGACCGAAATATCCCGGGGGAATCGCCCCGCAGGGGCGATGGGGGCAGCGCCCCCTGCCGCCGCCGGGGCCTGTGCGCGCCGCTTGCCCTTTGGCGCGCCAGCGGCTACCCCGGCGCGCGACCCTGCCCGAGACGGAGCCTGCCGCCGATGACCGCCGCCGCCCGCCCGCGCCTGTTCGCCCGGCTCTGGGCCGATTACCTGCACCGCTGGCGCTGGCGCATGGCGCTGGCCTTCGTGTTCCTGCTGATCGACGGGTCCACCCTGGCCGCGCTGAGCTGGATGCTGGAGCCGCTGTTCGACCGGGTCTTCGTAGCCGGCGATGCCGATGCGATCTGGTGGGTGGGGGGCGCCATCTTCGGGCTGTTCGCGCTGCGGGCGGTGACGGCGGTGGTGTCCAAGACGCTGCTGACGGCGATTTCGCTGCGCTCGGCGGCGCAGATGCAGGTCGATCTGCTGCGCCGGCTGCTGGTGCTGGACATGCGGTTCTACCACGACAACCCGCCCGGCGCGCTGATCGAGCGGGTGCAGGGCGACACGCTGGCGGTGCAGGGCGTGTGGCAGGTGATGGTCATGGGCATCGGGCGCGATACCATCGCGCTGGTGGCGCTGTTCGCGGTGGCGGTCGCCATCGACCCGGTCTGGACGGCGGCGGCGCTGCTGGGGGCGCCCTTGCTGATTATGCCCACCGTGGCGGTGCAGCGCTATGTGCGGCGCAAGACGGCCGTGGTGCGCGAACAGTCCGGCGAACGGGCGACGCGGCTGGACGAGGTGTTTCACGGCATCGCCACCGTCAAGCTGAACCGGATGGAGGCCTGGCAGGCCGCGCGCTTCGGCGCCATCGTCGAAGGGCTGGTCAAGGGGCAGGTGCGCATGGCCTTCGGCCAGTCGTTCATACCGGGGCTGATCGACCTGGTGACGGGGCTGGGGTTCTTTCTGGTGCTGCTGCTGGCGGGCGAGCAGATCATCTCGGGCCAGCGGTCGCTGGGCGAGTTCATGTCGTTCTTCACGGCGATGAGCCTGGCGTTCCAGCCCTTGCGGCGGCTGGGGGCGCTGGCGGGCACCTGGCAGGTGGCGGCGGCCTCGCTGGAGCGGATCTATGCCTTTCTGGATCTGCGCCCGGCGGTGGTGGCGCCGGCGCGGCCGGCGGCGCTGCCCTCGGGGACCGAGGTGCGCTTTGCCGATGTGCGCCTGTCCTATGGCGCGGCCGAGGTGCTGCGCGGGGTCAGCTTCACCGCCGAGGCCGGCCGGCGCACCGCGATCGTGGGGCCTTCGGGGGCGGGAAAATCCACGCTGTTCCATCTGGTCACACGGCTGGTCGATCCGACCTCGGGGACGGTAACCTTGGGCGGCGTGCCGGTGGCGGCGCTGGACCCGGAGGCCTTGCGCGGGCAGGTGGCGGTGGTCAGCCAGGACGCCTGGCTGTTCGACGAGACCTTGCGCGACAATCTGCTGATGGGGCGGACCGATGTGTCGGACGCGGCCTTGCGCGCCGCGCTGGAGGCGGCGAATGCGGCCGAGTTCGTCGACCGCCTGCCGCAAGGGCTGGAAACCCGCGCGGGCCCGCGCGGGTCGGCGCTGTCGGGCGGGCAGCGCCAGCGCATTGCCATTGCGCGGGCGGTGTTGCGCGATGCGCCGGTGCTGTTGCTGGACGAGGCCACCAGCGCGCTGGATGCCGCATCGGAGCGGCTGGTGAGCGAGGCGCTGGCGCGGTTGTCGGCAGGGCGCACGACGCTGGTGATCGCGCATCGGCTGTCCACGGTGCAGGACGCCGACCACATCGTGGTGCTGGATCAGGGCCGGGTGGTGGACGAAGGGCGGCACGATGCATTGCTGGCCCGCGGCGGGCTTTATGCCGCCTTGTGCCGGGGGCAGTTCGCGGAACCCCGAGGGTAGCGGGCGCGGTGCCGGGGCAGGGGGGCGCGGTGCGGGGGCATCGAGCCCCCTGCCGCGCCGCGGGGCCTGCCCCGCGCCCCGCCGGAGGGGTTTTCCACCCCTCCGGGCCTCCGATCGG
>NZ_JBKBQM010000088.1:0-5814 GCF_046292685.1 Gemmobacter sp.
GGCGCGGAAGCCGATCGAGGCTGTCGGCGCCGAGCTGCGCTTCCTCCCGCCATACAGCCCCGACTTCAATCCCATCGAGATGGCCTTCTCGAAGCTCAAGGCGCTCCTGCGGAAGGCGGCCAAGCGAACCGTTGCGGCCCTCTGGGACGCCATCGGACGGCTCGTCGATCTCATCACCCCCGGGGAGAGCGCCAACTTCTTCACCGCAGCAGCATATGAACCACAAAAATCGGGAAACGCGCTAACTGCCAATCGGGGTGCAGGGTTTGAAACTGGGCGATCAGGTTGCGCTTCTTGGCATAGCGCCCCCCTGCAAGTTCGGCCAGATCGCGGGCGACATAGATGTAATTGGCGCTGGCGCGATCCTCTTCGGCGTCGAAATGCGCGCAGAAGCGGGGATTTGCCTGGATGTAAGCCTTGGCGACATAGACCATCTGCAACGGGTAAGGCAGCGCCGCCGCCGCATCCAGCAAGCCGTCGCAACAGGTGTCGGTGGGCTGGCCGATGGGTTGCAGCAGTTGCATCCGGTCCTCAACCTTGCGCGCCAACAGCAGACATTCCGGCCCGACCCGCGACCACTGGATGCCATAGATCGGCGCGTAAGCGGCCAAGGTGGCAAATGTGTAGCCCGAGACGTGCTGCGGGTAGCGGCGCAGATAGTCTTGCAGCATGTCCTTGTCGGCCAGCTCCAGCGGGCGGAAGGCATGGCCGAGGAAGGTCGTCTCGGTCGGGTGTCTGTCGGTTGCGGTTTGCATCACGCAGCCAGACAGACCCCCGCCCGTTCGCAGGGCGCGCGTTCCAGTTGCACGGTGGCATGGCTGATGGCGAAGTCATGCTCCAACTCGTCGGTGACGTAATCGAGGAAGGCATCGGCATCGGCGCCGTCCCAGACCAGATGCACCGCCAGCGCTGTGCGGGTGGTGGACAGCGCCCAGATGTGCAGGTCATGCACATTGGTCACTCCGTCCTGCGCGCCCAGCCAATCGGCCACGGCCTGCCGGTCAATCGCCTCGGGCACACCGTCCAATCCCAGCCGCAGCGAGTCGCGCAACAGGCCCCAAGCGGTCCAGGCGATCAGCAGGCTGACCGCGATGGCCACCGCGGGGTCCAGCCAGTGCCAGCCGGTCAGCATGATCCCCGCCGCTGCCAGAACCACCGCGCCTGACACCGCCGCGTCGGCGGCCATATGAAGATAGGCCCCCTTGGCGTTCAGGTCATCCTTTTGCGAGCGCATGAACAAAAGCGCCGAGCCGGTGTTCACCCCGATGCCGACCAGCGCCACCAGCAGGATGGTCAGCCCCGGCACCTCGACCACCGATTGAAAGCGGTGCGCCGCCTCCCACACCACCACCAAAACGCCGATCAGGATGGCGATTGCGTTCAGCATCGCGGCAAGAATCGTCGCACGGCCATAGCCAAAGGTATAATTATCGCTGCTCACCCGCTTGGCCAGAACTGCCGCGCCCCAAGCAATCAGCAGGCCCGCCACATCGGTCAGGTTATGCGCGGCATCGGCCAGCAGCGCCAGAGATCCGGTCAGAAAGCCTGCCGCGCCTTCGACCAGCACATAGGCGGTGTTCAGCCCCACAGCCCAGCGGAACGCCGGGCCAAGGTCTGCCGGGGGTGTGTGTGCGTGCGCGTGATCGTGCGCCATGGTGTCAGCCTTTCCGCCGGATGGTGCCGGAAAGTTCGGTCGCCCCCGCCAATGTGTTGTAAATCGTGCCGTATTTTTGCAGGTTCTTGTGCAAAAGGGCGAGGCGGGCGTCGGGCTCGTCGGTGTCCACCGTGATCTCATAGGTGATGGAGATCATCTTCGGCGGGCTGTCCTGCCGGACCCCGTGCAGGGCAACCTCCATACCGCGCAGATCAAACTCCAACATCGGCACCACCCGTTCAGTGCCCTTCAGGATGCAGGCGGCGAGACTGGCCAGCAGCATCTCGGCGGGGTTGAAAGCGTCTTGCCGCCCGGCCATGTCGGTATCGAGCGTGATCGACGCCGCCTTGGTGGTCGCCTCTGACCCGTGACTGTCGTTGCGCCGGGCGCTAACGTGGTATTCCAGCATGGTCGTTCCTTTCATGCCAAAAGGCCTCGGATCATTCGGGCCGCGAAGGCCGGCGATGCGTTCCCTGGCATGGGCCACGAACAGGCCGGTTGCGCTGCCCCCCCGGGCGAGTTGTACCAATGACGTGGCACGGTCGTAATGGCGTCATTCGAATTCCATCTGCACGAAGGCCACTTCGGCATTCTTGCGTGACAGGGTGTCGAATTGCTCCAGCCGGGCAAAAGCGGATTGATCTACATCTGCCGCTGCCGACAGATCGCCACCCGCTTCGATCAGCGCGCTGATCTGCGCGCGCAGATTCATCAGATAGTCGTAGGTGTCGGCACGGGCCTGATCCATCGTGGTAGCATGGCCGTGGCCGGGAACAACATGGGTTGCACCAGTGGCAGCCATCGCCTCAAAACTGGCGGGCCAGTCGGTGATCGAGGATTGCTCACCCACCCCAAGGATGCGTTCCACATAGACGATGTCGCCGGTGAACACCGTGTCTTTCTGTGGCACGAACACAAAGCTGTCGCCGGGGGTATGGGCCGGGCCGGGGTGGGTGATCTGGAAACTGAGGCCGCCCAGATCAAAGGTGTGGCTGTCGGCAAAGGTCACATCGGCATAGGCGGGTTCGGTGCCGGCCAGCCCGTCGCCCAGAAACTGCCCCAGATCCATCATGTGCTGATCGGCGCGGGCGTGGTGATCTTCCACCGCCGCATCCGACGCGATCACGGTCGCGCCTTGCGCCTGCCAGTAGCCGTTGCCGAGCCAGCGGTGGTCCTGCCCGCCAGTGTTGACCACGAATTTCACCGGCTGATCCGTCAAGCTGCGGATGGTAGCGTGCAGTGCCTCGGCGCCTTTCCACGACCCGCCAGGGTCTATCAGCACGGCACCGGCGTCGGTGACAACCAGCCCGAAGGTGGCGTTGTTGGCCAGGTTCACGCCGTCGCGTTGTTCCTTGGGGCCGACGATGGCCCAGACGCCATCGGTGACGGGCTGCACCTCCAGCACATCCGCAAAGGCGGGAAATGGCAGCAGGGCCGCCAGAAGCAAGGCGCGGGGAAAGGACATGCGTTTTCCAGTCAGGTTTGCGGCAAGATGCCGGATTGAAAGATCAGCCAAAGACCCGCCCCCACCATCACGGCGGAAAAGGCACGCTGGCCGGGGATCAGATGTGCGACAGGGCCAAGCCGCCGTGCCAGGACGCCAAGGCTTTGCGGCGCAAGACCGGCCAGCACCAGCAAAGGGCTGCGCCCGATGGCATAGGCCAGCAGCATCAGCGCGCCGGTCAGCACCGACCCGCCCGTCACGCTGCTCGACCCGGCCAAGGCCAGCGCCGCGCCCAGAACCGGGGTGGCGCAGGGGGTCAATACTGTGCCGGTCAGCCCGCCCAAGGCCACGGCCCCCCAGAGGCCGGAGCCTTTGAAGCGCCGCTCCATCCAGCCCTGAACCGCCGTAGGGCAGAGCGCGCCGCTGCCCTGCCGCAACAAAAGCCACAGCCCGCCCGTCACGATCACCGCGCCGCCAAGCGCCGTCCAGCCGGTGCCAAGCGTGCCGAAGAACATGCCAAGGCGGGCAGCCGCCAGACCAAGAGCCACAAAGGCCACCACCATGCCAAGGATGAATCCCAGCGTCAGCCGCAAGGCAGCAGCGCCATCCTTGGCCCCGCCGCCGACAAACCCCACGGTCACCGGCACCGCTGCCAGCACGCAAGGGCTTGCCGCCGACAGCAGGCCCGCCGTGAAGGCCGCACCCAGGATTGCTGCATCAGCCATCGGCAAGCCCCAGCCTGGCCAAAATCTGATCCGCCGGGATCGCGCCCAAGTGGCGGCCCGCCTCCGCCCCGTCAGCGGTGTAGAACAGTTGTGTCGGGATCGCCTGCATCGCGTATTTGCGCAGCACCATCCGGCCTTCAGGTGTGCCGAAGTCTATATCAACGATCACCATCCGGTCGCCGTGACTGGTCTGCAAATCGGCCAGCACGCCTTTCATCTCGCGGCAGGCGGCACAAGAGCCTGCTCCGAACTCGACCAGCACAGGTTTGCCGGTCAGACGGGCCGCTGCGATGGGGTCGGGCAAGGCCGACTGGGGCGCGGTGTTCGTGCCGGTCAGCCAGAGGGCAGCAGCCCCCACCATGGCCACGGTCAGGACTGCCGCGCCCCGGCGCATCAGCAGCACCCGCCAGACTTGGCCGGCGTGTCGCCACCACAGCAGCTTGAGGCCGCAGGTTCCGGCGATGCGCCGCAGCACGAAGATGCCGCCTCGGAGGTGGCCACGGCTTCGGCAGACCCGGTGATCGGGAAGCCACGGTCGACCCAACGGGCAATGCCGGGGCGCATGTTTGATACGCGGTCATAGCCCTGATACATCAGGAAATAGGTGGCCTTCAGGCTCCGCTCTCCGACCGCGCAGGCCAGGATCACATCCCGGTCGCGCGGCACTTCCTGCCAGCGGTCCTCGAACTGCGACAGCGGGATATTGACCACTTCGCAGCCCGAAAACCCCACCTGTGCCACTTCGGACGGTTCGCGCACATCGACCAGCAGTGCGCCGTCCTTCAGCAACCGCTGCGAGGTGGTGGGGCAGACTTCGCGCGCCTTGGTCAGGTCTTTCTTGAGAGCCTCGTTCATGACGTGTCCTTTCAGGGGTGAACGCCAAGCAGACCACCGGTCAGCTTGCGCGCAATTGGGGCAAGGAAAAAGATCACGGGAACCGCGATCACATAGGCGATGACGAACACCCGGGCCCGGGCCGCAAGGAAGTGCGGGCCAAAGCCAAGGTTCACGGCGGTGATGACGAAGGTCATCAGGAACACCATCATCGCGCCCATGAGCAGGGAAAAGACGAGGTGGAATTTCATCTGCGGTTTCATGTCAGTGTCTCATTTCTACAGGGCGGGGCGCAAAGCCCCTAGTTGGCAGCCGACAGTTGCAGCACCGCGCCGTCGGCCAAAGTCGCCTCGACCACATGTCCGGCAAATCCGGTGGCGGGCACGTGCACATGGGCGTGCAGGCTGAAACCCGGTGACATGAAAGTATTTGCCTTGTCGTGGTTGGAGTAGACGCCGACGATGATCACATCTGCGTCGGCTATGGTGCCAAGCGCCTTTTCGGGTTCGCCGTCCACGCTCCATTTCACCTCATCGGCATGGGCTGTGATGCGGAAAGGCAAGGTGGCATCGCCATCGCACCCCATTTCCTTGATCCGCGCACTCAGCGCCGCGTTCAGTGAGGCAAGATCGAACAGATCCTTCAGCGTTCCTGCATCTGCCCAAGCCGCGGGCGTGGCGCGCACCAGCATGGCCGCCCCTTGATCGGCAGGGTTCAGATCGACCCTGATCTCGGCGCCCTCGGGGCGGGCCACGTGATACTGCCCGTCGATGATGCTGATCTCGGCCTTCGGGTCAGACCCCGGCCCGTAACCCACAGTCAGGTCCGACAGCGGCGCGTTTTTCAGCCAGACGATGCTGGAATAATCATGCACACGAATCTTGGCTTCGGTGCCGGTCACGTCGATCGGGGTCAGGCACTGGATGTCGGCCGCCGCGACCGATGTTGCCCCGGAAAGGGCGGCGAGAACCAAAAGCGAACCGAACAGTTTTTTGTTTGTCATCAAATGGGCCCTCCCCGGACCCGGTTTCGTGGGTTAACCCAACCAGGCCACAACCTGATCGTGCGTGGGGACAGACCCCTTGTGGACGACCTTGCCCCCCACCACGACGGCCGGGGTGGTCATCACGCCAAATCCGACGATCTCGCGCATGTCC
>NZ_JBKBQM010000089.1:0-5500 GCF_046292685.1 Gemmobacter sp.
ATGACGACGAGGGGTGGCATCGGGCACCCATACCTCGCCTCGACCAGCACGACGCTCACCGCTGCCGCCCAAACAGAGGGAAAACTGTTCCGCCTCGTGGACTTCTTCAGCAGCCTGTTAAGCAACCAGACCCTAACCGAACATCGCCGGTGACCACCTCGCCCAGAACCTACACCACGCTCAGGGACAGCATCGTCTGCCGCGAGGCACCCCATCCCGCCGGGAGCACATCGTGACAAACCACGCAGCCATTCTTCGGGCTCGCCGCAAACGAGCCGCGTGGGGGGATGACGAACGCGCGATCTACACCCGTCACAGATGGCAGGTCGAAGGAGCTCGTGGGACGGCCAAGACGCTCCACGGCCTTGCACGAGCCATCCGGAGGGGGCTCGAAAACATGAAGATCCAGGCCCTGCTGACCGTCATCGCAATGAACCTCAAGAAGCTGGCGGCAGCCCTGATGCTGCTGGTCTGTTCGATCATCGAAGATCGCGCAGCCCGACCAACCCGAGCATCGGCGTGAAACGGCTTCTTCAACAGCTCCCCGGATCGTTTTCTGATCCGATCCACTCTGCAGCCGATGCGGCGTTTGGCTGCGATCCTCGAGGCTGTCGCGCTTGCGCCACTTGCAGATCGTCTGCGGCGTCAACCCGAAGCGCGCAGCAAGCACCGTCCCGACCTCGTCGCTCGCCTGGATCGCCGCCCATACCTTCGGGGTGGTCGTCGCCTGGCTGTGAAGACGGATCGGCATGTCCGCGCCCCGGCCAATATGTCCCTCAGAACCGACCTTGCCATGAACAGCGCAGATCGACGAGGGCTCATGTGATCATCCGGTATAGCACATCTAGCCGTCAAGCGGCCTCGAACCGGATCGGGCGGCGCAGGAATTGCGTGGCCTTGGCCGATACGCTGTCGGGGTCGCCCGTGGTCAGGAACTTCGATTGCGTCCCCGGCCCGAGGAACTCCGGCCGGCGTGCCAGATAGTCGGCCAGCGATTCCGCCACCAGATTGGCCTGGCTGAACACCTTTACATCCGGGCCCAGAGCGGCCTGAAAGGCCGCCTGCATCAGGGGATAATGCGTGCAGCCCAGCACCGCCGCCTGCGGATGCGGCATCCGGCGCTTCAGCGCCTCGACATGGCTACGCACCAGCGCTTCGGCCAGAATCTCGTCGCCCTGTTCGATGGCATCCACCACGCCGCCGCAAGGCTGCGCCTCGACATCGACACCGATGGCGCGAAAGGCAAGCTCGCGCTGAAAGGCGCGGCTGGCCACCGTGGCCGGGGTGGCGAACAGCGCCACATGCTTGACCGCCACTTCGCGCGGGGGGGAATTGTCGCCCCACTGCCGTTCGGTCAACGCCTCGATCAACGGCACGAACACGCCCAGCACCCGCTTGTCCTTGGGCACCCAGGTTTCCTGCATCCGCTTCAGCGCCGCCGCGCTGGCCGTGTTGCAGGCCAGGATGACCAGATCGCAGCCCTCCTGCCACAGCCGCTCGACCGCCGCGCAGGTCAGGTTGAAGATGTCGTCATGCGTGCGCACGCCATAAGGCGCATGGGCATTGTCGCCCAGATAGACGAAGGGCACATCCGGCAACCGCCGCGCCACCGCATCCAGAACCGTCAGCCCGCCCAGCCCCGAATCGAAGACGCCAACCGCCATGCGCAAGCCCTACCTCTTGTGGTGGGCCTCGAATTCATAGCCATAGCGGCTGGCATCGCGGCCCTTCGGGTCAAGTGCATAAGTTGTCCGGCGCAGGAAATCCATCATCGCCTTGCCGTCGGCGCCAAATTGCGCAAGCAGGGCAGCCGGGATGGGTTGGCCGACCACCATCCGCACCGGCCGGTCCACCCGCGCACGGAACTCGCGCAACAGCAATGCCATGCGCAGCGAATGATGCAGGTGGCTGGCCAGCTGGAACAGCCGCGAATTCGCCCCCTCGAACCAGACCGGCACCACCGTTGCCCCCGTGCGCGCGATCATCCGGGCGGTAAAGCTGCGCCAGCCCGGGTCCATCGGTGCATCGAAGGGGCGGGCGGCGGTGGAAACCGTGCCGCCCGGGAAAATCCCCACCGCCCCGCCGCCGCGCAGATACTCAACCGCTTCGGCGCGCATGGCGATGTTGGCGCGCAGCGCCTCGGGGCTGCCGGAAAAATCCATCGGCAGGATCACCCGCGCCACATCGGGCGCCTTGCGGAACACCGCGTGGGCCAGAATGCGGAAATCGCCGCGCAAACCCGACAGGATATAGCCCATCACCAACCCGTCGAGAATGCCGTAAGGGTGGTTCGCCACCATGACCAGCGGCCCGGTGATCGGCACATCCTCGAAACTGCCGCCCAACAGTTCGATGTGCAGGCCATAGCGCTGCATCATCTCGCGCCAGAAATCCGCGCCTTGCGCCACCGCCTGGTCATAGCCTTGCGCGCGGCGGATCAGCGCCATGCGCCCGGTCAGGTTTTCCACCGTGCGGATCATCAGCCGGCCCGCCGGCGTGCTGGCCGAATGGGCATAGGTGATGTCGCGCGCGATCTGCGGGCGCATCACGGGCGCCGGCAGCGGGTGGGCGGGCAAGGGCAAAAGCGCGGTCATGGCGGCCTCTCGCAGGGGGTTTGCAACGCTCTACAGCACCCAGATGACGGTTGCGCGACAGGGTTCCGCCCGCGCCTGCCGCACGATAGGATCGGCGGCATGACCGAATCCCTGCGCCCAGACCTCACCAACCTGCTGTTCATCACCATCGACCAGTTGCGCGCCGATGCGGTCATGGGCGCGCTGCATGGCCTGGTGCCGACCCCTGCCCTCGACCGGCTGCGCCGCGAAGGCACGGCGTTTGCCGACTGTCTGACCGCGGCGGTGCCCTGCGGCCCGGCGCGCGCCAGCCTGATGACCGGGCTGCACGCCTTCAACCATCGCGCCATCCGCAACGGCAGCCCGCTGGCCCGGCACCATGCCACACTGGGCACCGAGCTGCGCAAGCTGGGCCGCGAGCCATTGCTGTTCGGTTATGGCGACATCGGCCCCGACCCCGGCGCCTATCATCCGGCCGATCCCGACATGGCCACCTACGAGCTGCCGGCCCCAGGGTTCCGCGAAATCGTCAACATGCGGTTCGAGGCGCCGCTGGACTGGATCGGCCATTTGCGGCGCCGCGGCTATGCCTTGCCCGAACCTTTGCCGCAGCGGTGGTATGACCTCAACGCCTCGCAAGGCGGCGGCATCGCCGACCCGGCGCTGTATCGTGCCGAAGACAGCGACACCGCCTATCTGGCCGATCGGCTGCTGGAGGCGCTGGACGCCCGGCGCGACGGGGTCTGGACGGCCCATGCCACCTTCATCCGCCCGCATCCGCCGCTGGTGGCGCCTGCGCCCTTCAACCGTCTGTGCGACCCATCCGCCGTGCCCGCGCCGCTGGCGGCGACCGTTGCCCACCCTTTCCGCGATGCCTGGTTTTCCGATCCTGCCGCCCGCGGCCTTTGGCACGGGTTCGGTGGCGATGTCACCCGCCTTTCGCCGGACCAGACGGCCGCATTGCGCGCCGTCTACCTCGGTCTGGTGGCCGAGGTGGATCACCATCTTGGCCGCATCCTGCATTGGCTCGACGAACGCGGGCTGGCCGAACGCACCCTGCTGGTGGTGATGGCCGATCATGGCGAGATGCTGGGCGACCAGGGCTATTGGGGCAAGGACACGCCCTTTCTTCAGGCCCACCGCGTGCCGATGCTCTGGCGCGGCCCCGGCGTTGCGGCCGGGCATCTGGTGACCGGGCCGGTCTGCACCACATCGGTCGCGCCGACGCTGCTGCATGCGCTTGCTGCGCCGGTGCCGCCCGCGATGGACGGTTCGCCGCTGCAACCGCTGCTGGCCGGGGCGCAAGCCGATGCCGACGCCTTTGCCCTGACCGAACTGGATCTTGGCCACCCCCACCGTCCGACCCGGTTCCAGCGCGCCCTGAACCTGACCGACCATCGTGCAAACCTCGCGGTCTGGCGCGATGCGCGCTGGACCCTGGTGCACTGCAACGGCGGCCTGCCCCCGATGCTGTTCGACCGCGCCAACGACCCCGAGGAGACCCGGGATTTGGCCACAGACCCAGCCGCCGCCACGACCATCGCCCGCTTGCGCACAGCCATGCTGGACCACCGCATGACCCGGGCCGACCGGCGCCTGACCGGCTTCAGCATCGGCGCCTGAACGCGGGGTTGACGCGGCCGGCCGGTCTGTCACCTTGGCGCCGCAGCAAGGCAAGGAGGGATCGATGCCGGCACCCGTCAACGGATTCAAGGCGGCCCTGGCCAAAGGCAAGGTTCAGGTCGGGCTCTGGGTCGCCTTTGCCAGCCCCAACGTGGCCGAGCTGCTCAGCCATTGCGGTTACGACTGGCTGGTGATCGACGGCGAACATGCCCCGAACGACCTGCCGCTCATGCTGGCACAGCTGCAGGCCATGCAGGCCGGCGGCGCGCATCCGGTGGTGCGTGTTCCGGTGGGCGAACCCTGGCTGATGAAGCAGGTGCTGGATATCGGCGCGCAGACCGTGCTGGTGCCGATGGTCGACACCGCCGAACAGGCGCGCAAGCTGGTTCGGGCCATGCGCTATCCGCCCGAGGGCATCCGCGGCATGGGCACGCTCGGGCGCGCCTCGCGCTATGGGCTGACGCCGGAGTATCTCACCACCGCCAACGCGCAGACGTGCCTCCTCGTTCAGGTCGAGACGCGCATGGCGCTGGAGAATCTGGAGGAAATCTGCGCGGTGGATGGCGTCGACGGGGTGTTCATCGGCCCCTCCGACCTGTCGGCAGACATGGGCTATCCCGGCAATTCCGGCGCACCCGAGGTGCAGGCCGCCATCGACAAGGCCATCGCCCGCATCGTGGCCAGCGGCAAGGCGGCCGGTATTCTCGTGGCCGGGGCAGAACCCGCACGGCACGCAATGGCGCAAGGCGCAACCTTCGTCGCGGCCGGGCACGATGTCGGCCTGCTGCGCGCCGGCGCCCTGGCCTTGCGCGCAGCACTTGCCGGAAAGTGATCGGACGACCGGGTTGAAATCGTTTCGCCGGCAGGCGGGCCCCGACCGGGGCCCGAACCGTGCAGCGGTTTCACCCATTGCGCGCCCTTTGCCTGCCGCGACATGACCCGAGTTGCGATCTTTCAGGGCGACCATGAACCTAGAGCGGTTCCCGAGCGTCGTGAATCGCGAGGGGATTCCCATCGGGGCCGAGGCGTGATTCAGTCTGCTCGGAGCAGATGTTGGAGTTTAGGATGGGCAAACCACTTTCCATGGATCTTCGCACTCGGGCCTTGGCTGCCGTTGATGGCGGCATGAGTCGGCGTGCGGCGGCGAAACGGTTCGGCGTCGGCGTGTCCTCGGTCATTCGCTGGGACGCGGCGCGGCGCGCGACCGGCGCCTTCGCGCCGAAGGCGCAGGGCGGGGACATGCGCTCCCGGCGCCTCGAGGCGCGCGGCGCCGAGGTGATGATGGCCTTCGAGCAAGAGCGCGA
>NZ_JBKBQM010000090.1:0-5460 GCF_046292685.1 Gemmobacter sp.
GATCCGCGTCGCACTGATGAACCGCTTCTCGGCTCTCGGAACGGCCGAGATCGTACGTGTCGCCTGACGATGGCGGGGAAAGGGGCATCATGCCTCAAGCGTGAGTTCTGCAACAACGCCGAAAGGACCATTCCATGCTCATCAAGATTCTCGGCTCGGGTTGCAGGAAATGCGTCGCCTTGGGCGAAAACGCCAAGGCCGCGGCGGCGGCAGCCGGGACGGACGCCGAGATCGTCAAGGTGACCGGCCTTGCCGAAATCGCGGCCTATGGCGTGATGTCCACGCCGGGCCGGGTGGTGGACGAAAGGGTCGTCTCGACCGGCAAGGTGCTGACGGCGGCCGAAATCGGGAGGCTGTTGTGATGGAGTATCGCGTTCACGCCCGCCGCGTCGATGCGCATGGCAGCCTGGCCGTGGCGAAAGAGGCGCAAGTTGCGCTGGACACCGATCTGGCCGGGCGGCGCGATGCGATGAACCCGGTGGAACTGCTGCTGTCCGCGCTGGCCGCCTGCATGTTGAAGGGGATCGAGCGGGTGGTGCCGATGCTGCGTTTCCAGCTCGACGGGGCCGAGGTGCGGCTGGAGGCGGTGCGGCAGGACGCGCCGCCGAAGCTGACGCTGATCCGCTACGAGATCGCGGTGGACAGTGCCGAGCCGGACCACCGGCTGGACCTGCTGCACCGCAACGTGCTGAAATACGGCACGATCTCGAACACCCTGTCGGCGGCGGTGCCGCTGGAAGGGCATCTGCGCCGTGCCTCGGGTCGCGGCTGACAGGCGCGGGCGCTGCACGGCAGCCCGGGGCGACGGGTCATGCCGGGAACCTGTCGCGCGTGCGGTTGGCAAAGGCGACGAGCGACAGCATCACCGGCACCTCGACCAGCACGCCCACGACCGTGGCCAGCGCCGCGCCCGAGTTCAGCCCGAACAGCCCGATGGCCACGGCCACCGCCAGTTCGACGAAGTTCGACGTGCCGATCAGGCGCAGGGGGCCGCGACCTTGTGCGGCAGCCGCCAGGCAAAGGCCCAGGCGTAACCCAGCGCGAAGATGCCGTAGGATTGCAGGAGGATCGGCACCGCGATCAGGCCGATCAGCAGCGGTTGGGCAATGATGACCGGCCCCTGGAAACCGAACAGCAGCACCACCGTCACCAGCAGGCCAAGCACCGACCCCGGCTTGATCCTTGCGGTGAAATCCTCGACCGACCGGCCCCGCGCGATCAGGGCGCGCCGCGTCAGCCCGCCGGCGATCAGCGGGATGACGATGTAGAGCACCACCGACAGGATCAGCGTTTCCCAGGGCACGGCGATGTCGGTGACCCCCAGCAGAAAGGCCACGATGGGCGCAAAGGCCACGACCATGATGAGGTCGTTCACGCTGACCTGCACCAGGGTATAATTCGGGTCGCCCTTCGTCAGCTGCGACCAGACAAAGACCATCGCCGTGCAGGGGGCCGCCCCCAGAAGAATCAGCCCGGCGATGTATTCCGGTGCCCGGGCCGGGTCGATCCAGCCTGCGAAGACGTGGTCGAAGAACAGGACCGCCAGCGCCGCCATCGTGAAGGGTTTGACCAGCCAGTTGACGACCAGCGTGACGACCAGCCCCTTCGGGCGCCGCCCGACATCCTTGAGCGAGGCGAAGTCGATGGCGATCATCATCGGATAGACCATCGCCCAGATCAGCACGGCCACGACCAGGTTGACCGAGGCATATTCCAGCCCGGCCAGCACCGCGAAAACGCCCGGCACAAGGTTGCCCAGGACCAGCCCCGCAAGGATGCAGAGCGCGACCCAGAGAGTCAGCCAGCGTTCGAACAAGCTCATGCGGTGTCCTTTCGATCGGCAAGGGGTTCGTTTCGCGGCAGGTGCGGTTTTGGCATCTGCCTTGGGCCCGGACAAGCGATAGAGCCTTGGATGCCCGGGAACAACCCGCCGCGCGGCGGCGCGGGGGCGGTTCTGCCGGCGTCCTGCCAGCGGCGCGGTGCGCCCGGTTGCGCCGTCAGGGTGCCCCCCGCCCATGCCCGGGCCGACGCCCGCAGGGCCACCCGGCGCCCGGCCGGCCAGGGCCGCCGCGGCCGATGCGGATTTGCGCTTTGTCGAAGGCCGACATGGCGTTGCCATTTGTTGACTGTTTTACTGAGGGGTCGCGGGGTCGGGGCTTGCGCGCATGACCCGGTCTTTCTCACGCCACCGCGCGTGCCTTTGCCGGGCCTGTCTGCGGGCCGGACGGCACAGGCGACGCGGGGCCGCCTGCCTTGAGCTTGCCGATGGGTATCCTGAACTGCCTTGCCGTTGCCGTGCTGGTCGGCGGGCCGGCGCCGGCCGACCCGATCTCGTTCGTGGACCACGAGGGCCGCGACGTGCGGTTGCCGGCGCCGGCCGAACGCGTGGCGTCGGGTCCGATGGCCTCGACGCTGATTGCCCTCGACGGCGCGACCGACCGCCTTGTCGGCATGAACCCGAGCGCCAGATCCGCGATTGTCGAGGGGCTCCTCGGCCGGATTTTTCCCGAGGCGCGCGACATCCCGTCGGACATCACGGCACCGAACTTGATCCCGAATGTTTAGCAGGCTGCTGAAGAAGTCAGCCCTCGACCCGGAGTTAGGAACATGATTCACCCTTTGCACGACAACGGTGGGGGTGATGATGCGCGGGACGGACGAGGCGAGCGGGTCGCTGTTCAGCTATGTCGATCTTGAAGAGCGCATCCCCGCCCGGCATCCGCTGCGCAAGATCCGGCAGGTGGTCAACGAGGCGCTGGCCAGTCTCGATGCCGAGTTCGAGGCGCTCTACACCGATTTCGGCCGCCCCTCGATCGCGCCGGAACGGTTGATCCGGGCGAGCCTGATCCAGATCCTGTTTTCGGTCCGCTCGGAGCGGCAGTTGATGGAGCAGATGCAGTATAACCTGATGTTCCGCTGGTTCGTGGGCCTCGGCATCGACGATCCCGTCTGGGTGCCGACGGTGTTCACCAAGAACCGGGACCGGCTGCTGACCACCGACATGTCGCGCAAGGTCATGGCGGCGATCCTGGCGCATCGCGAGGTCGCGCCGCTGTTGTCGGACAACCACTTCTCGGTCGATGGCACGCTGGTCAAGGCCTGGGCTTCGATGAAGAGCTTCCAGCCGAAGGCTGATGATACGCCTCCCGACGACGATCCGGGCAACCCGCCCGGACCCGAGACCACCACCGAGGATCAACCCCAGACGACCGATACCGACCCGATGTCCCGTCCAACCCGCCAGAGCCGCAATGCGGAAGTCGACTTCCGGGGCGAGAAGCGTTCCAACGCCACCCATGCCTCGACGACCGACCCGGAGGCGCGCCTCTACAAGAAGTCGCCGGGCACTGGTGCCATGCTCTGCTTCATCGGCCATGCGCTGATGGAGAACCGCTCCGGCCTGATCGTGCAGGGCGACCTGACCGAGGCGGATGGTCATGCCGAACGGCGCGCCGCGCTTGACATGATCCACCGACACTCTCCCGGTTCGACCCGCCAGCTGACGTTGGGCGCCGACAAGGGCTTCGACGCGGCCGGGTTCGTCGCCGACCTGCGGCAGGCCGGTGTCACCCCGCATGTCGCGCAGAAATCGCGCCATTCAGCGATCGACGCCAGAACCACACGGCACGAGGGATACGCCCTGTCGATCAAGCACCGCAAGCGGATCGACTTGCGTCGGGCCAACGATCCCCCGGATCGTTGGCTGATCCTCCTCACCTTCGGCTGGGCCAAGACCGTCGGCGGAATGGCCCAGACCGTCTATCGCGGCGTCGAGAAGGTGCGGTCCCGCTTCATCCTGACGATGGCCGCCAACAACCTCGCCCGACTGCCCCGGCTGCTGGCCGCATGACGACGAGGGGTGGCATCGGGCACCCATACCTCGCCTCGACCAGCACGACGCTCACCGCTGCCGCCCAAACAGAGGGAAAACTGTTCCGCCTCGTGGACTTCTTCAGCAGCCTGTTAGTGCTCTCTGGCGATGCCCCGCAAGAGACAAGAATCCGCACCGGATCGTTCATGAGCTATGACCGAAAGTTGGTGACGGTCTGATCAGGCGGCTTTGCTTTCGTGCTTGATCCCGTCGCGGAACTCAATCCCTTCGATGATTTCGGGCAGGCGATTTTGACCATCGAGCTTGCGCCACTTCTTCTTGGCTGACAGCATCAACTGGTGTGTCATCGCCAGTGCCGTCTGGCGGCTCAGGCAGCCCTTGGTCTTGGTTGTTCGGTGGCGGACGGTCGCGAAGGTGCTTTCGATCGGGTTCGTCGTTCTGATGTGCTTCCAGTGCTCGGCTGGAAAATCATAGAACGCCAGCAAATCGGCGCGGTCTTTGGTCAGGCATTTGACCGCCCGGTCGTATTTCACGCCGTAGGCTTCGACGAAGAAATCGAAGGCGGCGTCGGCGTCGGCTTTGGTTTCCGCCATCCAGATGTCTTTCAGATGCGCCTTGGCCTTCGGCTGGACCGACTTGGGCATGGCGTTCAGCACGTTGGCGGTCTTGTGGACCCAGCAGCGCTGAACGCCGGTCTTGCCGTAAACCTCATGCAGCGCCGCCCAGAACCCCATGGCCCCATCGCCCACGGCCAGCTTTGGCGCGGCCTCCAGCCCCCGGCGCTTCATGTCCAAGAGCAGCTCGCGCCAGCTTTGGGTGCTCTCGCGAAAGCCGTCGATCAGGCCCAGAACGTCCTTGTTGCCCCATTCATCGGCACCAATAATCACCAGCATACATTGGCGATCCTCGTCCATCCGGGGCGTGAAGTAGACGCCGTCCGCCCAGAAGTAGACATAGCGCCGCGCTGACAGATCGCGCTTGGACCAGCGTTCATAGTCGTCCCACCAGTCGGCCTTCAGCCGGGTGATGGTGCTGGCCGACAATCCGGGCGCGTCTGGTCCCAAGAGCGCGGCCAGGGCTTCAGAGAAATCGCCGGTCGAAATGCCTTTCAGGTAAAGCCAGGGCAGCAGTTCCTCGATCGACTTGGACCGTCGGAGATACGGCGGCAGGATCGTCGAGGTGAACCGCAGCCGCCCGCCCTCCGGTGCCCGATCCCGCACCCGCGGCACCTTTACCGGCACCGCGCCAATCCCGGTCTGAATATCCCGCTCGGGCAGATGACCATGACGGACGAGACGGCGGCGGCCAGCCCCATCGGTCTGATCGGCATGGGCAGTCAGAAACACATTCAACTCGGCCTCGACAGCCTGTGCGATCAACTCCCGCGCCCCTTGGCGCAGCAGATCCGTCAGCGGGTCGGGTGAAAATCCTTCTGGCGCGCGAAACGCGACAACCGTATCCTTCGTCATGTGGCATATCCCTTTCTCTGCGAGAACTGCGGCGCGTCAACAGGCGTTGTTGCAGAACTCACGCTTGAGGCATGATGCCCCTTTCCCCGCCATCGTCAGGCGACACGTACGATCTCGGCCGTTCCGAGAGCCGAGAAGCGGTTCATCAGTGCGACGCGG
>NZ_JBKBQM010000091.1:0-5150 GCF_046292685.1 Gemmobacter sp.
GAACCGTTGCGGCCCTCTGGGACGCCATCGGACGGCTCGTCGATCTCATCACCCCCGGGGAGAGCGCCAACTTCTTCACCGCAGCAGGCTATGAACCACAATGATCGGGAAACGCTCTAAGGCGGACTTGATGCCGTCGGGGCAGTTTCGCGCGTTTTTGGGCGAATGCGCGCGGCGGTCACGTCCGTCAAGGTGGTGTAATTTTCCGGATGTCCTGAAGTCATGATAAGGCGGCTTTCGTGGTTATGCTGAGAACAGGGGCGAACTCCTTCTTGTCGAGCTGGGCGAAGGCTTCGACCATCATGGGGCCTGTGCCGAATTTTGTGGCTGACGCGTTTTCTTACGTCATTGGGAAGCGATCTTCGAACATGATGGCGCGCCGGCTCCTGACAGCGTGCCATTCGCGCACCGAGGCCGCTCGGTCAGCGCCGCCACACCGCAGAGGGCGCCGGCCTGCCCGATGGTGCCTTCATCCTGCTGGGGGGACGGGCGCATCTGATCCGGGGCGGGCAGGCGTGGCCTTATGCGCCAGGGGGCTATGAGGCGCCTTGCCCGCTTCCTGGCGGCGCCATCAGCGTGCTGACCCCTGCCCCGCTGATCGCAGTCATGCGCGCCGGATGGCACCCGGTGCTGGACGCCGCCGACGACCGACCGGGCCGGCAAGGCTCAGACGAACCGCGCTTGCGCCTTGCCGGCCAGCAGCGCGGCCACATCGGGGGCCACGTCCCCCGCCTCCGCCACCCCGATCAGCACGCCCACCCGCTCGGGCGCGCCCTTGCGCCGCGCCAGCACCTGCGCATCCGACACGGTGGTGCGCTGCGCTATCCGCCGCGCCCAGGCGTGCAGCAGGTCGTACATCCGCGCCACCTGCCCGACATGGCCGGGGCTGTCGCCCAGGTCGATCAGCTCCTGCGGGTCGGTTTGCAGATCGAACAGCATGGGCCGAAAGCCGCCTTCGCAATGCATCAGCTTCCAGCGCCCGTCGAACACCATGAACAGCCGGGCATCGCGCGGCGCCACCCCCAGATCTGCCGCCATGGGTGACGTCGCCCAGTCGTATTCCGAAACCACTGCCGCGCGCCACTCGGGCGCCTGCCCGTGCAACCAGGGCTGCAAGGACCGCCCTTCCAGGATATGCCCCGGCACCTCTGCCCCCACCGCCTGCACGAAGGTCGGCGCGAGGTCGATCGCCTCCACCAGCGCGTGACAGACGGTGCCGCGGGTGGCATCGGCCGCAGCGCGCGGGTCGTAGACGATCAGCGGGATCCGCGCGGATGGATCGTGGAACAAGTCCTTTTCCCCCATCCAGTGATCGCCCAGGTAATCGCCGTGGTCCGAGGTCAGCACGATCATCGTGTCGGCCAGCCGGCCCGTCGCCTCCAGATGGTCGAGCAACCGGCCGAATTCGGCATCCGCCTGCGCGATCAGGCCCATATAGGCCGGAATCACCGCCGCGCGCACCTCGTCGCGGGCAAAGGCCTGGCCGATGCGGTTGTCCATGAAGGCGCGATAGACCGGGTGCGGGTTCTGCCTTTCGCGCGCATCGCGCACCGGCGGCACCACATGTTCGGGGCCGTAAAGGCCGGCCCAGGGTTCGGGCACGATATAGGGCCAATGCGGCTTGATGTAGGACAGATGGCACAGCCAGGGCGCCTGCGCCGCCTCGGACCCGAGAAAGTCGATGCAGCGCCGCGTGAGCCAGGGGGTTTCGCTGTCTTGTTCGCGGATGTTGGCGGGCTGGCCGGAGTTCAGCAGATACCAGCCCGACAGGATGTCGCCCTCAGCCGAGACCCCGGCATTGGCGTGATCCTGCCAGGGGTTCGGCCCGGGGTAGCCTTGCGCCATGAGCCATGCGTTGTAGGGGCTGCGCCGGGCATCGTAGATGCCGTCGGGCCCCGCGCTCCACAACCCGTCGTCGCGGTCCCAGACGTCGAAGCCGCATTCGGCCACCCGCGCCCCGATCACACTGTCGGGCGCCAGCCCAAGCCGCGCCATCCCTTCGGCATCGGCCTTCATGTGGGTCTTGCCGACCAGCCAGCTTTGCACCCCTGCCTTGCGCAGATGGTCGCCCAGCGTCAGCTCGCCGACCTTGAGCGGATAGTTGTTGTAGGCCGCGCCGTGGCTGGAGACATAGCGCCCGGTGTAGAAACTCATCCGGCTGGCGCCGCAGACCGGCGATTGCACATAGGCGCGGTCGAACCGCACCCCCATCGCCGCCAGCCGGTCGAAGTTCGGCGTCTTGAGATGCGGATGCCCGGCGCAACCCAGATAGTCGAACCGCAACTGGTCGTACATCACGAACAGGATGTTGCGCACAGCGGCCATCGCCTTGCCCTTTACCTTGCCCCAATATCCTGGGGGTGCCGGTGCAGGCGCCGTTGATCCGCGCCTGCATCGGCACGGGGTGCCCGCCCCGCGGCCGGTTCCGCCAGCGCGAGCGCCCGGGCCAGAAAGCCGCGGTTCACCGCCGAATGCGGGCGGAGGGCCGCGCGTTCCTGCGCCAGTGCGCGCGCCAGCCCCGGCATCTGCCCGCGGATCGCCGCCTCGGTCAGCGTCCAGTCGATGACGTCGCGCTGCGCGTGGCTGCCCCCGAACCCGTCGGCAATGTGGCGCGCCGCCAGCAGCCGGTCGGCGGCGCGCGCATGGTCGCCGGCGCGAAACGCCTGAAAACCCTCGATCAGCGGCAGGCCCCAGCGGCGCATCCAGCCCGCCGCCTCGCCCGCGCCTTCGGCGGCCGCCAGCAGCGGGCGCAGCCGCTCGGGCCGCCCGGCCCCCAGGTGCGCCATCGCGGCGTGCAGGTCGTTGAAGGCATAATACCCGGGCGCCAGATGCGCCTGCCACTTGTCCGACAGCTCCTCCCAGCGCGTTCCCGGGTCGCCGCCCTGCATCTCGATGCGCCACAGCAGCGCCGAGGCATCGGCCAGCGCCAGCGCCAGCCCGGTTCCGCCGCGCCGCACCGGGCCATCGTAAAGCCGCAAGGCGCCGGCCGTATCGCCCAGTTCCAGATGGCACAGCGCCCGGTGCCACCAGTTGTGCACCTGAAGGTTGTCGTCCTCGGCGGCCCAATGCGCCTCGCGCGCGGCCATCCAGCCCAGCCCGTCTTCGGGGCGACCCTGCATTTCCATCACATGCGCGACGGCATGATGCGCCCAGCTGTCGCGCGGATCCTCGGCCACCGCCTTGCGCCCCAGGGCCTCGGCGCGCGCGTAATCGCCGGCCTCCTCGCAGCCGAAGGCCGCCATGCCCAGAACCCAGCTTTCGCCCGGCACACCGTGCCAGTCGGGCAGCACGCGGGCCACCCGGTCGCGCAAGGATCGGGCGTTGGCCGTGAAGAAGTCGATCAGATGGCCCGATTGCAAGGCCAGCAGGTCGCGCGGTGCCTCGGCCTGCCAGCGTTCCAGGATGCGCCCGGCCTCGGACCAGTCGCCCGACAGCAGCCGGCGCAGCGCCGCCCCATGCGCGGCTTCCCGTGCCCCGCAGTCCAGCCCTTCGGCCCGGTCGACAAAGCCGCGCGCCAGCGCCGCCGCCCCCGGCTCGGTCGCCAGGGCGTAAAGCCAGGCCTTGGCCAGCCACAACAGCGCGCAATCCGGCTGTTGCGCCAGGCCACGGTCCAGCGCCCCGACCGGGTCGCCGCGATACAGCGCATAGCAGGTCAGCATCCCGTCCAGCGCCTCGGCCGCCGCCGCACCGCCTTCGAACCTGTTGCCTTGCCGGTCGATCGCCACGCCTTGCCCCCTCGTTGCCTTGCCGGTTCGCCTGCAGCACACACCGGGCGCGCGGCCGCGTCAACGCCGGTTTTGTGCCCCCTCCCGACTTGACCTGCGCGGCCCGATCTGCCACCCCTGCCAGCAGCCGGGCCTGTAGCTCAATGGTCAGAGCAGGGCGCTCATAACGCCTTGGTTGGGGGTTCGAGTCCCTCCGGGCCTACCAGAAATCCAGCCCCATGCGTCCCAGATTGAAGGTAACCCACTTGAAAAAAGTGGGTTACCTATTCTTTGCGTCCCCATGCCGCCCGATGCGTCCTCATGCGTCCCGTCTTTTGTTGGTGATAATGTCCCGGGGCGTGGTGTATGAGCGCTGACCTTCGGAAAGGTCCGGGTCTTGTCAGGTGGCCACGGCGGGCAGCCTGACGTTGGGATTGTCGGTGACGCGGGCGAGGGTTTCAAGCGACAGGTAGCGCCGCGCCACGGTCCATTCGTCGTTGGTCTCCAGCATGAGCGCGCCGACGGTGAAGGGGGACCGTGGCCCCGGTGGGGCCACGCAAGCCCCCGGAACGATGATGGCGTCGTCGTTGGGGGGTGAGGAGGAAAAGAATTCTGTCCGGTGGACAGAATTCCCGACGAACGCCGATGACGTCGGCGCGGCGCTTGATCTCGCGGTTCACCCGTTCCAGCGGGTTCGTGCTGGCAATCTGGGTCCAGTGCTCGCGCGGGAAGTCCATGTAGGCCAGCACGTCGTCGCGGGAGGCGTCCATGAAGGTGCCGAGCTTGTCCTGCTTCTCGCGGAGTGCGTTGGCGACGGTGTCCCACTGGGCCTGCGCCTCGGCCTTGGTTTCCTGGGCGAAGATCGTCTTCAGCATGGCCGCAACGGCGGTGCGCTGCCTGGCCGGGGCGTGGGCCAGGGCGTTGCGCATCCAGTGAACCCGGCAACGCTGCTGGGTCGCGTTGAACACGCGGCGGGCGGCCGCCCGCAGGCCCTTGTGATCGTCGGCGATCACCAGCGTCACGCCGCGCAGGCCCCGGTCGGCGAGGCTGCGCAGGGAGTCGGTCCAGAAGGTTTCGGCCTCGGAGGGGCCGGTGGCCACGCCCAGCACCTCGCGCTTGCCGTCCTCGTTGACCGCCACGGCGACTATCACGGCGCGGCTGACAATGCGCCCGCCCTCGCGGACCTTCACATACGTGGCGTCGAGCCACAGGTAGGGCCATGCGCCTTCCAACGGTCGAGTCAGGAAAGCGTTCACGCGTTCGTCGATGTCCGCGCAGGTCGAAGGCACTGCCTTCGACGCTGAGCTGGCTCTTGGACATGCCGTCCGCGCCCATGGCCTTGACCAGGTCGTCGACCGAACGGGTCGAGACGCCGTGGACATAGGCCTCCTGAATGACGGCCACCAAAGCCTTCTCGGCCGTGCGGCGCGGCTCCAGAAAGCTGGG
>NZ_JBKBQM010000092.1:0-4980 GCF_046292685.1 Gemmobacter sp.
CTGGCGCTGGCTGCCTGGGTCGGCACCACCGGCGGCGACCGCATCGCCTTCGGCGGTCTGTTCGTCGACGACGCCTTCTCCCGCTTTGCCAAGGTGGTGATCCTCGTCTCGGCCGCGGCCGTGCTGGTGATCGGGCAGGATTACGTCCAGCGCCGCGGCCTCGACCGCTTCGAATACCCGATCCTCGTCGGGCTTTCGGTGCTGGGCATGATGGTGATGGTCTCTGCCGGCGATCTCATCACGCTCTACATGGGGCTGGAGCTGCAATCGCTGGCGCTCTACGTCATCGCTGCGCTGCGCCGCGACAGCCTGCGCTCGACCGAGGCGGGGCTGAAGTATTTCGTGCTCGGCTCGATGTCCTCGGGCCTGCTGCTCTATGGCGCCTCGCTGACCTACGGCTACGCCGGCACCACGCAGTTCGCCGGCATCCTCTCCACCCTCGGCGGCGAAGTGCCGCTGGGCCTGCTGTTCGGCCTGGTGTTCCTGCTGGCGGGGCTCGCGTTCAAGGTTTCCGCCGCTCCCTTCCACATGTGGACCCCCGACGTCTACGAAGGCTCGCCCACGCCGGTGACCGCCTTCTTCGCCACCGCGCCCAAGGTGGCGGCGATGGCGCTGTTCGGCCGGCTGGTGCACGATGCCTTCGGCGCCATCCCCGGCGACTGGGGGCAGGTGATCGCGGCGCTCGCGGTGCTGTCGATGTTCGTGGGCGCCATCGCCGCCATCGGCCAGCGCGACATCAAGCGCCTGATGGCCTATTCCTCGATCGCGCACATGGGCTTTGCGCTGATCGGCGTGGCGGTGGGCAGTGCCCAGGGCGTGCAGGCGATGCTGGTCTACATGGCGATCTACGTGGCGATGAACGTGGGCACCTTCGCCTTCATCCTGTCGATGGAACGCGACGGCCGCCCGGTCTCCAGCATCGACGCGCTGCACCAGTTCGGCAAGGTCGAGCCGGCCAAGGCGCTGGCGCTGCTGGTGCTGATGTTCAGCCTCGCCGGCGTGCCGCCGATGCTCGGGTTCTTCGCCAAGCTGTCGGTGCTCAAGGCCGCGGTCGATGCCGGCATGGCCTGGCTTGCGGTGGCGGGGGCGGTGGCCAGCGTGATCGGCGCCTTCTACTACCTGCGCATCGTCTACTTCATGTATTTCGGCCGCGAAGGCGAGGCGCTGGAAACCCGCATGGCCCCGGCACAGTGGGCGCTGATGATGGCGTCGGCGGTGGTGATGCTGGCGGGCGTGGTCAACCTCCTCGGCATCGAAGGCCCCGCGCTGGCCGCGGCGCAGGCGCTTGTCCGCTGACTGGCCTGCCGGGGTCGGCCGGGTCGTCCTGGCCGAAACCGACAGCACCATCGCCGAGGCCGCGCGCCGCGCCGCCGCCGGTTCGGGCCCGGTCTGGATCCTCGCCGGTTTCCAGACCGCAGGGCGCGGCCGGCGCGGCCGCCCCTGGGTGTCGCCGCCTGGCAACTTCCACGCCACATTGCTGATGCGCCCGTCGGGCGGCCCGGCGCAAGCGGCGCTGCGCAGCTTCATCGCCGCGCTCGCCCTGCACGAGGCGCTCGGCCGCCTCACCGGCCTGCCCTCGGCTTTCGCGCTGAAATGGCCCAACGATGTGCTGCTCAACGGCGGCAAGGTCTCGGGCATTCTTCTCGAATCGCTCGGCTCGCAAGGCGGAGTCGATCATCTGGCCGTGGGCATCGGCGTCAACCTGATCGCAGCCCCCGACCCGGCCGAGGTCGAGCCCGGCGCCACGCCGCCTGTCTCGGTGCTGGCCGAAACCGGCCTGCGCCTTGCGCCCGAGGCGCTGCTCGGCGCCCTCGCCCCCGCCTTCGCGGCCCACGAGGCGACGCTCGCCGCGCAAGGCTTCGCCCCGATCCGCGCCGCCTGGCTGGCGCAGGCCACCCGCCTGGGCGAAACCGTCACCGCCCGCACCGGCACCGCCACCCGCACCGGCATCTTCGAAACCATCGACGAAAGCGGCGCCCTGGTGCTGCGTACGCCCCGGGGCCGCGAAACCTTGCCGGCGGCCGATCTCTACTTCTGATTGCGCCTGTCTTTCACCTTGTTGCAAATATCCCGGGGGTCCGGGGGCAGCGCCCCCGGCGGGTTCAGCGAAAGGAACGCTTCATGCTTCTGGCCATCGACTGCGGCAACACCAACACCGTGTTCTCCATCTGGAACGGCGCGCGTTTCCTGGCAACCTGGCGCATCGCCACCGATCACAAGCGCACCGCCGACGAATATTTCGTCTGGCTCTCCTCGCTTCTCATGCTCAACCGGCTGGAGGTGCAGGTCACCGATGCCATCATCTCCTCCACCGTGCCGCGTGTGGTGTTCAACCTGCGGGTGCTCTGCAACCGCTACTTCGATTGCCGCCCCCGCGTGGTGGGCAAGCCGGGCTGCGTGCTGGCGCATCCGCCGCGGGTCGATCAGGGCACCACGGTCGGCCCCGACCGGCTGGTCAATGCCGCCGGCGCGTTCGACCGGCACGGCGGCAACCTGATCGTGGTGGATTTCGGCACCGCCACCACCTTCGACGTGGTCGATGATGACGGCGCCTATATCGGCGGGGTCATCGCGCCCGGGGTCAACCTTTCGCTCGAGGCGCTGCACATGGCCGCCGCGGCGTTGCCGCATGTCGATATCTCGCGCCCCGACCGGGTGATCGGCACGAATACGGTGGCCTGCATGCAGGCCGGCGTGTATTGGGGGTATATCGGGCTTGTCGAAGGCATCGTCCGCCAGATCCGGGCCGAACGTGGCCGCCCGATGAAGGTGATCGCCACCGGCGGACTTGCCCCCTTGTTCGAACAGGGAACCGACGTATTTGACGCGGTCGAAGACGATCTGACCATGCACGGCCTGGTCCTGATCCACGACCACAACCGCAGACTGGAGTCCGCATGACCGCCAACCGCCTGATCTATCTTCCCCTCGGAGGCGCAGGGGAGATCGGCATGAACTGCTATGTCTATGGCTACGGGCCCGAAGGGCGCGAAAGGCTGATCGTCGTCGATCTGGGTGTAACCTTCCCCGACATGGACACCACGCCCGGCGTCGACCTCATCATGCCCAACGTCGACTGGCTGGCCGAGCGTGCCGACCGGATCGAGGGCATCTTCATCACCCACGGCCACGAAGACCATGTCGGCGCGCTGGGGCACCTGTGGCCACGGCTGCGCGCCCCCGTTCATGCCCGCAAGTTCACCGGCGCGCTGGCCCGGCTGAAGCTCGAGGAGCAGGGGCTGGACAGTTCGGTCGTGCAGATCCACGCGCCGCGGCCCGACTGGGTGGCGGCCGGACCCTTCCGCGTGCAGTTCGTGCCGGTGTCGCATTCGATCCCCGAAAGTGCCGCGCTGCTGATCGAGACGCCGGCAGGGCGTATCCTGCATTCGGGCGATTTCAAGCTCGACCCCGATCCGGGCGTGGGCGAGCCCTGGAACCCCGAGGTCTTCGCCGCCATCGGCGCCGAAGGCGTCAAGGTGCTGACCTGCGATTCCACCAACGTGTTCTCGACCCATCCGGGCCGTTCGGAATCCAGCCTGCACGCCCCGCTGCGCGAGCTGGTGGCCAACGCCAGGGGGCTGATCGCGGCCACGACCTTTGCCTCGAACCTCAGCCGGGTCAAGGCGCTGGCCGAGGCCGGGCGCGCCGCGGGCCGCTCGGTTTGCCTGATGGGGCGGGCGATGCGCAAGATGGTGTCGGTGGCACAGGAAACCGGCATCCTGACCGGCTTTCCCCCCACCATCAGCCCCGAGGAAGCGGTGCAGGTGCCGCGACAGAACCTGATGCTGATCGTGACCGGCACGCAAGGCGAGCGGCGCGCGGCCAGCGCGCAGCTGAGCCGCGGCAAGTATCTGGGCCTGCAGATGAAGGAAGGCGATACCTTCCTGTTTTCCTCGCGCACGATCCCGGGCAACGAGCGCGACGTGCTGCGCGTGGTCAACGCCTATTCGGAACTGGGCGTCGAGGTGGTGGACGACATGGGCGGGCTTTACCATGTGTCCGGGCATGCCAACCGCCCCGATCTGGAAACGCTGCACCGGCTGGTCTTGCCGGACATGGTGATCCCGGTGCATGGCGAGCATCGCCACCTGCGCGAACATGCGAGGCTGGCGGCCGCCAACGGCATGGTGTCGGAAATCGCGCCGAACGGGATGATGCTGGACCTGACCGGCGAGGCGCCGGAGCTGGCGGAGTATATCGAGACCGGGCGGGTCTATCTGGACGGGTCGGTGCTGGTCGGGGCGCTGGACGGCGTGGTGCGCGACCGGATCCGCATGGCGCTGAACGGGCATGTCATCGTGACGCTGTTGATGGACGAGGACGATGCACCGCTGGGCGAGCCCTGGGCCGAGCTGATGGGCCTGCCCGAGACGGGCAAGGGCGGGCGGCCGCTGTCGGAGACGATCGAGGCCGAGTTGGCCGAGTTTCTGGACCGCGCCGGCGCCAAGGTGCTGCGCGACGACGAGAAGCTGGACGACGGCGTGCGCCGGGTGGTGCGCCAGGTGGCCATGGAGGAGATCGGCAAGAAACCGGAAGTGACCGTGGTGGTCAGCCGGCTGGCCTGAGCGGGGCGCCGGGGGGCGCCGCCCCCCGGCCCCCCCCGCCGAAGGGGGCCGCTTGCCCCCTTCGGAAACCCCCGAGGACGTCCCGGCCGCAGCGGATGCGAGGGGTGTCCCTTGAAGGGACATGCAATCGGTCAAATAAAATCAATGGCTTGTGGCCCGGTTTTAACGAAGCGTCAACCTTTGCCCGGGGTCGGGGGGGGGGGGGGGGGGGGGCCCCGCCCCCGGGCCCCCGGGATATTTCGGGCAAGGTGAGAGGCCGGGGCGCGGCGCGGGCCTTGGGCGGCGGGTGTGCGGGGCGCTGCCCCCGGGCCCCCGGGATATTTCGGGCAAGGTGAGAGGCCGGGGCGCGGCGCGGGTCTTGGGTGGCGGGTGTGCGGAGGCGCTGCCCCCGGGCCCCCGGGATATTTCGGGCAAG
>NZ_JBKBQM010000093.1:0-4930 GCF_046292685.1 Gemmobacter sp.
CCGCATGACGACGAGGGGTGGCATCGGGCACCCATACCTCGCCTCGACCAGCAAGACGCTCACCGCTGCCGCCCAAACAGAGGGAAAACTGTTCCGCCTCGTGGACTTCTTCAGCAGCCTGCTAGAACCACTGCCCCGGTTCCATCAGCCCCAGGTCCATCAACTGCTGGCTGTGCCACCGGAACGGCACCGAGTTGCTCCAGCGGAAGCTGTGGATATCGAACCGCGACCCCGGATTGGTCCGCAAGGCCTTGGCGGTGCGGAACGAACAGACCGCGGCGGTGATGTTGTTGTGCCAGGGGCAGGCGTAGGTGTTGTATTCCTCGATGTTGAAGGTGTGGTCGTCGCGCAGCACAAGCCCCGGCTGCGCGCGGAACAGGCTGACACGGTCGATGCGGCGGCGCGTCCAGGGCACATGTTCCTCGAACCGCCAGCGCAGGCCGCCGAAGAAATCCATCTGCCGTTCCTTGGGGGCCCAGCCCTTGGCCGGGTCGCCGCGGCCCAGGGCGTAATACCCCAGCCTGTCCAGCAACGCATCCGTCAGCGACACGGCATCGGGGTGGCGGTCGAGATCGCCGGCATAAAGGTCGATCACATAGGTCAGCACCGTGTCGCGGCGTTCCTCGGCCTGAAAGGTCGTCAGGTCGCGGATGGTGCGCGTTTCGCAGAACGGAAAGAACAGGTATTCGGCGTTGTAGCAGTAATGCAGCCAGGCCCCCGGTGCGGCGCCGATCACCCTGTTGACCGCGGTCGTCAAGGCGCTGTCGCGGTGAATGTCCCAGGGCACGTGGTGCACGCGCGGGGCCAGGTCCTGGGGCACGGGGATGCTGCGGTCGGCCAAGAGCGCCACGGTGCCGAAACCGCGGGCCAGCGCATGTTCCAGGGTCGAGCGGATTTCCACCCCGTCCTCGGCAAACACCAGCGCACCGGGCGCCTTGGCCAGCGCGGGGGTTGCCGCCTTCAGGAACTCGTCAAGACTGTCGTGGTTCATCTCTGCCCGTCGGTCGCGGCGCCCGGGCGCAGATTCCACCAGCGCGCGTGCGGATGCAAGCGTTGAGGGGGCTGGCGGCTTGGTGTAAAAGCGCGCGGATAACCCGAAAGGTGCGCCATGACCGAACCCAAGCGGCTGTTCATCAAGACCTACGGCTGCCAGATGAACGTTTACGACAGCGAACGCATGGCCGAAACGCTGGGCGCCGAAGGGTATGTGGCAACCGACCGCGCCGAAGATGCCGACATGGTGCTGCTCAACACCTGCCATATCCGCGAAAAGGCGGCGGAAAAGGTGTATTCCGACCTCGGGCGGCTCAAGCCGCTCAAGGCCGCGAAGCCGGGGCTGAAAGTGGCCGTTGCGGGGTGTGTCGCCCAGGCCGAAGGCGCCGAGATCCAGCGCCGCATGCCGCTGGTCGATCTGGTGGTTGGGCCGCAGGCCTATCATCGCCTGCCCGACCTGATGGCCATGGTCAACGCCGGGCAAACCGCGCTGGACACCGATTTCCCGCCCGAGGACAAGTTCGAACACCTGCCCAAGGTGCGCACCCGTTCGGCGCCCTCGGCCTTTCTGACCGTGCAGGAAGGGTGCGACAAGTTCTGCGCCTTCTGCGTCGTGCCCTATACCCGCGGGGCCGAGGTCAGCCGCCCGGCCGCGCGTCTCTTGGCCGAAGCGCGCGATCTGGCGGCGCGCGGCGTTCGGGAACTGACGCTGCTGGGCCAGAACGTGAATGCCTATCATGGGCGGGGGCCGGACGGTGCCTGGGGCCTTGCACGGCTGATCCGCGAAATGGCGCAGATCGAGGGGATCGCGCGCCTGCGCTATACCACCAGCCACCCCAACGACATGGAAGACGATCTGATCGCCGCCCACGGCGATTGTCCGGCGCTGATGCCTTACCTGCATCTGCCGGTGCAGTCCGGCAGCGACCGGATCCTGAAGGCGATGAACCGCAAGCACACGGCCGAGCAATACCTGCGCCTGGTCGAGCGTATCCGCGCGGCGCGGCCCGACATCGTGCTGACCTCGGATTTCATCGTGGGCTTCCCGGGCGAAACCGAAGACGATTTTGCCGCCACGATGGCCCTGGTCGAGGCGGTCGGCTATGGCATGGCCTATTCCTTCAAGTATTCCGCGCGCCCCGGCACCCCTGCGGCAGAACGCGCCCCGGTGCCGCCCGAAGTGGCAAACGACCGGCTGCAACGGTTGCAGGCCCTGCTGACGCGCCAGCAACGCGCCTGTCAGCAAGCCATGGTGGGCCGCGAGGTGCATGTGCTTTACGAAAAATCCGGGCGCCTGCCGGGCCAGATGTCCGGCAAATCCGATCACCTGCATGCCGTGCATGTGGCCGACCCGGGTGGCACGGTGGGCGAACTGGTGCGCGTGCGCATCGTCGCCGCCGCGCCCAATTCGCTGGAGGCTGTGCGAATTCGGGCCTGAACCGCCACCATTTTGCGGTCACCGCAGGGCAAAAGGCAAAGAATTCTCTGGACTTCGATAGTGCTGCCCGGCAATTCTTCCCTCGGGGTAAAACGTGTCTGCAATAATACCAAGGGGGACATTTGCCGTGAGACGGAGGATTTCCGAAGCGTTGCGGCTGGCAGTCGGGGTGGCGATGCTGGCCGGCGGGCTGGCAAGCGGCACCGCGGTGTCGGCCAAGCCGGGGGCGCAGGTCGGCCCGGGCGGCGGGCAGCCGGTTCAGACCGGCCGCATCGAATGGGGCTTGTGGATCGACCCGGACGGCTGCATGCACTGGTGGGCCGATGGCGGCCTCGAAGGCTACATGGTGCCGCGCCGCGACCCCAAGACCGGCAAGGCCGTCTGCCTCAAGCTCAACACCTGCCTGGTGGAAAACACCGATACGCTGTTCGCCACCGACAGCCACCACCTGACCGCGCAGGGCCGCCAGCGGCTGGAACATTTCTTCCGCAACGCGGGCGCCTTCGGATACGCGATCTATGGCCACACCGACAGCCGCGCCTCCGACGAATACAACATGCGTCTTTCGGAACGCCGGGCCAAGTCGGTCGCGGCGGTTGCGCAGTCGGTCGGCGCTTCGGTCGAACGGGTGGAGTGGTTCGGCGAACGCCAGCCGCGCGCGACCAACGCGACCGCCGAAGGCATGCGGCAGAACCGCCGCGTCGAAGTCGTGTGCTACCGGTGGTGATGATGATGAACAGAAAGCTCCTCACGGGTGCAACCCTGCTGGCCGTCCTGGGCCTTGCCGGCTGTGGCGACGGGCTGACACCCTATACGCCCGGTCCGAACACGCTGATCGCGGTGGGCGAAGACCGCGGGTTCGATACCACGCGCATTCCCGATCAGCGCGCTGCCATTGCCTATGACCCGGACGGTTGCCAGAACTGGATCATCGACGACGGCGTCGAAGGGTATTCCACCCCGCGCTTCGACCCGGCAACGGGGATGGCGAATATCTGCAACAACCGCTTCCCGCCCGGCGCCGTGATCGGCGATTACCAGTCCGGCAACCAGGGTCTGCGCGATTGGGTTCCCAACCGCGGCATGACCCGCAAGCCGGCGAACTAGACCGGGTGCCGAAGGGCCGCACATCCGGGGCCGCAGCGCAAGCTGCGGCCTTTTTCGTCTGGAAAACCGGCAGGACTGTCGCAAATCCTGCGCACGACCTGTGCAAACTTCGACCACCTGCCTTGCCCGGCTTGAATGCCAGCCGGCGCGGGCGCAGACTGGCACCATGAACGAACCCGAGAACGAGCCTGCCCCTGACCACGCCAATCAAGAGGAGCCCCGTTTGGGCATCAGCGCGCTGACCCCCCCGCCCCGTTTCGAACACCAGACCGAAACCGTGCTCGAATTTCCCGACAACCGCCTTCTGATCGGCCTGTGCGGCGAATACGACCGCAACCTGGCGCAGATCGAACAGGGCACCGGGGTGCAGATCCTGCGGCGGGGCAACCGTCTGGCGATCATCGGCACAAAGGCGGCAAGCGAACAGGCGGCCGGGGTCTTGCAGGGGCTTTATGCGCGGCTCGAGGCCGGGCGCACGCTGGCGCCGGGCGATGTGGCAGGCGTTCTGCGCCTGGGTCTGGGCGGCGTGGCGCCGCCGGTTCGGGCCGATGACCAGCTCGAGATGTTCGGCTCGGCCGGGTTCGAATTGCGCACCCGCAAGAAGCCGGTCGAACCCCGCACCGAAGCGCAGAAGGCCTATGTCTCGAACCTGTTCAAGCACGAGATGACCTTCGGCATCGGCCCCGCCGGCACCGGCAAGACCTATCTGGCCGTGGCCGTGGGGGTAACCATGCTGATCGGCGGGCAGGTGGAAAAGATCATCCTGTCCCGCCCTGCCGTCGAGGCGGGCGAAAGGCTGGGCTTCCTGCCGGGCGACATGAAGGAAAAGGTCGATCCCTACATGCAGCCGCTTTACGATGCGCTCAACGACTTCCTGCCTGCCAAGCAGGTGGAAAAGCTGATGCTCGACAAGCGGATCGAGATTGCCCCCCTGGCCTTCATGCGCGGGCGCACGCTGTCGAATGCCTTTGTCGTGCTGGACGAGGCGCAGAACGCCACCACCATGCAGATGAAGATGTTCCTGACCCGTCTGGGCGAAGGCAGCCGCATGGTCATCACCGGCGACCGCACGCAGGTGGACCTGCCGCGCGGCACCGCCAGTGGCCTTGCCGATGCCGAACGCATCCTGAAGGGGGTCAAGGGCGTCAGCTTCAACTACTTCGACGCGCGCGATGTGGTGCGCCACCCGCTTGTGGCGCGCATCATCGAGGCGTATGACCGCGCCGATGGAGAAGCTGGTTGACACCGTGATCGAGGAGCCCCGCTGGGAAGCCGCGGGGCTCGACTCCCTGGCCGAGGATGCGGCCCGGGTGGTGCTGTCCGAACTCGGGCTTGGCACCGATGGCTTCCTGATTTGCGTCATGGGCTGCGACGACGGCCGCATCGCCAGCC
>NZ_JBKBQM010000094.1:0-4568 GCF_046292685.1 Gemmobacter sp.
GGGGGGGGTGGGGTGGGGCTTGGGGGGGGCCCGGGTGGGGGGGGGGGCGCGCCCCCCCCACCCCCGGGATATTTGGACAAGGTGAAGGAACATCCGATGATCGAGGTTCGGGATCTGGCCAAGAGCTTTACCCTGCACAATCAGGGCGGCACGGTGATTCCGGTGATGGCCGGCGCCTGTCTGGGCGTGGCCGCCGGCGAATGCGTGGGGCTGGTGGGCCGGTCGGGGGCGGGCAAGAGCACGCTGATGCGCATGGTGCAGGGCAATTACCTGGCCGCCGGGGGCAGCATCCGCGTGGCGGGGCAAGAGGTGGTGGGTGCGGCACCGCGCGACATCATCCGCCTGCGGCGCGAGACGCTGGGCCATGTGAGCCAGTTCCTGCGGGTGGTGCCGCGGGTGCCGACGCTGGAGGTGGTGGCCGAGCCCTTGCTGGCGCTGGGGGTGCCGGCGGCGACCGCCCGCGACCGGGCGGCAGGATTGCTGGCGCGGCTGAACATTCCCGAACGGCTGTGGGGCCTGTCGCCCACCACCTTTTCGGGGGGCGAGCAGCAGCGGGTGAACATTGCCCGCGGGTTCGTGCACGACTTTCCCGTGCTGCTGCTGGACGAGCCGACGGCCAGCCTCGATGCCGCCAACCGCGAGGTGGTGTTGCAGCTGATCGAAGGCGCCAAGGCGCGCGGCGCGGCCATTCTGGGCATCTTTCACGACGAAGGCGCACGGGCGCGGGTCTGCGACCGGCTGGTGGACGTGACCGGATTCACCCCGGGGAAGGCAGCATGATCCTTGCCGTTGTTGGGCCTTCGGGGGCGGGCAAGGATACGCTGATCGCCGGCGCCCTGCGGGCCCGGCCGGATCTGCGGCTGGTGCGCCGCGTCATCACCCGGCCTGCCGAGGCAGGGGGCGAGGATTTCGACGGGGTGACCGAGGCCGAGTTCGCCGCCCGTGTTGCGCGCGGCGATTTCGCCTTGCACTGGCGGGCGCATGGACTGGCCTATGGCATTCCGCGCGATCAGGTGGCGGGGCCGGGGGATGTGCTGTTCAACGGCAGCCGCGCCGCCTTGCCCGAGGCGCGGCGCGTGTTTCCGGGTTTGCGCGTGATCGTGGTGACGGCACCGGATGCGGTGCTGGCCGAACGGCTGGCGGCGCGCGGGCGCGAAAGCGCCGCCGAGATCGGCCGTCGGCTGGCGCGGGCGGCCTTTGTGCTGCCGCCGGGAATCGAGGCTACCACGGTCGTCAACGACGGCACGCCCGAGGCGGGCGTTGCCGCACTGCTGGCCGCGATTCAGCCGATGAGGGCGTAGCGATGCAGCAGCCGGAAGCTGCCGTCGGCGGTTTCGCCGAACAGGCACAGATCCTCGATGGCGAAGGGGCGCGGCAGCACCGGGGCGAAATGCGCGCCGAGGGCGGCCATGACCGGGGCGGTCTGGTCGGGGGTCAGGCGGCCGGTCAGCGTGAGGTGAAAGCGGAACTCCTCCATCACGAAGGGGTAACCCCAGCGGTCGAGCAGCGCGCGTTGCCGCGCGGTCAGCGTTTCGGGTCGGCGGCGGGCGATTTCGGCCGGGGTCGGCGCATCGCGCAAGGGGTCGGTCGCGGTGACGACCCGGGCGGCCAGCGCCTGCAAGGCGGCATCGTCGCCTTCGGGGGTCAGGGCCAGAAAGCCGTGCAGGTTTTCCAGCCGCAACCCGTCGCAGGTGGCGGGGGGCAGGCGGACGGCCAGATCGGCGAGTGCGCCGGCGATGTCGTCCGGCGATACGCCCGGTGCGGGGCGGAACGGCGCGCGGAGGGTGCCGTGAAAGCCGTAGCGCCGCGGCTCGGCCGTCAGGTCGGCGGCGGGCGCGGGCAGGCCGGGCAGCTCGGGCTGCGGCAAGGCGCGGCCATCGGCGGCATCGCGGCCCAGCCAGTGGGCCGCAAGCGTGGCAAAGGCGCCGGGGCGCGGGGCGAAATAGACGGCGTAGCGTTTCATCTGGGTCATGCCGGGGCAGGTAGCGGGCGCATGTCACATCCGTGTGACGCTGTCGTGCCAGTCAGCCCCGCCCGTGGCCCGGTTTCAAGACAGGACAGATGCGAATGACCGAGACGATCCTTGCCAATGCCATGCTGGTTTTGCCCGGCGAAAGCTTTCGCGGGCAGGTGCGCCTGGCCGACGGGCGCATCGCCGATATCGCCGAGGGCGCCGGGGTGCCGGCGGGGGCGGTGGATTGCGGCGGCGATCTGGTGATGCCGGGGCTGATCGAGCTGCACACCGACAACCTGGAGCGCCATATCCAGCCGCGCCCCAAGGTCGGCTGGCCGCATCAGGCCGCGATCATCGCGCATGATGCCGAACTGGCGGGCGTGGGCATCACCACGGTGTTCGATGCCTTGCGCGTCGGGTCCGTGGTGTCGAACGGCAGGCTGGGTTACGGCGAATATGCCCGGGCGCTGGCCGACGAGATTCTGGACCTGCGGGCGCAAGGGGCGCTGCGGATCAGCCATTTCCTGCACCTGCGCGCCGAAGTCTGTTCCGAGACGCTGACCGAGGAGCTGGCGCGCTTTGGCCCCGACGACCGCATCGGCATCGTCAGCCTGATGGACCACACCCCGGGGCAGCGGCAGTTTTCCGACCTGACACAGTTGCGCAACTATGTGCGCGGCAAGCACGGGCTGAGCGAGGCCGAGTTTCAGGATCATGTCGCGCAGCAGGTGGCGCTGTCGGCCCGGGTGCGCGAGGAACACGAGGCGGCGGCGGTGGCCGCGGCGCGGCACTATGGCGCGGTGCTGGCCAGCCACGACGACACGACGCCCGAGCAGGTTGCCGTCAGCCGGGCGCATGGCGTGCGCTTTGCCGAGTTTCCCACCACCGAAGCCGCCGCGCGGGCCTGCCGCAACCACGGGATCGGCGTGATGATGGGCGCGCCGAACCTGATCCGGGGCGGCAGCCATTCGGGCAATGTTGCCGCGCAGGCGCTGGCCGAGGCCGGGGTGCTGGACATCCTGTCGTCGGACTATGTGCCTTCGGCGTTGCTGACCGGGGCGCTGATGCTGGGCGACCTGTGGGGCGACATGGCCCGCGGCATTGCCACCGTGACCTCTGCCCCTGCGCAGGCCGCCGGGCTGGCCGACCGCGGCCGGCTGGAACCCGGCGCGCGGGCGGATGTGATCCGCGTGACCCGGATCGGCACCGCGGGGGCGGTGCGCGGGGTCTGGGTGCAAGGGCGCCGCGCCGGTTGATGCGGGCCGGGCCATCGCTGCCCGGCCGGGGCCCGCGCCTCGCCCAGGTGCGCCAGTTGGGTGAAGGGGCCGCCAAGATAGGCCGGCAGCATGCCGGTGCGCACCACGGCAGGATCGGCCAGGTTGCGGTCCTGCGGCTCGATAGGTCCGGCCCAGGGGGCCGCGGCCAGGGCCATCATCGCCACGAGGCGCAGGGCTTCGTGCTCCAGCGGGGTGTGCGGGGCGGCAAACCAGGGCTCGGCCCGCGATGCCGCCGCCTGCGCCAGCGCCGGATCGGCGGGGGGCAGGGTGCCGGTGACATCCAGCCGGGCAAAGCGCGCGGCCTCGATCACGATGTCGTGGTTGACGGTGATCGCCGCCCCCAGCGCGCCGCGCACATCGGCGACGAAGTCCCGCAGCGCCGCCGGCAACGTGCCCTTGCGCGCGGCGCGGTCGTAATCGACCCGGCCGAGGAAATTCACCGCGATCATGTTGCGCGGCTCGATCCGCTGCACCAGCCGGGCGAAGATCTCGATCTCGGCCGCGATGCCGGCATCCATTGCCACGGGCACGCCCCGTTGCAGGCATTCGAGGATGGCGGGCTCTGCCGGGGAATGGCCGCCGGTGCGTGCCAGCATCGGGCCGCGCACCGTATCCAGCACCGCCGAAACCTGGTCGGCCGATGGGTCGCGCCAGCCGGGGCTGTCCCAGGGTTGGCGCGGGTCGGGGGCGCGGCGCAGCCAGGCTTCGGCGGCGGCAAGCTCTTGCCCCGGGGGCAGCACGCGGTTGGCTGCGCCAAGGCGCAAGGCGGTGGCAGGGTCGAAGCGGGCGCCTTCGAGCCGCACGAGGAGCGAGGCATCGGGCCCCACGAGGCGCGGCAGGCGCTGGGTGCCGCCGCCGGGCTGCAGGCCCACCAGCGATTCCGGCATCCCCGGCGCCGTTGAGGGCGCATCGGTCAGCACGCGGCAATGCCCGGCCAGCGCCAGTTCGCAGCCACCGCCCAGGGCCAGCCCGCGAATGGCCATCGCCACCGGGAGTCCGGCCGTTTCCGGTTTGCGAAAGGCCCCGCCGATGGGGCAGAAATGCGCGACCGTGGCCGCATCGCGGTCGGCGGGAGGCAGGCTCAGGATCATGTCGTGCGGCTTCGTTGCGCAAATCGGGTGATGGAGATGGCCCCCTTTTCCCGGACAGGCTTATCCCGCGGCTTCTGTCACGGGGATGGCGAGCGCGGTGAAGTCGTTCGGGGCCGGCCTCGGATCGATGGCGGGCAGGCCCCTCATCATCGTCGCCAGATGGTTCGCCAGACCCTGCGTTTGGCGCCGCCAGGCTTGCGGGCAATCCACTCGCCTTCACCCTCGAGCTTGATCCTGGCGCAGCGG
>NZ_JBKBQM010000095.1:0-4315 GCF_046292685.1 Gemmobacter sp.
CCCGCCCGCGCCGGTTCTGGGGCCTCAGGCCCGGATCACTTGATCCGGTACCAGTCGGCGGCGTTCCACAGCTCGGAATCCCAGGTGTTCAGGATCACGCCGCCCAAGCTGTTGGAATGCGCCGACACGCGGCCGCGGTCCACCAGCGGGATGATGACGTTGCTGTCCACCGTCAGCATGTTGTTGAGCTTGATCGCGATCTCGCGGCGCTTTTCGGGCTCGGCGGTGCGGGTCAGCTCGGCGTGCAGGGCGTCGTAGGCCGGGTCGCAGAAGCGGTTGATGTTTTCGCCCTGCCACTGGGTTTCGGGCCGCGGCGCCTTGTTGCACAGGTAGGCGCCCAGGTAGCTTTCCGGGTCGGTGCCGTCGAAGTTGTTGGCATACATCTCGACGTCGGCATAGAACTTCTGGAAGGTGTCGGGCGAGCCCGGATCACCGCCGAAGAACACCGAGGCCGACACGTTCTTCAGCTCGGCCTCGACGCCGATTTCCGACCACCACTGCTTGATAAGCGCCTGGAAGTCCTGGCGAACGGCGTTGGTCGAGGTCTGATACAGCATCGACAGGCGCACGCCATCCTTGGCACGGACGCCGTCGGCACCCTTCACCCAGCCCGCGTCATCCAGCAGCTTGTTGGCGCCGGCGATGTCCTGCTGCAGGCAGGAGGTGTTCTTGGCCGCATAAAGCTCGGGCCCCGGCACCAGGTCGCAGGTCGGGCGGCCGGCGCGGCCATAGCCCACCTCGACCAGCAGTTCGCGGTCGATCGCCATCGACAGCGCCTTGCGCACCGCCGGATCGGACAGGAACGGGTGCGGGTGCTTGGCGGTGGAGCGTTCGCCTTCGGGCAGCGAAGGCGAGGGGTTGGTCATGTTGACCTCGATCCGCTCGACCAGGGTGCCGAAGGCCGACAGCGCCTGACCCTTGCCGGCCTCGACCATCTTGTTGATGACGGTGGGGGCCAGCTGGAGGTTCCAGGCATAGTCGAATTCGCCGGTTTCCAGCACGGCACGGCCCGCGCCTTCGGCATCGCCGCCGCCCTTGAACGTCATGGTGGCAAAGCGCGGCTTGGCCGGGTCGCGGTAGTTCGGGTTGGCTTCCAGCGAGATCACGTCGTTGGTGCGGAACTCGACCACCTTGAAGGGGCCGGTGCCGATCGGGCCGAAGTTGGCCGCGGTGCATTCGGGGGCCTTGGCGCCGAGGCATTCGGCAAACTGCGCCTTCTGGATGATCGGCGACTGCGCGCCCACCAGCGGCAGGTAGGGGTTCGGCTTGGGATCGGAGAAGCTGATCTTGATGGTCAGGTCGTCGAGCGCCTCGACCGAGGTCACGCCCACGAACTTGGCCGCCTGGGCGCAGCCGCCCTCGGGATGGGTGCAGTATTCCCAGGTGAACACCGCGTCGGCGGCGGTGACCGGGGTGCCGTCCGACCACAGCAGGCCGGGCTTGAGCTTCCAGGTGATCGACTTGAGGTCTTCGGCGACGCCGCCGTTGGCCAGCGTCGGGATTTCGGCCGCGAGGTAGGGCACCAGCGCGCCGGTGTTGTCGTGGCGGGCCAGCGGCTCGATGATGAGCGACGCGGATTCCACATCCTTGGTGCCGCCCGAAAGATAGGGGTTCAGGATCGACGGCGCTTGCCAGTAGATCACGTTGACATGGCCGTCGGCGCCGCGCTCGGCCAGCGCCATCGGCGCAAAGGCGACCGAGGCCGCTGCGCCCAGAAGGGCGGTTCTGAGATTCATGCGTTTTCTCCTTGTTGGTTGTGCTCGATGGCCCCGGTTCCGCCGGTTGTTCCGGCTGTCGTGGTCCTGGTCTGGCTCGGGTCGTGCAGGTGGCAGGCGGCGAAATGCCCGGGCGCGATCTCGCGCAGGTCGGGCTTGATCTCGCGGCACACCGGCATCACCCGCGGGCAGCGGGTGCAGAAGTTGCAGCCCTTGGGCGGCTTGGCGGGCGAAGGCACGTCGCCTTGCAGGATGATGCGCTGGCGGGTCGCTTCCGACACCGGGTCGGGTTCGGGCACCGCCGAAAGCAGCGCCTGGGTATAGGGGTGCTGCGGGTTGCCATACAGCGCATCGCGCGGCGCGATTTCGGCGATGCGGCCCAGATACATCACCGCGACCCGGTCGCAGATGTGGCGCACCATGCTGAGATCGTGGCTGATGAACAGGTAGGTCAGGCCCAGCTTGTCCTGCAGATCCTCCAGCAGGTTGACCACCTGCGCCTGGATCGAAACGTCGAGCGCCGCGATGGGTTCGTCGCAGACGATGAACTTGGGGTTCAGCGCCAGGGCGCGGGCAATGCCGATGCGCTGGCGCTGGCCGCCGGAAAACTCGTGCGGGTAACGGTTGGCGAACTGGCGGTTCAGGCCCACGGCATCCATCAGCTCATAGACGCGGTCGAGCTTTTCCGCCCGCGTCATGCGCGTGTGTTCGTCGAGCGGTTCCGAGATGATCGCCGCCACGGTCATGCGGGCGTTCAGGCTGGCCTGCGGATCCTGGAACACCATCTGCATCTGCGGGCGCAAGGGGCGCAGGGCGCTTTGGCTGAGGGTGGCGATTTCGGTGCCGCCGATGCGGATCGAGCCGGCGGTGGGGTCGTAAAGCCGCAGCACCGCCCGCCCGCAGGTGGATTTGCCGCAGCCCGATTCGCCCACCAGCCCCAGCGTCTCGCCTTGCAGGATCGAGAACGAGACATCGTCCACCGCCTTCACGTCGCCGACCTTGCGGCGCAGGATGCCGGCGGTGATGGGGAAATACATCTTGAGGCCCCGGACCTCGACCAGGGGTTCGGCAGTGTCAGCCATGCGCCACCTCGCGGATCGCGGCCAGTTCCTCGGCCCGGTGGCAGGCCACGTCATGCCCGGCCGACAGGGTGCGGCGGGCGGGGTTTTCCAGCCCGCAGACCGGCACGGCGTGCACGCAGCGCGACAGGAACGGGCAGGCGGTGGGGGCGCGCCGCAGGATCGGCGGCTGGCCTTCGATGGTCTTGAGCCGCGCCTCGCGCGCGCCGTGCAACGCGGGAATGGTCTGCAACAGGGCCTGGGTATAGGGGTGGCGCGGGCGGGCGAACAGTTCGCGCACCGGCGCCATTTCCACCACCTGCCCGCCATACATCACCATCACCCGGTCGGCGATGCCGGCGATGACGCCCAGATCGTGGGTGATCCAGACGATCGCCATGCCGAGCTTCTGGCGCAGGTCGCGCACGAGTTCGAGGATCTGGGCCTGGATCGTCACGTCGAGCGCGGTGGTGGGTTCGTCGGCGATCAGCACCTTGGGATCGCAGGCCAGGGCAATGGCGATCATCACGCGCTGGCGCATCCCGCCCGAGAACTGGTGCGGAAAATCGCCCAGCCGCCGGGCGGCATCCGGGATGCCCACGAGGTCCAGCAGCTCGGCCGCGCGCTTGCGGGCGGCCTCCTTGGTCATGCCCATGTGGCGGCGCAGCGGCTCCATGATCTGGAAGCCGACGGTGAACACCGGGTTCAGGCTGGTCATCGGATCCTGGAAGATGAAACCGATGCGCCCGCCGCGCACGTCGCGCAGCTCGGCCGGCGAGACCTTGAGCAGATCCTTGCCTTCGAACAGCACCTGTCCGCCCTTGTTCATCGCCGGCGGGCTGGGCAGCAGGCCCAGCAGCGACATCATGGTGACGGACTTGCCGGATCCGCTTTCGCCGACCACGCCCAGAAGCTCGCCGGGCGCGAGGCTGAAGCTGACATCGTTGACGGCATGGATTTCGCCGCCGCGAGTCCGGAAAACAGTCTTGAGACCCCGGACATCAAGTACAGGCTGCGCCCTGTCGGGCATATGTCGCTCCCCGCATGTGGTCGTCTTGTTGCGGTCCGGGCGTGCTCGTCCGTGTTTGTCCGGCGAGTATTAGCGATATTTCGGCCTGTCGCAAGGCTGTTGTCGCGGGGGGTGCCGTTGCCCTTGCGTCGGCATCCGGCGGCAAGGGCAGGAGATTCGCGCCGAGCGGCCAGGATTCGGCTGCCGGGCGGTGCAGATTCGGGGCGCGATTCGCCGAAGATGCTGATTTCGGGGACTTATCCACAGAGGCGCGGGGTTATCCACAGGTGGAAATCCGCGCGGCCGGGCGCGAAACCCCAACAAAACATGGGCAGACGACAAAAAGATGACGCGCCGCATTTTTTCCTCTTGCGCCCGCCGGCGGCAGACCCTAGATACCGCCTCACCGAAACGGCGGGGACGCAAGAAACCGCTGGGACGGGACGCGGAAGCGCGGTTGCATCTGGGGAAGGCGGTCGGGTTGGCCCATGGGTTTTGGGTCGGTTCGGTTGTTTTTGTTTTGGTGCGTGCTC
>NZ_JBKBQM010000096.1:0-4292 GCF_046292685.1 Gemmobacter sp.
GGGGACCCTCGCCCGCGGCACCGCGGGCCGACCCCGGCCGGCGCCCCTGCCTTACCCCTTGATGCTTTCCACCGTCAGCCGGCCGTTGGTGTAGACGCAGATGTCGGCGGCAATCGCCATCGCCTTGCGAGCCACCGTTTCGGCGTCGAGGTCGGTTTCCAACAGCCCGCGCGCCGCGGCGAGGGCATAGTTGCCGCCCGAGCCGATGGCGGCGACGTCGTGTTCGGGCTCCAGCACGTCGCCCGCCCCGGTCAGCACAAAGACCTGCGCCCCGTCGGTCACGATCAGCATGGCTTCGAGGTTGCGCAGATACTTGTCCATGCGCCAGTCCTTGGCCAGCTCCACGCAGGCGCGCAGCAACTGGCCGGGGGCGGCCTCCAGCTTCTTTTCCAGCCGTTCCAGCAGGGTAAAGGCATCGGCCGTCGATCCGGCAAATCCCACCACCACCTCGCGCCCGCCGGGCGCCAGACGGCGCACCTTGCGCGCGCTGCCCTTGATGACGGTCTGGCCCAGGCTCACCTGCCCGTCGCCGGCCACCACCACCTGCCCGCCCCGGCGCACCGCCAGGATCGTGGTGCCATGCCAGCCCGGAAACCGCTCGTCGGCCATGCGCTGCCCTCCTGCCATGCTCCGATATGGCCGCCCTGCCGCCGGCGCGCAAGCCCCGGCCGGGGCGGCGCGACCTCAGCCGCGGATCGCCTCCAGCAGGCGATGCACGTTGTCGGGGTCGGCGTCGGGGGTGATGCCGTGGCCGAGGTTGAAGATGTGCGGCCCGCCGGCAAAGGCCTTGCAGATGCGCCGGGCCTCGCGCGTCAGCGCCTCGCCCCCCGTCACCATCAGCGCAGGGTCCATGTTGCCTTGCACGCAGCCATCCACCTGCACATGCGCTGCCGCCCAGTCGGCCGACACCGAATTGTCCAGCGCCACGCAATCGGCCCCGGTCTTGCGCGCAAAGCCGACATAGGCCTCGCCTGCCTCGCGCGGAAAGGCGATGACCGGAATGCCCGGATGCCGCGCCTTGACCTCGGCGATGATGCGGGCGATGGGCGCGACGCAGAAATCCTCGAAATCCGGGCCCTTCAGCGCGCCGGCCCAGCTGTCGAACAGCTTGACCACTTCGGCCCCGGCGTCGATCTGGGCCGACAGGTATTCCACCGTCGCCTCGGAAAGCCGGTCGATCAGCGCCTGAAACGCCGCGCGGTCGGCGGCCTTCATCGCGTGCGCCCCCGCCTGGCCATCCTTGCCGCGCCCGGCGACCATGTAGGTCGCCACCGTCCAGGGCGCGCCGGCAAAGCCGATCAGCGTGGTTTCGCGCGGCAGTTCGCGCGACAGGATGCGCACGGTTTCATAGACCGGCGCCAACGTGTCGTGGATGGCATCGGCCGGCTTCAGCGCCGCCACGCCGGCAGCGTCGGTCACGGTGGACATGCGCGGGCCTTCGCCGGTTTCGAACCACAGATCCGCCCCCAGCGCCTGCCCGATCAGCAGGATGTCGGCAAACAGGATCGCCGCGTCGAAGCCATAACGCCGGATGGGCTGCAAGGTGACTTCCGCCGCCAGATCAGGGGTATAGCAGAGCTTCAGGAAATCGCCCGCCCTGGCCCGCGTCGCGCGATATTCCGGCAGATAGCGCCCGGCCTGCCGCATCAGCCACACCGGCGGCACAGGCAGGGTTTCGCCGTTCAGCGCGCGCAGCAGGGTCTTGTCGGTCATCTGGTCCTCCGGTCCTGCCCTTGGGTCGCGCGCGGGACCGGGCTTGTCAATGGGGAGTTGTCAGGCGAAGTGGACAAGGCTAAGCCTGTGGCCATGACGCATCCGCTTCCCTCCCCCGCCCGGCCCTTGCGCATCGGCACCCGCGGTTCGCCGCTGGCGCTGGCCCAGGCGCACGAAACCCGCCGGCGCCTGATGGCCGCCCACGCCCTGCCCGAACAGGCGTTCCAGATCGTCGTCATCAAGGTTTCCGGCGACGACCGCACCCTGATCGCCGCCGACAGGCCGTTGAAGGAAATCGGCAACAAGGGCCTGTTCACCCGCGAGATCGAGGAGGCGTTGCTGGCCGGCACCATCGACATCGCCGTGCATTCGATGAAGGACATGCCCACCGCGCAGCCGGAGGGGCTGGTGCTGGATTGCTACCTGCCGCGCGAGGATGTGCGCGATGCCTTCGTCTCGCCTTCGGTGGAATCGCTGGCCGACCTGCCGGCCGGCGCGGTCGTCGGCTCGTCCTCGCTGCGCCGGCGGGCGCAACTGGCCAACCGCCGGCCCGACCTGCGGCTGGTCGAGTTTCGCGGCAACGTGCAGACCCGGTTGCAGAAGCTGAACGATGGCGTCGCCACGGCCACCTTTCTGGCGATGGCAGGGCTGAACCGGCTGGGGCTGGCGCATGTGGCGCGCGGGGCGATCGACCCCGAGGACATGTTGCCTGCGGTGGCGCAAGGCGCCATCGGGATCGAGCGTCGCAGCGCCGATGCCGGCACCGCCGAATTGCTGGCGCCCATCCACGATCTGCCGACCGGGCAGCGGCTGGCGGCGGAACGCAGCTTTCTGGCCAGGCTCGACGGGTCTTGCGAAACGCCCATCGCCGGGCTTGCCGTGATCGAAGGCGGCGCGCTGTGGCTGCGCGGCGAAATCCTCGCCCCCGACGGGTCGCGCGCGATCCGGGGCGAACGCCGCGGCCCCCTCGCCGAAGGCGCGGCAATCGGTGCCGATCTGGCGCAGGGGCTAATGGCCGAAGCCGGCCCCGGCTTTTTCGCCTGGAAAGGCTGAAACCTCGGCGCTGCATCACCTCGGGTGCCGACGCCCGCCGAACATGTGGTTGCGCGGCCGCGCGCCCGGGCAGGGTTGCGCGCCTCGGCGGCGATGAATGATCCGAAGGTTATCCGGGACGATGGCGCAAGCCCCGGGGTGGGCGCCCGGCAAGTCGTCTCGGCGCCCGATCTGCGGCCGGTGGGTGCCCGGGCGATGCTCTGGCCGGGATGCGACCTGTTTCGTATCGGAAACGACTTTTCCGCTTGTCTTTGCGCGGCAAGCCCGCTAGGTGTTGCGGCGGGACACCCTTCCCCAACGAAGGGCATATATCTGGAAGGATACCAGACATGGCACCGACCGCCCCGGCTGCGCGCCCGGCCAACCCGCGTTTTTCTTCGGGCCCTTGCACGAAGATCCCCGGCTTTACCCTCGACATGTTGTCCGATGCGCCGCTGGGCCGGTCGCACCGCGCCACCGTCGGCAAGGCCAAGCTGAAAGAGGCCATCGACCTGACCCGCGAGATTCTGGGCGTGCCGGCGGATTACCGCATCGGCATCGTGCCGGCATCGGACACCGGCGCGGTGGAAATGGCGATGTGGTCGCTGCTGGGCGCGCGCGGCGTGGAAATGCTGGCCTGGGAATCCTTCGGCGAAGGCTGGGTGACCGATGTGGTCAAGCAGCTGAAGCTGGATGCCACGGTGCGCAAGGCGCCCTATGGCCAGATCGTGGACATGGCGGCGGTCGATTACGACAAGGACGTGGTCTTCACCTGGAACGGCACCACCTCGGGCGTGCGGGTGCCCAATGGCGATGCGATTCCCGCCACCCGCGCCGGGCTGACCATCTGCGACGCCACCAGCGCCGCCTTTGCGATGGACCTGCCTTGGGACAAGCTGGATGTCGTGACCTTCTCGTGGCAGAAGGTGCTGGGCGGTGAAGGCGCCCACGGGATGCTGGTGCTGTCCCCCCGCGCGGTGGAACGGCTGGAAACCTATACCCCCGCCTGGCCGCTGCCCAAGATTTTCCGCCTGACCTCCAAGGGCAAGGTCTCCGAAGGCATCTTTGCCGGCGAAACCATCAACACCCCCTCGATGCTGGCGAACGAGGATTACCTGGTCGCGCTGAAATGGGCCAAGGCCATCGGCGGCCTGCCCGCGCTGATCGCCCGGGCCGAGGCGAATGCGAAAACCGTGTGGGAATTCTGCGCCAGCCGCGACTGGATCGCCAACCTGGCCGAGGATCCGGCCACGGCCTCGACCACCTCGGTCTGCCTGAAGTTCACCGACCCGCGCATCGCCGACGGCGCCGCCTTTGCCAAGGCCGTGGCCAAGCGGCTGGAAAAGGAAGGCGTGGCGCTGGACGTCGGCGCCTATCGTGACGCCCCCCCCGGATTGCGCATCTGGTGCGGTTCCACCGTGGAACAGGCCGATGTCGCCGCCCTGATGCCCTGGATCGAATGGGCCTACAGGGTGGAAATCGCCGCCCTGGCCCAGGCCGCCTGAGCAAACCCGCCCCGGGCCCGACCCGGGGCCTCCCCCCCCCCG
>NZ_JBKBQM010000097.1:0-3983 GCF_046292685.1 Gemmobacter sp.
GCCGCGGGGCTCGACTCCCTGGCCGAGGATGCGGCCCGGGTGGTGCTGTCCGAACTCGGGCTTGGCACCGATGGCTTCCTGATTTGCGTCATGGGCTGCGACGACGGCCGCATCGCCAGCCTGAATGCCGATTTCCGCGGCAAGCCCCAGCCGACCAACGTGTTGTCCTGGCCGTCGGAGGACCGCGCCCCCGAGGCGCCGGGCGAGGTGCCCGACTTGCCCGAACCGGGTGATTCGGACGACCCTGCCGAACTGGGCGATATCGCCATTGCCTGGGGGGTCTGCCAGGCCGAGGCGGCCGCCCAGGGCAAGCCCTTTGCCCATCACGTGACCCACCTGATCGCCCACGGGGTGCTGCATCTGCTGGGCTACGACCACATGACCGAGGAAGACGCCGCCCTGATGGAAGGAATCGAGGTCCGCGCCCTTGCCAGACTGGGCATCGCCAACCCATATTGACGTGTGGCGCGCCGTGACGCGCCGGTTTTTCGGAAAGGACCGATGGGCAGTACCACCGATGGCTTGATGGCAGCGCAGGGCGCGCCTTCAGCCGAACCCGCGTCAGACCGACCGCGCGGGCTTTTCCGCCGCCTGTTCCGCAAGGCACCGGCCTTGGCCCCCGAGCCCGAGGCCATTGCACATCCGCAGTCTGCGCCGGCCGCGGCGCCGGTTTCGTTGCCCGGCATTTCCAACCTGCGTCGGCTGCGCGTCGATGATGTGGCGATTCCCAAGGTGGACATCACCGCGGTTCCCATCACCATCGGGCGCGAGGAACTGGCCGAGGTGTTCCGCGAACACGGGTTTTCGCGGCTGCCGGTCTACAAGGGCTCGCTGGACCATCCGCAAGGCGTGGTCACGCTCAAGGATTTTGCGCTGACCTACGGTTTCGGGGCGAACGGCAAGTTTTCCCTGCGCAAGCTGCTGCGCCCGCTGCTGTATGCCCCACCGTCGATGCCGCTGACGGTGCTGCTGCAAAAGATGCAGACCGAACGCATCCACATGGCGCTGGTCATCGACGAATACGGCGGGGTGGACGGGCTGGTCACCATCGAGGATCTGCTCGAAACCGTCGTGGGCGACATTTCCGACGAACACGATACCGAAGAATCGGCGATGTGGGCGCAGGAAAAACCCGGTGTCTGGATCGTGCAGGCCACCGCGCCGCTGGACGAATTCGAAGCCGCCATCGGCCAGTCGTTGCGCGTGGGCGAGGACGACCAGGAGATCGACACCTTGGGCGGCCTCGTCTATCTGCGCGCCGGCCGCGTGCCTTCGCGGGGGGAAATCGTGCCGCACGAAAGCGGGGCCGAGTTCGAGGTGGTCGATGCCGAGCCCCGCCGCATCAAGCGGTTGCGGCTGCGCATGCCTGGCGTCGTGGCCAGCGTGGCGGCCGAAAAGGCCGCCAGAACAGGCACCGACGGCTGAGGTTCAGCCGGCGGCCGCCGCCAGAAACGCATCGACTTCGGCTGCGGTCGTGACCCAGCTGGTCACCAGCCGGGCGCGGCCCTGCCCCATGTCGTAATAGCGTGCGCCTGCGGCCTTCAACCGGGCATGCGCCGCTTCGGGCAGGGTGGCAAAGGTGATGTTGGCTTCGGCCGGGTGAACCAGCGCGCAACCGGGCAGGGCGGCAAGGCCTTGGGACAGGCGGGCGTTCATGGCGTTGGCATGGCGCGCAAGGGCCAGCCACAGGCCATCCTGCAACCAGCCGTCGAACTGCGCGGCCAGGTAGCGGTTCTTGGAAAACAGATGCCCGCCCCGCTTGCGCCGCAGCTCGAATTCCCAGGCGCGCGCGGGGTCGAAGAACACCACCGCTTCGGCCCCCATCAGCCCGCCCTTGGTGCCGCCGAACGACAGCACATCCACCCCCGCCTTCCAGGTCAGTTCGGCGGGGCTGGCGCCGGTGGCGGCGACGGCATTGGCAAAGCGCGCGCCGTCCAGGTGCAGCGGCAACCCGTGCGCATGCGCCACGCGGGCAAGGGCTGCGATCTGGTCGGGGGTGTAGAGGGTGCCGGCCTCGGTCACGTCGGTCAGGGTCACGGCGCCGGGCTGCACCGAATGCACCACCCGCACGCCCTGGCCCCGGATCGCCGCGTCCAGTGCCGCCGGCGCCATCCGGCCATGATCGCCGGCCACGGTCAGCAGCTTGGCCCCGGAATAGAACTCGGGCGCCCCGCATTCGTCCTGCTGCACATGCGCGCCTTCGTGGCAGAACACCGCCCCCCAGGGCGGGCACAGCGTGGCCAGCGCCAGCGCATTGGCCGCAGTGCCGGTGGCGACGAAAAACACCGCCGCCTCGGGCGCCTCCAGCGTATCGCGGACAGCCTGCACCGCGCGTGTGGTGGCCGGATCGTTGCCATAGGGCATCGCCGGGCCCTGGTTGGCCTGCATCAGCGCGTCCATGACCTGCGGCGGGCAGGGGGCGCCATTGTCGGAGGCAAAGAACATGTCAGGGTTTCTCCGCGATGATGTGATCTTCCCAATCATCTTCTCCGACCTCGGTTTCCGGGATCGTCCAGCCCCGGACCGAGGCCCCGGCCGCATGCACCGATTCGGGGTCTCCGCTGCGCAGGGGGTGCCAGCGCGGCAGCTTTCGGCCTTCGTGCCGCAGCCGATAGGCGCAGGTGCGCGGCAGCCAATAGGCCACCTCGGGCAAGCGTTCCGGGCTGAGCGTGACGCAATCGGGCACGAATTGGTGGCGCGTTTCATAGCGCGTGCAGCGGCAACTGTGCCCGTCGAGCAGGTGGCAGGCCACGCGGGTAAAGGCGACCTCGCCGTTGTCCTCGTATTCCAGCTTTTGCAGGCAGCACTTGCCGCACCCGTCGCACAAGGCCTCCCATTCCTCGGGGGTCAGGTCGGCAAGCGGGAGCGTATCCCAGAAGCGGGGGCGAAGCGGCATGGCGGCAGAGTGAACCGGCGCGCCGGGAAAGAAAAGGGGGGGGGAAAGAGAAAGGGTTGCGCGCGGGCGCAACCCTTTCCGAGATCTACGGAGATGGTCCGGTTAGGGCATTTGGCGACAACCGGCCCAGCCAGGGCTATCAGCCCTCGGGGTTGCCCTCAGGCCACGGCCCCCCTGACTGTCCCGACACCTCTCTCCAATATCACTCTCGACACTGGACCACCTCCTTTCATTGCGTTGCCGTTGGGATCAGGCTGCCACAAATCTTGGGTCTGTCAAATGTTTTTACGCAACCTCTGGGTGGCGGTGCCGCAAAAACAGGCGAAAGGGCGCCAGAGCGATCATCGCCAGGGCAAGCTTGACTCCAAAGTCCGCGACCGCCAGCGAAACCCACAGCGGCGCCATCGGGCCCAGGCCCAGCAGGGGCAGGGTTTCGTTGGCCCAGCCCACGTCATTGCCCGGTTCCAGCACGCTCAGCGCCGCCGAAAACGCGATGGTAAAGAACAGCGCCGTGTCCAGAGCCGACCCGACAAGCGACGACAGCAGCGGCGCGCGCCACCAGGCGCCCGCCCGCAGCCGGTCGAATACGGCAACATCGACCATCTGCGCCGTCAGGAAGGCCAGCGCCGACCCCAGGGCGATGCGGGTGGTCACCAGCGGCCCGAACTCGCCCATGATCTGCGTGCCGACGGCCGAGCAGGCCAGCCCCACGGCAAAACCCGCCAGCACCACGCGCCGCGCCGCCTGCGCGCCGTAAAGCCGGTTGGTCAGATCGGTGACCAGGAAGGCGAAGGGATAGGTAAAGGCGCCCCAGGTCAGCCAGGGGCCGGCCAGAAACTGCACCAGGATGTTCGAGGCCAGAACGATGGCCCCCATGGCAAGGATGCCGGGCAGAAGTCGCATGAGATGTGTCCGTTTTGACAAGGTCGCGGAGACTTGGCCCCCGAACCCTTCGGGGACGTGCCTCCCTAACAGGCTGCTGAAGAAGTCCACGAGGCGGAACAGTTTTCCCTCTGTTTGGGCGGCAGCGGTGAGCGTCGTGCTGGTCGAGGCGAGGTATGGGTGCCCGATGCCACCCCTCGTCGTC
>NZ_JBKBQM010000098.1:0-3004 GCF_046292685.1 Gemmobacter sp.
GGGGGGGGGGGCGCCGGCGGCTCAACCTCGCGCCACGATCCGCCCGGCCTCCAGCCGCACCACCCGGTCCATGCGGGCGGCCAGATCCATGTTGTGCGTGGCGATCAGCGCCGACAGGCCGGTTTCGCGCACCACCTGCATCAGCACCGCAAACACCTGGTCGGCCGTGCCGGGGTCGAGGTTGCCGGTCGGCTCGTCGGCCAGCAGCAGCTTAGGCCCGTTGGCAAGCGCCCGGCAAAAGGCCACGCGCTGCGCCTCGCCGCCCGACAGCCGCGCGGGGCGGTGCCCGGCGCGCGCCCCGAGGCCCACGCGGCCCAGCAGGTCCAGCGCCCGGGCGCGCGCCGCCGCCGGCGCCACGCCCTCGGCCATCTGCGGCAGCATCACGTTCTCGGCGGCGGTAAACTCGGGCAACAGGTGGTGGAACTGGTAGACGAACCCCACCTCGGCCCGGCGGATCGCGGTGCGCGCCCGGTCGGGCAGGCGCCCGGCATCGCGGCCGGCGATTTCCACCACCCCCGCATCGGCGCTGTCCAGAAGCCCCGCCACATGCAGCAGCGTGGACTTGCCCGACCCCGAAGGCGCCACCAGCGCCACCACCTCGCCGCGCACGAGCCGCAGCGAGGCACCGCGCAGCACCGGCACCGCGGCCGGCGTGCCGGGGTTGTAGGTCTTTTCGATGCCTTCCAGCCGCAGCACCGTGTCACTCATGGCGCAAGGCCTCCACCGGGTTCATCCGTGCTGCACGCATCGCCGGCAGGATCGTCACCCCGAACGACAGCCCCAGCGACAGGCCCGCCGCCTTCAGCACATCGACCAGCCGCAATTCCGCCGGCAGCGCATAGATGCCGCGCACCTGCGGATCCCACACCCCGCCTTGCCCGATGCCGTTCACCACCCGGAACACGAAGTCGATGTTCTGCACGAACAACACCCCCAGCCCGATGCCCGCCAGCGTGCCCGCCACCCCGGTCGCCGCCCCGCACAGAAAGAACACCCGCATCACCGCGCCTTCGGTCAGCCCCATCGTGCGCAATATCCCGATGGCCCGCCCCTTGGTGCGCACCAGCATGATGAGCCCCGCAATGATGTTGAGCGAGGCGATCAGCACCAGGATCGACAGGATGACGAACATCACGTTGTCCTCGACCGTCAGCGCCCGCAGGAACGACCCCGAGGCATCGCGCCAGGTCCAGACCAGCGCCCGGTCGCCCGCCGCCTGCATCAGCGCCAGGGCCATGTCGTCGACCCCTTCCGGGTCGCGCACCATCACCTCGATCTCGTCGGCCAGGCCTTCGCGGTTGAAATAGGACTGCGCCTCGGCAAAGGGCATGTAGATGCGCGTGCGGTCGATGTCCCAGCGCCCGGCGGTAAAGATCGCCACCACCTCATAGGCATTGATGCGCGGGCTGGTGCCGAAGGCCGTGCGCACCCCGTCGGGCGAAATCAGCCGGATCCGGTCGCCCACCATCACCCCCAGCTCGCGCGCCAGCGCCGAGCCGATGGCGATGCCCTGATCGAAGCGCGCGATGTCGCCCGCGATCTGCGCCTGGTCGCCGGCCACGCGCGGGATTCCGCGCAGGTTTTCCAGCGTGATGCCGTAAACCTCGGCCCCCGCATTGCGCCCCTGCGCCGCCACCATCACCTGCCCGCGCACCAGCGGGGCGGCGCGCACCACCCCCGGCACCGCCGACAACCGCTCGGCCCAGCCTTCGTAATCGGCGATGCCGCGTTCGATCCGCCCGGTTTGCCCGGCCTGCGCGCTGGCATAGACCGTGACATGCGCATTGGCGCCCAGGATGGTATCGACGAACTCGGTGCGAAAGCCCGACCGCACCGCCAGCGTCGCAATCAGCGCGAACACCGCCAGCGTGATGCCCGCGAGGCTGATGAAGGTCACGACCGAGACACCGCCATCGGCGCCGATCCCGCGCAGGTAACGCCAGGCGATCATCCGTTCCAGACGGGAAAACGGGGCGGTGCGGTTGGCCATGCGGGGCTCCCCTCGAAAGCGGCGCAGCCTTGCCCCGACCGCGGGCCCGGGTCAAGCCACGAAACCGTGCAGCCCCGCGCCATCGCCTCTGGCCGATGGTGGTTCCGGCGATGATGTCGGACCATCCGGCGGCGGTGGCGGGCGATGCTTCGGAGAACGGCAAGGTTTTCGGGCCCGTGATCCTTGCGGTTCCGACCGCGATCCTTGCCGCAGGCGAGGTCGGCCATCCGGTGCCGCCTGTTCCCGATGGTCCGTTGGGTGCAAAGCACGCAGGCGAATCCCTCGGGCAAGTGACACGTTCAACAGGCTGCTGAAGAAGTCAGCCCTCGACCCGGAGTTAGGAACATGATTCACCCTTTGCACGACAACGGTGGGGGTGATGATGCGCGGGACGGACGAGGCGGGCGGGTCGCTGTTCAGCTATGTCGATCTTGAAGAGCGCATCCCTGCGCGGCACCCGCTGCGCAAGATCCGGCAGGTGGTCAACGAGGCGCTGACCAGTCTCGATGCCGAGTTCGAGGCGCTCTACACCGATTTTGGCCGGCCCTCGATCGCGCCGGAACGGTTGATCCGGGCGAGCCTGATCCAGATCCTGTTTTCGGTCCGCTCGGAGCGGCAGTTGATGGAACAGATGCAGTATAACCTGATGTTCCGCTGGTTCGTGGGTAATCTCCCCGTTTTTAACGGGGTGCATCCGTAGAACTTACGCGACCATTTTCAGTTTCATTGCGGGTGTGATGCCGCGGATGCCCATGTTGGGGCGGTCGTTGTTGTAAGTCCATAGCCATTGCGTAGCTTGATCCTGAGCCTCCTCGATGCTTTCGATGATGTATTGATCCAGCCATTCGTGCCGAACCGTCCGGTTGTAGCGCTCGACATAGGCGTTCTGCTGCGGCTGGCCGGGTTGGATGTGCTGGATGGTGATCTTATGCTTCTCAGCCCATTTTCGCAGCGTTTCACTGATGTATTCGGGGCCATTGTCGACCCTGATCGTGCCCGGCTTGCCCCGCCACT
>NZ_JBKBQM010000099.1:0-2934 GCF_046292685.1 Gemmobacter sp.
TCCAGCACATCCAACCCGGACAGCCGCAGCAGAACGCCTATGTCGAGCGCTACAACCGGACGGTTCGGCACGAATGGCTGGATCAATACATCATCGAAAGCATCGAGGAGGCTCAGGATCAGGCCACGCAATGGCTATGGACTTACAACAACGACCGCCCCAACTTGGGCATCGGCGGCATCACACCCGCAATGAAACTGAAAATGGTCGCGTAAGTTCTACGGATGCACCCCGTTAAAAACGGGGAGATTACCCCCTTGGGTCAGCCCGTGGACCGAAGGGGTGCCGGTGGCATCGGCGGCGGCGCAGACCGCCCGGATCAGCGCGCGGCCTGCGCCGGTGCCGCGGGCGGCGGGATCGACGTAGAGGTCTTGCAGATAGCACACATCCTCGACCCGCCAGTTGTGGGCGTGGAAGATGTAGTGCACGAGGCCCACCAGCTGCCCGCCCTGTTCGGCCACCAGCGCGTTCTGCTGCGGGCGGGCGGGGTCGAGCAGGCGGGCGAAGGTGGTGGCTTAGACGGTTTCGGGCAAGGTGGTGTCGTAGAACGCAAGATACCCGGCCCAGAGCCGGCGCCAGGCGGCTTCGTCGCCTGCGCGCAGGGGGCGGATGGTCAGGGTCATTCCAGCTCGATCGTGCCCGGGGGTTTGGAGGTGCAGTCGTAGAACACCCGGTTGATGCCCTTGACCTCGTTGATGATGCGCGTGGCGGTTTCGCCGAGGAAGTCGTGGCTGAAGGGGTAGTAGTCGGCGGTCATGCCATCGACCGAGGTGACCGCGCGCAAGGCCAGGGCGTAGTCGTAGGTGCGCCCGTCGCCCATCACGCCGACGGTGCGCATCGGCAGGATGGCGGCGAAGGCCTGCCAGATCTCGTCGTAAAGCCCGTGCTTGCGGATCTGGTCGAGATAGACCGCATCGGCCCGGCGCAGGATGTCGAGCTTTTCGCGCGTGATCTCGCCGGGGCAGCGGATGGCGAGGCCCGGGCCGGGGAAGGGGTGGCGGCGGATGAACGGCTCTGGCAGGCCGAGTTCGCGGCCCAAGGCGCGCACCTCGTCCTTGAACAGTTCGCGCAAGGGTTCCACCAGCTTCATGCCCATCTTTTCGGGCAGGCCGCCGACGTTGTGGTGGCTCTTGATCGTGACCGAGGGACCGCCCGAGAAGCTGACGCTTTCGATCACGTCGGGATAGAGCGTGCCTTGCGCCAGGAAGGTGGCGCCGCCCACGGATTTGGCGTGTTTCTCGAACACCTCGACGAACAGCCGGCCGATGGTCTTGCGTTTCACCTCGGGGTCGGAGACGCCTTCGAGCGCGCCGAGGAACAGGTCGGATTCGTCGGCGTGGATCAGCGGGATGTTGTAGGTGTCGCGGAACATGGTGACGACCTGTTCCGCCTCGCCCAGCCGCAGCAGGCCGTGATCGACGAAGACGCAGGTGAGCTGGTCGCCGATGGCCTCGTGGATGAGCACGGCGGCAACCGAGCTGTCCACGCCGCCCGAAAGCCCGCAGATCACGCGTGCATCGCCGACCTGATCGCGGATCTTGCGGATGGCTTCCTCGCGGTAGGCGCCCATCGTCCAGTCGCCGGCAAAGCCCGCCAGCCGCACGAAGTTTTCATAGAGTTTCGCGCCCTTGGGGGTGTGGTGCACCTCGGGGTGGAACTGCACGGCGAAAAAGCGGCGGGCGGGGTCGGCGGTGATGGCGTAAGGCGCGTTGGGCGAGGTGCCGAACACCTTGAACCCCGGCGCCAGTTTCGACACATGGTCGCCGTGCGACATCCAGACCTGTTCGGGGCCGGCCTCGAACCAGCCGTCCAGCAAGGGCAGGCGGGCGTCGGTGGGGGTGACGAAGGCGCGGCCGAATTCGGCGGTGCCGTGCCCGCCTTCGACCTTGCCGCCCAGCACGTGCATCATCACCTGCTGGCCATAGCAGATGCCCAGCACCGGCACGCCCAGCGAAAACACCGCCATCGGCGGCATCGGCGCGCCTGTCGCATAGACCGAGGCCGGGCCGCCCGACAGGATCACCGCCTGCGGGGCGAAGGCGGCCAGAAAGGCGTCGTCCACCCGGTTGAACGGGTGGATTTCGCAATAGACGTTCAGTTCCCGCAGGCGGCGCGCGATCAGTTGCGTGACCTGGGAACCGAAGTCGATGATGAGAAGGCGCTGATGCTGGGTCATGCGCCCGCGTAAGCAAAACGGCGCAGAATCGCAAGGGGGGCCGCGGGGCCGGCGAGGGGCGAAATGCGCGCCTGCCGCCGGCGGGGCGGCTAGTGTTCCGAGTCTGACACTTGTTACCGATTCCCCCTAATTTCATCGAGCGCATCAAGTGCGCGGCGCTCGCGGGCTATGATATTTTCGGCGGTCTTGCTCCAGACGAAAGGCTTCGGCTTGGTGTTGTGCTGCGCGAGGTAGTCGTAAATCGCCCCTTCGAGATCGTCGACGCTGGAGTAGCTGCCACGACGGATGCGTTTCGCGGTGATCTCGGCGAAAAAGCGCTCGACCAGGTTCATCCAGGACGCGCTTGTCGGCGTGAAGTGCAGCTTGAAGCGGGGATGTTTCTCGAGCCAGGCCTGCACCTCGGGCGTCTTGTGGGTGGCGTGGTTGTCGAGCACGAGGTGGATGTCGCGGGGTTTCTTCACAGCCCGGTCGATTCGGCGGAGGAAGGTCAGGAACTCCTTTGCCCGATGGCGCGGCATGCATTCCCCGATGACCAGACCCGACTTCACGTCGAGCGCGGCGAAGAGCGTGGTGGTGCCATGACGCTTGTAGTCGTGAGTCATGGTGGCCGCGCGCCCCTTTTTCAGCGGCAGCCCGGGCTGGGTGCGGTCGAGCGCCTGAATCTGGGACTTTTCGTCGACGCATAGCACCACCGCGCGCTCTGGCGGGTCGAGGTAAAGCCCCACGATCTCGGTGACCTTCGCCTCGAACATCGGATC
>NZ_JBKBQM010000100.1:0-2277 GCF_046292685.1 Gemmobacter sp.
GCGAACCGTTGCGGCCCTCTGGGACGCCATCGGACGGCTCGTCGATCTCATCACCCCCGGGGAGAGCGCCAACTTCTTCACCGCAGCAGCCTATGAACCACAATGATCGGGAAACGCGCTAAAAGGGATGCTGGCTGGCCGGCGCGCAGGCGCAGGACACCATCAAGGTGAGCGTGCTGCATTCGCTGTCGGGCACGATGGCGATTTCGGAAACCACACTGATGGACACCACGCCGATGCTGATCGCCGAGCAAAACGCCAAGGGCGGCGTGCTGGGCAAGCAGCTCGAGGCAGTGGTGGTGGACCCGGCCTCCGACTGGCCGCTGTTCGCCGAAAAGGCGCGCGAGCTGCTGACGGTATCCAAGGTAGCCGTGATGTTCGGCTGCTGGACGTCGGTCCGCCGCAAGTCGGTTCTGCCGGTGATCGAGGAGTTGAACGGCCTGCTGTTCTATCCGGTGCAACACAAAGGCGAGGAAAGCTCGAAAAACGTGTTCTACACCGGGGCGGCACCCAACCAGCAGGCCATTCCGGCTACGGTCTACGTCCTGCAGGAGCTGGGCGTGCAGAAATTCGCGCTGCTGGGCACCGACTAGGTCTATCCGCGCAGCACGAACAACATTCTCGAAGCCTTTCTGGTGTCGAAGGGCATTCCGAAATCGGACATCTTCGTCAACTATACTCCCATGGGGCATTCCGACTGGCCAAGATCGTGGCCGACGTGAAGGCGCTGGGCGCCGACGGCAAGAAGGTGGGCGTGATCGCCACCATCATCGGCGATGCCAACATCGTGGTCTACAAGAACCTGGCCGCGGCGGGCATTTCGGCCGACGACACCCCGGTGGTGGTCTTCTCGGTCGGCGAGGAGGAGCTTTCGGGCCTCGACACCATCAACCTGGTGGGGCACCTCGCAGCCTGGAACGACTTCCAGTCGGCCGACACGCCGGAAAACGCAGCGTTCATCGCCAAGTGGAAGACCTTTGCCGGTGCAAAGAGCGTCACCAACGACCCGATGGAAGCGCATGTGGTCGGCTTCAACATGCGGGTGCAGGCGGTGGAAAAGGCCGGGACCACCGATGTGGATGCTATGCGCACCGCGATGTGCGGGCTGGAAGTGCCGAACCTGACCGGCGGTGTGGCCAAGATGCTGCCGAACCACCACCTGACCAAGCCGGTGCTGATCGGCGAGATCCGGGCCGACGGCCCGTTCGACATCATCAGCCAGACCGCGCCGGTGCTCGGCGACGCCCGGACGAACTAACTGCCGGAATCAGCGGTGCTGGAGGCCGACTGGGCCAGCCTCGGTTGCGGCATGTACAACACGCAGACCAAGACCCTCGTGCAGATCAAGTCGAACTATTGACCGACGCGGGCGGCGGGGCCAGCCCCGCCGCCCCCCGCTGCCCCGTCCCTCACCCGACCGAAGGTTCCGCATGCGCGCCGTTCTTGCCGCCCTTCTGGCGCTTGCCTTGTGGGGGATGCCCGCCCCGGCCCCGGCCCAGACCGCCGCCGAGGTGCCGGAGGCCAACGGCGCCCCGGTGGCAAATCCCTCGCGCCAGACCATCAAGCCGGTGATCGCGGCGCTTGCGGCCGGCGGCGACCCGCGCGCGGCTGCAATCCTCGAGGCCCGGGCCGACCGGGCACTGGCGGTGCGCAAGGCCGATGGCACGCTGGTGATCGTGGCGCCCGACGGCGCCGGGGTGCGCGCCCTGATTGCCACCGTGCTGGTGCAATTCCAGCTGAGCGACTCCGACCCCGACCCGGCGGTCACCTCGGCCGCCCGTGCCGCGCTGGACCGGATCGGCCTGTACATCGATGCCTTGCAGTTTGCAGGCGGCCGACCTCGGCCTCGACGCGCTGTCGCAGGCCTTTGCTGCCACCTTCGCGGCCGGCATGGCGAAGGAACGGCTGGTGATCCGCCACCTTTACAAGCGCCCGCTGGAAACGTTGCTGGTCACCTTCGGCATCTCTTTTTCGCTACAAGAGATCGCCATGACCATCTTCGGCATCGAGGCCCGCCCGCTGACCGCGTCCGCCTGGCTGAAGGGGCAGCTGGACTTCGGCAACCGTGTGTCGATCAGCACGATCTGAGTCGCCATCTTCGTTCCGGCACCGCTGTTCCTGATGTTCTTCCTGTGGCTGACGAAGCGCACGCGCCTAGGTCTATCAGGCTGCTGAAGAAGTCCACGAGGCGGAACAGTTTTCCCTCTGTTTGGGCGGCAGCGGTGAGCGTCGTGCTGGTCGAGGCGAGGTATGGGTGCCCGATGCCACCCCTCGTCG
>NZ_JBKBQM010000101.1:0-1933 GCF_046292685.1 Gemmobacter sp.
CGTCGCCTCGGGGCGCCCGGCGCCGCGGTAGGCATCGACCGGCACGGTGTTGGTGAACACCGCCTTGACGTTCACGTAGATCAGCGGTGTGCGGTAGTTGCCCGCCATCAGCGTGCCGTGCAGCCAGGTCGGGATCGACGGCGCAAAGGTGGAAAGGTAGGCCCCCATGTTGGCGTAGGTTTCGGTGCGGATGGCGGTAAAGTTCAGGTCCGCATCCAGCGCCAGTTCCATCTTGGTCACATGGTCGCGGCCTTGCGCATCCGAGATGAAGGCCTCGGAGCGGCTGGCCGTCCACTTCACCGGGCGCTTCAGCTGCCGGGCGGCAAAGGTGCAGAAGGCTTCTTCGGCATAGTGGTAGATCTTCGACCCGAAGCCGCCGCCCACGTCCGGCGCCACCACGCGCAGCTTGTGTTCCGGGATGCCCAGCACGAAGGCGCCCATCAGCAGGCGGATCACATGCGGGTTCTGGCTGGTGGTATAAAGCGTGGACTGGTCGTTCCAGGGGTCGTAGTCGCCCACCGCCACGCGCGGTTCCATCGGGTTGGCGACCAGACGGTTGTTCACCAGTTCCAGCGTGATGTGATGTTTCGCGGCCTTGAACGCTTCGTTCACCGCCTCGCGGTTGTCCTCGACGAAGCCCCAGTCGTAGCACAGGTTCGAGCTCAGGTCGTCATGCACCTTGGGCGCATCGGGCGCCAGCGCCGCCTTCATGTCCAGCACGGCGGGCAGTTCGTGGATGTCCACCACGATCGCCTCGGCGGCATCGCGGGCCTGTTCCAGCGTTTCGGCCACCACCACGGCGATGGGGTCGCCGACATGGCGCACCTTGCCTTCGGCCAGCACGGGGTGCTTGGGCTCCTGCATCGGCTTGCCGAAACGGTCGGTCACCTGCCAGCCGCAGGGCAGGCCGCCCACGCCGGCGAAATCGGCCGCGGTAAAGATGCGCACCACGCCGGGCATGGCCGCGGCATCCGCCGTGTGGATCGCGTCGATCCGGCCATGCGCCACCTGGCTGCGCAGGAAATAGGCGTGGAGCTGCCCACGCAGGTTGATGTCGTCGGTATACCGGCCGTTGCCGGTCAGGAACCGCAGGTCCTCGCGCCGCTTGGTGCTGGCGCCGATGCCGTCTTTCGGCATGGTTTCCTCCCTTGAATGGCGTTTCGCGGCAGGGGTGCCCTGCCCCGCTGGCTGTCCGGTGCGGCCGTCACTCGGCCGCGATGCCCACGTCGCTCACGTCCTGGCCGCTGGCCGCCAGCACCGCCTTGACGATGTTGTGATAGCCCGTGCAGCGGCAGATGTTGCCTTCGAGGTAGTGGCGCACCTCGGCCTCGGTGGGTTTGGGGTTTTCGGCCAGCAGCGCGGCGGCGGACATCACCATGCCCGGCGTGCAGAAGCCGCATTGCAACCCGTGGTGGTCCTGGAATGCCTGCTGGAGGGTGGAAAGCGAACCGTCGGGGTTGGCCATGCCTTCGATGGTGGTCACGCTGGCGCCGGCCACGTCATGCGCCAGCACCGAGCAGCTTTTCACCGCCAGCCCGTCCACATGCACCACGCAGGCGCCGCACTGGCTGGTGTCGCAGCCGACATGGGTGCCGGTCAGCCCCAGCCCGGCGCGCAGGAAATCGGACAGAAGGGTGCGCCCTTCGGCCTCGGCCGACATCGTGCGGCCGTTCACGGTCATGGTTAGCTTTGCCATGCAATCCTCCCTTGGATGGGTCCGAGTTAATCACGCCCGCGCCCGCGCGCCAATGCGACCTTGGGCCTAGCAGGCTGCTGAAGAAGTCAGCCCTCGACCCGGAGTTAGGAACATGTTTCACCCTTTGCACGACAACGGTGGGGGTGATGATGCGCGGGACGGACGAGGCGAGCGGGTCGCTGTTCAGCTATGTCGATCTTGAAGAGCGCATCCCCGCCCGGCATCCGCTGCGCAAGA
>NZ_JBKBQM010000102.1:0-1571 GCF_046292685.1 Gemmobacter sp.
CCGAGGCGCTGCTGGCCGCGGCCCGCCCATGAAGGTCGATCGCGTCGCCATGCTCGACTGGTCTTCGGCCCGCGGCCCGAAACGCGGCAAGGATTCCATCTGGCTGGGGCTGGCCGGCGAGGGCGCGCGCCCGCCGGTCAACCTGCCGACCCGCGCTGCGGCGCAGGGCGCGCTGCAGGCGCTGCTGGCCTTGCCCGGTCGCACGCTGCTGGGCATCGACATCGGGTTCGCCTGGCCGGCGGGCTTTGCCGCCGGGCTGACGGGCACCCCCCGCGCCCTGGCCGTGTGGGATTGGCTGGCCGCCCGGGTTTCCGACGGGCCCGAAGGCAGCAACCACCGGCAGGTCGCCGCCGAGGCGAACCGGGCCTTTGCCGGCGGCGGCCCGTTCTGGGGCGATAGCACCCGCGCCGGCACCCCGGGCCTGCCGCGCACGAGGCCGCCGTTGCCGCCGGGCCTAGCCTGGCACCGCCGGATCGAGGCGGCCGCCGCCTTCGGCCGGGTGCACCCGAAGTCGCAGTTCCAGCTTGCCGGGGCGGGTGCGGTGGGGGCGCAATCCCTGACCTGCGTTCCGGTGCTGCACCGGTTGCGGGCGGCGCACCCGGGCGCCGTCGCCATCTGGCCGTTCGAGCCCGTCGCCAACGCCCGCCTGGTTGTGGCCGAGGTCTATTTCTCCTTGCTGGCGCCGGTGCTGGCCCGGGCCCTGCCGCGCTACCCCTGCCTCGATGCGGCACAGGTCGACCTGCTGGCCAGGGCGGTGCTGCGCGTCGCCGCCGAAGGCGGCTTGCCGGCGCTGATGGCACCCGGCGCCCCCGAAGCGACCGTGCAGGACGAAGGCTGGATCCTCGGCGCCGGGCGCCATGGCGCCTTGCAGGCCGCCGCCGCTGCCGCGTGATCGGCGCCCGGCCGGGCGCCTGTCGCCGACCGGGGCCGCCCTTGCCGATCCGGGCTGCGGCTCTATGCTGCCCCTCGAAAATCGGGGGCTGGCATGGCAGACGGCATACATCTGGTGAAACTTTGCGTCGGCGCCGATGCGGTCGAGGATCTGGTGGCCTGGCAGGCCAGTCAGCGCGGGCGCTGGCCGGCGGGCCGGGCGGTGCATGTCACCCGCATGTGGCCGAAACGGGAGGCCGAAGTCCTGGCCGGCGGATCGCTCTACTGGGTGTTCAAGGGCCTGATCCTCGCACGCCAGCGCATCGTCGCGCTGGAGGAAGTGCGGGGCGACGATGGTATCCTGCGTTGCGCAATTCACCTCGACGCCGAAGTGATCCGAACCGAACCCGCCCCCCGGCGCCCCTTCCAGGGCTGGCGCTACCTGCCCGCCGCCGAGGCCCCGCGCGACCTGCCGCCCACCCGCGCCGCCGACGACGTGTTGCCGCCCGCCCTGGCCACTGCGCTGGCCGAATTCGGCCTGCGCTAGAGCGGTTCCCGAGCGTCGTGAATCGCGAGGGGATTCCCATCGGGGCCGAGGCGTGATTCAGTCTGCTCGGAGCAGATGTTGGGGTTCAGGATGGGCAAACCACTTTCCATGGATCTTCGCACTCGGGCCTTGGCCGCCGTTGATGGCGGCATGA